>CANQVD010000001.1 GCA_947627215.1 uncultured Eisenbergiella sp.
TATGCGGTATCCTCCGCGGCTGCGATGAACCTGCATATCAAGGTGCTGGACGGGCAGAACAGCCACCACATCGCGGAAGCCATGTGCAAGGCCTTCGCCAAAGCGCTGGACATGGCGCTGTCCGTTGAACCGCGCCTGGACGGCGTGCTCTCCACGAAAGGAATCCTATGACGACGGAAGCGAAAAAGTTTATGCCCTGTATCTATCTCTATCAGAAGCGGGCCGTGTCCGACCGGGAGGCGAAAACGGATATCAGCGTGACGCCTGCGGCGCTGGCCGGCGAATACGCGTCCTCCGGCTGTGACCGGCTGTATGTGCACGATATGTCCGTCGGAGACAGGGAGCATGAGGAAACGCTGGATCTCATCCGGGAGATCTGCGCCGCTTCGGCGGTCCCCGTGGCGGGCGGCGGCAATATCCGCCGGCTCGAGGATGTGAAAAAGCTGCTCTACGCAGGCTGTGCCCAGGCGGTGGTGGAGCTGAAGGGTCCGGAGGATCTGACGCTTCTGGAAGAGGTTTCCAAGCGGTTCGGACCGGCGAAGATCATCGCCGGCGTGGACGATCCCGGACAACTGGAGGCGGCGAAGGAGATCATCGGCAGACGGGCCTCGGAGGTCTTTCTGTTCCACGGCGCGGGCGTGCGGGAGGCCGCCCTGGTATCCCCGGTCCCGGTGACGCCCTTTCTGCCGGAGGTATCGCTGGACAAGCTGCTGGAGGTGCTTTCCTTTGCCAACGTGGCCGGCCTGTCCGGCCCTCTGGTGACGCAGAATCTCGGCCAGATGGAAGCGCTCAAGAAGATCTGTCGGGAAAATCAGATCCCGGTGGAGCAGGAAAACGCGTCCTTCGTCTGGGCGGACTTTAAAAAGGGTCCGGATGGTCTCGTCCCCGTCGTGGTGCAGGACGTGAAGACCGAAGCGGTGCTGATGGTCGCTTATATGAACGAGGAGGCCTACCGGAAGACGCTGGAAAGCGGCCGGATGCATTATTATTCCCGCAGCCGCCAGGCGCTGTGGCTCAAGGGGGAGACCAGCGGTCATTTCCAGTTCGTACACCGGCTGACGGCCGACTGCGATATGGACACCATTCTGGCCAGGGTGGAGCAGATCGGCGCGGCCTGCCACACGGGCTCCTATAGCTGCTTCTTCCATGAGATTCAGGACCGCGGCCGCAAAGAGGAGTCCCATAATCCCCTGAAGGTGCTGGAGGAGGTGCTGGCCGTTATCGAGGACCGCAGGATCCATCCCCGGGAGGGCTCCTATACCAATTATCTGTTCGAGAAGGGCATCGACAAGATCCTGAAAAAGGTGGGCGAGGAGGCCACGGAAATCGTGATCGCGGCCAAGAATCCCAATCCCAACGAGGTGAAATATGAAATTTCCGATTTCCTCTATCACATGATGGTGCTGATGGCGGAAAAGGGGATCACCTGGGAGGAGATCACGGAAGAGCTGGCGAAGCGGTGAGAGTAATGAAGTGCTGAGAGAAGAGCGTTAAGAAAAGCGGAGCGAGATGGGGCAGCGGAACGGATTTGCCCTGCCCGCTCTGTTTGTGAATTATAGGTCAAGTATGATTTGCCGAATCGTACTTGACATATTTTATTCGCCGTGTTATATTGTTGACATGGAGGTACATGAATGTGTTTATCGGCAGAGAACGGGAACTGGATGCTTTGAACAGGCGATACGCCTCAGATCAGTTTGAATTCGCCGTCATATACGGACGGCGGCGCGTCGGGAAAACAGCGCTGATCACCCAGTTTATCAAAGAAAAAAAGGCCATCTATTTTATGGGCGTGGAGAGCAGCGCCAAACAGAATCTTGCAAACTTCAGCAGGAATATTCTGGAGTACCATACCGGGATCGAGACAGAAAATTCCTTCCTTTCCTTTCAGGCGGCTTTGGAGTATGTGTTCAGGTTGTCCGAGCAGGAGCGGCTCATCCTCGCCATCGACGAGTACCCCTATGTCGCCCGGTCGGAGAAAAGTCTCGCTTCCACGCTTCAGATGCTCATCGACAAGTACAGGGACACCTCGAAGCTGATGCTGATCCTCTGCGGCTCGTCCATGTCGTATATGGAGGATTACGTCCTCGCCTACAAGGCGCCGCTTTACGGCAGACGGACGGCGCAGATGAAGATCGTTCCCTTTGATTTTGAGAAAACCTGTCGGTATTTTCGTCATTTTTCCGACGAGGACAAGGCGCTGATCTATGGGATCGTCGGCGGCACGCCGCAGTACCTGCTTCAAATGAACGATGAAATGAGCATCGAGGATAATATCAGGAACACGTTTCTGAACCCCACCTCTGCGCTCTTTGAGGAACCGGAAAATCTGCTCAAACAGGAGGTGCGGGAGCCTGCGCTGTATAACGCCATCATCACGGCGATCGCCACCGGCTCCACCCGGATGTCCGAGATTTCCGGCAAGGTCGGCGAGGACACCAATGTGTGCGCTGCCTATATCAAAAATCTCGTCGCCCTCGGGATCATCCGCAAAGAGACGCCCTATGGCGAAAAGGCATCCCGGAAAGCGATCTATGAGATCGAGGACAATCTGTTCCGCTTCTGGTATCGCTTCGTGCCGGAGAACAGTTCCATCATCGCCCGCGGCGCCGACGACCTCGCTTACAGGCGCATCGCGCCGTTTCTCCCGGACTATATGGGCAAGGTGTTTGAGGAGATCTGCAGGCAGTACCTTTGGAAGCTGCTGCTTGCCGGAAGGTGTCCGGTGCAGTTTTCCTCCCTCGGCCGCTGGTGGGGCAATGACCCGACAGAAAAACACCAGGCAGAGATCGATATTCTTGCGGAACAGGATAAAAACACGGCTCTTTTCGGAGCGTGCAAATGGACGAACGAAAAAGCGGATCTCGGCGTTCTGGAAACGCTGGTAAAGCGCAGCGGCCTGTTTCCATATCAAACGAAGCACTTTTACCTCTTTGCCAAGTCCGGCTTCACCAAAGGATGTGCCGACAGGGCGAAGGAGATGGGGAATGTGACGCTGGTGAGATATGAACAAATTGTCAGCAGCACACCGCAGACGGTGCAGAGAGGGGAATACTGATGCGTGATCTGGATCGGTTCAAAGGATGTCTCATCGGCGGCGCCGCCGGAGACGCGCTGGGCTATGCGGTGGAGTTCCTGTCCGCTGCCTCCATCTTCCAAAAGTATGGCGCAAACGGCATCACGGAATATGAACTGCACCGCGGCATCGCGGAAATATCCGACGATACGCAGATGACGCTGTTCACGGCGACCAGACTTCTCGTCGGTACGACCCGCGGCATGACGCGCGGCATCATGGGCGACTATGCCGAATGCTATATCGCATACAGCTACAGAGACTGGTATCGGACGCAGACCGAAAAGTATCCATTGCCGGAGGAATTCCATTATTCGTGGCTGGTAAACGTTCCTGAACTGTTCAGCCCCAGAGCGCCGGGAAATACCTGCCTGGCGGCCCTGGCACAGGGCGGGAACGGAAGGATCGACAAGCCTGTCAACCACAGCAAGGGCTGCGGCGGCATCATGCGTGTCGCGCCGATCGGGGTATATTTTGCGGATAAGGGCTATCCGGAAGAAGAAATCGACGCCATCGGCGCACGGGCAGCCGCATTGACGCACGGACATGAATTGGGGTATCTCCCGGCGGCCATGCTGGTACACATTCTTCAGCGGATCACAGAGCACGGGGAGTCCGTCCCGGAAGCAGTTCGGCATGCGCTGGCCGCCATTCCGGCGCTTTATCCGAAGGCAAAGCATATGCAGGAGCTGACCGGCCTCGTGCAGAAAGCTGTGCGCCTTTCGGGGGAACCGCTGGATGACCTGGATGCAATTCGACAGCTCGGCGAAGGCTGGGTGGCCGAGGAAACGCTGGCGATCGCCGTATACTGTGCGCTGAAATACGCCGATGACTTTGAAAAAGGCATTATAGCCGCAGTCAATCACGACGGTGACAGCGACTCTACCGGCGCAGTCACGGGGAATATCCTCGGCGCCGCCCTGGGCCTCAGTGCCATCCCGCAAAAGTTCACTGACCGGCTGGAATTAAAGGATGTGATCCTCACCGTCGCAGAGGACCTTCATCATGACTGCCGGATCAGCGAATACGGTCCCTGGGACGATCTGTGGGAGAGCAAATATATTGCGATGACCTATCGGCCCCATATTTCCGGGGAGGAGAACGGGGATATTTGACAGGCATGTAAAAATTCTGTAATATTACTTCCGAAAAAGGTGTCTTGACACCTTTTTGGGAAATACAGATCCTTTCCTGAGAAATGCCTGGGATAAAGCAGAGTCGGATTATTGACTTTTGATGTGAATAGAAAATAAAAAAGGGAACAAAAAGTTAAGGTGATAAGGAAATGAAAGAAATTGCTGAAACAATTAACCGGTTAATAGAAATGATCGATCAAAATTCTATTCCCATATGGGTAACATATGTAGGTATATTTGTACCAATTAGCATTTCTGTCGCTGTTGCGATTATATCTTTGATCCAAAATAAGAAGAACAACAAGCTGCAAAAGGAAATAGAGGAAAGTAATGAAAGATTTCAAATTGCTTTAAATAAGCACGAAGAATATATCCAAATGAGGGATAATATTCTCAAAATTTATGATGATTATTGCATGGCCCAAAATTTGCTTGAAAGTGTACATAATCGAATACATGTGATTTTTTCAAATTTTTCGGCTTTTAATGGTTACTACACTTTACCTTATCAATTAGTAGACGACGTTAATAATGCGATCAAAACAATATATCAAGCATCTAATAGAGCTAAATTACTGTTGCCACGTGAAGATAAAGATCTTAGAAACATTTTGGAGGTTATTTTGGAAAAATATTCAGCTTTCGGCAAAAAAGTAAATTCATATTATCACAATGGGATCGGTCGTTCTGCGTCTGAAAATGCATGGAATATCATTGTAAGCTCAAGCAATATTATACGTTATGACTATTCGGCTCTTACAGATAATCCTTCTTTATATGAAAGCTATTTGAAGTTATGTGATACAAATGAAACTAAAGAAATTGAAAGGTTAATAGATGATTTACTCCCATTCTTTAAATATGGGCCACATATATTAGGAAAACTATCAAACGAAAATGCGGAAGGTCAGCCCGCAGTATCACGGGCATTGACCTCGATGTACTCCGCCACCCGGCGGAACTCGTCAGCGAATTTGAATTTAACGCTGATGTTGCCGTTTTCGTAGACGGTGATTTTGTCTACTAATTCAATCAGGATTTCTCGGGTCAGCTTGTCGATGTTTTGATACTTGCGAAATGCCACCAAAAAGGGATTTTCTGTATCAACACCTTTTTCAAGCTCGGCTCGTTCTTTTGTCAGAGTGTCCAGAACAGCGTTGATTTCTTCGGCCTGCTTTTCGTAGTCCTCGCTCATGCGGCGGTAGTCGTTTTTGGTGATTTCGCCGTCCTTCCAGTCTTGATAAAGGGACTGCTTGTAGCGCATGACCTTGGCAAGATCCTTTTCCTTTGTCGTTATCAGACTGTCCAAACGAACGGAGCGGCTTTTCTGGAAAGGTGCCGCATTGATCTTGCGGATGGTGTCCGTGTAGGAAACAGCCAGATATACCTGCCGCTGAATAGCGTATCGAACCGCCGCTTCTAATCGGTCACTTTTGATGGCGTGTCTTGTGCAAGCTGTACGGGAAAGGTTTTTGTAAGTGGCACAGTGGTAATACACATAAATCCCTTTTGAAGCTATCCTTGACATGGCCCGCCCACAATCCGCACAGCGGAGAAAACCGCTGAAAAGATAAAGCTCTTTTTGCTTCGGGGCGGTGCGTGTATCTCTTTTCATAAGCTGCTGCGCTTTTTCAAAGGTTTCTTTGTCGATGATGGCTTCGTGGGTGTTTTCTACCACGAACCATTCTTCCTCGGGTACTCGCTCCTGTACATGGACTTTGTAACTCTTGACCCGCTGGCGGCCTTGCACCATATCCCCGGTATAAACACGATTTTTCAATAGGTTTGTAATCGTTATCGTGCTCCACATGGGATTGGCCGCAGAATTGGGGGCGTTGTATTTCAAGCCCTTGCTCTGTTTGTAGGCCGTGGGGCAAAGAACGCCGTGCTCGTTCAAGTGTCGGACAATAGCGGGCTTTGTCTTTCCGCTCAAGAACATAGAAAATATGTCCTTTACCACCTCGGCTGCTTCCTCGTCAACCAGCAGATAGTGTCCATCCTCGGGGTCTTTCACATATCCATAGGGAGCGTATGAGCCGATAAACTCACCCTTGCGCCGCTTATAGTCAAAAACCTGCCGTATCTTTTTTGAGGTCTGATAGCAGTAGTTGTCGTTCATTACGTTGGTGATCGGTACAAGGATGCTCGAAACGCTGTCAGGGTTGTGGTAGCTGTCAACACCCTCGGCCAAACTGATAAACCGCACATTCATTTGAACAAACAGGTTTTCTATCAGGCTCCCCGCATCGCTGTAATTTCTGGACAACCGGGATAAATCCTTGACAATAACACAGGTGATTTTGCGGCTCATAACATCGGCCAGCAGTTTTTGAAAGCCCTCCCGGTTGGTGTCCGTCCCGGTGTGTCCGTCATCCACATAGACCTCGCGGCCTTCAAACTCGTCCATGTGCTGCTCGTAGTATTCGCCCAAGAGCTTTTTCTGATTGGCTACGCTGTTACTTTCGTCCCGGCCCCTGTTCAGATCTTCCTTTGAAAGCCGGATATACTCGCCAAGTTTCCAGCGTGTTATACTGTAAGGGCGAATAGGTGATTGCTCGATATATCTATTTTTGGTGCGTGACATTTTTCCTCCTTCCCTATCACATTACACTTATATTATACTATCCAAGGCCACGCCCAACAAGTTTGCAGATGATTAGTAAAAACCGTCACAGACCGCTCTTTAGTTTGAGAAGGAAAGAGGAAAACGCCTCCTGCAAGGAAGGGGCGCTTTCGGCAAACTCGATTTTGATACCTACATCCCCATAGCGGAAGCAATACGGATTGGGGGATACCCCCAGCATCCATGCCAAACGCTGGTCATGGGGAAGGCTGGTATCCAAGGCAACACCGCTCATATCAACAAGCGTCTCTTTATCCACGGCGTTCATATCCACGCACCGCAATACATCCAATTGTTTTGTCCGCAACATTTAATACCCCCTGTTTCTCATGCCTCCTTCAAGTATCAGCCTCCCTCTTGTCTCATTGGGGAAACACGAAAGGGCAGTACCGCTCATCCGGGTGCTGCCCTTTCGTTATCCTCCAAGCTCGGGCCAAGTTGGCCCGAGGTCAATAGGGACTTTTTTCGTAATACTCCGATGCCTCGGCCACAGCACAGATGTCAAAGATATAGTGAAGCTCGGCCACGACTCGTTTTATATCCTCGGGCGGAAAATCACAGTCCTCCATAGCCTTGATGACGTAACCCCGGCAGGCATTGTTGCTCCAAGGCTCCGAAAGCATCTGTTGTAAATCTTGATAAGGGATACTCATAGCCCCCTCCTTCAAAAATGGGGGCCGCGCCGTATCGGTTGGGCTGTCACAAGACAGTGTTTGCGGGCGGCCCCCGTGTGTATGTGCTATCTTTCCAGATGGCCCGGACGGGCGGCAGGCTTGTCCACCCCATAGGAATCTCACCTCTCCCCATTCTGATGGCGAGGCGTCCTCATTGCCTGCGACGGCTCACGGCTTGCAAGGCCGCTTCAACGCTCGGACTGTGACTGAACGCAAGTATCAAGGTTTCGGCGCTTTATCCAGCGGGCCAGCCACGGCCCGCCTGCGGCATGGGCCTGATCGCTCGTTCCATCCTCTGACAATGGAAGTCCTGGCGGGCCTGTCACTCGGCACCTTCACCCTTTGTATCCGGGTATCCTCTTATTCAGTTTTCAAAGCAATGAAAGTTTGATGTTCCTTCGGGTCAAGTTGCCCCGAGGCTATCTGCCTTTCATAAACCATTTCATTTTTTGATCGTTTTCGGTACGGCTCACAGAACTTTTTTCAAATATTTTTCCATGTTCCGCAACCCACGCTCAATAGCCAAACGGATGACCTTCTCATGGACACCCTCGGCCCGGGCGATCTCGGATTTTCTCATGCCCAAAATGAAATGTGCATAGACCCGCTTTGCCTGCTTGTCGGGCAGGCTGGCAATGGCGGCATGGAGCTCTTGCTTTGTTACTTTCCGCTCGTAGACTTCCTCCGGCGAAAGAGAAACAAAAAGAGCTTCATGCTCGATACCGTCCCCCCGGTCGAGGGAGAAGTATGCCTTATGTCGGTATGTGCGCAAACGGAGGGCGGCTTCTGCCCGCTCAAACGCGGCAAGAGCATCCGCCACCTCGTCCGGGACTTCGATAAAACAGTCCGCTGTATAAAACGGGTAATAATCCCGCAAATTGATAGTAGACAAAAATACCTCCGTTTCAGTCTTGGGTGGATATGGTGGCTGAACCCGGAGCGGCGGAGAACGACACCGGGGCCAGACCTCGGGCCAAGTTGGCCCGAGGCGGCCCCATAGGTATAAAAAAGCGCCCGCACAGCATAGAGCTATGCAAGCGCCCGAAACAACTTTATCACTTAAATACCAAATAATTTCGTATTGATTTCCGCAGATGTTCCATTCGGAATGCAGGCTTTTTTTGACAGATGCCTCTCTATCGGAATCTGTCGAAACCTATGTTGTACCACGGCGGCCACCTCCTGACAGCCGCCGTATTTATTGGGGATAAGCCTTTGCCTCGATTGGGAAATAAAAGAAACAGCGGCTTGATTTCTCAAAGCCGCCGAATGAGGGCATAACTATTTTCTGCTGCACGACGGCTTTTTTCTTTTGCCGTCGTGCGGCAGAGTCAGTTAGTTTATTTCGGTCAATAGATTGCCATTTTTAGAATTGCACTGTTACAAATAATTTTCCATCGGTATAATTAGCATCAATCAAGCCTCCCATACGTTCCGTCAAATTTTTTGCAATAGATAACCCTAATCCTGTAGAATTACGCCGTTCTTCTACTGTGTAGAAACGGTCAAACAGCCTTCCAACAGAAACAATATTTAGGCTTTCTGCACGATTAGAAAATATAATACTTCCTTCTTCTTTCATACAGACGGAGAAATCCCCGTCTGTATATTTCACGGCATTGCTTATAATGTTGGAAAAAATACGATTTAAGGCACTGACATCCACTTCACGCCAGACAGGTATCTCCGGCAGATCAATCTGTGGCTGGATTCCCTTTTCCTGCATCACTCCATAAAAGGATAACAAACTTTCCTGTAGAATATGAACCACATTCACGCGCTCAGGTTTCAGTTCCTGCGAAGTGGTAACGACACTATAATGAAATAACTCCTCCGTAAGATTTTTAAGCACATTTGCTCGATTTTGGATTTGTGCCAGATACCGCCGAACCTTTTCATTTATTTCTTCTCGATTCAGCAAATCAAGGTACGCGAAGATAGCGGTTAATGGCGTGCGCAAATCATGTGAAATACTTGTAATGGCATTTTTGAGTTCCAAATCCCCCTGATGAAAGCGATGCCTTTCTTTTTGAAGATTTTCAAGTTGCTGATTGAGGGAATCTGCAAGGTCACGCATACACCTGTCGCCGCATGAAATATCAATCAAAGTATTTGTATCGGTTATGAGTTTTTCGGCAAAAGCAGTTTTGATTTCCTTTGCGGATTTCCTTAACATATAATTATTGATTCCAAGAATCAGGATAATCAAAGCCATAATACCGATTGTAACCCATAGCCAAAACTCCATAACACATACTCCTTCTATCTTAAATCCTTTTTATGAAAAATCAGCATCCCGCAGCCGCTTGTAATTACAATCCATCCCATAGAAGCCAGGAGCATGATGATATAATTATTATTTTCGTTGGTCTGGCCGCTAAGTTCCAATGACTGCCCTCCCGGAATGACATTGAAAATGATTTCGTACACTGTGCGTTCGGTTCCATCTAAATAGTCTGGATTGCGAATCCACTCCGAGTCTTTTCCATCATCAATTTCACCGATACCCAAAGACGCATCCGGGATATAATAATATTCGTCCTGTTCCAGTCGATTTGAGACAACCGTACCAGAAAACAGCAGAAAAATGGAAAGCAAAATACAAACGACCGCGGTAGCAGCACGGTTTGACCCCAACATAGAAACAAAACAATAAATTGCCGCGTAAGCCGCACTTAAAGCAAATACGCAAATGCCTTCCAGCAGAGTAATCGGAAATGTGCGGAAAAAACCTGACAGCGGAATACCTATCAAAAGCGAAGCGATTAGGCATCCAAGACACATAAACCATCCGGCAATGATACAGACGGCTACATTTGCAAAATAAATTTCTGAACGGGTGTGCCCCGATATGACTTTGTTTCTAACCGTACCATCTTCATATTCCGTCCCGATAAAAAGGCTGATAAAAGCAGAGAGAACAAATCCAATGAAAAGAGCGCTTATCCAAAACGCCTCATCTAAAAAATGCCTCTCTATGTCCATACCGATACTAATTCTTTGTACAGCACCCATTACGGTTAAAAAGGTAAAACCAACCCAGAATATTTTGTTTTTCCAAAGTCTCACTATATTTGCACGCAGCAACTTACTCACGTTTCCCACCTCCAACAAGATTGATATAATAGCTTTCCAGACTATCGTCCCGTTCCCGTAATGAAATAATTTCGCAGTTTTCTTTTGCGAGTTTTGAAGTCAATACAGATACATTGACCTTTGCATAAATGTCCGCAGTCTTATCGGAGAGAATTTTATAATCAATCTTCATATTGTCAAGAACGTGAGCAAGAATTTTTGTATCGCTCACTTCTACGGAAATACATTTTCTACAGGCTTCTGCAAGTTCTTCAGCCGTGATTTCTTTTATTATGTGACCGCTGTCAATGAAACCGTAGTGTGTCGCAAATTTGGAAAGTTCATCGAGAATATGGCTTGAAATCAAAACCGTAATCTGTCTCTCTCGGTTCAGCTTC
Organism: uncultured Eisenbergiella sp.; assembly: GCA_947627215.1. Taxonomy (GTDB): domain Bacteria; phylum Bacillota; class Clostridia; order Lachnospirales; family Lachnospiraceae; genus Gallintestinimicrobium. Next base: position 10,983 of record CANQVD010000001.1, read on the forward strand.
AAAATCAGCTCCCGTATCTCCACGATACCTTGCGGATCAAGTCCATTCACAGGCTCGTCAAGTACCAGAAAATCAGGACTGCCAACAAGGGCTATAGCAATTCCCAGCCGCTGGCGCATCCCAAGTGAAAAGTGCTTTATCTTCTTTTTCCCGGTATCTTTTAGCCCCACCAACGCCAGAATATCCTCCAAACCATGAAAAGAGGGTAGTCCAAGGTTATAGTATTGCTGTTTAAGATTATCCTCCGCAGTCATATCCGAATAGACAGCCGGCGTCTCTACCACGGCTCCCATTCTTCTTCGTGCTTTCACAATTTCTTTCTCTGTGTTCTTTTTTCCGTATAACGTATATTCGCCAGATGTTGGGTTCTGCAAACCGCAGATAATCCGAATCAGCGTAGTTTTACCAGCACCGTTTTTTCCGACAAAGCCATAAATAGCCCCTTTGGGAATGTGCATGGTCAGATCATTTAACGCCTGAAAATGCTTATACTTCTTTCCCAGGCTATTTGTGGTTAATACATAGTCCACTGTATGGCACCTCCATGACTTGATAATTCTATTATAAAAAACAATCATCAAGAAAATGGCCGGGAAAAGGTCAATATTTCGTCAAGATTTTTCAGCCAGTTTGAAACCGATACCCCACACCGTTTCAATATAATCCGTGCCGGTGGCATCCGATAACTTTCTGCGGAGATTGCTGATATGCTGTTTTAAGGATCGCTCTGTGCAATCCGGGGTATCCAGACTAATGCGATCCAGTAGAGTGCCTTTGGATATGGTCTGTTTCGGACTTGTCATTAACAGTTTGAGAATGGCATATTCCGTCCGAGTCAATTTTACCGACTGCCCGCCTGCGGTCACATCAAAAGTAACGGTATCCAACGTTAAATCACCGACTGTTAATACAGAGGAAGAATCCGGCTTTTCTGCCTTACGAAACTGTACGGTGATGCGGGCGAGAAGTTCCGCTGTGTCAAACGGCTTGGAGATATAATCAACCGCGCCGCCGAGCAGAAGGTTTACCTTATCCTGAACGTCCACCTTTGCGCTCAGGACAATCACAGGTATTCCTTTTATGTGCGGCAGCGCTTCTTCCCCGGAAAGGCCCGGAAGCATCAAATCCAGAAGAATCAAATCGGGTCTATTCTGTGAGAACAGATAGAGCGCCTCTGTTCCTGAATAAGCACGGATTACCGCATAGCCCTCATTTTCTAATATTTCAGATAAGGCATCTCCGATATGTATATCATCATCAATAATAGCGACTGTTTTCATCTGCATTTCCCTTTCTCTTTTTTGATATTTTCCTTAATTAAACTTAAATCATCTTCCAGTAAAAACAATCGTTTCATTTTTTACTTCCCTTCCTTTCCCGCTCTCGTTCTTCTGTCAATCGGCTTTTGAGCATCTTTGGGTATCAGCCATAACGTAGACATTTTTACCGCGCCGGGGATTCTTCCAGCAGCGCACAGGTAATTTATCCGCCGTGGTGTAACTCCCCATTTCTCGCTTGCTTCCCGTAAAGTCATATAATCCATAAAGCACGCCTCCACGGAATAACATTATAATTCCCACCCTCGAACAATGCAAGACTGCGGATACGAAATAAAATACTCCATCGTATAAAATGCCATTACATTCACATACTAACACTCGAAATGTAAAATTACATTGGGTGATGAATTATGGACGAGGCAGAAAGAAGGCTGGACTTTCACGCAATAGGGCTGGCAATCAAAGAAGCCAGAGAAAAGAAGGGCTGGACGCAGGCTTACCTGGGGGAGCTTGTCGGGCGTACTGACCGCACCATAATGAGCATTGAGAATAAGGGACAGCACCCCAGCCTGAACACGTTTTTTAAGATCGTCACCCTGTTGGAAATTTCCGTAGACCAATACTTTTATGCTGACAGCGGAGACAAGGATAGCCCACGCCGCAAGCGTATTGATGTAATGCTCGATACGATGAACGAAAAAGAGCTTGTTGTGATGGAATCCACAGCAGAGGGACTACAAAAAGCCAGAGAAACGGAGGTCAAATAACGGCCTCCGTTTTCCCGTTTTTTCGGCCAGTTTGGGGATGTCGCTAAATGGCAAGCAGGGCAACTGTGGCCACAGTTGCTTTTTTTGATGTTCCGGCCTTGCGGCCAGAACACAAAAAACTGCTTGTTGGGGAGCCTCCCCAAACCCGGCCTTCGGGCCAAATTGGCCCGAAGATGGCAGCGTCGCTCCGCTCCTTATGCGGCGTGGCCGCTACCGTTCCTGCTCCTTCTTTTTGTCTTGCCCGGAATACCCCAGCAGATAATCAATGTTGGCTTTGGCCGTTGTGACCGCCTGCATATCCTCCCGTGCCTTTCGGTATTCGGCATAGAGTCTCTTTTTCTGCTCGGCCAGCTTCCGGCCTTCCTCTTTGAGCGCGGTTGCCTTGGGGAGCTTTGCTCCTCCTAAAATGCGCTGGAAATCTGCGCAAGCCGCCCGGTAAAGCCCAATTTCCGCCTCGTGCTCTGCAAGGAAACGGCGGCTGTACCGGCTGGCTTTGTACTGCTCAAATACAGGCCGGGTCTTGGCATACTGCACCGTGGCGGCCAGCAATTCCCGGTTGGTGCGGATGGCAGCCTCTGTGCCCTTGATCTCATCTGACAGCTTGTGAAAATGCTCTGCGGCAGCCGCAGCTCTTTGCTCCAACTGCGCATATTCCAGCAGGCCGTTTTCCTGCAAATAAGCAAGGGCGGCGGCCATTTGCTTTAGATTGAACACCTTTGCCCAGCGTTCATAGCCCGGCCCTTTACCCTGCAAACGGGTCTGGATGTCCACCACCAAACTGACCTTGCGGCCTTGGCCATGGCGGGTACGGGTGCCGGACAGCGCCGCCCGGATGTCCTTCTCGTCATAGCCTTCCCCGAGGGTGGACGCCCGAAGCCGGGTAAAGCGTTCTTGACCGGGAGCCCGGAAACTGATAGTACCTCTGCGCTGCTTGATCTCATAGCCTGCCAGCTCCATCAGGGAAAGGAAGGCCGGGAAGTCGGAAGGGCTTTTTGCAAGGGCAGTGTCGATGGCCGCCCGGAGCAGGTCTTGGTAGGTTGGCTGTTTCTCCCTTCCAGCGGCCCACTGGCCGTAATGCTGGAATTTCCCCTTGCTTTTCTGCTTGGGGTGCTTCACAATGGATAGCCCGTTTTCCAAACAGATCGTATCCGATAGCTTGCGCAGCGCCCGCCCCGAGCCGAGGAAATCCCGGAACTTTTTCGTAAAGTCAAGGCTGGTGGAATTGTAGTAAATGTGGTTGTGAATATGGGCCTTGTCCGTGTGTGTAGCCACGATGAACTGGTGGCGGCCCTTTGTCCAGCGCATAGCCAACTCATAGCCGATACGGTTTGCCTGCTCTGGTGTAACCTCACCCGGAAGGAAGGACTGCCGCAGTTGATAGCAGATCACGTCCTTATCCGCTTTCTGTTCCCGGCCCGTGGCCGCCTTGTACTTGCTTTTCCAGAGAAAAAATTCTGCGTCTACCGTGGCCGGGTCGCACTCATAAGCGGAGATATATTTTCCGTCCCCGGTCTTGGCCGGGTTCTTGCCATAGTCGGTGCGGTCTTTCAAGGACTGCGCAACAGAGAGGCCCGGCGTGGTGTGCATGGAAATCAATCTTGTTGTGGCTATGGGTATCCCTCCTTCCTCTAAAAATCACTTCGGGCCAAGTTGACCCGAGGCCGCCATAAATAAAAAGGCAGGGGTGCAGGCCGCAAAGACCCGCACCCCCAAAGCTATTTTTGCACGATGGCAGCAAGCTCTCCCAGCACGTCAGATACCATGCTCCATAACCTGTTATAATCCCGCTGGAGCCCGGCAATCTCGTCCGGGTACATGCCGCCGTAGGTGTTGGCATGGACAGCAACTTGATTCAGATTGTTGGCACAGCGCCGTTGCAGTGAAATCAACTCCCGGACGGGGGCAAGGTCTACATGGAGGATATAGCCGTTGAGGGCCATTTTCCGCATATAAGCCCCGGCGTTTTGGATACCGGCCTCGGCCATGCGCTGCTGTATCTGTGCCAATTCGTCAGCCGTCACCATCACATGAAGGTGCCTGTCGCGCTTGCGGCGGGCCGTCAGCGTTCCTCCCGTTCCCGGCTCCGCCTGCGGGCAGGCGGCTCTTTCACCTTGTCCAGCTTTTTGGGCTCCGGCCTTTCGGGGAGCGGTGCGGGTGGAAGGTTATTGATGATGCCGTCCAGCATATTGTCATTCTGTTCCATTGAGAGCTCTGCGGTATGCAGATGATCGTTTTTTTCGTGCATGGTTCCTCCTATCTGTCATCATGGGCTTTGTTCGTCTTGGCCTTTGAGGGCGGCTCCTGCCGGGGGACGGATTCTTTCAGCCTGGCGGTGATGGAGCGTCTGGGCTCCCGGTCAGGGTTGCCCGGCGCGGGGCGCAGCTCGTAGTCGCTCATTTGCCTTTCCGTCAGGGGCTGCAAATAGGCCACCTCACCCCACGCCCGCATAGTACCGGCCTCAACCAGACGCCGCTTGTCGAAGTTTATGATCTCCACGGGAGCGTTGCCGGGCGGCTTCGGGAAAGTGCCGAGGTCAACAGGGCGCTGGGTGGAATAGTAGCGGTAAAGGGGCGCCTGTTCCTGGCCCTCGGCCCGTTCCTCAACATGGAACAGATCTTTGTAATCATCGGTGCGCTTGGCAAAGTTTTTCTGTGCAGCCGCAAGGTCATCGAAGTATCGGCCCCAATAATAGTCCTTCTGGCCATCTGCCGTTTCGGTGAACTGCCACGTCACAAAGGGGCTGGGGGCTGCTGCGTTGTGGCCCAAAGCAAAGCCCCGGCCATTGGTGAATGTCACCGTCTGCATGATCTCATAGCTTTGGTTTGTATCCGTATCCTTTCCCTCCTTCCGGCTTCGGGCCAAGTTGGCCCGAAGCATCGGTCTGTTACGAAATAGGAGGCGTTTCAGGGTGGGGAGGTATCAGAATATCCCCAGCCCTGAAACGCCCCGCAAAATCATTGAAATATCAAGGCTTTTGTGGCGGCAAATCGTAACCGCCCCGGGCCGCTTTGTCCCGTTTTTTCCTCATCCGCTCCCGGCTTTTGCGGCGGTTGCCCTCGGCCTTGCAGGCTTCGCAGCAGTAGGCTTGCCGACCTTCCGCAAGGAAAGGCAGGCCGCATACGGCGCAGGGCCGGGCTGCCGGGGATATTTCCCCGCGCAGGGAGGCTTGCAGCACCGGGTCAGTGGGTAAAACGCTGCTTTCAAAATAGCGGCAGTAGGCCCCCGTCCAGCACTTGCTCAGCATATAGCACTCACAGTCCAGCGGCAAGCAGCCATAGTCCCGGTCATAGTTGGCGCACAACTCCGTGACCAGCTTTCGGATGCCCCGGCGCTCGTCACGGGTGAGCTCCCGGCACATCAGGGCTTCGGGCCGACTTGGCCCGAAGTGACGGGCTCCACCAACAGGGTACGGAACCGCTTGCGGCACCGCTCCCTGCGGGCCCCGCACTCTTTCAGGAAGCGGCACCCGGAACACGGCTCGGCCCCGCCGAGGCCCGGGCGGGGGATCTGTTTCATCATCTTTTCATAGGGGCTGTTGGTAAAATTCATTCGCCGTCCTCCGCTTCTGTATCGTCCTCCGGATCGGTATCGGCATAGAGGTCATCCTCGCCCTCCCCATAGTCGTACTCGTCATCTTCCTCAGCCGGGGCTTCATGCTGGGGGCGGTAAATCTTGAAATAATAGGCCGCCGCGCCGCCCACCAGCAGGATGGCCACGATAACAAGGATATTGGTCAGGCCGGAACTGGCCGCCTTTGCTGTGTCTGGCTCGGGTTCCTCCGGCTCCACGGTATCCGGTTCCGGCGTCGGCTGGGGTGTATCCGTCTCGGTAACGGGAGGGGCGGGGTCAGGCTCGGCCAGAGCCAGTAGATCGCTCTCGGTGACGGCGTTCAGGAAGTAGACGTTGTTTTCGTCCCGCTGGCGGTCAATGACAAGATAAAAGATGTTCTCGCTGGGAGTTGTGATGGTGAAGAACTCCTTGCCGTCCTCGTCAGTGGCATTATCCACCACCGTGCCTGTCCCATCGGGGGTAAAGGGCTTGGCGGTGGTGGTTTCCTCCACGGCGGGCGGCGCGGTTTCCTCGGCGGGGTCATCCCCCTGCGCAAAGGCAGTAAGGCTCATAGCAGGCAGGAACAGCAGGAGGCAGGCAAGGGCCGCGGCCCCACGGAAAAACTTATGCTTCATGGGCGTTGTCCTCCTTCTGCTGGGACTTCGGGCCAGCTTGGCCCGAAGCGGTGACGGCGGGGCTGTCCAGAAAAGCGGCCAACTCAGCAGGAGTCAGCTTCAGGGAGCGGACAGCCTGAACGATCATACTGTTTTCCTCCTCCTGCTTCTGCTTTTCCAAATCCCGGACTTTAGCCTGCCATTCGGCGGCCTTCTCCCGGGCCTTTTCCAGTTCCTTGTTGATCTTATCAAGTTTGCTCATTATCGCTCCTTTCCGGGCCGCCCGGTCACAGGCGGCCAAACGCATAAAAATGTTGCTGCCAGTAGGACGTGTTGATGCTGGCGTATTTGATGGGGTCGCCGCAATGTATCATCATGCCGCCGCCCACATAAATGCCCACATGGGAAACGGGGCCGGGGCTGTTGTAAGTCCCGGTGAAAAAGATAATGTCGCCGGGCCTTGCATCAGACGGTGATACATAGGCACATTGGTTGAAAATGCCCTGCGCCGTGGTGCGGGGCAGGCTGTGGACGCCGCTGTGGGAGAATACCCAACAGACAAAGCCGGAACAGTCAAAGGACGTAGACGGGCTGGAGCCGCCCCATACATAGGGGTATCCAAGATACTTTTCCGCTTCGGCTATCAGGGCGGCAAAGGCTGGGTCAGACAGTGCTTCGCCCGGCACGGTATAACTGCTCCCGGGGTCATAGCTGCCGCCGCCCCCGGAATAGATGTCATCCCACAGGTAGGGCTTGTTGCCTTTGAGTTCAAGGGTAATGTCGTAAAGCTCCTTCTGCTCGGCAGTGAGCCGGGGGCCCACCACGGCGGGAAGGGTCTTGTTTTTGAGCCGCACATTGAGGATATGGTACTCATAGGGCACTTCTACTTCATACTCGTATTCCTCGGTGACGGATTCGCCTGTTTCGGGGTCTGTACTTGTGGTAGTGCCTGTCCGTGTCTCGGTGCGGTAGCGTATCTCCGTTTCCTCGATCAATGTCAGTTCATACTGCACCGAAAACAGGGCCCGTAATTCGGCCTGGGCGCTGGCTCGTGTGTAGGTACGGAGGCGGGCGATCAGGTAAGAGGTCAGTTCATAAGGGTTGTGGCCTATTTCATCCACCTGATAGCGGTACTCGTCATAGCCCGGATGGGTACGCTCGATATTGGCTACCTTGTCCCGCAGCTCGTTTTCCAAGGCGATATAGTCCTCATTGGCCCCGAGGATGTCATCATCCTCGGCGGTATAGGAGGTGCCTACCACGGCGTTCATCATGCCCGTGCCGAGAGACGGCAGAGCCGAAAAGATGGAATTGACGATCAGGAACAGGCAAAACACCAGCAGAATAATAACGGCCCCTGTCTTGTGGCGGGCAACAAACCGGACGGCCTGTTCAGCCGCTTTTTCGGTGGTGCTGGCTGCCGTGCCAGCCGCCTTTGCACCCTGCCTTGCGGCTTCCCGGGCCTGTTTGGCGTACTGGCGTTTGAGCCTCCATTTCTGTGCCATACGGGACAGCGGATTACTGGCCCCCATATCCGGGTGCTCCTGCAAAAGCTGTTGGTACTGGACTTCGGCACTGGCCTTCATGGTCCGCCCCTCCCATTTTTCCACTTGGCGGGCAGGATGCTCCCGGATACGGCGTTTCACATAACGGCGCACCCTGTAGCCCCCGGCCTCGACCAGAAGCTCGCCCTTGTGCGCCCCTTCCACGCCCACGTTCTCATGTTCGGCCTCATGTATCTTTTGGTGGCCGTAAGCCCATATGCTGGCGCCCGCCGCCGATACTGCCCGCTTGGAAAGTCCGGGCTTCTTGGGCGGTTTCTGATGGGCCAGCGTTTCCTTGGCCTTGTCCAGCTTGGCAGATACCCGCTCGGCTTTGGCCTCGGCTTGTTCCAGACGCTTGCCCTTTTCGCTGTTCCCGGCTTTGCCGTCCGTTTCCCTGTCCGGGCTGCCCTGTTTTCCTTTCGGGTTATTCCCGCCAGAAGGTGTGTCCGGCCCGGTATCCTTGGCCTGTTCGCCCTCCCGATGCAGGCGGGCAGAAAACTTTTCCCTGTCCTTATCCTGCCGGAATTTCCCCGTGCCGGACGGCTTCGGGCCAACTTGACCCGAAGCGGAGGCCCCGGCTTTTGGGGTAAGCTCGTCCTCGTCGAATTGGAGCCGCCCCCGCTTTATGCGTTTGCCGGACGGCCCTTTTGGTTGTTTTCCGATGGAAACCACCTCCTTCCTGAAAAAATGCCAGTCAATACCTCTGGACATTGAACTGGCACACGTCTTTATTGAATTGCGGCTGCGGGATGGGCCGGTACTGGCCGCGCCCTGTCCGTATGGTAAACAGCAGGTCACAGTCTTTGGGGTAGGAAAGGCCGTTATATTCCGGGTAGGCCGCGAGGATGCGCCGGGCCGCCCTGGTCAGTGGGCAGAGATAGCGGAACATCCGGCCATTGATCTTTTCGATGCCTTTGTGCTGGCAGTAGTCGAAGGTCAGCCAGTGGCGGCGGGCCACGCCGTCAATGGCAGCGTTTTCTTCCAGCAGGAGCCGGGCACTCCGAGGGTGTATCTTTTCCCCGGTCAGGCTGTCCCGGTAGACGCTGGTGGTAAAGCTCCCGCAATAGCGGAAGTTACTTGCCTGATAGACATAGCCGCATTTCCCCATGATGCCATCGGCCAGCGTGTAGAGGAACAAATAATCGGTGTTGGCTTTCAACCAGCGCGCAAGGGCCGATATGACAAGGCTCCCAAAGTATTTCGTCCCGTTGCACTCGGGCAGGAAACACATCTTGCCGATCTCGATATAGTCCGTGGTTTTCAGCCTGTGCCGTGGGAAAATCTTGCGGATGGTCTGCAAGGGTTGGGTTCCCCAGCCCAGCACTACCACGCCGCAAAGGCGGCCTTCCACGAAAAAGCCCAGATAGTGCCGGTTGAGCCGCGGCATGACCTTGGAATAGTGGTAGCGGCGAATGAAGTCCACCGCTGTATCCCTCGGTATCTCCCGCACGTCCAACCGGGGCTTCGGGCCAACTTGGCCCGAAGCCTTACCCATTGGCATCCTCCTTCCTGTCCTCCGGGCGGGTGGTCATAATGGAATACAGCTTGGTGTTCTTGGGGAAACGGTCAACGAAGGGTATCGTTACATTCCCGAAGAATAAAAGGCCCTCGCCGGAATTGGAGTGCGTCACATAGGAAAGCTGATGCGGGCTGATGCCCAGCTGTTTGGCTAAAATCTGCCGGTCGCCTTGTGCCTGTGACAGTAACACCATAAAATCAGAGTTTTCAAAGATGTTCTCGATCTGACGGCTGGCAAGCAGGTCTTTGACGTTCTGCGTCAGGGCCGAGGGAACACAGCCCTTTTTGCGGAGCATTTTCCAGATGGTGACAAAATAGCTGGATGTCAATTCGTCCTGCAACAGCACATGGAACTCGTCATAGTAACACCACGTCGAGATATGCCGGGCAAAGTTGCCGGACACCTGGCTGTTCATCAGGTCATTGATGATGTGCATAGCGATGGTGCGCAGGCCCGCTCCCAGCTTTTTCAGGTCAAAACAAACCACCCGGACGTTTTTGTAGTCAACGTCAGTCGGGTGGTTAAAGAGGTTGAGGGAGCCGGACACATAGATTTCCAGTGCCGTTGCCAGCCGTTTTGCTTCGGGCTCGGTCTGGCCGCATAGCAGGTCATAAAGGTCTTGGAGCGTAGGCGTGGGGGTGTTGGCCGGGTCATTGAGAAAATCCCGGTAGACCATGCGGGCGCAGCGGTCAATGATCGTGCGCTCCACAGGCTGCAATCCGTCCTTGCCGCCTACGATCAATTCCATAAGGGAAAGGATAAAGTCACATTTCAGGCTGATAGGCGAAACTTCATCGTCAAGGCTCACGTCCAAATCCATCGGGTTGATATGGTGGGGGCTGTTGGGCGCAATCTCCACCACAAGGCCATCCTGCCCGAACTGGCGCACCAGCGGCGAGTATTCGCCCATCGGGTCAAGGATGATAATGCGGTCATCGGTGGCAAGGAACACATTCACCAACTCTCGCTTGCCCGCAAAGCTCTTGCCGGAGCCAGGGACGCCGAGGTAAAGGCCGTTGGGGTTTTTGAGCTTCTTGCGGTCTGCCATGATGACGTTATGGGAAAGGGCGTTCAGGCCGTAATAGACCGCCTCGCCGTCCATGCGGAGCTCTTGCGTCATAAAGGGCACAAAGATGGCGGTGGAGCTTGTCGTCATGCCCCGTTGGATCTCAATACCGTTGTAGCCCAGCGGCAGGCTGGACACAAGGCCCTGCTCCTGCTGAAAATCCAGCCGCTTCAAAGCGCAGTTGTATTTTTGCATGATGCCGGACACGGTGAACAAATCGTTGTCCAGCGCTCGGCGGGTCGCGGCGGTGTTGACCACAAGGAAGGTCAGCAGGAACATACGCTCGTTGCGGTTCTGTAAATCGTTCAGCAGGTTTTTGGCGTCTTGGCTGAAGGTCACAAGGTCTGGCGGCAGGATGTCCATATCATAGCCGGAACGTACTGCCTTTTTCTGTTCCTCCACCTTCATCTTGTCGATGTCTGACACCTTGCTTTTGATGGTCTTGATGGCCCGGGCCTGATCTACCGTCTGGATGTGCATGGTGATGGTCATTTCTGCGTCTACTTCCAACAGGTCGGCCAGCAGCTTGTCCGAAAGCTCGGATGCCATGATCTGCATATAGGAAGCGGCCCCCCACGTTGAACCCATACGGAAAAACCGGGTCTGCCTGAAATCAAAGCTCTCCGGGGCAATGAAATCCTTTGTCCCCAGCCCGGTCTTGGGTATCATATCCCATGTAAAGGTGAACGGCTCGCCGCCTCCGGGGTGGAGTTGGCCGTGCAGTATCGCCAGCCGTTCCAGCCCCGACAGGGGCCGGGACTGGACGCCCAGCTTTTTGAAGTTACCGCAGATGTCGGCCTCCACCCGTTCCAACCGTGGCTTGGCGGCGGCAAGGCTGTCTGCCTGAACGCCGAAGGTCAGGAGCTTTGTGCGGACGATGCCGTTGTTGCTCTTGGCGATCTGGCTTTCCAGCATTTCAACATATTCTCTCCGCAACTCGCCGTAGCTGTCCTCCCGGGCGGGGATATTGATATGGTACTTGCTCTCCGGGCGGCTCCTGTGGTTGATAAAGGAAAGCTGGAAAGGCAGAGAACTATCAAAGGAGTTAAGGAAAGCGCAGTAGCCGTCAAAGATGGCTGACTGGTCATCGGCCTGCGCCAACTGGTAGTTGATGTCCTCATACTCGATGGTCTTGGTAAAGAGCTTGTCGTTTATCCGGCAGATACCGTCCTTGAACATTTCCTGATATGGGATAGTCTGCTGTGCGGTCTGTGGCCCGGCCTTTTTTACCGGGGCTTTTGGGGTGGGCCTGCGGTCAGGACGTTTTCTTTTTGCGTCCCGCCCGGCTGCCCTTTTTGGGGTCTGCAATCGGCGTTTCCTCCTTTCTGCTCAGAAAAGCATAGAAATTTTCCGTTTTGTAAGGCCGTACCACGGGCAGAGTGAACTTTGTGCGGATGATGTTGCGGAGCACCTTTTCAAAGGGCAGGCCGTCCTTTTCATACATCGCAAACAAAAACCACGGCAGCATGAGCCCTATCATAAGGAACAGGGCCGGGCTGTTGCCGATATGGGGGCGTGTGAATAGATAGAACGGCACCCCGATACCACCCGCCACGGAAAAACAAATAAGCTGGCGCTTCGTCAGGTTGAAGGCCAGCTTGGTCTTGATGCGGTTCAGGTCGTTTGGCACTGGCACATAGGCCAAAAGGAATCACCTCCTTACAGCCTCGGGCCAACTTGGCCCGAGGTCATCTTTCCGGCTGGCGGGCCGGGGGCCGAATGCGGGCGGTCTGCGCTTCGCGTCCGGCCTTCCGGGCCCGCCAGTATTCGGGATTATAGCGTCTGATAGAATTGTTGATGCCTTCCTCAAAGGCGGCTTTGTCCTTGATGCGGTCAGGTATTTGCCAGAGCTTCTTGTCCAAAAGCTCCCGGAGCACCACACTTTCCTGGCAGTCCTCCTCAAAGCAGATATAGCCGCCCCGTTTGAAGCCGCATTTTCTGGCGGCGGGTGAAAGGATGGCAGCTACTTCCGAGGATACCATCGTGCCGCCGTGGCTGGCCGTACTGACAAGGAATACTCCCGGGCAGAGCCGGTCACAGGTCTGTACCTTGCCCCACGGGGAAGTCTCCGGCTCCTGATACATTACCGTTCAGCCCCTTTTGCGGGGCGCTGCTTCGGGGGCCGGGCAGCTTTTTCCTGTGCCGCCTGCTTTGCCCCGGCCTCCAACTGCTCTTTGATAGAGGGCCGCTCCTGTGCTTGGGTCACTGTTTGCAAGCGACTGATTTCCGCCGAATACGCTTCGAGGATGGCACCGTGGAGTTGCTTGCGGAAATCTGCGGTAATGGGTTTGGCCGTGTCCCGGTAGCCCGTCCGGCTGGATTTGTCCGGCTTGCTGGGCATCCCCACAAACAGGCCTTTGTCCGTTTGGAGGATCTTGAAATCCTCCACCACAAAGCAGTCGTTGAATTTCACATTGGCGAAGCCCATCAGGTTGCCCTTGGGCTCGATGGCCCGGACGCTTACATCCAGCTTCATCGGCGGGGCCTCCGGGGCCGGGCTCGTCATTTCCTGTTCCGTCATCGAATGTTCCTCCTTCCCGGGCAGGGTGATGACCGTCCCGCCCTGATAGTCATAGCCCGCCGCACGGACGGCGGCAATGGTCTTTGCCGTTACCTGCCCATGCAGGGCAAGGTCATTGTCGGCCAGAAAGGAAAGCATATCCTGTTGGGAAAATTCCTCCGGGAGCTTCCCGTTCCATGTGCGGCGTATCCGGCTCCCGTCCGTTGTGTAGCGGGCCGCAGCCCGTGGCATAGCCGCACCTCCTTTCGGCCTCGGGCCAAGTTGGCCCGAGGTATTTTAATGGGCTCCAAAGATGGATTTGGCAAGGCTCCCGGTTTTGAATAGCACAAAGCACAGCAGTACGGTATAGCCCATGCAAGTCCAGATGGCCCGCATGATGTCGCTGTCCGATGCGATGCTCTGCACCAGCACGGCGTAGATCGCCACGCATACCATGATAAGAAGGCCCTGAAAGCCCACGGCGAAAAGGGACTTAAAATAATTCTGGCCCATGTGTCCCGCTTCCCGGTTCACACTGGTTGCAAAGGGAATGGGGGCAAGGCTGGTCATCAGGTATATCTCTATCATTCGGCCATATACAATGACGAAGATAACGATATTCAGGGCGTTCATGGTGAATTGGACAAAGAAGGATTGGAGCCAGACACCGAGCAGGGGGCCAAGCTCCATTGCCTCAAGCCGGGCCTGCATATCGTTCAGCACGTCCGGCGATACGGCGGTGGAGCCGCTTATCAGGCCCGCCGATTGCTGGATAACGTGCTGGGAAACGTCAAACACCGCCATAACGATATTGAAGGTGTTGGACAAGATCATCACGGCTATAAAGGTCTTGAATATCCACCTGAAAAAAAGCCATGTGTCGATGTTGTGTAGGTTGTTGTGGTCTATCAGCATTTGAATGAGCTCATAGGTCATTACAAAGGTGAGCACCAGCCCGGCCACGGGCAGGACAACCGTTTCGGAGAGCTGGCGTATCATGGAAAAGACCCCGGCGTTCCACGCCGCCGGGGTCGTCCCAACCTGCGCTGCAATCTCTCCGACCTGATCGTTCACGGTGTTAAAGAGGCCGCCGAGGTTCCCCATGATACCCTCGACCAGAAGCCCTTTGAGCCATTCTGCGATAGCGTCGAAGATACTTTGCATAGGCCGCTCCTTGCGGGATTAGCCGAACAGGTTCGCAAGCAGCGGAATCAGGTTCATGCCCAGCAGGACGATGCCGCCGCCCGCCATGAGCTGCTTCATGCCCTGGCTTTTGCTGGCCGGGTTATCCGCACCATAGCCCTCCAGCAGGTTGACGATGCCCCATGCGCCGAGGCCGCAGCCGATAGCCATGACCAGAATCTTCAACGTGTCGATAGCAGAAGTAAAGAAAGCCATAAATAGATCCTCCGTTTCGTTGTGTGTTGGTTTCAGGCAACAAAAAAGCCGCCATTTCAGGCGGTGGTGGCCTCGGGCCAACTTGGCCCGAAGTCCATCTATCAGTTAAACGAAATCGTCTGCGCTGTCCAGATCGTCATAGTTGAGAATGTCAGCGTCCTCGTCCGAGGCGTCCACCTCATACACCGTGTACTCATCCTCTGGCTTTAGTCTCATTCGCCGGGTGAGCAGGCGTTCCAGATGGAAGGCGTTCCGTTTACTGTCGTATTCCGCTGTATAGCGGTAGTTGGGGTGCCGCTTCAAATCGTATTTGGGCGAAAAGAAGGGGCGAAGGCCACGAAGCTGCAAAATGCACTTGTCGCCGGGCATGGTGGTCAGTTCGTCCATCGTCATCAGTTCCTTGCCGAGCCGCTGGGTGTTCTGGCCGTAGCTGTCCGACTGGCCCCGCGTCAGGCTTTCGGTACGCATGGAAATGGTTTCTTTCCCCAGCACCTCCGAAAGCTCCTTGATGGTGGAATGTTCCCGGCCTCCCAAAAAAATAACGCTGTCCATGTTTCCCATGATCGTCTCGGCGTTATCTTTGTACAGGGCTTTGCATTGGCTTTGCGCCTGATAAAACAGGGTCAGACTGACCTCCCGGGAGCGGATAACGGCTACCAGCTTTTCCAGCCCTGGCACCTGTCCCGTGTTGGCTGCTTCGTCCCACAGCACCCGTACATGATGGGGCAGACGGCCCCCGAATTTATTGTCGGCCCGCTCGCATAAGAGGTTGAACATCTGCGAGAAAGCCAGCGCCACGATAAAGTTATAGGTACTGTCGGTATCGCTGATAAGGAAAAACAGGGCCGTCTTTTTGTCCCCCACCTTGTCAAGCTCCAATTCATCATAGCTCATAATCTCCCGGAGCTCGGCTATATCGAAGGGGGCCAGCCGTGCCCCGCAGCTAATAAGGATGCTCTTGGCTGTCTTGCCGCTTGCCAGCTTGTATTTGGCATACTGGCGAACAGCGAAGTGCTGGGGCTTGCGTTTGGCGAGGCCGTCAAACATATAGTCTACGGCGTTTTTGAAGGATTCGTCATCCTCCCGGACTTCCATGCTGTTTATCATTTCCACCAGCGTATTCATGTTTCGTTCTTCCTCCGGCCCCTCGAAAACGATATAGGCCACAAGGGCGCAGTATAAAAGCGTTTCAGCCTTTGTCCAGAAAGGGTCGCCCTCCTTACCGTCCCCTTTGGTGTTGGCAATCAGGGCATTGACGAATTTCAGGACATCGCTTTCCGTCTTGATATAGGCCAGCGGGTTATAGTGCATGGACTTGGAAAAATCTATGCTGTTGAACACTTTTATTTGGTAGCCCGCTTTCTTTTGCAGGAAGTAACCGCATTGGGACAGTGTTCCGCCCTTGGGGTCTACCACCACATAAGAGGAATGGGCTTGTAAAAGCTGGGGCGTCAGCCAGAAGCGGGTTTTGCCGGAGCCGGACGAGCCGATAACGCAAGCATTGAGGTTGCGGGCATTGGCCGGATTCTTGGGTCTGGTGTTCATGGTAAGGAACTCCGTGCCCGTCAGGATGACGTTGTTTTGAAATTTGGGGTCTACAAAGGGCTTGATGTCCTCCGGCGTTCCCCAGCGGGCAGTGCCGTATTCGCTGTCACGCCGGAATTTCCGAGCATTTTTCACCTTTGTCTGTACTGCCATATACAGCGCCACAGCCCCGGCGGCCCCCAGCAGGAGGTCAAAGGGCATAAGGCCGGGCAGGAGCGTTTGAAACTCTCTGCCGATGGCCTCCATCAGCCCGAACAGCACTTTTTGTCCAAAAGAGCCGCCTGCGGCCAACCGATAGGCCCGCCCGATCTTGGTAAAAAACCAAAACGCCATAAAGTAGGGCAGATTGGGAAGAAGGTATTTCCTGATCTTATCGCTCACCCTTCACCGCCTCTCTGGCCCGTTCCCGAACCTTGGCGTGGGTTTTGACTTGCTCCGCAAATTTTTTGAGCTGGCCCAAAATAGAGGGCTTTTCCGATTCACGGCCCTGGCCCATAACCTTTGCCGTGTATTTGGAAAAAGCTGCGGTAATGGCGTCCGCCTGTTCTGCTTTGAAAAACAGCAGGTATTCCTCCGGCCCCGTTTTATAAAAGGCATAGTCCACATGAAACTCTTTGGCGATACGGTCAAAGTCCTTGGGGGAGCCCACCAGCTTGATTGCGTTCTTGGCCCCGTGGTGGTTCATCAGCTTTTTCACGCTCTGTCTGCCATGCGGGGTCTTGGATGCCCGGTATTGCTTGCCGATTTGTGCCGCTGCCTTTTGTAAGGCCACAGCCAGCACCCGGCCAGACAGCCGGGACGCT
This sequence comes from uncultured Eisenbergiella sp., assembly GCA_947627215.1. GTDB lineage: Bacteria > Bacillota > Clostridia > Lachnospirales > Lachnospiraceae > Gallintestinimicrobium. The sequence continues at coordinate 27,568 of CANQVD010000001.1, forward strand.
TTTACCGACAGGGCTACCGTTCGTTCCTCTACATATTCCTGCATACTGCCTCCTTTCTGCCGGGTGGTCTGTGTTCACGGGGAGGCCCCCGGGGAGCCGCCCGGATAGTGCAGCCTCGGGCCAACTTGGCCCGAGGCCGTCTATCGTTCCGCATGGGAAGGCCCCGCCTTGTCCTTATGAGGTGCAGGCGGGGCATCACGGAATTGTTTGATAGTTTCTAATATGGAGCGGGTTTCCTCCTTCTCGTCCCGGCTCTGAACGCCGGAAATGCGGTATTCTTGGGGAATGTCCTGCGGCCCGGTGTAGTGTTCGATGAAGGTACTGTAATTGCTTGCCACATAACCACCGGGGGCGAAGTGCCCGCCTTCGTTGATACGCATATCCCGTCCGTAGGCTTCGTAGTCGATATAGTCGATCAGGTGTTCCGGCACTTCCACGGCTTCAAAGTCTTGAATATACAGCCGTCCAAGGTCGTCCTCGTTGTTCACGTCCGGGTAAAATTCATAGCAATCGAGGTTTTGGGCAAGGTTTATCAGGTCTTTGACGCTGCCTGTGTACTCCCCGGCGTCCATGACGGCCTCAAACTTTGCCAGTTCGTCCGGCCCCATCTCGTCAAGCAAGTGGGCCAGATAGTTGAGCTCGTCAAGGCTTTCATATTCCCCGAGGTGGTCATACAGCCCCAGCACATCGCTCTCATAGTCGGTAATGAAATATTCCTCATACCGTATGCCGTCTATGCCGATGCGGGCAAAAAGCGCCTGCACGTCCTCTGCGGTGGTGGGAAATTCAAGGTATTCCCCAACCTCCACACCCCGCTCCGGGTAGAGGCCGAGATTGGTCACATAGGCACTAAACATCGTCCCGGCCCTGCTGGTTGACCGTCAGGATGCCCTCCAGCGTGGTGGCCGTGATACCAATGCGCTGGGCCACCGCAATATCGTTTTTTACGTCCTCGTCCACCATGTTGCCACAGACCACAAGCACATGGGCCCGCCGCAGCATATCGCGGCGCATATCAATGCCGCTCTTGTGTTCCTCCGGGATAGCGTCATTGAGGAAAAGCGGCTGATAGAGCAGCGGGCAGACAGGGGAAAAGCCAGCCTCATATACCGCCCGGCAAAAACTGGCCGCCTGCGTAACGTCCGTATCCATATCACCGCTCCATGCGGCAGTGATGTATGCCATAGGCCGTTTCATATCGTGTTTACCTCCTTCTGTATCTTTCTATACGGTTGCGCCAGAAAGCCCATCCCCTCCGCCCCTTCCCGTGGGAAGGGGAACGGCTCAAAGGAATATATATCCCCGTCGCTTGCCGCCAGAAAGCATAGCCGGGAGAAATCCGTCAAGGGTGCCTTTGGCACCGCCTACGGCGGCTTTGGCCCTTGACTGATTTTCCCGGTTATGCTACATAAAAACCGGCGACGGGGAATATTTAATATCCTTTGAGCTTTGGGGTGCGGGGCAGAGCCCCGCATATCACGGGCCAAATTGGCCCGAAGCGGCCCTTACTTTTCCTGCTGGGCGGCTTTTTTCTCGGGCTTGGCGTGTTCATGCTGCTTGTCTTTCCACTCGTCCAGCAGCTTGATGATCTGGTCTTTCATTTCTCTCGGGGTGGCCTCCTTGCCGAAATATTTCCCGAGCTCCGCGCCTGTCAAAATCACTTTGTCAACCTCCTTTTTGTCCTCCATCATAATGCCGTCGATCACGTCACCGTTCAGGATGCCCTTCTGGTCAAGCTCCCGCATCCGCTGTGCCTGTGACAGCGAGGGGCTGGACTGCTGGCTCTCGATGGCAACGGCAATATACCTTTGGTTTTTGGGCTTGATATAGGCAAGCTCCACGGCGGGTGTGAATTTGATCTTGCCCTCGTCCATGAGCTTGGTCAGGTCAGGTACAAGGTCGGTCAGCTTGATATACCGCTGCACTTGCTTGACAGTCATCTTGTTTCGCTCGGCCACGATCTCATTGGTGCGCCGCCCGGCATCCTTCGGGTCAAGTTGGCCCGAAGTGGCTTCACGGGAGCCCTGATGCTTGATGGCTTCCAACTGCATTTTCAGTGCCTTGGCCCTCTCGCTGGGCAGGATATTCTCACGCTGGTTGGTATTGTCCTCCACCATCTGCGTGATGGCCTGTTCATCCGTAAGGTTGCGGACGATACAAGGCATATCCATAAATCCGGCCAGTTCGCTGGCCTTCTGGCGGCGGTGGCCGGATACGATCTCAAAGCCGCCTCCCTCGCGGGGCCGCACGATAGCAGGCTGGGTCACACCCTTGTCCCTGACGCTGGATACCATCGCCTTCATCTCGTCATCGTTGCGGACTTGGAAGGGATGGTCTTTGAAAGCGTAAAGGTCGGTCAGCTTGATATAGACGATCTGCTCGTCTTTGGCCGGGCGCGGCGCTTCTGCGGGCGCTGGCGGCTCCGGCTGAGCCGGGGCCGCGACCTCCGGCCCGCTCTTGGCAGGCTTGGGCACCTTCCCGGACTTGTCAGCAGGAGCGGCCTTCTCGGCTTTCTTGGGCTTGGGAGCCTTTTCAGCCGTTTTGTCCTGTTTTGCCGGGGGTTCCGTTTGAGCTTTGGGCTGCCGGCCCCTGCGCTTGGGCTGTTCTGGCTCTTTGGGCTTTTCCGGCTCTTTCGGACCGGCAGCCTTGGCCTCCTTCTGGGGCGGGCTCTGCTCGGCGGCTTTTGCAGCGGCTTCTTTAGCGGCGGCGCGTTTGGCGGCCTTTTGGGCTGCCATGATCTCGTCCAGTTTTCCGGCAGGAACCTCTACCACGTTATCGGGAACAGGCGGGACTTCCTGCGGAGCTTCCGGGCCCGGCCCGGCTTTTTCTGTCTCTTTCACGGTTGGAGCGGGGGATGCCTGGCTTTCCGCTTCGTGCTTTTCCGTGCTATCGACCGGGGCAGCATTTTTTTCATCTGCCATGCGCTTTACCTCCTTCTTGTTTGATGGCATGAAAAAAGGGCCTGATTTTTCATCAGGCCCGGCTGGGGATGCCTCCTTTCCGGCTTTCACAGGAAAACGCCGCCCATAGTCTCTACTTGGACGGCGTTTTTTGTAATGTGATAGCTCAAATGTGATGTATTTTGTAGTGTTCCTATTTTATATGGCACATATGATAAATTTGACAAATATTTTGAAACTTATTTGCAAATGAGTTCGATAGAAAGGAAATTTGATAATGTCAGCAATAAATGATCTGATCAGTCAAATTGAAAATTCTGAATTGCGGGAGCGAATACAGCGGGAAGTGGACAAGATGGCAAAGCAAAAGAAATTCGGTCTGGTGTTTGAGGAGCACCTGCCGGAATGTTCACTGCTTTATGATGTGCCCGTTCGGAAAGGTAGTAAAGTTGCTCAGAAAAATGGAAAAGTCAATGATTTTTACACGGTTCTTTCCATCGAAGGAGATAGAGCTGTCTGTATGAAGCAGCGCGAAAAAACTGCAGTGGAGTTACCGCTTGCTGATATTGTAACTGTAGCTGAATTCGGCGAACCGATTTATCCATATCTCAAGCCGTTGGATGCCGTCTGCAATGCGCCGGATAGCGAGCTGTGGCACACGTTAATCGAGGCGGACAACTACCACGCTTTACAACTGTTGGAATACCTTTATGCCGGAAAAGTGGACTGCATTTACATTGACCCGCCGTACAACACCGGCGCGCGGGACTGGAAATACAACAACAATTATGTAGACAGCAACGATACATACCGGCACAGCAAGTGGCTTTCGATGATGCAAAAAAGGCTAAAAATCGCAAAGAAGCTGCTGAAAAGAGACGGAATGCTAATAACAACAATTGATGACAATGAGTACGCCGATTTGTATTTACTTATAGAAGAATTGTTTCCAGAGTGCTCAAACACTACAATCTCAATTCAAATGAATCCTGGTGGAACGCAAGGCAAAGCATTTTCTGTAACAAATGAATATGCAATCATAACATATTTTTCTTCGACCCAGATATGTAAAAAAAAGCACATAGATGGTGATACTTACAATCTTAGACGGTGGGGAAGCACTTCCAACAGGTACGAAGGAGCAACATGTTTCTATCCTATTATTTTGAATTCTAAAGATGAAATCATGGGATTTGGAAATGTTCTTTCTAATGAAATTCATCCATCTGCACAGGTGGAATACAGACAGGACGGAACTAAACTTGTTTGGCCAATTGATGTTAAAGGCATTGAGAAAAAATGGAGGTATGCAAGAGATACCGTTGAATCCGTGAAAAGTCGAATGTTTGTGGAAAAACACAACGAAAGAATTGAGATTTTTTTGCATAGAGAAACGGAACCTCCAAAAACAATTTGGATCAATCCTGAATATAATTCTGAAGCACACGGGACAAAGTTGATTAAGGACATATTGGGAAAGGGGCGCTTTTCTTATCCCAAATCGCTCTATGCGACAAAAGATTGTATTTCACTAATGGTCGCTAACAAACCCAACGCCCTTATTGTCGATTTCTTCGCCGGTTCCGGCACGACGCTTCATGCTGTCAACCTGCTCAACGCCGAGGATGGTGGACATCGCCGGTGCATTGTGGTGACGAACAACGAAGTATCTGACGCTGAGGCAAAAAATCTTGCCGCAAAGGGCTACCGTCCCGGCGACGAGGAATGGGAGAAACAGGGCATTGCTCGCTATGTGACGTGGCCCCGCACAGTTTGCTCCATCGAGGGACACGACGTGGACGGCAGACCGCTCAAGGGAAATTACCTCGGTAGCAATCTTCCCATGGCGGACGGCTTCAAAGCGAACGCCACATATTTCAAGCTCGGTTTTCTCGATAAAAACGCCGTTGCCCTCGGCAGGCAGTTCAAAGAAATGTTGCCGACGCTGTGGATGAAGGCGGGAGCATACGGCAAATGTCCGACGGTAGAGGGAGAAATGATTCCGAAGATGTTGTTTTTGCCGGAAAACCGATTCGCTGTACTCAACGAAGAAAATGCGTTCCTAGAGTTAGAAGTGGCATTGAAGGAACATCCTGAAATCGAAACGGTTTACATTATCACAGATTATCAGGCCGGGTATTCTGCCATGGCGAAAAAGCTGAATGTCAAGCATACCTATCAGCTTTACCGGGATTATCTCGATAATTTCAGAATCAATACGGGGAGGAACTGAACATGAAAGTTGAACTCTTTCCGTTTCAGAAAAAGGCAGTGGAAGAGTTGCGGATAAAGGCCGCAGAAGCGCTCGGCAGCTATCGCCGGACTCATACCCCGCAGGTAGTGTCACTTCAAGCCCCAACCGGTGCCGGTAAAACCATCATTATGGCGTCTTTTATAGAAGATGTTTATTTCGGCACGGATCAGTTTGCAGAGCAACCGGAGGCAATTTTCGTATGGCTGTCGGACTCGCCTGCCTTGAATGAGCAGTCGAAGCAGAAAATCGACTTCAAAGCGGATCGTATCCGCTTGGGGCAATGCGTTACGATTGCAGACGAATCTTTTGATATGGAATTGCTGGAAGACGGGCATATATATTTCTTAAACACCCAAAAACTCAGTAAAACAGGAAATCTCAGTCACCATTCCGATACCCGACAATATACGATTTGGGAAACGCTTGAAAATACAGTCAGAGAGAAACCCGATCGGCTGTATTTCATCATCGATGAAGCACACCGAGGGATGCAGGGGCGGGAAGCCGGAAAAGCCACATCCATCATGCAGCGTTTTATCAAAGGCTACCCGGAGGCAAAGCTCCCGGCTATGCCGCTTGTAATCGGAATCAGTGCGACTGCGGCAAGATTTAATACGCTTGTTGGGGATACCAGTTCTACACTGCAAAAATGTATCATTACTGCAAACGAAGTCCGTGCGTCCGGCCTTTTAAAAGACCGCATCGTTATCACCTATCCGGACGACCCGGAAAAGAACAACGAAATGGCAGTTCTTCAGGCGGCAACGGATGAGTGGAAGAACAAATGCGATCACTGGTATCAATATTCCTATGAACAACATGATACACATGTGCACCCGGTGTTTGTCATTCAGGTCCGTTCCGGGAGTGGAAATACGCTGTCGGATACAAATCTCGATGATGTGCTTGGGAAAATTGAGGAGCGTATCGGGATACCGTTCAAAGAAAACGAAGTTGTACATACTTTTGGCTCTACAGGAACGATCACGCTGAACGGCCTTGCCGTGCCGCATATCGATCCTTCCGAAATTACCGATGATAAACGCATTCGGGTCGTATTGTTCAAGGAAAATCTTTCCACCGGATGGGACTGTCCAAGGGCAGAGACCATGATGTCTTTCCGCCGGGCGGAGGATGCGACTTATATCGCACAATTGTTGGGCCGGATGGTACGCACGCCGCTGCAATGCCATATTCTTGTGGACGACTCGCTAAACGATGTCCGATTGTTCCTGCCTTATTTCAATATGAATACCGTCAAAGAAGTAATCGACGAACTGCAAAACACAGAAGGTGGCGACATTCCGACGGTAATCGACGGAGAATCGTTAGAACAGCAGATTTATGTGCCGTGGACGGTTCACCTGCCCAAAACGAGAAGAACGCCCGTAATTGATCTGAATCAGATGACATTATTCCCTGTATCAGAGGATGACAGCAGTGTCATCAGCACGAGCAATTCTCCGGAGCAGATTGTATCCGCTTCTGTGAGGCAAACGGAAGACCATTCGCAACAATCGCGCCCGGAAAAACCAGCCAAACCAGCAATAACCGCGGAAAATGATCCCAACGTACAGATAGCTGTCCCGACTTCAGAAATTGATCGAGAGGCAATCACGAAATTTATCAACGAACAGGGATATTTGACCTATGTCGTTCGCAATGTGAAAATCAACAATTACTTAAAATCACTCCTAAGCCTTGCAGGAATTCTCACGCAAAGCAATATTTTTGCCGGGGCAAACGATGAAATAGAAACGGAAGTCGTGGCAATGATACGGGAATACATTGATGAACTTCATAAAAGCGGTGCATATGACGCGCTTGCGGAAAAGGTGTTGTCTTTCAAACTGGCTGTCCGTGTGTTTGATATCTTTGGAGAGTCTCTGGACAATGGACTTGCTCACAACTTCTTTACGGCATCTGAAAGCGATCTTGACCGCCAGCTTCGCGCTGCAGATGCAAGACTCGGTGCGTATGGATTTCCCTATAAATACGGGCGGGCATACGGGAATCTGGAGGATCCGTCAGAGTATAAGATCGACTGCATTTTGTTTGCATCTGATGATGAATGTATTGCAAAGTTGAACCGGTATGCGGAAACAAAATTTCACAGTCTGAACGACAGATACCGCAAATATGTTATCACAAAAGATGAGCGTTGCAAGAAGCAATACAGCGCTATTGTGGCTGATGGGGATATTATCAGCAAGCATAATTTTGCTTTGCCGGAGATAATCAGCGTACGTCTTGAAGAAGGCGGGAAAGAATACAGCAACCATCTCTTTGCCGACGAAAACGGCATAGCCAAAATCAAACTGAATAATTGGGAATCTGGAGTTCTGGAGGAAGAAGCAAGGGCAAATGATTTTGTGTGCTGGATTCGCAATCCGTCAAGAGGAAGCTGGTCGCTGTGTATTCCTTATGAGATGGACAATGAGACGCAGTCTGCATACCCGGATTTTCTAATCGTCCGAAGCGATCCGATTTTGACTTATGTGCTCGATGTTTTAGAGCCGCACGATCCGTCCCGCAAGGACAATCTCGGAAAAGCAAAGGGTTTTGCAAAGTATGCCGCCGAAGAACCGAGAATCGGCAGAATACAGCTTATACGTCAAGGAAAGGATGCTGCAGGAAATACAAGATTCAAGCGGTTGGATCTGGCAAAGGGTGCCGTTCGTGAAAAAGTTCTGAAAGCACAGAACAACGATGAGCTTGACCATATTTTTGAAACTGACGGTGAATTCAAAATTATTTAATGGTTTTACAGCAGGGAGGATTGCAGAAAGATGTATGTACATTCCATAAGACTGGTTAATTATAAGTCATTTGGAGATTATGCGGAAAATGAGATTATTCTTGAACCGAGAGTAACAGCGATTATAGGGAAAAATGAGAGCGGAAAGAGTAACATACTCGATGGAGCAGCTCAAATTGATTTTGCTAAAATGCAACCTTCTGCATTTGCTGATGAAATTGTAAATCGCAATTGTTCCAGTGGAACTGAAAATAAATATTTGATAACACTTAAACCCACTAATGAAGAAATATTAAGCGGGCTATCAGGCGATACCAAAATTGAAATATATAAAAATGGATACATGTTGCAGGGATCGCTTCTGTCCTATTACTTAGAGAAAGTTTATCCTGATGTTAAAAAACTTCTTGGGATATTGGATTCCACAGGTTCAAATCCTTTTCAATTACGTGATCAAGATTTGATTAATTATCGAGTTTACTATGATGAATTACAAACCGATGTGGGAATGAATGTACCGTTAAAAAAAAGGGCTTTGGAATTCCTTAGTAAAGCATTAAAAAAAATTAGTCCTGAAAAGAGGGAGCAGCTACAGCAAGCATTGGAAACTGTACAAATCAAATGGAATGATTTACTTTCTATGCTACCTGTCTTTTTCTACAGAAACGGCGACAAGCATTTAAATACCAAATATAAATACGAGGACATTGAAAGGGAACTTAAAAATCCCAATTCAGCTCCAAAGAGTCTCCTAAGTGACCTTGTTGATGCGATTGGGGTTCCATATGATGATTTTCTTTCGGCTTCGCAGACCGGTACAAAACCCAATCAGGAAAGTATGCGAAAAAGAATCAGTCGACTGATAAAGGAAAAAATCAATCATAATTTCAAAATATTTTATCAGACAGAGGTAATCAATCTTGATCTTCTGTTCAATAGTGGAATTGTATCTTTCATGGTTCAATCTAACGACGGCGCAGACCTTATGCTTTCTGAACGTAGCAATGGACTTAGGTGGTATTTGGAAACGTTCATTGATGCCAGAGCATACGATTGGGGTGGCAGAAATGTTGTTTATCTTTTAGATGAGCCAGGGACATCACTGCATGTTAATGCCCAAAGAGAATTACTGAAATTATTTAGAGATCTCGCAGAGCACGGAAACCAGGTTGTCTATACCACTCATTCTCCTTATTTACTTGATACAGAAGAGGAAGGTATACATAGAATTAGAGCTGTAGTAAAAGATGCTGATGGTTACTCCCGTATTTATAAAACCGCATATGATTCCAGGATAGCTCCGGAGTATCAGAAAGACACCTTGGCGCCTATTATTAGTGCCTTAGGGATGAATTTGCAAGACACCTTTGGACCCGCAAAAGACAAAATCAACATTGTAACGGAGGGGATGAGTGATTACATTTATCTCTGTACAATGGCAAAATATCTTGGAGTTGATACAACCAAATATGCTATTATTCCCTCGGTTGGCGCGTCCAATTGCATCAATATTTGTACGATATTGCACGGTTGGGGATGCCGTTACATTGCGGTGTTTGACTATGATAAGGCCGGTGTCGAAACCGGCGGAGAACATATGCGCAAAAAACTGTGTCTCGAATACAGAAAGCATTATTGTTACGTTAAAGATGTTTCTGCGGAGGAGATCAAATCTCAGTCATATAAAAGAGATACGTATATGATTGAAGATATAGTGACCAAGGCAGAAATTGAAAGATTTTGCTCTGAAAATGCTTGCGTAAATGCGGATAAGACTTTAACCGCTAAACTGATGTGTAATGCTATTGAATCAAGAAATTTTAATTTATCTCAGGAAAGCGAAAATAACTTTCGGGAGCTTTTTGAGCGTATCTTTTCATACTGCGCTTAAGGGAGATCGGAAGAATTTGATTTATACTTTGAGAGCATTGACATTCCAATAAAGCAAAAAAAAAAGAGGGATTGTTCCAACGTGTGGCCTTTCGTTTTTTATACAATTGATTAACCGACAAATAGAGATTCAAAAATTTAGCTCAACATATTATTGCAAATAGTTATTATTCTTTTAACGTAACAAAAGGCGTAAATTTATGATATATCAAGATTAATCAAGTTATCATATGGAGGCGGATCATTACCATGGAAAAAATGATACAGTTTTTGATACAGTTTATTGGAGATAACTCAACTCAAATATGGACAATAATATCTGTCGTAATAGGCGGCTTTGTAACATATTTTTCAACTTCAGCAGTAGAACGACGCAACAACAAATATAAGGCTCAAAAAGAAAATTTGGAACAAGTTCTATTACCTTATTGTACTTGTCTCGAGCAAACACATAAAAAGATTAATCAAATATATGAGTACTCGACTACGCCATTTTCGAATGTAAGTTTTGAAAAGTGGATAAATAATATGCAAAAACCATTGGAATATTTGACAGCCTCTAAACGAGTGTATCTATCTAAAACTATGCGCAGAAAACTACAATACTATGAAACTTTAAGTAGCAATTTCGCAACGGCATTAGAACAAGAATGTACAGATTGTATTATCAAGTACAAGAGTTACGTTTCATCAAGGTTAGAGAACTTTCCCAATTTGCCTAAACCTATATCCATAAGTTTCTCTATAGATAATGAAACAAGAACCAAAATCAAAATTGCAATTATAAATAAGTCTGATTTATCCTTAATAAATAATTTTACAAGCATAGATTTTGTTAGAAATGATGATCCAGAAAACTATCAGTCTACATCGATTTCTTTAAATAAAGAAGATAGAGATACATGGGAAGCAGTCAGTTTTGGATATATAAATATTTCAGATATTAATAATCCAGAAGCACAACTATCCTGTAATTTGCTAGATTATATAAATGAGAATATTACAGACGAAAAGGAAGAATTACGCAAACTCATTGATGAAACGCAAAGTTCAAATCTACTATCAAAAATGACTGATCTTTTGGATGATATGAAAAAAGAATTGATTAAAACGATAGACAAAATCACAGTCTAATAAAATAGCTGGCCACACAACTTATGAACCTATGAGGAGAATCATCGAGTCCCGCTCATTGAGTGAAACATATGCTTTGCGAAAAACTATTAACACTATCTCAATATTTGGCCGACTCAAGTAACTGCGGGAGGAAATTGCCATGAACAGGGAAACACTGAATGAAGTCCTGAAATTCAGAGATGACAGGGACTGGAAGAAATTTCACAATCCCAAAGATCTCGCGATCTCTATCTGCCTTGAGGCGTCTGAACTTCTGGAGGTATTTCAGTGGAGCGCTGAGGATGTGCAGTGTACAGAGAAAACAGATAAGATAAAAGAAGAACTTGCGGATGTGGCGATTTATTGCGTCTTTATGGCCGATGCCTGCGGTTTGGACCTGGATGAAATCATTCGTGAAAAAATGAAGTCTAATAATAAAAAATATCCGATTGAAAAAGCATTTGGAAGCAAAGAAAAATACACAGTTTTGGCCCGACCGGATAATTGATGTATCGCGTTGGATGCAAAGTTCCGTGAATATTTGATATAACTGTAAAATGACAGGAAGGAGCAGTAGTGATGGTCATGACGGAGGTCAGAATCCGGGTGCCTGAAGAAATGGAGCCCTATGTATCTGCCGCAGGGGAACGGGAAGAACTTGTGAGGAATGCAATGCTTCTGTATCCGTATATAAAGAATTTAACGATATCCCATGGAAGAGCAGCGGAGATTTTAGGAATTCGCAAATATGAATTGATTGAATTATATGACAGCCTGGGTTTGCCATATCTTGATCAGGATATACAGGAGATCGAAGACGAAGTGCGGTATTGGAAGACGTTAAAAGGAGCGCCCGTATGATCGGATTCCCGGTATTTGAAGGGGTTGTCGGAAAGATAGTGGTCGAGTCTGAAATATCCGGCTATTTGCTTTCACCTGAGTGGCGGGGCGAGATCCGGCAAAGGCTCACGATGCGCAGGAATGGTTTTCTTTCATTTACAAGATATTACATCGGTCCATCCGGGACAGAAACAAGGAGTATTGCCCGATACCGGAATAAACCGACCGAAAAAATAATGGAGTATCTATCTTGGTATTTTAAAGAACCCCATGATTTCGATTTGATTCGTGATGCCGACTTTTGGACCTCGGAGCTCATAAATACCGATGGAGAAAAATGGACTTACAGCGGCTCGACTTGTGATGATCTGGAAGTTTACGGATATAAGCTGTCTGCCATTACAAGAAAGGTTCTCGAAATGCCGGAATTGTGGATGTTTGATGGAAACACGGAAAACGAAAAATAAATGGGGAGAGGGCGCCGGTGCGCGGATCTCCTCCCGGTTTTTTCTTTGAATCTATTGACATCCTTTTTATTTTTGTGTATAAAGTACTTGTATCAGATACTTATACAAGAAAGAGGCACAGTTATCATGAATACTTCCGTGAAGGACTTGATCCGCAGCAGAAGAAGCGTGAGAACCTTCGGCGGGGCGCCTCTTCGTTCTGAAGACAGACAGAAGCTGGATGCGTTTCTCAAAACTGTGGACAATCCATTTCACATTCCGATCGAGTTCCGGGTTCTCGAAGCGAAAGAATACGGCCTGTCCAGCTCCGTGATCATCGGAGCGGATACCTATGTTGCCGCGAAGGTCAGCCGTGTTCCGCAGTCTGAAATCGCCTGTGGATACAGCTTTGAAAAATTCTGCCTGTTTGCGGAGTCGGTGGGGATCGGTACGGTAATGCTCGCCGCAACGATCAGCCGCAGCGCCTTTGAAAAAGCGATGGATGTCAGGGACACGGAGGTCATGCCGGTTGCGAGTCCCATCGGTTATCCTGCCAAAAAGCAGTCCGTCCGGGAAAAGCTGATGCGAAAAGGAATCCGAGCCGATGAGCGTCTGCCCTTTGATACCCTCTTTTTTGAAAATTCCTTTGCGCAGAGCTTAAGCCCGGAAAGAGCCGGTATCTTTCGGGATGCGCTGGAAATGACCCGGCTTGCTCCTTCTGCCGGAAACAGGCAGCCCTGGAGAGCGGTAGTCTGCGGGGACAGGGTGCATTTCTATGAAAAAAAGACAAAAGCCATGCAAAACAATCCGCTCGGGGATATCCAGAAAGTAGATATCGGGATTGCTCTCGCTCATTTTGATCTGGCATTAAAGGAAGCCGGGGCCATCGGGCGTTTTGCCGCAGAAGATCCGGGACTGGGAACGGACGATCAGACGGAATATATCGTGACCTATGAGGGGGATCGCTGATGGATACCAGATTTTCTTCCGCCATTCATACGCTGATCCTGATTTCCGAATCCGTGAGGCCCCTCACTTCGGAGGAAATCGCCGCCAGTGTCGGGACCAACGCCAGCTACATTCGGAAGATCATCGGCCTGCTCAAGAAAAAGGACATCGTGGAAGGCCGCCGCGGCGTCAGCGGCTTCACCTTAAAACCGAAAGCGGAGGATCTGACGCTCCTTCAGATTTATCAGGCGGTCAATGAAACGGAAACGCCCCGTATTTTTGACCTTCATCAGAATCCGAGTGACGAATGTATCGTCGGGCGGCATATCAAACCGGTTCTGACCGATATGTTCACGGAGATAGAAGATACCTTTTCCCGCGCACTTGCGGAGAAAACGCTGGCCGACTGTATCAGCCTGATGCAAAAAAGGCTCTAAGTGCATCGTTCAGGCTGCTGAACATTTTATTTCATAAAACATCAGGGAGGATTTTTCATGAACGTAACAGAGATCGTATTCAGTCCCACGGGAGGCACGGAAAAAGTCGCCGATATCATCGGAAAACACTGGGACGACACCCCGGCAAAGATCGATCTGAGCGACGCAAAGACAGACTTCAGCAAATGCGGGATCACCGGGCAGGATATGGTCGTGATCGCCATGCCGTCCTTCGGCGGACGTGCGCCCGCCGCGGCGATCGAGCGGCTTCAGAAAATTCATGGGAACGGAGCGCGTTGTGTCCTTGTCTGTGTCTATGGAAACCGGGCATATGAGGATACACTCGTGGAAATGGAAGACGCCGCGAAGGAATGCGGCTTTCAGGTGACGGCGGCGATCTCCGCTGTCGCCGAGCATTCGATCATGCCGCAGTATGCCGCAGGCAGACCGGATGAGGCGGATCGGAAGCAGTTGGCGGATTTCGCTGACCGGATCGCAGAAAAAACAGGGGCCGTCTTCGCCATACCGGGCAGCCGTCCCTATAAAAAAGCGGGCGGCGCGGGTCTTGTGCCGAAGCCGGATAAGTCCTGCGTAAAATGCGGGTTATGTGCGCAAACGTGTCCTGTTCAGGCGATCGATCCCGTCCAATTTACGGCGGACTCTAAAAAGTGCATCTCCTGTATGCGCTGCATGAAGCTGTGTCCGCAAAACGCACGGAATGTCAACGGGCTGATGGTTTCCGCAGCGGCCCTGGCGATCAAAAAAGCCTGCTCGGTCAGAAAAGAAAACGAGTTGTTCCTGTAAGACGGAACGGATGCGGAGGCGGTGTACTGTGAAAACAGGTATTATAGATGTAGGCGGCGGATTCCGGGGAATTTATGCCTGCGGAGTGCTGGACTACTGTCTGGATCAGAAGATTCAATTTGACCTTGGGATCGGCGTATCGGCCGGGAGCGCGAATCTCGCTTCCTTTATCGCCGGTCAAAGGGGACGCAATTTTACCTTTTATACGGAATACGGACTCAGAAAGCAGTACGCGAGTGTGGGAAATTTCATACGAAAAAGATCCTTTATCGATATGGACTATGTCTACAGCACACTCAGCGATCACGGCGGGGAATATCCGCTTGACTATGATGCTCTGAGGAAGAATCCGACGGAATTCATCGTGGTCGCGGCGAATGCCGAAACCGGGGAGGCAAAGTATTTTGATAAGCGGGATATCCGGCAGGATGATTACAGCGCGTTTAAAGCGTCCTCGTCGATTCCTTTTGTCTGCAGGCCCTATTTCATTCAGGGGACGCCATATTATGACGGAGCGATCGTCGATCCGCTTCCCCTGGAAAAAGCGTTTGCCTCCGGATGCGGCCGCATCGTTGTATTGCTCACAAGGCCGGAAAATGTTCTTCGAACCTCCGGGCGGGATGAAAAGCTGGCCGCCCTGATTCGCAGAAGATATCCCAATGCGGCGGATAGGCTGCGGCAGAGGGCAAACCGATACAATGAGGGCGTTGCGCTGGCACAGGAATATGCAAAACAGGGAAAGGCGCTGATCGTTGCGCCGGATGACACCTGCGGCGTCAGTACGCTGTCCCGTGATCCGGCAAACATGAAACGGCTTTATGACAAAGGCTATGCCGATGGAGAAAAGATCAAATCCTTCCTTGGTTAACCGCTGCGCTTTCCTCTTAAAAAGCTGGATAATATGAATATTATCTTTTCCTCATGTTTTTTGAATTGGCAAAATATTGATAAAGAAAAGAGAATACGGAAGAACTGATGAATGATTATGATATTTATATGAATTTTATAAATCAAATAATTAATAGAGAAAATACATATTGGATAAAAAAAGTACTTACAAAAGATTATGGGAAAATACATGTGGCAATAATGGTAGAACCTTTTTTATCTTATATACTCAATGGGGAAAAAACGATAGAATCAAGATTCAGCAAAAAAAGAATCTCTCCGTTTGAAAAAGTCGAAAGAAAAGATATTATTTTCCTGAAGCAAAGTGGAGGTGAAATTAGAGCAGTCTTTGAGGCGGGAGAAATTCTTTCTTTTGATCAATTAGATCCTCAAAAAATATTAGACCTTAGGAAACATTATAATAATCGAATATGCGGGAGTGAGGAATTCTGGGCAAGAAAGAATTTTAGTGTATATGCGACATTAATTGAGATAAAGGAGCTTTTTTCGCTTGAAGAAATAAAAGTGTCGGGAAAAAACAGGCAATCGTGGATAACGCTGGATACGGCAATTCAACACAATCCAGATATAGCAAAAGCATTTTATCGTGCCGGTTATATTGAAAACCAGGGCCATGGAATCCAATAGCTTTGTGATGTCTGTAAAAAATGCGGCTTTAGCGAAACTTTAAAAAAATTCCATATTATATACAGCCAAAGGAATCCCCCTCTATCGCCCACTCAACCTTTGCCACCCCTCCGCAAATTCCAGCAGTTTATCCTCCATGGAGACGGAGAGTTGCTGTCTGATTAGAGTGCTCACGTTCTGTCCGGCGATGTTCGTCCCTTTTTGGTCCGTGTAGACCACAAGCCCCAGCAGAAGCAGGGCCAGCGCAGCCCGGAGACGGAAGCCGGAGCGGGCAGGAGAGGGCGCGTCCGGCATATATCCTGTCTCGTTCAGATAGCCCTCATAGACCAGCGGAAGCTCCTGGGGATCCAGCGGTTTTCCGCTGCCGTACAGGATCTCTTCCCGGTTCTTCATTCTGACCCGGTTCTCCGCGTTTTCTTCCCGCAGGAATCGGGTCAGCTTCAGTCTGCGCTCCAGTTCGGTCATATCGGTTCCCTCCGTTTTTGTAAAAGGCGGCGTCCGCCGTTTTGACAATTTGTAAAATGCGGCATCCGCCGTTTGACAATCTTGATCATTCCTACGATTGACAATTCAAACGATATGGATTTACATAATAATATTATGTTAATCCACATGTCTCGCACGATAAAAATACCTGCTATATCTTATTGGAAAAGCCCGCGGTTCATGCATGAAAAAGGATTTCGGCAAAGAAATGGTGGGCTTTTTTTGATTTCTTTGCTATAATAGCATCAGCGTTCACCGAATACGAATTTGCAGAAGCGAGAGGAGATTCATGCAGTTACCTGATTTTGAAAACAGGCTGGCTCTGTCCGACGACATCCTGATGTCCGTGGAAAAACCGGCCCGATACATCGGCGGGGAGATCAACGCCGTCATCAAGGACAAGCGCAGCGTGGCCGTGCGGTTCGCCATGTGCTTTCCGGATGTCTATGAGATCGGCATGTCCCACTTAGGCATCCAGATCCTTTACGATATGTTCAACCGGTATGAGGACGTCTGGTGCGAGAGGGTTTATTCGCCCTGGGTGGACCTGGACCGGATCATGCGGGAGCGGAAGATCCCGCTTTTTGCGCTGGAGTCCCAGGAGCCCGTCCGGAACTTCGATTTTCTGGGCATCACCCTCCAATATGAAATGTGCTATACCAACATCCTGCAGGTGCTGGATCTGTCCGGCATTCCGCTGCTGGCCGCGGACAGGGGAGAGGACGTACCCATCGTCATCGGCGGCGGTCCCTGCGCCTACAATCCGGAGCCCATCGCGCCCTTTTTTGACCTGTTCTACATCGGGGAAGGGGAGACCGCCTACCGGCAGCTTCTGGATTTCTACAAAGAAAACCGGGCGGCAGGCGGCGGACGGCAGGCGTTTTTGCTCCGGGCCGCGCGGGAGGTCCCCGGTATCTATGTGCCTTCCCTCTATGCCGTCGCCTATCACGCGGACGGAACCATCGCTTCCTTCGTCCCCACGCAGGAAGGCGTCCCGGCAGTCATCCGCAAGGAGGTGGTCATGGATCTGGATCATGTTCCCTATCCCGCCAAACCGCTGGTCCCCTATATCAAGGTGACGCAGGATCGGGTGGTTCTGGAGATCCAGCGGGGCTGCATCCGGGGCTGCCGTTTCTGCCAGGCGGGGCAGATCTACCGCCCAGTGCGGGAAAAGAGCCTGGAATCTCTGAAGGAATACGCGATCGCCATGCTGGAGCAGACCGGTCAGGAGGAGATTTCCCTGAATTCCTTAAGCTCCAGCGATTATTCCCGGCTGGAGGAGCTGGTGGATTTCCTGATGGAAACCTGCCGGGAGAAAAAAGTGAACATTTCCCTGCCGTCCCTGCGCATCGACGCCTTTTCCCTGGATGTGATGGGAAAGGTGCAGGATGTGAAGAAGAGCAGTCTGACCTTCGCGCCGGAGGCGGGAAGTCAGCGCCTGCGGAACGTGATCAACAAGGGGCTGACCGAGGAGGATATCCTGCACGGCGCGGCGCTGGCCTTCGAAGGGGGCTGGAGTCGGGTGAAGCTCTATTTCATGCTGGGGCTGCCCACGGAGACCGAAGAGGATATTCGTGGGATCGCGGCGCTGTGCAACAAAATCGCGGCGCTGTATTACGAGACGGTGCCGAAGGAGAAGCGGAACGGCCCGGTGCAGATCGTGGCCAGCACCTCCTTTTTTATCCCAAAGCCCTTTACGCCCTTTCAGTGGGCCGGCATGTGCACGAAAGAGGAATTCCTGGAGAAGGCCGCGCTGACCAAGCAGTCCGTGCGGGAACAGCTCAACCAGAAGCGGATCAAATACAACTGGCATGAGGCCGACGTCAGCGTGCTGGAGGGCGTGCTGGCCCGAGGGGACAGGAGAGTGGCGGATGTGATCCTGGCGGCCTATCAAAAGGGCTGTCTGTACGACGCCTGGGGCGAGCGTTTCCAATATGGGCTCTGGCTGGAAGCCTTCGCGCAGTGCGGGCTGGATCTCGGCTTTTATACGACCAGAGAGCGGCAAAAGGACGAGATCCTTCCCTGGGATTTCCTGGACTGCGGCGTAAAGAAAGAATTTCTCTGGCGGGAATGGGAGCGGGCGCAGCGGGAAGAGACGACGCCCAACTGCCGCGTGGAATGTCAGGGCTGCGGCGCGGCCCGGTTCGGCGGAGGCGTCTGCTTTGAAAGAAAAGGAGGCCCGGTATGAAGATCCGCATCAAATTTTCAAAATACGGGCCGCTGCGCTTCATCGGCCATCTGGATATCATGCGTTTCTTTCAGAAGGCCATCCGCAGGGCGGGCATCGACGTGGCCTATTCCGCCGGCTTTTCGCCCCATCAGGTGATGACCTTCGCAGCGCCTCTGGGCGTGGGGCTGTGCAGTCTGGGGGAATACATGGACATCGAAGTGAATTCCCAGCAGGGCGCACAGGACATGAAGCGCCGTCTGCAGGATGCCTGTCCCTATGGCATCGACATCCTTTCCGTAAAAGCGCTGCCGAAGACGGCGGGCAACGCCATGGCCAGCGTGGCCGCCGCCTCCTATGCGGTTGTTTTCCGGGACCGAGGCCGGAGCTTTGATGACTGTGCCGGTCAATGCATAGCGTTCCTCGATCAGGAGGAAATTCTGATCCGGAAGGAGACGAAGCGGGGAACCGCTGAAGTCAATATCCGTCCCGGGATCTATTCGCTGGGCGTTGAGGACGGCGCGCTGGTATTCACCGTGGATGCCAGCAGCGCGGGCAATATCCGCCCTTCTGTTGTGACGGAGCAGTTCCTGCGGTTTGCGGGCGCGTCCGAGCCGGAAAATGCCTTTCAGATCATCCGGCTGGAAATCTATACCCGTTCCGGGGAAGCGGCGGGCCTGATCCCGCTGGACGAGGTGGGAGAAGCGTTTTGAGTACGACATATGTGATCACAGGCGCTGCGCCGGGGCCGTTTCTGTTCCGGCATGGTGCTTCCGGCAGGCAGGTGGCGGCTTCCGCGGCGGGAGCTTCCGGCAGGGCGTCACAGGATCCCGGCGAGGCCGGGGCGAACCGGGCACTGTTCGGCTTCTGGCTGGAGGACGGGCGGCTGACGGAGGTTTTTCCTTTTCTGCAGGGCGGCTCTCTGCTGGGCAATATTTATGTGGGAAAAGTGAAAAATGTGCTGAAAAGCATCGACGCCGCTTTTGTGGAGATTGCGGGCGGACAGACCTGCTTTCTGCCGCTGTCGGATGCCAGGCATCCGATCCTGACCAACCGCGCCGGGGACGGGCGGCTGCTGGCCGGAGATGAAGTGCTGGTGCAGGTGCAGAAGGATGCGGTGAAGACCAAAACCCCCGTGCTTTCCGCGAGTCTTTCCGTGTCGGGCCGCCTGTTCGCCGTTTCCGTCGGGGAGAGCGGCGGCATCCGGTATTCCCATAAGCTGTCGGCGGAGGACAGGAGCCGGATCAGAGAGGCGCTGGCGGCGGTTTCGGTGCCGGATGGCCTGACGCTGGTGGTGCGGACGCAGGCCGCACAGGCGGAGGAGGCGGAACGGCTTCGGGCGGACGCGGAAACGATTCTGCAAAAGGCGGCCCGCATCCTGGAGATCGGCAGGACCAGGACGGTATTTTCCCTGCTGTCCGAGGGGCTGCCGGACTATCTGGCCGTGCTGGAGGAATCCGGCAGGCGCGGCAGGCCGGATAAGATCGTCACTGATGATATGGCGGTGTATACGGCTGTGGCGGGCTGGCTGCAGCCGGACAGGTCTTCGTCTCTGGAGTGTTACCGGGATCCCTCTCTGTCCCTGACTGTCCTTTACGGGCTGTCCGGGAAGCTGGAGGAGGCCCTTTCGCCCAGGGTGTGGCTGAAGTCCGGCGGTTATCTGGTGATCGAGCCCACGGAAGCGCTGACGGTCATAGACGTGAACACCGGAAAATATACGGGAAAAAAGCCCACGGAAGAGACCTTTTGGAAGATCAACGCGGAGGCGGCCGAGGAAGTCGCCAGACAGCTTCGTCTGCGGTGCCTTTCGGGCATCATCCTGGTGGATTTCATCAATATGGAACGGGAGGAATCCCAAAAGGAGCTTCTGGCCCTGCTGAGACGTCTCTGCAGCCGGGACCCGGTGCCGGTACAGGTGGTGGATATGACGCCTCTCGGGCTGGTGGAGATCACCCGCAAGAAGCTCCGGCGTCCGCTGGCAGAGCAGCTTAAGATGCCGGAACAACCGGAGAAAACGGCCGCGGCAGGGAGGAAAGCATGAAATTTCTGGGACTGAAAAAGGTGCGGGACGGCAAATATCTGAAAAATTACGAGCTGTTCTATGAGAATAAGGTGGGGAAGCTCAAAACCTACGAGATCGTCAGCCGGAAGGAGCTGAACGCGCCGGAGGATGTGGGCCGCCACGTCAGCGGCGTGTCCGTCGTCGCCTTTCAGGGGGACAGGATGCTTCTGCTGCGGGAATTCCGCCTGAGCATCAATCGGGAGATCTTCAATCTGTGCGCCGGGATGACGGAGGCGGGAGAGAGCATAGAGCAGTGCATCCGCAGAGAACTGTATGAGGAGACGGGACTGCGCGTGAAACGCCTGATCGCGCTCCTGCCGCCTTCCTTTTCCGCGGTGGGCTTTTCCGATACCAGGACGCATATCGCTTTCGTGGAGGCGGAGGGCGAATTCGCGGATCACACCTCGGACAATGAACAGATCCGGGCGCGCTTTTATACGCGGCAGGAGGTGAGGGAGCTGCTGCGCACGGAGGAGTTTTCCTCCCGTTCCCAGATCGCGGCCTTTTATTTCGCCGCCGGGATCGGACCGGAACAGCTTATGTCCTTAGCGTAATATGTCCAAACGCCGCAGGGCCTTGTCTCCGCTGCTGGATTCCTTTTCCGGACACGCTCGCGCTCGAGAAAAACGCAGCGGTGCTAAGCTCAGCTTCGTCCTAACGGACTTGCTTCGCTAAGTACCGGCGTTTTTCTAACGGTCCGGGAAAATGGAATCCAGCATCGGAGACAAGGCCCTGCGGCGTTTAGTCTGTGGAGATGGTCCTGTATATCTTTTACAAAAAAAGGTTGAAATGGCGTATGGTGTTGTATATAATAACAATATAATAACATTGCGACAGCAATGAGGGGCGGCAGTGTGATCCAAACAAGAAAGGGGATGGCAGTATGAATACGATCATTACGATAGGACGGCAGTTCGGTTCAGGCGGCAGGGAGATCGGAGAGAAGGTCGCGCAGTATTTCGGCATTCCGTATTACGATAAGGAGCTGCTGACGCGGGCTGCCAAGGAAAGCGGCTTCTGTGAGGAAATGATCAAGAACCACGATGAACGGCCCACCAATTCCTTCCTTTACAATCTGGTGATGGATACCTATTCCTTCGGATACAACGCGTCATCCTTTATGGATATGCCCATCAGCCACAAGGTGTTCCTGGCCCAGTTCGATACGATCAAGAACATCGCGTCGGAGGGCCCCTGCGTCATCGTCGGCCGCTGTGCGGATTATGCGCTTCACGATTTTAAGAACTGCATCCATCTGTTCATTTACGGCGACGAGGAGTCCAAGGTGCGGCGGATCATGCAGCGCTACGATCTGAGCGAGGAGAAGGCGCGGGATATGTGCGTGAAGAAGGATAAGCAGCGCCAGAGCTATTACAATTATTATACCTCCAAGAAATGGGGACGGGCGGACAGCTACGATTTCTGTCTGAGCAGCTCTGTTCTGGGCGAGGAAGGCACGGTGAAGCTGATCGTCCAGATCGTTGAGGACTTCGAAAAACGCGGGAAATGAATGTCTGCCGGTTCCGGTCCGCGGCATTTCCGGCTTTCGGTCCGTTCCTCTGCCTGACGGCGCTTCGCGAAGCTTCCATGGACGGCGGCCCGGACGTTCGCTTCCGGAAACCGACGCGCGGCGGGACAGCAGCGGTTTTCGTTGGACGCGGAGACATATAACTATGCGCAAAAGCATAGTTTAACGAATAGTTCATATGAGAATAAGGGCCTGCGAACCGCTTTCGATGCGGAACGCAGGCTCATTTCTTTTCCGGGCCGTTACAACTCTGCGGAATCCAGAACGATCGTAAAGGGACCGTCATTGACCAGCGAGATCTTCATATCGGCGCCGAATACGCCGGTGTTCACGACGGGAATTTCTTTTTTGCAGAA
Source organism: uncultured Eisenbergiella sp. (assembly GCA_947627215.1). Taxonomy (GTDB): domain Bacteria; phylum Bacillota; class Clostridia; order Lachnospirales; family Lachnospiraceae; genus Gallintestinimicrobium. Next base: position 50,096 of record CANQVD010000001.1, read on the forward strand.
ATCTATAATATGATCATAAAGTTCTTCGGCATGCTGCGGAGAACCGGCTCGAACAAAGGACGGCCGGTTTCCCTTTCTGCAGTCGGCGTGCAGCGTGAACTGGGAAACGATGAGAAGCTGACCCTCCACGTCCTTTAAGGCCAGATTGGTTTTCCCCTGCGCATCCTCAAAAATGCGCAGGCCGATCAGCTTTTTGGCCATCTTGTCCGCATCGTTCCGGGTATCCGTGCCGCAGATGCCGACGAGAACCAGCAGTCCCCGGTCAATTTCGGAAACGGTCTTGCCTTCGATGTCCACCCGGGCCCGCAGGACGCGCTGAATGACAAATCGCATGACTTCTTCCTCCGATTCTGTGAAAAACGGGCAAAAAACAGGTTTTTCCTTCGCCAGTCCGCACTCTTCTGCCGTTTTTTGTATTGTTAAATAATTAACAAATCGACGGCATGAAACAAAGCTTCTTTCCGGTTCAGTTCTGCCGGTTCGTCCTTCCGGCGGAGACCTCTTTTACGGATTCCGCTTTCCTGGATTCCGTTCTCTTATCGGCCGCGGGCGTTTGTTCCGCCGTCCTTTCCTTTTCCGCGGGAAGCGGCGCGCGTCCGGCTTTTTCTTTCGGCTTCCGACGGACGGTTTCCACGGCCTCTGCCCTCTCCTCCTCGCCAAACGAGATGATCTGACCGGTCTTTTTATCCACCTTCAGGAGCGTTTCATACGCTTTTATCTCCACGGGCATGCCCTTGCGCTTCAGATTGCCGTTGATCCTGCGGCGTACCAGGGTATAGAACACGGCGAAAACGGGAACCCCCAGGATCATACCGGCTACGCCCAGCAGGCCGCTGAACAGGGTGATGGAAAAAATAACCCAGAAGCCGGTCAGACCGGTGGAATTCCCCAGGATCCTGGGCCCGAGAATATTCCCGTCAAACTGCTGCAAAACGAAAATGAAAATCACGAAATACAGCGCCTGCATCGGATTGACCATCAGGATCAGCAGCGCGCAGGGGACCGCGCCGATGAACGGGCCGAAGAAAGGAATGATGTTCGTGACGCCAATGATGAAGCTTAACAGCATCGGATACGGAAACTTCAGAAGGCTGACGCATATAAAGGAAATTACGCCGATGAGGAAGGAATCCAGAAGCTTGCCGTTGATAAAGCCGCCGAAGGTGCGGTCGATCAGCCGCGCATTGTCCGTCAGCGCGTTGGCCCGGTTGACATCCAGCAGCGCATAGACCGTTTTTTTTGCTTGTCCCTGAAATTTTTCCTTGCTGGAGAGCAGATAAATGGAGATGATCAGACCGATCACAAGATCCCAGAGAAATTTGGCGAGATTGATCATGCTCGCGGATACCGTGCGTACCAGCGTGTTCATCCGCGGGATGAGCGTATTGTTCAGCCAGTCATAAAAGGTGCCGGAATAGGATGTGATCATATCTCCCGCCGCCTTTTCGAGATTGGGATTGCTGGAAAGGATCTCGTCCAGCCAGTTCGTCAGGTTCCTGAAGTATTCCGGCAGTTGTTTGATGATGCTGGAAATGCTGGCGATGATCTGCGGAATGACCACCTGGAAAAAGCCATAGATCAAGACGCTCACAAAGGTCAGCGTCATCAGGATTCCCACGCCGCGGCAGATATGAGTCATATGCTTTTCGCCGGAGGAAAGGCCGGGAAATTTTCGGATCAGGAAATCCCGGACGGGATAAAGCATCCGCCGCTCGATAAAATGAAGGATCGGCCACATGAGGTAGGCCAGGACGAGGCCGTCGATGATGGGCGCTGCGATATCCAAAAGGGCGACCAGATTGGACCGGAAGGAACCGCCGTGAAACAGCAGATAATAAAAGCTGATGCCGCCGATGATGACCAGAAGGGCCGTCACGCCCCAGTACAGATACTTCTTTTCCCAGCGGAACTTCATAGCGCAAATGCCTCCTTCTTTCGTGCTCCGAATGTCCTGAAACCGATCCGGGATCTCCCCGGGTATATTTTCCGAATGTTTTTGATGAAATTTCCATCATAAAATAGTATACTATTATCAGCATACAAAAGGGAAGAGGTTTTTTATGGATTTACAGCAGGTCTTGAGCCACGTTCGCCGGGCGGTGGACGATTATCAGATGATCCGGGACGGAGACCGCATCGCGGTGGGGATTTCCGGCGGCAAGGACTCTCTCACCATGCTCTATGCCCTGAACGCGCTGGAACGCTTTTATCCGCATCCGTTTTCCATTCATGCGGTTACGGTCGATCTGGGCTTTCAGAACCTGGATCTGAGCAAAATAGAGGCTCTGTGCGCCGGCCTTGGCGTCCCCTATACCGTCGTGCGCACGGAAATCGCGGATATCGTCTTCGAGCAGCGAAAGGAAACCAATCCCTGCGCGCTCTGCGCGAAGATGCGCAAAGGGGCCCTCAACAACGCGATCCGGGCCGCGGGCTGCAACAAGGTGGCTTACGCGCATCACAGGGACGATGTGGTGGAAACCATGCTCCTCTCCCTGATCTTCGAGGGGCGGTTTCATACCTTCTCCCCGGTGACCTGGCTGGACCGGACGGAGCTGACCGTGATCCGGCCCCTTCTGTACATGAAGGAGGCGGATATCATCGATTTTGTCAATAAGCATTCCGTTCCCGTCGTGAAAAGCCCCTGCCCCGCGGACGGCAATACGAAGCGGGAATATGTCAAGCAGCTCCTGAAAAGGCTGAATCAGGAAAATCCCGGCGTCGCGGACCGCATGTTCACAGCGATCCGCACCGGCGGTCTCCCCGGCTGGACGGCGCCCGGCCAGATGCCGTGCGGGGGCCGGTGCCCGCGCACAGAAAGGGAAGAAAAAGAGCATGGCGACCAGTAAAAGCTATCATGAAACGGTAAATCGGAACAACACCCTTCGCCTCCGGGAGCTGACGGACCAGCTTCCGCCCTTCTGCCGGGAATTTTTTCAGGCCATCTCGGACATCACGGAGTCCCGGACGCGGATCGCCTATGCCTACGATCTGGGCGTGTTTTTCGAGTTCCTGCGCCAGCGAAACCCGCTATACCGGAACGTCCCGGTCCGGGAGATCACGGTGGACGTGCTGAATCGGATCGAAAAGGCCGACATCGAAGAATATGTGGAATTTCTCTCCCTCTATGAAAAGGACGGCGGGGAATTCACCAACAACGACCGGGGAAAGCGGCGCAAGCTGGCTTCCCTGCGCACCTTTTACGACTACTATTTCCAGAACGGCAAGGCGCAGGCCAACGTGGCGGAAAAGGTTCCGCTGCCGAAGCTTCACGAAAAAGAGATCGTCCGGATGGATCCCAACGAGGTGGCCGTCCTGCTGGATCAGGTGGAGGCCGGCACGAAAATGACCAAAAGCCAGCTCAAATTCCATGAAAAGACCAGGGTGCGGGATCTGGCTCTGCTCACGCTGCTTCTGGGGACCGGCATCCGGGTTTCGGAGTGCGTTGGCCTGGATCTGAACGATGTGGACTTCGACAATCTGGCGATCAAGGTTTACCGCAAGGGCGGTTACGAGGACGTGGTGTATTTCGGGGAGGAGGTGGAGGCGGCGCTGCGCTCCTATCTGGAGGAGCGAAAGCACATCGTCCCCGCGGAGGGCCACGAGAACGCGTTTTTCCTGTCTCTGCAGAACCGCCGCATGGCTGTCCGCAGCGTGGAGAATCTGGTGAAAAAATATACCTCTCTGGTCACCACCACCAAGAAGATCACGCCGCATAAGCTTCGCAGCACCTACGGCAGCAACCTCTATCAGGAGACCGGAGACATCTATCTGGTGGCCGATGTGCTGGGACACAAGGATGTCAATACCACCAGGAAGCACTATGCGGCCATGCAGGATTACAACAAGCGCAGGGCCGCGAAAACAGTAAAGCTGCGGGAGCCGTAAGGAACCGCAGCTTTTTTGCGCCTGATAAAGCCATGCGCGGCACAGCGGGAATGCGTTCGTTCCCTGCGCCGCGCACGCCAGGGATGCAGAGAAAACGCTGTTCCCGTGCCGCGCAAAGATCCGGCTGCCGCTCACGCCTCCTGCGCCGGCGCCGCCGTACGTCAAAACCGCAGGACCACCTTGAACAGATCTCCATCCAGCAGGATGCGGAAGCTGCCGTGCTGCAGCTCCGTAAAGCTCTTGGCGATGGCGAGCCCCAGGCCGCTGCCCTCCGTGTTGCGGGAACCGTCCCCGCGCACGAAACGTTCCGTCAGCTCTTCCGGCGCCACCAGAAGCTCCGTTTTGGAAATGTTTTTGATCTCGATCTCCGCTTCTTGTTCCAGATCCTTTAGCGTCACATAGACCCGGGTGGCGGGGAGCGCGTATTTGATCACATTGATGTAGAGATTTTCGATGATGCGGAAGGTCTTCTGGGGATCCAGCGTCAGATAGACCTTCTGCTCCGGCAGGATGAATTTGACCTGGAGATCGTTTTCTTCAAAACGGTCCTCGTATTCCAGCCAGACCTGCCGCAGCAGATTTCCCACATCCACGCGCTCGTAATGCAGCGTGACATTGTCGGTGCTGGCCTTGCTTATTTCAAACAGATCCTCGATCAGCACCTTCAGCCGCACCGCCTTCTTATCCAGCGTGTTCAGGTATTCCTGCCGCTGCGCCTCCGTGAGCCCCGGCTCCTTCAGCAGATTGATATAGGTGATGATGGCGGTCAGCGGCGTCTTGAGATCGTGGGACATGTTGGTGATCAGCTCCGACTTCATGCGCTGGCTCTTCACCTCTTCGTCCACCGCCCGCTTGAAATCCTTCTGGATGGACCGCAGCTCGTTTTTATAGCTCTCGAACACGCCGAAATCCTCCGACAGGGCCACATCGAAATCGCCGCCGGCGATGGTGCCTGTCGCCTTCAGCAGGGCTTCATATTTGACCTGGACATCCCGGATGTATTTCTTCGCCACGAAATAGAGGGCGACGGAATACAGCGCCAGCGGAATGACGCCCCAGAACCAGAACATGCTGATGAAAAACAGCAGGACGAAATTCAACAGAACCAGTCTGCGCGTGATCCGGCTGGCGTCGGTGCCGATGTCAAAGCTGGAGATCTCCCGCCAGAAATCCCGGACCCGGCTCACGCCCCGGTTCCAGTAACGGCAGATCAGGCTCCGCTCCTTCAGCCAGGGCTTCAGGGGACGCATCTGCGTCAGCACGGTCCCAATGGTGAAAGCTGTAAGGAAACAGAGAAACAGCAGTCCGGTCAGGAGGAAGAAGCGCAGCCAACTCAGATGGAGCGGCGCCAGCAGATGATCGTTGAGCGTCTGCAGGAACCAGCCGTGCTGATAATCGCAGATCTGGTTCACCGCGGTCCTGGTGAGCGTCAGCAATATCACGGCGGCCGTGAGCAGGATCTCCGGGGGCAGTCTGCAGATCCAGAGCTCCTGGTATACGTAAGAGCCCTTTTGCCTGCGGTTGAAATGAAATACGCAGAACGCGCCGGCACAGAACGACAGCGCCAGGAAACAGAGATAAATATCCACCACGCCGCCGTGCAGATAGCTGTCATATCTGGCGGTCCTGACGTCGGGAATGAAATAATAGCTGCCGTTGGCCGTGAACGGATACAGGCCGGAGACCGTAAAGATGTCGTCATACTGCTCCGCGCTGACGGCGTAGACGATATCCATATCCGCGGGCCCCGTCACGCTGAATTCATAATAATACTGCTCTTCTGCCTCCGCGTTGTAAAAGGACACATAGGAACGGCCGTTTTCATCGAAATCGGCATAGGAAAGATCGTGGCCCAGCGCCTCCACCTTTTTCAGAAAAGCGTCCGGATCGCTTCCGCAGCCCACGCTGCAATGCTGCAGATTCCCGGAGCCGTCATAGGAAAAGCGGACGAACCAACTGTAGGAGCCCAGCAGCACATCCGGATCCCCTTCCCGGTCCGCCATTTCAAAATATCCGGCGATCAGGCCGCTGTTGCCGATGGCGGTGCCGGTGCGCCTGTCCACCGCATAATAATCCAGATACCGGATCAGCTCGGAGACGGCGTCCCGGGAAGCCGTGATCTCCGACAGGGAGTCCTCACGGGCCATTCGCAGATAATTCTGCAGGGAGACGGAATCCGGCACCGCGTCCGCAGGAACGTCGAACGATCTCGTCAAGCTGGCCATGCTCTCATCCAGATCATAGGTCCCGATCAGCTCCGGCTGCACGAAAAGATCTGCCAACGACCAGTTTTTCTGATCCGCCCGGTCCCGCAGATATTTGTACTGGATGAAGTTGCTCCGGTACAGCAGGGAAATGAAGGGCTCCCCGGTCAGCGGATCCTCATAGGCTCGGTCCGACTGCTTCTCAAACACAGGGAACAGCAGGAGGAACAGGACCGTGATCAGCAGCACGCAGCACAGGGCCCTGCGCAGGCTTTTCCGGGCAGGTGTGCCGGACCCGTGCCCGACAGCGCGGTCTCTTCCGGCTCTTTTTTCGGCTTCACTGTTTCTCAATCTTGTATCCAACACCCCATACCACCTTCAGATATTTCGGATTCTTCGGATCGATCTCGATCTTTTCCCGGATCTTCCGGATGTGCACCATGATCGTGTCCGTATTGACGGCCTTCTCGTTCCAGATACGCTCGTAGATCTCCTCCGCGCTGAATACGCGGCCCGGATTCTTCATCAGGAGCAGGAGGATCCGAAATTCGATGGGCGTCAGCCGCACGGGCGCGCCGTCCACAAATACCTCCACCGTCTCCTCGTTCAGTTCAATGCCGCCGATCACGTGATACGTATCCTTTCGCGGTTCCGCCTGCAGCAGGGCTTCCTGATACCGGTTGTAGCGGCGCAACTGAGAGTTGACCCGGGCCAGAAGCTCCAGCGGCGTAAACGGCTTGGTGATATAGTCGTCGGCGCCCATGTTCAGCCCCATGATCTTATCGACCTCCTCCGATTTGGCGGACAGCATGATGATCGGGATCTCGAATCCTCTGTCCCGCATTTTCATGATCATCGTGATACCGTCCATGCGGGGCATCATGACGTCCACGATGGCGAGGTCGATCTTCTCCCCTTCCAGGGCCGCAAGGCCCTCCAGCCCGTCTCCGGCCTTCGATACGCGGTATCCCTGGTTGCGCAGATAGATCTCCACGCCGTCCCGGATGTCCGCGTCATCCTCCACGATCAGAATGTGATTTTTTTCCATTGCCGTTTCCTCCCGTATGACGCTGTCGCTCCTGCCTGTTCAGTATACCCTTTCGCCTGGAAAACCGCAATATCATTGTAAGGATCAAATCTTTCGGAACAGAACAGAAAAAACCAAAGAATTTCTAAAGAAATTCTTTGGTTTTCCGACATAACGGTATTGTCCCCGACAGGGGAGAAAATCAGGCGGCAGATCCTGACGGAAGGGCCGCCAGAACGGCTCAGCGATAATAGGGAATCACCAGATAGCTCCCGGCCTCGATGGCGTTCTCATTCAGAATATGGTTGGTCTCACAGACCTCCGCGATATAATCCGCCGCAGAACCGTAATGCCCGTCGGCATACGCCGCGGCGATGGAGGAAAGGGTATCCCCCGGCATGATCATGATGCTGGTAAAATACTTCCGCTCCGCCGCTCCTTCGCCCTGTGCGCTGACGGTAACGCCGCACGCAAAAACGCCCGCCGTCAGAAAAAAAGCGGCGGCAAACGCCGCGAGCGCCAGGCGCCTGCGAAGCTGTCTCTGTCTCCTGATGCGGTTCAGTCTGCTCCTTCTCTCCGAATTCATCCTCTCACCCTCTGTCCAAACATATGTTGCGAACATTTGTTCTCTTCGCTGTTTTGATTATATCGAACATATTTTCGAATGTCAAGGGGAAAGACGGAAAAATCGAACATTTTTTCGGAATATATGTTTGCTTTTCGGGAGGAGGTATGCTAGAATGATAACAGATCAGTCCGGCCGGTGCCGGTGAAAGGAGCGTTTCCATGCCACAGGGAAAGATCACCGCCAAGCAACTGGAGATTCTCAATTATATCAAGGATGAGATCCTGCGCAGGGGATATCCGCCCGCGGTCCGGGAGATCTGCGAAGCCGTCCATCTGAAGTCCACCTCCTCCGTGCATTCGCATCTGGAGACGCTGGAGAAGAACGGCTATATCCGCCGGGATCCGACCAAGCCCAGAGCCATTGAGATCTGCGACGACAGCTTTCAGGCGGTGCGCACGGAGATCGCCAGCCTTCCCGTGATCGGCAATGTGGCTGCCGGGCAGCCCATCTTCGCGGAGGAGAATGTGGAGAGCTATTTCCCCGTTCCCGCGGAGCTGATCCCGAACGGAGAGCCCAGCTTCATCCTGAAGGTGCGCGGCGAATCCATGATCAATGCCGGCATTCATGACGGCGACCAGATTTTCGTACAGAGCTGCCGCGAGGCGCGCAACGGCCAGATGGTGGTGGCCCTGATCGACGATTCCGCCACGGTCAAGACCTTTTATAAGGAGAACGGTCACATCCGCCTCCAGCCGGAGAATGACGCCATGGAGCCCATCATCGTGAACGACTGCCGGATCCTGGGCCGCGTTTTCGGCGTCTTCCGCATCTACAGATAAGAATATTCCGGGAACAGAAAGGCCGCCGTGCATGCAGCTTCGCACACATGGCGGCTTTTTTATCGCGCTGCGGCCTTTCGGCCCCTCTCCGCTTCAGTCCCCGGCCTGTTCCGCATTCTTCCTGAAATCCTCCACCCGGATCTGCTTCCCGTCTCTCCAGATGCGCTCCAGGTCATAGAACAGACGGTTCTGCCGGTCAAAAACGTGCACGATCAGGTCCCCGTAATCCATCAGGACCCAGTTCCCCGTCTGATACCCTTCCACATGTCTGGGAGAAACGCCGGCCCTGCCAAGCGCTTCCTCCACGCTGTCGATCATGGCCTGTACCTGATTTCTGTTGTTGCCGCTGGCGATGAGAAAATAGTCCGCCAGCACGGAAACCTCGCTGATATCGATGAGACTGATGTTTTCGGCCTTCTTGTCCTCCAGGGCTTCGATCGCGCGTCCGGTCATCTGTGCTGCTGTCATAATCTCCCTCCGTACTTGTAATAATCATAGGTTTTCTGTGTCATGGTATCGATCTCCATTTTGCCCGCGTGCAGATAGTGCAGCGTGTCCTCCAGAGCGATCAGGAGCGCCCGGTCCAGATCCTCAAAGGCCAGACGCCGGATTTTCGCCAGATTCGGAGCCTGCTTCCGGCCCGGCTCGATGTAATCGGCGATCCAGATGATCTTTTCCAGCAGGGACATCCCGGGCCTGCCCGTCGTGTGGTTCAGGATCGCGTTGATCACATCCTTGTCCGCCACCCCGTATTTTTTCATGGCGAGAAAGCTGCCCACCTTGGCATGCAGCAGAAACGGGTTCTTCCGCTCCGCTTCGCTGATGGCGATATTGTATTTTTCGCAGATGGAAAGGCGCTTTTCATTGGTCATGCACTTGGCGCAGTCATGCAGCAGCCCCGCCATCAGCGCCTTCTGCATATCCTCCCCGTAGCGCATCGCCAGGGAAGCCGCGGTATAGGCCACGCCCAGCGTATGCTCGTATCGCTTATGATCCAGCTTGTTTTCCATGGATCTGCGGATTTTTCTCAGGTCTGGCTCTTTCATGGGATGCTCCTTTCAGCGATACAGATTGTTCTGCAGGATGAACTGCCGGACGGGCTCCGGCACCAGATAGCGGACGGACCGGCCTGTCCGCACCCGTTCCCGGATATCCGTGGAGGAGATCTCCATGTGCGGAAACGGGATCAGCCGGATCCGCGCCCCGTATTTTTGGTTCAGATGCTCCGCCTGTTTCTGCAGGCTGCCGTCCGCAAAGCCCTCTCTTACCGCAGCCACGGTGACGGAGCTGTGAAAGATCCGTTCGGGATATCTCCAGCTTTCCATCTGGAACAGCGTATCCGCCCCTACGATGTGAAACAGCTCCGCCCCGGGACAGCGCTTCCGCAAAATTTCCAGCGTCTCGAAGGTATAGGAGTTGCCTTCCCGGACGATTTCCACGTCCGATACCCCGAAACGGGGATTGTCCGCCGCGGCCAGACGAACCATGGAAAGGCGCAGTCCGCCCGGCAGGATTTCGCCGGGGTCCTTCATATAGGAACAGCCGCTGGGGATCAGGAGCACCTGATCCAGCGCCAGAAGATCGCCGGCGGCCTCCGCCAGCAGAAGATGTCCGTTGTGGATGGGATTAAAGGTCCCGCCCAGAATGCCGATTCTTGCCATGGAGCGCCTGCCCTTCACGACGGAAGCTCGATCTTTTTGTGGTCCTTGCTTTCCTTGTAGAGAACGATCTTTTTTCCGATCACCTGGACCACGGTGGAATGCGTGCGCTCCGCGACCATGCGCGCCAGCTCCGCCGGATCGTCGAAACAGTTTTTCAGGACGGAGATCTTGATGAGCTCCCGCGTGTTGAACGCCTCTCCGATCGCCGCGGTTCCCTCCGGCGTCAGGCTCGCTTTTCCGATCTGAAAGACCGGGTCAATGTTGCTGGCCAGCCCCATCAGGTAGGCCCGCTGCTTGCTTGTCAGTTTTCTCATGCAAATGTCCTCAGCGCCGCCGGTCTCCCCTGCGCACGGCAGGCGGAAGCTCCGGCGGTCATCAAATCGATCATTTATAGTATTCGAAGGACAGCCCGTACATCCGGACCGTATCGCCTTCCCGGATCCCCAGCGCCTCCAGCTCCTCCAGGATGCCCGTTTTTTTCAGGAAATCCTGGAAAAACGCAAAGCCCTTTTCCGAATCCAGATTGGTATATCCCAGCATCTTTTCGATGCGGGGGCCCTCCACCACATATTCCCCCGCCGCCTCGTCGTAGCGGACCGTGCAGGGCTCGTCCGCGAACGCCATCGCCGCTTCCGGAAAATATTCCTGTGCGAAGACCACGGGACGGTCGTCCGTCTCCTTCAGCATAGCCGCCACCCGGTACAGAAGCTCCCTGACGCCCTGCCCGCTCACCGCGGAAATCGGGAATACCGGAACGCCCAGTGGCTCGAATTCCGCCCGGATCCGTTCCACCGGGGAATCCCCGCCCTCCGGGATCACGTCGATTTTGTTGGCGGCGATGACCTGGGGCTTCCGGGAAAGATCCACCTGATAATTCTTCAGCTCCCGGTCGATGGCGCGTATGTCCTCCAGCGGGTCGCGCCCTTCGCTTCCGGAGGCGTCCACCACATGGATGAGCACCTTCGTCCGTTCGATATGGCGCAGGAATTCATGGCCGAGCCCGATCCCTTCCGACGCGCCCTCGATCAGCCCGGGAATATCCGCCATGACGAATCCCCCGGCATCGGGAAGATCCACCACGCCCAGGTTTGGGTTCAGGGTGGTAAAATGATAATTGGCGATCTTCGGCCGCGCGTTGGAAACCCTCGCTAGCAGCGTGGATTTTCCCACGTTCGGAAAGCCAACCAGGCCGACGTCCGCGATCACCTTCAGCTCCAGAAGCAGCTCCAGCTCTCTGGCGGGCTGTCCCGGCTGTGCGTATTTGGGCGCCTGCATGGTGCTGGTGGCGTAATGCTGATTGCCGTTGCCGCCCCGGCCGCCCTTTAAAAGCGTGACCCGCCGGTTTTCGCCGGACATATCCACGATGACCTTTCCCGTATGGTACTCCCGGATCACCGTGCCCTCCGGCACGCGGATCACAATATCCCCGCCGTCCTTTCCCCTGCAGCAGCGCTTGTCCCCCTCCTGGCCGTCGCCCGCTCTGTATTTCTGCACATGGCGGAAATCTGCCAGCGTATTCAGACCCTCGTCCACGGCGAAAATGACATCGCCGCCCCGGCCGCCGTCGCCGCCGTCCGGTCCGCCCGCGGGAACGAACTTCTCCCGCCGGAAGGAAACGTGCCCGTTGCCGCCTCTGCCGCTTCTCACATAAATTCTGGCCCTGTCTGCAAACATAAAACCCCCGTATCGGAATTGCCGCCGCATCGATGGCAGCATACCGGAACAGTCCCCTTCGGACCGTCACGGCCATGCCCGCCGCATCAGAATGGAAAAGCCCCAAACGCGCTGTCTGGGGCCCTCATGTCACTGTTCTACCGGATATACGGAAGCCTGTTTCCTGTCTCTGCCTTTTCTTTCAAATCTGAGCACACCGTCCACCTTGGCGAAAAGCGTATCGTCGCCGCCGATGCCGACATTGATGCCGGGATGGATCTTCGTGCCGCGCTGTCTGTAAAGGATATTGCCGGCTTTCACAAACTGTCCGTCCGCCCGCTTCGCCCCGAGCCGCTTGGATTCGGAATCTCTGCCGTTCTTGGTAGAGCCGACACCCTTCTTGTGGGCGAAAAACTGAAGGTTCAGTTTTAACATGGTCTACACCTCCTCAAATTTCAGTTTCAGGTACTTTTTACCGTACGTATTCTGAATGCTGTTCAGACCGAGAAGCATGGTGTCCAGCAGAAGGACCGCCTTCTCATTCGCGGGACGGATAAAGGCGACATCGATGATGCCCTCCGCCTCGTCTGCCGCGACCTCCATCTGCGCGCCTGCCAGCGATTCCATCGCGTTGATGGTATTGATGACCAGCACCGAAACGGCACTGCACACGATATCCCGGCCCGCCTGCCCATAGCCGGCATGACCGGAAACCGTAAAGCCCGTATACCTGCCCGCCGTCTTTTTCATCAGAACCGTCGTCATATTCCCTGTCCAAAAGCGTCAGGCATTGATCTTTTCGATCTTCACCTGCGTATATGCCTGTCTGTGGCCGGCCTTCTTGTGGTAACCGGTCTTTCTCTTATACTTGTAAACGATTACCTTCTTGCCTCTGCCTTCGCCGACGACCGTCGCGGTGACGGTAGCGTTCGCCACGTCGGCACCGACCTTCAGGCCTTCATCGCTGACCGCGATCACCTGATCGAACGTAACAGTCTCACCGGCCGCCGCGCCGAGCTTCTCAACCTTGAGAACGTCTCCTTCGGCCACCTTGTACTGTTTTCCGCCTGTTGCAATGATTGCGTACATTTCGGACACCTCCTGTCTCCATCAGTAAAACTGAGGTTACTCGCTAACTGCGGTGGCGCCGCACCGCTGAAGAAAAACTTCGAAAGATGGGCACACTTATACCTCGTTATGCGGCATACGAATGTATTTTACCATCACCCCTTCCGGTTTGTCAACGAAAATTTCAGGGATTTGCTCATTTCGGCATTTCAAAAATCAGATAAATGTGTTCTTGTCTGCTGACGGATATGGTGCTATACTGAGACCGCAGTTTGTTCTGCGAAAACTCTTACGAGAAAGGAATCACAGCATGAGTACAATCCTAACTGACTTACTCGCAGTCATCGGAGTCGTTTTAAACGGTCTCCCCCAGGGGCTTTTGGCCCTGACCTTCGGCTTTGCCTCCATTCCGACGGCTATGGCCTTCTTCGTCGGCGCCGTCGGCAATACGGTCACACAGAGCGTGGCCCCCATTTCCTTCCAGGCGGAGACGATCACTTATGCCGGAACTGCCGGAAAGAACCGTTCCGAGCGCTGTGCCATGATCTTTATCGGCGGCGTCATCATGGCCCTGATCGGTGCCTTCGGTCTTTTGACCAGGATCGTTGACTTTGTCGGCGAAGACATCGCATTCGGCATGATGGCCGGCGTCGGTATCATCCTGACAAAAGCGGCGCTTGACATGGTAAAAAAGGATGCCGTCTCCGGCGGCGTTTCTCTGGCGGCCGCGCTGATCACCTATTATTTCACACGAAACAGCAGCAATACCCTGGTGTATACCATCGTAGTCTCCGTCGTGGCGTCCTGTATCGCAAGCGCTGTCTTCAAAAAGAACAAAGACAATATCGTCGTGGTGGACGACAAGTTCATCCGGCAGAAGTTTACGATCAATTCCAGCGTCATTTTGGGCGCGCTGGGCATGGTATGCTTAAACATCGGTTCCAACATTTCCTTCGGATCGATCACTGCCAGCATGGCGACGAGCGGCAACTACAATGTGGATCATCTGACCGTGATCTCCTCTTTGGCGGATATGGCATCCTCCTTCTTCGGCGGCGCTCCGGTCGAATCCATTATTTCCGCAACGGCAAGCGCTCCTCACCCGGTCTGGGCGGGCGTTATCATGATGCTGGTCATCGGCCTGATCCTGATCTTCGGTCTGCTGCCCAAGATCAGCAAATACGTGCCTGCTTCTTCTATCGCGGGATTTTTGTTCGTGCTGGGTATCTTTAAGACTGTGGCTCTGGATGCTCCCGGCGCACTGGCGGCCAATCCCGCTGTGGGCGGCACCGCGATGGTCGTCACCGCCGTGACCAATCCGTTCCTGGGAATGCTGGCGGGCGTGATCGCAAGATTCCTCGGCTTATAAAAGCGGACAGGCACAGAAAGGATCAAAAACATGAAGCAGTATGAGATCAATCTTTGCGGCGTGACACGCACGCTTCCCTTTATTGCGATCAACGATACCATGGCTTTTGCCAGCTTCGTCATTCTGGGCGATACCGAGCTGATCGCCGCCTGCGCGCCCGAACTGGCCAAACAGATCGGCCCGGTCGACGCTTTGGTGACCGCGGAGGCCAAAGGCATTGCGCTGACCTATGAGCTTTCCAAATGCCTGGGGCTCAAAGAGTTCATCGTTGCCAGAAAGAGCACCAAATCCTACATGCGGGATGTAGTCAGCGCTTCTGTTCACTCCATCACAACGCAGGGCGAACAGCACCTATATCTGGACGGTGTGGATGCGGACAAGATCCGCGGCAAAAATATCTGTCTGATCGACGACGTGATCTCCACGGGCGAATCCCTTTCCGCACTGGAAAAGCTGGTCAATAATGCCGGCGCTGATGTGGTGAAAAAGGCGGCCGTTCTGGCGGAGGGCGACGCCGCTTCCCGTGAGGACATCATCTTCCTGCAGAAGCTCCCGCTGTTTCAAAAGACCGCGGAAGGCGAATATGAAGCGATCGGCTGATCCCTTTAAACCTTAAGAGCCGGACGGCTGTAATGGCCGTCCGGCTCTTTGCGATGTCATAAAAAGCTCACACCCGAAGCATGTGCAGGAGCGCCTCGAAATAATCCGGCAGGGGCGCCGCGGTCTCCACATAGAGGCCGGACACAGGATGCACGAAGCCCAGGTCCATGGCGTGGAGCGTCTGACCCTCCAGATGAGGGAACGGACATTTATGAGGTCCATAGACGGCGTCGCCCAGGACCGGATGGCCGATAGAGGCCATATGGACGCGGATCTGGTGCGTGCGCCCCGTCTCCAGACGGCATTCGATATAGGTATAGCCGGGAAAGCGTTCCAGGACGCGGTAATGCGTGACGGCGGGCTTGCCGTTCCGGACACCGGCCGCCATTTTTTTGCGGTCATGCAGATCCCGTCCGATGGGCACGTCCACCCTGCCCTCTTCCTCTTTTATCACGCCGTGGACGATGGCGCGGTAACGGCGCACGATGGTGTGCTCCTTCAGTTGTTCGGCGATCTTCCGGTGGGCGTTGTCGTTTTTGCAGATCAGCACGGAGCCCGTGGTATCCCGGTCAATGCGGTGGACGATGCCGGGGCGCAGACAGCCGTTGATGCCGGACAGATTTCCCTGACAGTGAAACAGGACGGCGTTCACCAGCGTATCGCTGTAGTGCCCGGCCGCCGGATGGACCACCATGCCTTTTGGCTTGTTGACCACCAGCACGTCGTCATCCTCATAGAGAATATCCAGGGGGATGTCCTGCGGCCGGATGTCCGGCTCCACGACTTTGGGAAGATAAAAGGTCACATCATCGTCCATCCTGACCCGATAATTCGCCTTCACGGGCACGCCGTTCACCAGCACCTGGCCATCCCGGATCAGCTTCTGGATAAAGGAGCGCGACAAAGAATCGATAAGCGCGGACATACACTTATCGATCCGCTCCTCTTCCTGTTCTGCTGTGATCTGAAACCGAAACAGGTCTGTCTCCATGCTGCTCCCCATTCAAACATCCGCCGGACGCCGCACAGCGTTCCGAAAAGGCGCCGCCAGCGGTCCGCATGCTCCGCGTCCGCGGATATATATCATTTCCGGTGCATCCTTCTCCCTGCGGCCTCCTTCAGAAACGAAAAATCCTCCTCCCGATAAGGGCCCCAGAACAGGAGGATCAGGATCAGCACACAGATCACGGAAACGAACATATCCGCCACGTTGAAGATCGGGAAATCGATGAGGCTGATATAGATGAAATCCACAACGTAATCCAGACGGAGCCTGTCCAGAAAATTGCCCAGCGCGCCCGCCGTCAGAAGGGAGCCCAGCACGTGCAGAAGCCGGAATTTTCCGGTCTTCGGCATATGGTACAGGACGAACGCGGCCGCCGCCAGCACGAGCACCGTGCTGATGAGGAAGAACGTCCGCTGGTTCTGCAGGACGCCGAAGGCCGCGCCCCGGTTTTCCAGATAGCGAAGCTCCAGCACGCCGGGAATCAGCACGACGGCGGGCTGCCCCTTCAGATGCAGCACCGCCAGATGCTTCGTATACTGATCCGCCAGCACGCCGGCGAATGCGATGAACAGATCCAGCAGCAGCCATTTGCTTTTTCGGCCCATAATTTGATCCTCTCCCGTCGTCTTGTTCTTCTCTCCGCGGCTTCAATCCTCTTCCCGAAAGTTCAGTTCTTCCACGGCGGCGCGGATCTCGTCCTCCGTCACGGTATCGTCCAGCACGGCTTTTCCGATCCGTTCCAGCAGGACGAACCGGATCCGGCCCGCCCGCATTTTCTTGTCGGATTTCGTGAGGGATACGATCTGCTCCACGTCCAGCGCATCCGCGGAAATGGGCAGATTGAAGGGGACGAACATATCCCGGATCTCATAGTATTCTTCCATGGGGATGAGCTCCCGCTTCCAGGAAATAAAGGCGGCCGCCACGCAGCCAAGCGCCACGCATTCCCCGTGGAGCATGGAAAAGCCGCGGGCCTTTTCGATGGCGTGTCCTACCGTATGGCCCAGATTCAGAAGCGCCCGCTCGCCCTGCTCCGTGGGATCCTTCTCCACCACGCTCCGCTTGATCTCACAGCTTCGCCTTACCATTTCCGGCAGCGTATCCGGATCCCGGTCGCAGATCTCGTACAGATGGGCGACGAGCCATTCGTAATACCGGCTGTCCCGGATCAGGCCGTGCTTCATCACCTCCGCGAAGCCGGAAAAATACTGCCTCGCGTCCAGCGTCTGCAGGGTGTCCAGGTTCATATACACGAGCTTCGGCATATGGAAAGCGCCCACCATGTTTTTGTACGCGTCGAAGTCCACACCCGTCTTGCCGCCGATGCTGGAATCCACCTGCGCCAGAAGCGTCGTGGGGAGCTGGATGAAATCCACGCCGCGCAGATAGGTGGCCGCCGCGAAGCCGGTCAGATCGCCCGTCACGCCGCCGCCCAGGGCGGCGAGCAGGTCCCCGCGGTCAAAATGGCGGTCGATGAGGAAGGCGTAGAGCCTGCGGACGGTTTCCAGCGTCTTGTTCTCCTCTCCCGCCGGGAAGGTGAACACCTCGCAGACGGAAAAAATCCCGCCCAGCGCTTCGCATACCGCCGCCGCATAGAGCGGGCCGACGTTGCTGTCCGTCACGATGCAGACCCTGCGCGAGCGGTTCTTTTCCTCTTTTGCCAGTTCATCGGTCAGCTCCGCAAAGCCCCTCGCGAACACGATATCGTAGCAGGGCTTTTTCTGATAGGAGACCGTCATTCTTTCCGCCATATCCTCATCCTTTCCTCCGTTTTCCGGCCCGGGCGGGCAGAAAAGGGATGCCCGAAAAATGGGCCTGAATCAAAAATTCCTGTCCCGTTACGCACGGGACAGGAGAATGCGTATCAGTATGCGCCGTTTAAACTCACTTCATCTCCAGGGAGCTGTTCAGGATCTCCTGAAAGTCGCCGGAGATATCCACGCTGGCGGGCGTGATGATGAAAATGAAGTGGGAAATCTTCTGCAGGTTGCCGTTGATCGCGTAACAGGAACCGGAGGTGAAATCGATGATCCGCTGAGCGATGTCCACATCCAGCCCTTCCATGTTGAGGACGACGGTGCGGTTCGCCAGCAGCGTCTCCGTGATCTCTCTGGCTTCCTCCACGCTGGTGGGCTTGATCACGCACACCTCCATGCCGCCGGCTCCGGTTTTGCGGGGAGCGGGACGCATCGGCGTCACCTTGGGTGTGGATTTGCGGGGGCGGTCCTCCTCGTCTGCGGCGTCTGGCTTGCTGATGCTCCGGATCTTGGACCTGCTGCTCTCGGCGGGAGCGGCATCCTCGTCATCATAGTAATCGTCGTCGTAATAACCGTCATCCTCTTCGTCGTTCAGCTTCATGTAATTCAGAAACTTGTCCATTACTCCCATTTCTCAAACGCTCCTCACATCAGAATCGGTGCGGTCAGATCTCCGCCGCACTCCGCATGCCGAAAATACCGGTTCCCACCCGCACGCAGGTGGAACCCTCCTCCAGAGCGACCTCATAATCGCCCGTCATGCCCATGGACAAAATGCCCATGGATATATTATCGGCTTTTTTGTTCGCAATGTCAACAGATAATTCACGCAGTGCGCGGAAATATTTTCGGTTTTTTTCCGGGTCGTCCGTCAGCGGCGCGACGGTCATCAGGCCCTTTACGTGGATCCCCGGAAGCTGTGCGGCGGCCCAAACCAGCTCGGCCGCTTCCCGCAGGCCGGTTCCGAATTTGCTCTCCTCGCCGGCCGCGTTCACCTCGATGAGAATGTCCATTTCGGCGCCGCGCTTCACCGCCTCCCTGCTGATTTCCTCCGCGAGGCGCAGAGAATCCACGCTGTGAATCAGAGCGGCCCTGCCGATCAGATACTTCACCTTATTGCGCTGCAGATGGCCGATCATGTGCCAGCGGATGTCCTTGGGAAGCTGCTCGTATTTGTCCACCAGCTCCTGTACCCTGTTCTCGCCGAAATCCCGGACGCCGGCCGCGTAGGCCTCCATCAGAAGCTCCGCCGGCTTCGTCTTGCTCACGGCGATCAGCTCTGCCGCGTCCGCGGGCCGTCCCGCCCGCAGCAGGGATGCCGTCATCCTGCTCTTTACCTGTTCCAGATTTTCCCGGATCATACCCGTATTCCTGTCCTCTCCGCTCTTCCAGGGAGCTCTATTCGTAGACCATCTCGTTCAGATTCACCGTCTCCGCGTCCAGGACGATGTTGTCATAGACGCTCAGACCGTAGACCGTATTGGAACGGATGATCGCGTATTCGTCGTTCTGCTGCAGAATTTCCACTTCCTTGAAATCCGCGTAGCCCTTGTTGATATTATAGACGCCGATCAGGCTGGCGCTGCGGGAAATGGTATATTCCTCTTCCGAATCCGGCATGAGCAGGTGGTCGCCCACGCGCAGCGTATAGTTGTCCAGATAATAGTCGTCTTCCGTTTCCTCATAGATCTGCGTCGGCACGAATTCCGTCGTCAACTGGCCGTTTTCGTCCGCCGTCTGGCGCAGCACGCCGTTCTCCCCGGAATTGCCGCCCTTTGTCAGGAACGCTTTGGGGACGAGGAAAAATTCCTTGTTCGTGATCGCGGAAACCGGCACCTTCAGCCCGCTTTCCACGTCCGTGATCAGCTCGATATCGATGAAACGGTCCGCCGCGAAGGTTATCATGGAATTGTTGAGCTTGAGCTGGGCGTAGACCTCCTCGCCGCGGTCGATGATGTTGACCTCGCCCCAGGATTCGCAGAGATTTTTCAGGAAACGGACCTTCACGTATTCCGCTTCCTCCAGCTCCGCGGCCGTCGCCCGGTCCACCTGAATGAGGATGGACCAGTTCTCATCCGTGGAAAGCTTGTAGAGCGGATCTCCCGCGGCGATCAGTTCATTGTCCAGAAACCGGGACTGTTCGTACCCTTCCCGGTCGAAATCCGCCGCCGTGATGTCCTCCGGCGTCTTGGTCTCGTAACCGTCAACGGAATAGACGATGATCCCGGAAACAGGCGTGTAGCAGAGATTGATGGGCTGGCCGCTGGACGCCGCGTTCAGGGCGGAAAGGTTGTCCAGCACATTGACGTTGGCGAGCTTTAAGACCGTCCCTTCCATTTCGTATTTGAAGCTGTAAACGTCCTGAAAGCGGCTTTCGTCGAACCCGGAGCAGAAGCCGGCGATGCTCGCCTGCAACTCGCGCAGATCGCTTTCCGGAATTGCCGTATTGTCCGCGTTCTGTTCGCCGAGAATGTCCTTGAGCTGCCCGCTCTCATCCACCGTGCAGACGAGCTGACCGCTTCCCAGCCGCTCGCCCTCTCTGGCGTAATAATTCAGATAGCCGGAATACGCGCTGTTCACGACGGTCTCGTCCCGCAGAGCGATCCCGGTATACAGGTTGTCCTGGGAAAGCGAACCGAGCTGTACCGTATAGGGCTCGATATGTTTGGAGTTGAGGAAATACATGGCCACACAGATGATGATGTAGACAAAGATTGCCCCGAAAATGAGCATTCCCAGATTGATATTCAACGGTTTGTGATACTGCCTGATTTTCCCGCTGCTGTTCTGCTGCAAATGAAAACCCTCCGCACCATGGAATACGCCCGCAGGATCCCCGCTTCATGAAAACAAGCCCCGGCATCCCCGGGGCTTTCACAGGCAATTCTGCTGCGCTTCCGATTCATCAGAAACGATCCGTCTCTCACAGAGAGACCGAAATCATCGGTTTGAGCTCATCCGAAAGGTCGGCCTCATCGCAGGATACGCTGAGAATGAAATCCACGCCGAACTTCTCGCTCATTTTGGAAAGGCGCTGCACGACGGGCGTGATATCCTCTCCTTCCAGGCAGGCGATCTTCAGAAAGCTGTCAAAATACATCTGCTGCAGGTCATGGTCCTGGGAAATGATGCCGCTGACAAAACCGAGGAACGCTTCGCTGGAATTGACCATGTAATCGGGAGCGACGATCAGACGCACCCTGTTGTTCAGCTCGTACATATGCTTCGCGCTCTTGTCCAGATACACGATGCTGCCGCGCGCCTGTTTGATCTCGGCATTGACCTTGTCCAACAGGCTTTTCGTTTTCCCTTTCCCCTTCTCGCCTACGATTAATTGAATCATGCTAAGCCCTCCTGCTGTAAATTCGATAGAATCATTATAGTGGATATCCGGCGAAAAAACAACCTCTATTTTCAGGTTTACCCGATTTCATCCAGAAGATCCGTCATTTCCGCATACAGATAATCGCGCTGGCTGGAGCGAAGGATCACGCTGATATAGGGGTTTCCCGCCGTGTCGCGCACCAGGAGGATCAGACAGTTCCCGGCGGCGCTCGTGGTCCCGGTTTTCCCGCCGATCACCGTCACATTGTCCGGCACCTTGGCTTCCCCCGAAATATACTGATTGGTGTTCATGTAGGAAAAGGTCTTCTGACTGCCGTCCGCGCCCGTATAGACCGTATCGTAGCTGCTCATGCTGATGATCTCGTTGATCATGTCATATTTGAGCGCTTCATTGAAGATGAGATACATATCGTAGGCGGTCACGTAGTGGTCGTCCGCGGTCAGACCGTTGGGATTGACAAAATGGCTGTTGGTGGCGCCGATGGCCGCGGCCTCCTCGTTCATCAGGCTGCAGAACTGCTCCACGCTGCCGGCCACATGCTCCGCGATCGCCAGCGCGGCGTCGTTGGCCGAGTGGATCAGCAGCACATGAAGCGCCTGATTGAGGGTGAGCTGATCGCCCTCCTGCAGACCGCAGAGCACCGCCCCGCTCTCCGTCACCCGCGCGCCGGCCGTAACCGTGATGATATCGTCCGGGTTGCCGTATTTCAGCGCGACCACCGCGGTCATCAGCTTCGTCAGACTGGCCGGAGCGAGCCGTTCGTGTATGTTCTTGGCATACAGGACGGTGCGGCGGTTCAGATCGAACAGCCCCGCCGCGGTCGCCTCGGACATGTCCACCACCGCGTCGTTGACGTTCACGTCCCCGCTGGCCACACAGAGCTGTGCCGCGAAGGGCTCCGCGGTGACGAAATCGTCCTCGCTCACCGTACGGAAGCCGGACACTTCATAATTGGGATCGTAGGGGAACGGAATGCCTTCCTCGCCGCAGCCCGTCAGAAACAGGACGGCGGCCGCGAAAAGGCCCCCGATCACCCGCTTACTTGTACATTTCACGCCACTCTAAATCTCCTCTGTCCAGGGACTTGATCAAAAGCTCCGCCGTCGCCAGGCTGGTGGCCAGCGGAATATTGTACATATCGCAGAGCCTGCTGATGTTGCTCACATCCGGCTCGTGGTTCTTGGGAGTGAGCGGGTCGCGCAGGAAAATCACCAGATCGATCTCGTTGTGCTCGATCTGGGCACCGATCTGCTGCATGCCGCCCAGATGGCCCGCCAGATATTTGTGGACCGTCAGGTTGGTGACATCCTCGATCAGACGGCCGGTGGTCCCGGTGGCGTACAGCGTGTGCTTGCTCAGAATCCCCCTGTAGGCGATACAGAAATTCTGCATCAGTTTTTTCTTCGCATCATGCGAGATCAACGCAATATTCATCGTACCTTCTCTCCTATAGATTGTACAGATTCCGTCTCTGCAGCCGTACGTTCAGGACGAGGCCGATGCCGATATACAGGCTCACAAGAGAGCTCAGGCCGGAGCTGACAAAGGGAAGCGTCTGGCCGGTGGTGGGCATCAGCATGGTGGCGACCGCGATGTTCATGACCCCCTGAACGCCGATCAGCGCGCCTACACTGCCGGCGATGACCGTGCCCGCCGTATCCTTCGCCATCCTGGCCGTGGACAGGCAGCGCAGCACGATGAAAATGAGGAGAAGAATGACGGCCACAGAGCCGATAAAGCCGAGCTCTTCCCCGATGACCGCAAAGATGAAATCCGTCTGTGCCTCCGGAAGATAATCTCCGTTCTTCACGGAAGCGATGACATTGTTATTCAGGCCTTTCCCCCAGAGCTGGCCGGAACCGATGGCGATGACGGAATTGAGCTGCTGGTATGCCGTGCTGTCCGCATAGGCCTCCGGATCGAAGAAGGCCATGATGCGGTTGCGCTGGAAATCCCTCAGCAGCGTCTGATCCTCCTGCATGACGATAGAGAGGAAAATGAGCAGCGTGGGCACGACCACTGCCAGCACGCCGCCGATGATCTTCCAGCTCAGCCCGCCGATAAAGAGAATGATGCAGAACAGCATGGTGATCAGGATCATCGTGGACAGGTTCGGCTGTCTGTAAATGAGGACGAGAGGAGGGACTATCAATAAGACCGCAAAAAAGAGGGTGCGGAACGTATTCAATCTCTCTCTGTATTTCATAATAAACTGTGCATAAAATAAAATCAACAGGATTTTTACAATATCTGACGGCTGGAACTGAATTATTTTCAGATCCAGCCACCGTTTTGCCCCGTTTACCGATTCCCCGAACAGCTCCACCAGCACCAGCAGGGCGATCATGAGGAAATATTCGGCCCACTGGAGCCTGAGCAGGACGGAATAGTCGAAAAAGGCCAGAAAAAACATGAGGACGATGCCGACGGCCATCCCGTAGAGCTGCTTGTCCTGTACGCCCTCCTCCGCGCTCCCGATGGCCAGGATCCCGATCACGTTCAGGGAGACCACCAGAAGGACGAGGAGAAAGTCAAAATTTTTCAGACGGTACTTTTTGAACATAAACGCTCCTGTATCTCAACTGCTTTTGTGCAGATCCAGGATCGGGATATTGGCCCGCAGGGACGGATTCCTGTTCCCGATCCCGTATGTGTTGGATTTGCTGATCTGTATTTCCATATTCTGTGTGTCGATCTTCATGTAACGCGAAATGACCTTCGCAATGTCCTCCTTGATCATATCCAGCATCTCCGGGGAGCAGTTCACCCGGTCCGAAATCAGGAGGATCTTCAGCCTGTCCTTCGCCACTTCGCGGGACGATTTGCGTCTGAAAAAATGCGGCAGCTTCATGCTCTCCCCTCCTGACTTTTATGAAAGATACCCGTGACCTTTGTCCAGAAGGAAATGGAACGGTCCAGGTCCAGATACGGGACATCCTGGCCCAGAATGCGCATGCAGATATTTTTGTAGGCGCGCCCCGCCTGCGTATGGCTCCCCACCAGCGGTTCGCCCTGGTTGGTGGAGACGACCACGCTTTCGTCGTCGGGAATGACGCCGATCAGGCTCACGGAAAGGATATCCACCACGTCCTCCACGGTCATCATGTCCCCGCGGCGCACCATGTCATAGCGCATGCGGTTGATGCACAGGTCGATCCTGTCAAAGGCGTTCGCCTCCAGCAGGCCGATGATGCGGTCCGCGTCCCGGATGGCGGAAACCTCCGGCGTCGTGACCACCAGCGCCCGGTCCGCTCCGGCGATGGCGTTTTTGAAGCCCTGCTCGATGCCGGCCGGGCAGTCCAGCAGGATGTAGTCGAACTGATCCCGAAGCTGCTCGATCAGCTTGCGCATCTGGCTTTCGTTGACGGCCGTCTTGTCTCTGGTCTGCGCCGAGGGAAGCAGATACAGTCCGGGATAACGCTTGTCCCGGATCAGGGCCTGTTTCACGCGGCAGCTTCCCTCCACCACGTCCACCAGATTATATACGATCCGGTTTTCCAGCCCCATGACCACATCCAGGTTGCGCAGACCGATGTCCGTATCGATGAGCACAACCTTCCTGCCCGCGGCGGCAAGCCCTGTACCAACGTTTGCGGTGGTGGTGGTTTTCCCGACACCGCCTTTTCCTGAGGTAACGACGATCACTTCACTCATGTAAAAAACCTCCGGTCATGATTTTTCGTCCCCCAAACGTCCGCCCTTCAGAGAGGCAGCTCATTCAGTAATTCATTGGTAATGGCCTGCATCTGTATCTGTCCGTCCTTCACCCAGGCGATCTGGGCCGTTCCCTTTTTCGCCCGGAAGGGCCAGTGCGTTTTCTCCTTTGATCTGTATTTGAAATCTCCGATCTTCAATTTCTGCGGAGCCATTTCAAGCGCTGCGATAAAATGACCGTTCACGCCGCTGCCGCCGGCGTAGGCGCTGCCGTACAGCCCGCCCAGCACGATGATATCCTTGGTGGAGATCACGCTGCACCCGGCCTCCACGTTGCCGATGACGACGATGCTTCCCTCCGTCTCCAGGATCTGCCCGCCGGTCAGATTCCCCCGGTAGAACTTGCCGTCTCCGCCCGCCGCTCTGGGGAAGTACCGTTCAAAGGCCTCCATCGTCTGCTGTAGCTGCGTTTCCTTCTCCCGGTCCTTGCCCACCACGCAGACCACGTGCAGACTGCTGCTGCCGGTGATGGCGTCCACCAGCCGGTTTTCCTCCGCCCCGGAAAGGCTGCGCCCCTCAAAGGAAACGGCCACCTTCGTGTCCCCGAAAAAACGGGCGGATTCCCGGAACTTGTTCTCCACGTCGGATACGAGCTGTTCAAATTCCAGCGTCTCGTCCAGATAAACGGCGATGCCGTCCCGGTAGCTTTTGATGATGACCGAATTTTTCATGGAACCTCCGTTCTTTAATCCCCGCCGCCGTTCACTTCCTCAACGGTCAGCGCGGTCTGCGATCCTGTCAGTATCCCATCTTCATCCAGATCGTAATAATAGGTGAGGACCTGTTTGGAGATCTGCGCCGCGTAATCGGAGGAATACCCGTTGGCGATCCGGATCGCCACAGAGATCTCCGGCTCCTCGTAGGGCGCATAACCGACGAACAGGCCATGGTTGGGCCGGTGGACGTTTTCCTCCGCCGTTCCCGTCTTTCCGGCCACATGGATCGGAAACGTATCGTAATAGCGCTTCGCCTGCACCACGCCGCGCATGCCGGTGTGGATGGCGTCCCAATATTCCTCCGGAAGGTCCACCGTATTGCGGACCTGCGCCTGATAGTCCTCCAGCAGATGACCGGCATAGTCGGTCACCCGGTCCAGAAGCGTCAGATTATAGCAGGTGCCGCTGTTCGCCACCGTGGTGACATAGCGCGCCAGCCCCACCGTGGTGAAGTTGTTGCTGCCCTGCCCGATGGCGGAGGCCACCGACAGGTCCGAGGAGAGCTGCGGGGCCGATTCCTCGATTTCCACGCCCGATTTTTCGGTCAGGCCGTAAAGATCCGCGTAATGAGCCAGCTTTTCGTCGCCCAGATCGGAATTGTAGGTATCCCCGTCCATGCCGAGCTGATAGCCGACCTCGTAAAAGAAGACGTTGCAGGAGTTGGTGATGGCCTGGGAGATCGTCAGGCTCCCGTGTCCGGAACGGTGCCAGCATCTGGGCTGGTAGTCCGTGAACCGGGTGAAGATCCCCGGGCAGTTGATCCGGTCGGACAGCCCCACCACATGCTCCATCAGGGCAGCCGTGGCGGAAACCATCTTGAAGGTGGAGCCCGGCGCGGTGGTCATCTGGGTCGCGTAGTTCCACATCGGCTTCGTCTGGTTCTCATCGCTGTTGACCCAGGCAAAGTATTCGCTGTCGATGCCGTTGGCGAGGCGGTTGTTGTCGTAGCTGGGATAGCTGACCAGCGCCTTTACGTCTCCCGTGTTCACATCCGTGATCACGCAGGAGGCGGAATAGGGATCCAGCGCCAGTTGGGCAGGCGTGATCTCCAGGCTGCGGATCAGCTCCACCATGAAGGAGAAGGCGGATACCGTGCCGTTTTGCAGGGCCTCGATGCGCTGCTGGGAGGGGTTGATCAGATCCTGCTCCACCAGGAGCATGCAGATCTGACGCCCCGAGATCCGCTCCTGCTCCACCAGATACTGATACAGCTTCCGGTCAAAGGTCCGGTTGGTCAGAAGCCTTTCCATGGCGTAGTCCATCAGCGTTTCGTAAACCTCCCCCGCGTCCGCGTACCGGCCGCTTAAGGAAAGCTGCGTGATATCGATCCAGTTTTGGGAGATGGCGTATTCCAGATATTCCCGGATTCCGATGGAGCGGTCCGAAGCCCAGCTCT
Source organism: uncultured Eisenbergiella sp. (assembly GCA_947627215.1). GTDB lineage: Bacteria > Bacillota > Clostridia > Lachnospirales > Lachnospiraceae > Gallintestinimicrobium. The sequence goes on from CANQVD010000001.1 coordinate 76,905, forward strand.
TGTATACCGGATCCTCCGTATCCACGCCGGAGAGCAGACCGTCCGCGGAAAGGATTCCGCTCAGGATATAGCTCTCATATTCCTGCATTTCCTCCGAAAGCTCCCGGTACGGCGTCGTCTGTTCGCCGAGGAGTTCTTCGGAAAGGGCGGCGAATACCTCCGCCTGCTTTTCCAGAAAGGCCCGATAGACCTCCGCCTGCACAGTCCCCTCCTCCGCCCGCTCGATCCGGGACAGATCGATGACATTGTTGGAGAAGAGCGCCTTGTATACGTCCACGATGGGAATCTTCAGATCCTTGCTGGAAACATCGGTGGTATCGTATCGGTAGACGTTGATGATCTTTTCCACCAGAAGTCCCGCCACGAACTTCTCCAGGATATCGTAGACGGCCATCTGCAGATCGGCGTCTATGGTCAGATGGACGTTTCCGCCGGCCCGGGGCTCTGCCCGTTCCAGCACCTCCAGCTCCCGTCCCAGCCTGTCCACGAACAGTTTTTCGTATCCCTTCGTTCCCTGCAGGTATTCCTCCATCGTCCGCTCGATGCCGGTCTTGCCGATCACGTCGCTGGAGGTATAGGTGATGCGCTGGGGCGAACGCTTTACGCCCTCCAGTCCCTCCGCGCTGTTTAACGCCTCCAGTTCCTCCGTGGAAATGCTGCCGGTATAGCCGATGATCTGGGAAAAATAGGGGCCGTTTTTATATTTGCGGATCGTGTCGGAGGCGATCTCGATGCCGGGAAGCGAATCGCTGTTCTCCTCCAGCTTCGCCACCGTCCGTTCGGACACCTGCGTCGCGATGGTGACCGGGATATACTTCTGGAAGGAAACCAGCTTCATCGCGTAACGGATCGCCGTGATCTCCAAAAGCTCTTCTCTGGTGAAGCCCTCCCCGATGAGAAATTCCTCGTGCTCCTCGTCCGCCCAGACGCCGATGCCGAAATTCTTCGGCCCGGCCAGATATTCCATGACATCCGCCGCCGTTGCGACCTTCTCCTTTTCCTTCAGGTCGGTGATCCGGGTCCGGCCGTAGACGTCCGCCAGGAAGCGCTGCAGCCGCGTTCCGGAAAGAGAAAAGGCGAACTTCCCGTCCTCATCCAGATAGATGTTGAAGCTCACGGCAGACTGCTCGCCGTTTTCCTTCAGGATGGAGAGCACGGTCCGCAGCGTCTCGTTGATCCGGGCGTTCTTGTCGCTGCCGGATTCGTAAACGTCCTCGATGGTGACGGAATTGGACAGCTCATTGTAGGCCAGAAGCACGCCGTTGCAGTCGTAAATGTTGCCGCGGGTGCTGGAGATCGGCCGTTCCTTCTGGATCTTCAGCTCGAATTCCCGCTGCATGTCGGCGCCCTCCACGATCTGGAGCTGGAATACCCGGCGGATCAGGATTACGGCGGAGGCGATGAAAACGAGATACATCAGCGCGAGCCGCAGGTTTGTGAAATTGATCTGCAGTTTTTTCAGACGGTTCAGCAATTTATTCCGTACTCCCTCTCCCTTTGCGTTCCGCAAGCTTCACACACAGCAGCAGGAACGGATAAACAGCCAGAGACACGAGCAGCGTATAGACGGCCTCCGGCAAAATGACGTGGAGAAAATAATACCCGATGTTCAGTCTGGCGCGCAGCAGAAACTGAAAGACGTAACGGACAAAATTCAGGGCCAGATCGGACAAAGCGATCAAAAGCAGCGGGAACTTGATCTCCTCCGGAAAAAAGATCCCGTTGAACTGGCCGCCCGCGTAGCCGGTCAGCAGATAAAGGAGCGCGTAAAAGCCCAGCAGATCCCCCTGCACCATTCCGCCGCCGTAGACCGCATACAGATCCGTCAGCAGCCCGCAGGCGAAGCCGACAAGCATCCCGGTCTTTTCCCCGCACAAAAACCCCAGGGAAACCGTCAGGATCACGAGGAGGTCGGGCGTGATGCCGCCGACCGCGGCCCAGCGCAGGACGCCTGTCTGCAGGAGGAAAAACAGAAATACCAGAAAGGCGGCCATAATTCCTTTTTTCATGACGACTCCTTTCCGGTCAGCCCTGCCGTTTCAGCTCCGTCACCACCAGAACCTCCTCCAGGTGGGAAAAATCCACCGCGGGCGTGACATAGCCGGATTTGGTCAGGTTATCGGCCGCGGTGCTGACGGAGGAAATATAGCCGATGAGGATGCCGGGCAGATATTTGTCGCTGATGTCGCTGGTGACCACCTTGTCCCCCGGGGCCACCCTGTCTTCGGGGTCGGAAAGCTGTCCGAACCGGATGAGCCCTTCTGTCCGGACGGACTGCAGATCCCCGGAAACGATCATATTTTCGGCCGTGGCCAGCACCGTCGCGCTCACGTTGTGATTGTCCGAGATGATCGCCTGTACCTTGGCGTAATTGGGACCGACGGAGACCACCCGGCCCACGAGCCCGCTGCCCGCCAGCACGTTGCAGTCCACCTGCACGCCGTCCGCTTCCCCTTTGTCGATGGTGAAGGAATAGAACCAGTTCCCCGATTCGCTGGCGATGATCCGCGCGCCGATTTTGTCATAGTCGCTGTAGGTCTGATCCAGCTCGAACAGGGTCCTCAGGCTGTCCAGCTCATACCGGTCCTGAAGGAGCTGGCTGTTCTCCATGGTCAGCGCGTCAATACGCTCCTTTAACTGTTCATTTTCCGCCAGCACGTCCCGAAGACGCGCCAGCTCCCGGGAGCGGTCGGACAGATAACCGCCCACCCCGGCGATCCCCTTCTGAAAGGGAACGACCGTTTTCGCCACCACAGCGCGCAGAGGACCTTCAAAGAGGTCCGTGCGGAAGGTAAAGGCCATCAGAGCGGCACACAGAACGGAAAGCGCAATCAGCAGCGTCCTGCCGGAGATCTGTATTTTTTTGCGTTTCCTTCTGATAACAGGACTCATTTGCTCATTCCTTCGATCACGTAGGCGACGGTCTTATAGTGTTCCTCCTTCAGCACCCTGGACAGGCCCAGAACCACGCTTTCCACCGGGCGCTGTGCCTGGTTGACCTTCAGGCCGGTGGCCGTGCCGATCTGCTCCGCCAGATGGGAGACCTGGGATGCGCCGCCGGTCAGATAGATGCCGTGCCGGTAAATGTCCGCGCCCAGCTCCGGAGGCGTGCGCTCCAGAATCACCTTGACGCTGTCAACGATCGTATCGAAATGCTCCTGCAGGGAGCTGTTGATCAGAGCCGTGGGGATCTCCCGCTCCACGGGCAGGCCGATGACGATATCCCGTCCGTAGACCAGGGCGCCCTTCCCTTCCTTTTCCAGGCTGCCCAGGGATTTCTTGATGCCCTCCGCCGTCTTCTGGCCGATGAGAAGATTGAATTCCCGGCGCACGGCCTGACGGATGGCGTCGTCGAACTTAAGGCCGCCGGTCTTGATCAGGCGGCTTAAGACGATGCCGCCCAGGGAAAGCAGGGAAATTTCCGTGGTGTCGTAGCCCACGTTCACCACCAGGACACCCTGCGAGTTCTTCACATCGATGTCCATTCCCAGCCCGTCCGCGATGGCCTTCTCCACCACCATGATCTTGCGGGCCTTCACGTTCGCATCGCGGATCAGGTCATAAAACGCCCGCTTTTCCACCTCCGTGATGTCTGTGGGCACGGCGATGTAAAAATCCGCCGGTCTGGGGTTGCCTTTGGAAATATAGGTGATGAACAGCTTGATGAGCTGCTCCATGTTGTTGATGTCCGCGATGACGCCGTTGGACAGCGGATGGCTGATCTGAATATTGGACGGCGCCTTTTCAAACATTTCATAGGCGGAATTGCCGTATGCGAAAATGTTTTTCTTGTTCTCAATCGCGATCATGTTCTTTTCGATCAGGATCGAGTCGTCAGACAGGCTGTATATCTTGATCTCGCTCGTTCCCAGATCGATTCCAAATGCATTCCCCTGCACCATTTTGTTCTCCTTCCTTATAAAAGCCCAGCTTCCCGGAAGCTGTAATAGCTGTCCTGTCCGAGAATGATGTGATCCAGCAGCCCGATCTGCATCATCTCTCCCAGTCCGGCAAGCTTTTTCGTAATTTCTGCATCTTCCCTGCTGGGCGTCTCATCCCCGCTGGGATGGTTGTGCAAAAGCAGGAAGTGCACCGCGCGGTATTTCAGCGCATGCAGGAATATCTCTCTTGGAGATACCAGTGAAAGATTGACCGTGCCCACCGAGAGCACTTTTTCGCGGATCAGCCTTCCTTTTCCGTCCAGAAGTAAAAGGACAGCCTGCTCCACATCCCGGTTTTCCCCGCCGAACAGAGGCCTGCAGTAGGCGGCCGCGGCGGACGGCGACGGAAACGCGGGCATGTCCGTCCGCCGTTCCAGCGCAATGCGCCTTCCCAGCTCGAAAATGCACAGGATCCGCACCGCTTTTACCTCACCGATCCCCTTCACGGCCATGAGATCCGCGGCCGAGAGCCGGGAAAGCCCCGCCAGGCCGGGATATGCGCCTGACGGCAGCGCAAGAAGGGCTTCCGCCAGCGCCAGGGCGGGACACTGCCTGTGCCGCAGGGGCGCATCCGGCGCCGGTGGCGGCCCGGTGCGCAGCAGGATCGCCAGAAGCTCCGCATCGCTCAGAGCCTCCGCGCCCTTCTGCAGAAACTTTTCGTAGGGCAGCTCGATCGTCGTTCTCTCTTCCATTCATTTCCTCCGCATGAATACAGAATGCCCATGCGGACCGCAATGCGCGCGTATGAAAACGCTGTTCGTTTTCCTCCGTTCTTTTTCTCCGTCTTTTCCCCGTTTCACCGTCCGCGGCGCGCAAACGGCGGGACATACGTGCCGTCCGCCGCCCGGAACTTCTCTCATCTTACCATAATTCCCCCCTCATGTATAGGAAGAAACGGGAATTTTTTTCGCGGCCTGCGACATCTTTTTACAAAAGCCCGGCGGGAATGTCGGAAATCACGCCCCGCTCCAGACATCGCTGCAGCGATTTCAGGATGCCGAATTTGGCGTGCGGCCAGGTCAGTCCTCCCTGGAAATAGGCCGCATAGGGCGGCTTCAAAGGGCCGTCCGCCGACAGCTCGATGGACGCGCCGGAGACGAAAGCGCCCGCCGCCATGATGACCTGGCTGTCATAACCAGGCATGTCCCAGGGCTCCGGCGTGACGAAGCTGTCCACCGGCGCGGCGGCCTGGATCCCCTCGCAAAAGGCGATGAGCCCCTGCGGCGTTCCGAATTCCACGGCCTGAATGATGTCGAAGCGTTCCTCCGCGCCGCCCGGCACCACGGGAAAGCCCAGCCCTTCGTAAAGATTGGCCGCGAATATCGCGCCCTTCATGGCCGCGGCGGTTACCGTGGGGGCCAGGAACAGGCCCTGGTAAAAGGAAGGCAGCGCGTGGAGCGTGGCGCCCACCTCCCGGCCGAGCCCCGGCGAGGTCAGGCGGCAGGCGGCGTTCTCCACACATTCCTGCTTCCCCACGATATAGCCGCCGATGGGGGCCAGGCCGCCGCCGGGATTTTTGATCAGGGAACCGACGCAAAGATCTGCGCCCACATCGGTGGGCTCCGTGATCTGCGTGAATTCTCCGTAACAGTTATCCACCATGCAGAGGATATCGGGCCGGATCCCCTTCAGAAAGGAAATCAGCTCCCCGATGCGCTCCACGCTCAACGTGGGACGGGTCTGATACCCTTTGGAGCGCTGGATCGTGACCAGACGCGTGCGTTCGCTGACCGCGGCCCGGATTCCTTCGTAATCGAAGCCGCCGTCCGCCAGCAGGTCCACCTGCCGGTAGGTGATCCCGTACTCCTTCAGGGAGCCCCGGGAGGGGCGGATACCGATAACCTCTTCCAGCGTATCGTAGGGCTTCCCCACGGGGGAAAGCAGCTCGTCGCCGGGGCGCAGATTGCTCATCAGCGCCAGCGCCAGCGCATGGGTGCCGCAGGTGATCTGGGGCCGCACCAGCCCCGCCTGCGCATGAAAAAGGGAGGCATACACCCGTTCCAGCGTATCCCTTCCCAGATCGTTGTAGCCGTATCCGGTCGTTCCGAGGAGACAGGCCTCCGACACCCGGCAGTCCTGCATGGCGCCGATCACCTTCATCTGATTGTATTCCGCCACCCGGTCGATCGATTCAAAACGCTCCCGGAGAGAGGAAAGCACCCTCTCCCCGTACCGATATACCTTTGTGGAAATGCCCATGGACGCATAGAGGTCATAAAGCCGCTCCTGCGAAAATGCGTTCTCCGTCATCCGTTTTCCTCCCTCCGCCCGGCGGTCTGGCCGGACGCCTCCTGCTGTGATTCCTCCGGCAGCCCGTCCGCACGGCCGGGCGCTTTCTGCCATGCTCCCTCCGGCACCTCATCTATCCGCCGCAGCAGCTCCTCCGACCGGCCGATCAGGAACCGCAGAATTTCCTCTTCATCCGCGAAGCGGCTCCGGTCCACCCAGATCACGTCCTTTTCCCGTTTGAACCAGGTGAGCTGGCGCTTGGCGAAATGTCTGGTGTTCCGCTTGATCAAATAAACCGCCCGCTCCAGATCATATGCCCCGTCCAGAAAGGCCAGAAGCTCCTTGTAGCCCAGCCCCTGCATGGAGACGGCATCGGCCCGCAGCCCCCGCTTTTGCAGGGCGCGCACCTCCTCCAGAAGCCCGTCCTCCATCATTTCGTCCACCCTGCGGTCGATGCGGGCATAGAGCCGCGCCCGGTCGTCTGTCAGCACGAAATACCGGAACCGGTAGGCGGCCGGATTCCGCCGCTGCGTCTCGTTGTGCTCCGATATTTTTTCTCCGGTCCGCTCGTGGTACTCCAGCGCGCGGACGACGCGTTTTACATTGTTCGCGTGGATCCGGGCGGCCGCCTCCGGATCTGCGGCGCGCAGCCGTTCGTGCAGCGCCTCCGGCCCTTCCCGGCGCGCCAGCTCCTCCATGGCGGTCCGGAATCCGGCGTCCTCCCGTGTTTCGGTAAAATCCACGTCATAAAGCACCGACTGAATATAGAAGCCCGTTCCGCCCACCAGAATCGGCAGCCTGCGGCGGGACAGAATATCCGAAACGGCTTCCTTCGCCAGCTTCTGAAAGCGGACCACGTTGAATGCTTCCTCCGGCTCCAGGATATCGATCAGGTGATGGGGAACGCCGTCCTGTCCGGCAGGAGAAATTTTGGCGGAGCCGATGTCCATATGCCGGTAAACCTGCATGGAATCCGCCGATATGATTTCCCCGCCCAGCGCCTTCGCCAGACGGACGGACAGCGCCGTCTTTCCGGCGGCCGTGGGGCCTGTCAGCACGATCAGCGGCGGTTTTGCTTTCCCCGCATCCGCGGGAAAGCCCGCATTTTCTTCCGGCACCATCGTCCCGATCCTCCCTTTCCGCGTTTTTCGTCCGCGCTTTCTTCATACGATCCGTTTGAATTTCCGCTCCAGCTCCTGCCGGGACATGGTGATCATGGTGGGACGCCCGTGCGGACACTGATAGGGATTGTCCAGCGACAGAAGCTGGTCCAGAAGCGCTTCCATTTCGACCCGTTCCATCCGGTGATTTCCCTTCACCGCCGCCTTACAGGCCATGGTGGCGATCCGCTCCGTCACCGCGGCCGGCGTGCCGGGCCGCTGCCCCGTCTCCAGCCCGTTCAGGATATCCCGCAAAAGCGTCTCCCCCGGACTGCCGTACAGATCGCAGGGGACGGCGCGAACCGCGCAGGAATTGCCGCCGAAGGGCTCGATCTCAAATCCCGCCCGGGCGAAATGCTCCCGATACCGCTCCAGGAGGGCCAGCTCTGCGCCGGTCAGCGTCACCACGGCGGGCGGCATCAGGTTCTGACTGTCCGGCTTTCCTTCCCGGATCTTTTTCATCAGCGCCTCATATTTCACCTTTTCGTGGGCCGCGTGCTGGTCGATGAGAATCATTTTATCCTGATAAGAGGCGATCCAGTAGGTGCCGAAGATCTGTCCGATGAGCTCATACTGCTTCACCGCTCCGGGAGAAAGCAGCTTTTCCGAAAACAGGTTCAACTGTTCCGCGCCCTCCGTCCGGTCCGGCTCATCCGCCCTTTTTACCGCTTCGTATTCCAGCCGTTCCCGTACCTCCATCTCCGTCAGGCGCCTGCGTTCAAAGGGCTGGGGCGGCCGCGCGGGGCCGGCGGGAATCTGACCGGAGAGCAGCTTTCCCGCGAGCTCTCTGGCGGAGCCGCTTTCCGGGCTGTCCTGCGAAGGCGCGGCAGGTGCGGCAGCCGCGGGGCCGGCAGGAGGGGACAGCGTGACGGAAGGGATCATTTCCCGGTCATGCAGCGCCTGGCGAATCTGCTCCTCCAGAAATGCGGACAACTGCCGCCCTTCCGAAAACCGCACCTCCATTTTGGACGGATGCACGTTCACGTCCACGCGGGTTGGATCGACCGTCAGGTGCAGCCAGCCCACGGGAAATTTATGCTGCATCAGCCGGGACGCATACCCGCCCTCCAGCGCCGCGGAAAGGAGCTGACTGCGGATGTAGCGCCGGTTCACAAAGAAAAACTCGAAATTTCGGTTGGGCCTCACAAGCTGCGGCGTCCCCAGAAAACCGTCCGCCCGAAGCCCTTCCCTTTCCGCGGAGAACGGAAAAAGCTCCTTCGCGATCTCCCGCCCGTAAATGCGGTATACCACCTCTTTCAGGTCGCCGCTGCCGGAGGTGGAAAACCGGGGCTGGCGGTTCTGCACGAAGGAAAAGGAAATATCCGGTCTGGCCAGCGCCAGATGCTCCATCAGATCCGCCACGTGGCTTCCTTCCGTGGCAGGCGTCTTCAGAAATTTCCGGCGGGCCGGGGTGTTGAAAAACAGATCCCGGATGATGACGGTGGTGCCCTCCGGCGCGCCCACTTCGGAGAACTCCCGCTCCCGTCCGCCCTCGATGCAGTAGCGCACGCCCGTCAGCGCGTCCTTCGTTTTGGTGATCATTTCCACCAGAGATACCGCCGCGATGCTGGAAAGCGCCTCCCCCCGAAACCCCAAGCTGCGGATATGGAACAGATCGTCCACATCCTGTATTTTGCTGGTGGCATGCCGGTAAAACGCACGCTGTACCTGGTCGCTTTCGATGCCGGACCCGTTGTCCGTCACCCGGATGAAGGTGGTCCCGCCGTCCCGAATTTCCACCGTGACCGCGTCCGCCCCGGCGTCACAGGCGTTCTCCACCAGCTCCTTGACCACGCTGGCGGGCCGTTCCACCACTTCCCCCGCCGCGATCTGATCGATCACCCTTTCATCCAGCATGCGAATCTGTGCCATGGTTTTCTTCCTTTCCTGACATTGCTGACGGTCCGGCGGTCATCCCTTCCGCCGATGCCCCGGCGCCGCGGAGCATATTTTGCGGCGTCTTCACCCCTGCCAGCGGTTTTTCAGCCTGTTCTGCAGCCGGTACAGCGTGTTCAGCGCGTCCAGCGGCGTCATCGTGCTGATCTCCACATTTTTCAGCTCTTCCAGCACATCCTCGTCCTTCACGGTATCGAACAGCGACATCTGCTCCAGATCCACCTCGTCGTAGTGTTTCTGTTTTTTGGCCGCACCGTCCTGGCTCACGGCGATGCTCTGCACCTTTTCCGTGATGTCGTTGTCGGAAAGCTGTTCCACGATCTCCCTGGCCCGGTCGATGACCATATCCGGCACGCCGGCCAGCTTCGCCACCTGGATGCCGTAGCTCTTATCCGCGCCGCCCCTGATGATTTTGCGCAGGAAAACAATATCGTCTCCCTTTTCTTTGACGGCGATACAGTAGTTGTGCACGTTGCCGATTTTGCCCTCCAGCTCGGTCAGCTCATGATAATGGGTGGCGAACAGCGTTTTGGCGCCCAGGAGCTTCCGGTTGCTGATATGCTCGATCACGGCCCAGGCGATGGAAAGCCCGTCGAAGGTGGAGGTTCCCCGCCCGATCTCGTCCAGCACCAGCAGGCTTTTGGAGGTCGCGTTTCGGAGAATGTTGGCCACCTCATTCATCTCCACCATAAAGGTGGACTGCCCGCTGGCCAGATCGTCGGAAGCGCCCACCCGGGTGAAGATCCGGTCCACCACGCCGATATTCGCCCTGGAGGCCGGCACGAAGCTGCCGATCTGGGCCATCAGGACGATCAGCGCGGTCTGGCGCATGTAAGTGGATTTTCCGGCCATGTTGGGGCCTGTGATGACGGCCACCGCATGCTTCTGGTTGTCCAGAAACGTATCGTTGGCGATGAACATATCGTGCTCGATCATCCGCTCCACCACCGGATGCCGGCCGTCCTTGATATCGATGACGCCCTTCTCGTTCAGCGCGGGCCGCACGTAATGATAGCGCTCCGCCACCAGCGACAGGGAACAGAGCACATCCAGCCTGGCCACCGCCTTGGCCGTGCGCTGGATCCGTTCGGTCTGCGCCGCCACCGCATCCCGCACCTCGCAGAAGCGGTCATATTCCAGCGCCGTCAGCTTTTCCTCCGCGTTCAGGATCATGTCCTCCAGCTCCTTCAGGCGCGGTGTGGAATAGCGCTCGGCGTTGGCCAGCGTCTGCTTCCTCACATAATCCTGAGGCACCAGATCCCGGTAGGAATTGGTGACCTCCAGATAATAACCGAAAACCTTGTTATAACGGATGCGCAGGTTTTTGATCCCCGTGCGCTCCCGTTCCGCGCTTTCCAGCTCCGCCAGCCAGGTCTTGCCCTCCGTTTTGGCGTGACGGAGCTGATCGATGGTCTCGTCAAAGCCCTCCCGGATGATGCCTCCCTCCCGGACGGATACCGGCGGCTCGTCGCAGACGGCGCGGCCGATCAGGCCGCAGAGATCCTCCAGCCCGTCCAGTTCCTCGCCGATCTGCACGAGCTGTCCGGCCTGAAACTCCTTCAGCACGGTCTTGATGGGCGGCAGCATGGACATGGACGCGCCGAAGGCGAGCATATCCCTGGGGTTGGCCGTCTTATAGCTGACCTTGCCCAGAAGCCGTTCCATATCGTAGATCGGATTCAGATATTCCCGCAGCTCCTCCCGGGACATGGGCGCCTGACAGAGCGCGTCCACCGCGTCCAGCCGCGTTTCCATCTCCGCCACATCGATGAGCGGCTGCTCGATCCAGCTTCGCAGCATCCGCGCGCCCATGGCCGTTTTCGTTTTGTCCAGCACCCAGAGCAGGGAACCCCGCTTCTGCTTTTCCCGCAGCGTCTCCGTCAGCTCCAGATTGCGTCTGGTAGAGGCGTCCAGCAGCATGAACCGGCTGGTCAGATAGGGATACAGATGGGTGAAATGGGACAGGTCGGTTTTCTGGGTGTCATACAGATATTGCAGGAGCGCTCCCGCCGCGGCCAGGCCGCTGGGGAATCCCTCCACGCCCAGCCCGGCCAGACCGTTTACGCGGAAATGCTTCTGCAGGCATTTCCGGCAGAGATCTTCGTCAAAATAGTGAGCCTCCAGCGGCGAAATCTGGATGCCCAGCCGCTGGCGCAGATCCGCCGTATCCACGCCGCTCACCAGAAACGCGTCGTTGCAGATGATCTCGGAGGGACTGTATTTGTTGATCTCGTCCAGAAGCCTGCGGACGTCCTCCACCTCCGTCATATAGTAATCGCCGGTGGTCACATCCGCCACGGAGAGTCCGGTTTTCCCCGGAAGAAAGAAGACGCACATCAGGAAATTGTTTTTTCCCTCTTCCATGGCCGAAACGTTCAGATTCGTGCCGGCGGTGACGATCCGGGTCACCTCCCGCTTCACCAGCCCCTTGGCCAGCTTCGGATCCTCCACCTGCTCGCAGATCGCCACCTTATAGCCTTTTGCGATCAGCCTGGACAGATATACCTCCACCGCATGGTAAGGGACGCCGCACATGGGCGCCCGCTCCTCCAGGCCGCAGCTCTTCCCGGTCAGCGTCAGATCCAGCTCCTTCGTCACCGTGAGCGCATCATCAAAAAACATCTCATAAAAATCACCCAGCCTGTAAAACAGGATGCAGTCCGGATACTGTTTTTTTGTTTCCAGATACTGCTGCATCATGGGCGTTACTTCGGCCATTCTTCCTTCCTCTCATTCGCAGATTCAGGCGGCATTTCTTCCGCCTGTCAGAACTACGGCCGCCGCGGTCAGGGCGTCATGCGGCCGATAAAATAAAAACCGTGATTTTCCAGAAGCTCCACCGGCACGATCCGGCCGATCAAAGAGGCCGCTCCCGGAAAATGGACGATGATGTTGTTGGAAAGCCGCCCGGTGAGAAGCGACGGATCGTGCGGGTTCACCTCCTCCACCAGCGCGGCCCGCGTCTGCCCGGACAGCCTGGCCACCTGTTCTCTGGCCGTTTCCTGCACGCAGGCGAGCAGACGGTCAAAGCCCGCCTGGGCCGCTTCCCTGGGCACCTGGTTTTCCATGGCCGCCGCGGGCGTTCCGGTCCGGCGGCTGTATAAAAAGGTAAAGGCGTTGTCGAATTTCACTCTTCTGACCACATCGATGGTCTCCTCCACATCCGCCATGGTCTCGCCGGGAAAGCCGACGATAATGTCCGTGGTCAGGGAAATGTCCGGGATCCGGCTCCGGATCTTCTCCGCCAGCGCCAGATACTGCTCCTTCGTGTAGCGCCGGTTCATGGCCTGCAGGATCCGGGTGGAGCCGGACTGCAGCGGCAGATGCAGGTGGCGGCATATCTTATCGGAGCTGCCCATCACCTCGATGAGCTCGTCCGACAGGTCCTTGGGATGGGATGTCATGAAACGGATCCGTTCAATGCCGTCGATCTGCTCCGCCTCCCGCAAAAGCTGCGCAAAGGAGATGGGATGCTCCAGATTTTTGCCGTAGGAGTTCACGTTCTGGCCCAGCAGCATGACCTCCACCACGCCCTGTGCCGCCAGCGCGCGGATCTCCCCGAGGATGTCCCCGGGACGGCGGCTCCGCTCCCGCCCCCGCACATAGGGCACGATGCAGTAGCTGCAGAAATTGTCGCAGCCGAACATGATGTTGATTCCTGATTTGAAGGGATATTTGCGGGTCACGGGCAGCTCCTCCACGATCCGGTCCGCATCCCTCCAGATATCGATGACCATACGGTCACTCTCGTACATGGTGCAGAGCAGCTCCGCGAATTTGAAAAGATTGTGGGTCCCGAAGATCAGATCCACAAAGCGGTAGCTGGTCCTGATCCTCTCGATGACGGAGGGCTCCTGCATCATACAGCCGCAGAGGGCGACACGCTTATGCGGGTTCTTCTTTTTCATGCTGTTCACGAACCCCAGGCGGCCGTAAACGCGCTGATTGGCGTTATCGCGCACCGTACAGGTATTGTAAATGACGAAATCCGCTTCCTCGCTGTCCGTCAGCACATAGCCCGCCCGCTCCAGGATGCCGGAAAGCTTCTCCGAATCGCGGGCGTTCATCTGGCAGCCAAAGGTAATGACCGCAGCGGTCAACGGATGACCCAGCCGACGGCCCTCCTCCGAAACATGCTGTCTGCATTTTTCTATGAAATAGTACTGGCGCGCCGGTTCCTCCTGCGGCGGCTCCCTGTCCGGATTCAGCGCTCCGGCCGCGGCTTCCGCTCCGTCAAATTCCATCGGAAGGCCGTCCCTTCTTTTGAAGTTATCCATTCGCCGCGATCTCCTCCAGTTCATGCCGTTCCACACGCCGGATGCGTGTCCGGACAAGACAGCTTCCGTCCGCCTCGCTCCCCGCGCAATACCCCAGCAGCAGCGCATCCTTTGTGAAGCAGACCGCACAGTAACAATACCCGCTGGTCTCGTCGGCTTCAAAGGCCATCGGCACGGAAAAGGTCTTCCCGTTATCCGCGCTGGAAGCGATGACCATCGGCGTACGGCCGCCGGTAAAGGCGCTCGTCCGCTTCCGCCCGTTGTACTCCGGAATCGGATTCCAGACCACATAGAGCCTTCCGCCGATGTCCCGCTTCATGCTCAAAGAGCTGCACGGAGAGGTGAACCGAGAAGGCTGACAGGCCGTCCAGGTTTCCCCGTTGTCCACGGAGAACATCTCGTACTGCATGCAGAGATCCGTCCGGGCCCAGGCCCAGAGCACGCCGGGGGCCAGCTCCACCAGTCCGGGCTCCTGCAGACCCGATCCGCTGCCCGGCCAGGGAAGCGAACATCTGGAACGCGAACAGCTCCAGGTGCGTCCGTCGTCATCCGAATAGAAAAACATCGTTCTCGCGTTGCCGTCCATGCGGCCGTCTCCGCCCCAGGAACGGTGGCTCGCCACAGGCACCATGATCCGGCCGTCCGAAAGCCGCACGATCCGGTCGTTGTTGATCACGAAAAAATCCTCCTGGTCCGTACACACGACCCGCTCGCCCCAGGTGCGTCCGCCGTCTCCGGAACGGCGCAGAAAGATCTTTGTCCTGGCGTAGGTGAGCCGCACCAGATAAAACAGGCCCGCCTCACCGTTCTCCATCCGAAGGAGCCCCGGAGACATCATATTCACGCCGCCTTCTCCCTCACAGGTCAGGATCACACCCTCATCCGTCCAGGTGCGCCCGCCGTCTCCGGAGCGCAGCAGCGCCAGATCCGCAAACGCGTGATCGTCGGGCGAAGCCCCCTTGAACCGGCTGTATACGAAGATCAGCTCCCCGTCCGAAAGCTCCAGGAAGCTCCCCTCGCTGTTGCGCGGATTGCCCGGCTTCGGCACAAGCTCCGCGGTCACAGCGCCCAGGTTCCGATACCGCATTCCGTTTTTCATCATATTTTCACCTTATCCGCGCACCTGGCCGTTTCCGCGGATCGCATATTTGTAAGTGGTCAGCTCCTTCAGCCCCATGGGCCCTCTGGCGTGCAGTTTCTGGGTGCTGATGCCGATTTCCGCGCCAAATCCGAACTCAAACCCGTCCGTGAAGCGGGTGGAGGCGTTGACATAGACGCATGCCGCATCCACGCCGGCCAGAAATTTCTCCGCGTTCTCCGGATTCTGCGTCAGGATCGCATCGGAATGCTTCGTGTTGTACCGGTTGATGTGGGCGATGGCTTCCTCCACGCTGTCCACGGTCTTCATGGAAATGATGTAATCCAGATATTCCATGCCGTAATCCTCCTCCGTGACGGGCACACAGCCGTCAATCACCTCTCTCACCCGCTCGTCGGCCCGGATCTCCACATGCTTTTCCCGCAGGGCAGCCGCCAGAGCCGGAAGCAGACGCTGCCGGATTTTCTCATGGACCACCAGGGATTCGCAGGCGTTGCAGACGCCGATCCGCTGGGTCTTTGCGTTCAGGATGATCTTCACGGCCATATCGATGTCGGCGCTCTCATCCACGAAGATATGGCAGTTGCCCGTACCGGTCTCGATGACCGGGACCGTGGCGTTCTCCACCACGGCGCGGATCAGCCCCGCACCGCCCCGGGGAATGAGCACGTCCACATATGTCTTCATGCGCATGAACTGCTCCGTCACCGCCCGATCCGTATCCCGGATCAACTGGATCGCGTCAGGCGTGATCCCCTCGGCCTCCAGCGCATCCCGCAGGACCGCTTCGATGGCCGCGTTGGAACGGATGGCATCGCTGCCGCCCTTCAGGATAACCGCGTTCCCCGTTTTAAAGCACAGGCCGAAGGCGTCCGCCGTCACATTGGGGCGGGACTCATAGATGATGCCGATGACGCCCAGCGGAACGCGCCGCTTTTCGATTTCAAGCCCATTGGGCCGGGTGAAGGTTTCCAGCACCTCTCCCACCGGATCGGGCAGCGCCGCGATCTGGCGAAGCCCTTCGGCCATGGCCCCGATCCGCTCCTTTGTCAGCGCCAGCCTGTCCAGCATCCCGGGCCGCATCCCGGCCGCCTTCCCCGCTTCCAGATCCAGCGCGTTGGCCGAAAGCAGTTCTTCTCCGCGGTCGATGAGCGCCCCGGCTGCCGCTAGCAGCGCCCTGTCCTTGCGCGCGGGAGACAGGGCTGCCAGCGCATATTTGGCCGCGACGGCCCGTTCCCCCATTTCCGTCAGCCTGTTCACACGGTCTTTCGTATGTACCGGCGCGTTCATGCAGTCCTCTTCCATCTGTATCGATTCGCTCATATGATTCTTCTCCTGTTCTTCCGTGAGCACCAGATCCATCACGATATCATGGGGTCGGAACGGAATATCCTCCTCCATCTGGCAGGCATAACACAGTCCGATCAGATACGGGCGCTGACCGCCCTGCAGGCCCGCCTGTTTCATGCCAAAATACCGGTCATAGTAGCCGCCGCCGTATCCGATCCGGTGACCGGAGCGGTCAAAAGCGGTCCCGGGCACCAGGGCCAGCGCGTTTTGCAGGCTGTCCGTTTTGAGGCGCTCCGCACACGCCGGAGGCTCCAAAATACCCCGAAACCCGGGCGCCAGCTCCTCCGGCGCCCCGATCCGGTAAAAATCCATATCTCTGCCGCACACCCGCGGACAGAAAACGGCTTTTCCGTCCGCCAGCGCCCGGCGGATGACGGCGCGGGTATCGGCCTCCGGACCGTAGGAGACGTAGCTCAGCAGAACGCCGCACTGTCTGTAGGCGGGCAGCCGGAAAAGCTTTTCGGCGATAACGCGCCCGGCCTCTCTGCGCTGCGCATCGGAGAGCAGACCGCGCCTGCGAATGCCTTCCCTTCGCAGAAGCCGGATCGTCCCGTCCGGCCCGGCTGCGGCATGCGCCGCGTCCGCCGTTCCGTCCCCCGCAGTCGGAACTGCCTCAGTGGGTATACCGTTTTTTGCCATATTTTTCTCCCAGGTTCTCCAGCGTGCCGTCCTCATTCTCGATGGTGATCTGATCGAGCTGGCTTCTGACGTTGGCCCGCACATTGGCGATGAATTCCTTCCGGAGCGACTGCTGCTCCGCCTTTTCCGCCGGTGTCAGGCCCTCCGGCGTCTTCGATTTGTGGTACAGCTCGTTGATCCGTTTCAGTTTTTCGTCCGTCGCCGCCATGCGCTCTCTCCTTCTGCCGCGAACCGTTTCACGGGCGTTTTCGGTTTTTCTAATTATACCATGCGTCCGAAAAGAAATCTACTTCCGGATTGAAAACAGGATCTGCCCCCGTTCAGCCGTTCCCCGGGGAGAATCCCTGCCCGGTCACATGCCGCCGTTTTCATGCCTGTCATGAACCATGGCCAGAAACGCCGGCAGATCGAATCCTTCCTCCCGATTGGCCGCGAACAGCGTTCCGTAGTTCCGCCCGTCCATGATGCGGTGAATGATCCGGATATCGCTGCTGTTGGCGATGATCATATCCGCGCCGCTTTTTGTGGCGATCCGGGCCGCGATCAGTTTGGTGGACATGCCTCCCGTTCCCACGCCGCTTCCGGTGGAGGACTTTCCCATTTCCAGCAGCTTCTCATCCAGCTCTTCCACCAGCTCCACGAACCGGGCGTCCGGATTGCGGCGGGGATCGTCCGTATAAAGCCCGTCGATATCGGACAGCAGGATCAGGAGATCCGCGCCGATCATGGAGGCCACCACGGCGGACAGCGTATCGTTGTCGCCGATCTCAATTTCGTGGGTGGCGACCGTATCGTTCTCGTTCACGATGGGAATGACGCCCATGGCGAACAGCGCTTCAAAGGTATTCTGCGCATTGGTGCGGTTCATCTCGTTGTCCACCGTCTGACGGGTCATCAGGATCTGCGCCGCCACCTGATTGTATTCCGCAAAGATCTTCTGATAGGTCATCATCAGGCGGGCCTGTCCGATGGCCGCGCAGGCCTGTTTGACGGCGATGGGATTGTCCTGCGGCGCGGCCCCGGAGAGGTTCACCGCCTTTCGCCCCTGGGCGATGGCGCCGGAGGTCACCAGCGTCACGTCTTTTCCCTGATTTTTCAGATTGCACAGCTCCCGCACCAGCACTTCCAGCCGGATATAGTCCAGATCTCCCGTCTGTTGATGCTGCAGCGAGGAGGATCCGATCTTCACCACGATGCGTTTCTTATCCCGCAGTCTTTCCCTGATATGCTGCTCCATTTGTATTCTCCTGTGTAAATTTTGCCCCGTCCCGCCGGCCGGCTATCGCCGGCGGCCTCCTGCGGCGGTCTGCCTCCCGACGGCCGCCTGCTACGCCGCCGTCTATCGCGGCAGTTCTGTCGGCGCGTATTTCGCGATGATGGCCTCCGCCACCCGCATGCCGTCCATGGCCGCGGAGGTGATGCCGCCCGCATAGCCGGCGCCCTCCCCGCAGGGATACAGACCTCTCAGATTGGACTGCAGCGTTTCGTCCCGGCAGATGCGCACCGGAGAAGATGTCCTGCTCTCTATGCCGCAGACCAGCGCATTCGCGTCGTCGAAGCCCGGGATGATCTGTCCGAACCGTTCCATGCCCTCGCAGAACGCCTCATACACCGACCCCGGCAGAAGGGAGGCCACATCCGCGAACCGCCAGCTTCCCCGGATGCAGGGCATGAAATCCGCTCCGATCCGGCCGGCCGTGGACCGGGCGGAAAAATCTCCGTAGCGCTCCACCGGGACGCTGCCCGCGCCCGCCTGAAAGGCCAGTTCCTCCAGCCGCCGCTGAAAGGCGACGCCCGCCAGAGGGCCCTGCACGCCGTAATCCTGCGGCGTGACGGAGACGATGACGGCGCTGTTGGCGTTGACGCCGTCCCGGGCGTGATCGCTCATGCCGTTGGTCACGAGCCTTCCCGCTTCGCTGCTGGCGTTGATCACCCAGCCGCCCGGGCACATGCAGAAGGAATAGACGCCTCTGCCGTTTCCGGCCCTGGCGGTGAGCTTGTAAACCGCCGGCGGGAGGTGCGCCGGATTTCTGACGGCATACTGCGCCTCATTGATCAGCGTCTGGGGATGCTCCACGCGCAGGCCCACGGCAAATTCCTTCGCCTGCATTTCGGCCCCCAGTCCGCAGAGCCAGTCAAACGTATCCCTGGCACTGTGTCCCGTGGCCAGCACCGCCGCCTCTGCGGGCAGCGTCGACCCGTCGGAAAGCAAAACGCCCGTCACCCGCCCTTCCGAAAGCCGGAGGCCGTCGGCGCGACAGCAAAACCACACCTGACCGCCGCGTTCCCGGATCCGGCCGCGCATCCGTTCGATCACCTCCGAAAGCACGTCCGTGCCGATGTGGGGCTTTGCGTCATATAAAATATCCTCCGGCGCGCCGTTCTCCACGAGGACGGACAGCACCTTCTCGCCCCGCCCTTCCCGATCCCGGATCAGGGTGTTCAGCTTGCCGTCCGAAAAGGTCCCCGCGCCGCCTTCCCCGAAGGAAACGTTGGATTCCGGGTTCAGTACGCCCGTCTCCCAGAAGCGTTCCACATCCTTCCGCCTTGTGCGCACGTCCGCGCCGCGCTCCAGCACGATGGGCCGATAACCGCGCTCCGCCAGAAGCCAGGCGCAGAACAGACCGGCCGGACCGCTTCCGATGATCACCGGCGGCGAGGACAGCGGGCGCGTCCCGCAGGCCGGACAGCGGTATTCCGTTCGCTCCGCGAGCAATACGTTGGGATCATGGCAGCGCGCCACGCATTTCTTTTCGGAGATCCCGGCCGTTTCCACATCCACCGCATAGGAATAAAAGATCTCCGGCTTTTTTCTGGCATCGATGGAACGCCTGCGGACGATGAGGCGCACGATCTGTCCGGGCTCAAGCCGCAGCGTCCTTTCCGCCTTTTCCCTGAGCGCCTCCGCTCCGTGACCGCATGGCAGCTTCAACTGCTGAATCCTGATCATGCTCCGCCCTCCTCCGCCGCGTGACGTCCTGCGATGACGCCGCTGGTCCAGGCCCACTGCAGGTTATATCCGCCGCAGCGTCCGTCCACATCCAGCATCTCTCCGCACAGAAAAAGTCCCGGAATTCTCTTCGCCTCCAGCCGGTCCGTCACCTCGTCCAGGACGATGCCCCCCGCGCACACCTGTGCCTTTGAAACGGGATTGACCGAGACGACGGTCACGGGAAGATGCCGCATCAGGGCGAACAGGGAAAAAATTCGCTCCCGGGTTCCCTCTCCCACGGTATCCTCCGGGGAAAGCCCGCTAAGCCGCAGCAGCACCAGCGCCAGCTTCCGGGCCACCAGGCCGCAGGCCAGGGTCTCTGCCCGTTTCCCCAGACAGACCCGGTACTGCCTTCTGCAAAGCGCTTCCCAGGGCCCGGCCTCGTATTCCGGCAGAAAATCCAGGGACGCCGTCACGCGGGCGCCGTCGTGCAGTCCGGCGGCCGCATAGCGGCTGCACTGAAAAACGGGGATGCCGGAAATGCCGTAATCCGTCAACTGCAGCTCTCCGCTCTCCCGCCGGGTCTCCAGCCGGTCTCCCCTGCGAATCGCAAGCTCCACCTGCGCCGTACAGCGCACCCCCGCCAGCGGCCGGAAAAAGGTCTCTTCACAGCGCAGCGCGCCCAGGGCGGGCAGCAGAGGGGCCGTCCGCAGACCGACAGAACGCGCCAGCTCAAAACCGTCTGCCGCGTTTTTCTCCGGAAGTCCCGCCCTCGTGCCGCAGGCCAGGATCAGACGGTCAAAGCAGAATGCCTCCTTTTCCGCCAGCACCCGAAAGCCGGGCGCGGTTTCGATCCGCCGGATCCCGCAGCCGCAGACGATACGTACCTGCAGGCGCTCCAGCTCCGCCCCGAGCGCCTCCCGCACGGAGACCGCCTGCATGCTGCGGGGATAAAGATAGCCGTTCCTTTCCGTCAGGACAAGGCCGCAGCTTTCAAAAAAACGCACCGTATCCCGGACGCCGAAGGCATCGAAAAACGCCTCCAGACGGGAAACGGCGCCGCCTCTGTAGTCCCTTTTGACATCGAAATCCAGATTGGACAGGTTGCATCTGCCGTTACCCGTGCCCAACAGCTTTTTCCCGATTTCCTCCTGCCGCTCCAGCAGGGTGACAGCGCAGCCCGCCCGCGCGGCCGCAATGGCCGCCGCCATGCCGGATGCGCCGCCGCCGATGATTCCGATCCGTCTGGCCGCTTCGCCCATTCCGCGTATCTCCCTTTTTCTTTCGTTTCCGCGCGGGAATTTTCCTCCGCGTCCGCATTTTATAGGATACTACGAAGCGGCGTATGTGACAAGAAAAATTTCCAGTTCCTTTCGGGAAACCTTCTTATCCCCGTTCAGGATTTCGCTTCTGACCTCCCACGGAAGCGTTCGTCCGTCGATGTCCGTGCGCTGCAGAACGCTTCCGTCCTCTCCGCAGATGACGACCCGGTTGCCGATCAGCAGCAGACGGTAGGACTCCTGCGCGGACGCCGTCTCCTGCCGGTATCCTTTCGTCACCACGACCCGGTCCGCCGAAAAGGACTCCACCTCCCGGAACGACAGGCCCGCCTCCCGTTCCCGCAGCGTCATGTCCTCCTGCCCGTCCTGCATGTAATGAAGAAACTGCTCCCGGTCCATTCCGATGTATTTTTCCGGCATCCGCATCTCCTCTACCCGCTCCGTTCCCAGATCCAGATCCCGGATCCGCAGGACCAGAACGGTATTCGCCGTGATTTTCTGCTCCCCGCCGGAAACCGGCAGCAGCGCTTCGGCCTCTGTTCCCTGCGCGGTTACGTCAGGCAAAGAGCCATCGGCCGGGACGCTTCCCGCCAAAGCGCCGCCGGACGCAGCCTCCCAGCGGGCATCCCTGCCGCCGGCAAACACCTCCGGCGCGGCGTACCAGAGCCCCGGATAAAAAAAATCCAGATATTTGCCGTAGCCGTACGCGCCCGCCGCCAGCAGGGCGCAGGAATAAAAAAACAGGCCGATCCTTTTGATATGGCGCAATTTCCTCACCTCAAAAAAAGTATCAGCCTTTTTTTCTTTTCTTATTCGGAAGCGGGCACATTTTCCGACAGGGTACGGCATCCCGAAAAACACGCCGCACGCGCGCGGCCGCCGGCAGGGCTTCTCACAGAAGCTTCAGCGCCTGGGCGAGCGCGATCAGCGTTTCTCCTCCCGGAAAGGCATTCAGCTCCCTGGGCGTCGCTCCCTTCAGGAGAAGGACCACCGCACAGTAGGCCGCAAAGCCCAGGACGGCGCTGACGCACGCGCAGAGAACGGCAGGCGCTTTCTGCAAAAGCACAAGGCCGAACAGCGCGCAGATTCCGGCCATGACCAGGCCGCCCACCAGCGGCGCCAGCAGGATGCGGAACCAGTTGATGCGCATTTTCGCCTGTCTGGAAACGCAGAACCAGCTTGCGGCGCTGAACAAAAGCAACAGGATGAGATCGGCGCAGACGACGCCGTACACGCCCATGTTCAGAAGCGAAAGCAGCACATAGAGGGCCGCCGCATAAACGGCCAGCGAAGCGGCCATGCAGACGGAAAGCATGCCCGCCATATCGATGCTCAGCATGAACGCGCCCAGCACTGCGGCCAGCCCGAAAACGATCAGCCCCAGGCTCTCCAGCCGCATCAGGCTCTGCGCCAGCGCGTTGTCGCTGTCGGAAAAAAAGATCTCCAGCACCGGCCTCGCCAGCACACAGAGGGCCACCGCGAAGGGCACCGTCAGAAGCAGCATGCTGCGCAGGGAGATCATGCAGCGCTCCCGCATCCGCCGGGGATTGCGCTGCAGATAGCTGACCTTCATCCCCGGCTGCATATACCGGGCGAACAGAAGCGAAAGCAGCGCAGGCCCGAGGACCAGGACACGGCTTTTCCCCGCAAAGGAGCCCCACTCCTGAACCGCTTCAGGGGGAATCGTTCCCTCGCCCCCGGCAAAGGCACAGTACAGAAACGTCTGCAAAAGGCCCATAAGACCCAGAAACGCCAGCGGCAGAAAAACGGGAAACGCGGCGGCCAGTACGCCGGTCATCTGCTCCCGAAGCGGCTCCTTCTGAGAAACGGCGGATATCTGTATGCGCTCCCGGATCACGGGACGCCTTGCGGCCCAGAGGACCATGGAGGCTGCCATGCCCAGGAAGGAGGAAACCGCCAGGGAAACCGCGCCGCCCACGGCGCCGTAAGCAGGACCGTAAAGCGTATTCTGCAAAAGAGCGGCCACCTTCTGCCCGTATTCCGCAAAGGGCCGGGCGGACAGCGAGGCGGAGAAAAACAGGGTCAGGCAAAACAGGATCTTCACGAGTCCGGCGGAGGAAAGACAGCCGAAGCCGTCCATGCCTCCCGCCAGCACCGCCATGACTGTCAGGCAGAACAGCGACGGCGCCAGCACGCGCAGCGTCATCGCGGAAAGCGGCAGGCCGAACATGCTTCCGGTCAGCAGTCCGCCTGCCAGGTACAGGACAGCGATGAAAAGCAGGGCGAGCAGGATCCCGGCGAAAAGGGAGAAACGCACCACGCGCCGCGCATCCCTGCCCCTTCCCCGCTCCAGACGGTTGATCACCATGGAGGAAACCGCCTCGTACAGTCCGGCGGTCAGCAGCGCCGCGGGCAGGAAAAACCAGCAGAAAGCGGCGGCGAAACAGCCGCCTCCCCACGCTCCGTATACGGAGGTGAGCCTGGCCTGCCACAGACAGGCCAGAAACGCGGCCGCCGCGGAAAGACCCGTAACGAGATTTTCCGGGATCTCGATCCTTCTCCTGTTTCTCTTTTTGCCTTTTCCCTTTTTTCTTATGTTCATCCGATCTTCTCCGTTCCCTTTTCCCTGACGGCATCCGCCTTTTCCCTGGTGATGCCCAGATGCTCCAGGATCTTCTCCTGCTTTTCCTCCATCACGGCGGCCTCCCCGGGCGTCTCATGATCGTAGCCGCACAGATGCAGCGCGCTGTGGGCCACCAGAAAAGCGAACTCCCGCATGACCGAGTGCCCGTATTCCCGCGCCTGCGAAAAGATCCGGTCCGCGGACAGGATGATGTCGCCCAGGATCAGTTCCCCGCTGTCCGGATGAAAATGATCCGCCGCGCTTTCCTCCGCGGGAGAAAAGTCCGCCGGACGCACAAAGGAAATGTTGGGAAAGCTGAGCACGTCCGTCCCGGCATCGATCCCCCTGTATTCCCTGTTGAAGCTCCTTATGCCCGCCTCATCCGTGATGAGAACGTTCACCTCCGCCTCATAGGGGCAGCGCTCCCCGTCCAGCACGGCGCCGATCACCTGCGCGGCCAGCGCCCGGGGATCAAAGGGAAACTGTGCATCCGTTTCATTTTCCACATTGAAGGTCATCTTCCGTTTCTCCGATCTGTACGCCGTCTTCCCGGCATCGCTTATCCGGCCGGCGCTCCCTTATCGCGGCCCGCGCCGCTCGCCCTGCGTCCGTTCCCTGCCCTGGGTGCGGCCGCGGGACCTGCGCTCCTGGGCCCTCGCTTCCTTCGCTTCGTAGTCCTCGTAGGCCTGGACGATCTTCTGGACCAGCGGATGTCTGACCACATCGCGGCTCGTCAGCCTGCAGAACGCGATATCCCCGATCCCGGACAGCACCCGTACGGCCACGTCCAGCCCGGACACCGCGCCCGGCGCCAGATCCTTCTGGGTGGCGTCGCCCGTGACCACCACCTTGGAACCGAACCCGATCCGGGTCAGGAACATCTTCATCTGAGCGGGCGTGGTATTCTGCGCCTCGTCCAGAATGATGTAGGCATTGTCCAGCGTGCGTCCCCGCATATAGGCCAGCGGGGCCACCTCGATTAGCCCCTTTTCCATATTCTTCAGAAAGCTCTCCGCGCCCATGATCTGATAGAGCGCGTCATACAGCGGCCGCAGATAGGGATCTACCTTGCTTTGCAGATCTCCCGGCAGAAAACCCAGCCGTTCCCCCGCTTCGATGGCGGGCCGGGTCAGGATGATGCGCTCCACCTCGCTGTTCCGGAACGCCGTGATCGCCATCGCCATCGCCAGATAGGTTTTGCCGGTGCCGGCCGGCCCCAGCCCGAACACGATCATCTTCTCCCGGATCGCGTCCACATATTGCTTCTGTCCCAGCGTCTTGGGCTTGACAGGCTTTCCGCCGACCGTGTGGCAGATCAGATCCCCGTCGATCTCCAGCAGCGCGTTTTCCTGATTTTCCATGCTCATCGCGATCGCATAATCCACATTCTGTTCCTGAATCTGGTTTCCCCTTCTGGATATTTCATACAGCTCCCGGATCACGGCGCTGGCCCTCTCCACCTGACGGGCCTGTCCGCTGATCCGCACCGCGCCGTCCCGGTCCACAATGCCGACCGAAAACGCGCGCTCCAGCTTCTTCAGAAAAAAATCGAACTGACCGAACACATTGCGGATATGCCCGGCTTCCATATTCAGCAGTTCTTCCTGATACGCCATCTTTTAACCGAATACCGAGGATCTTCCCGGTATCGCTCTCCCGAATCGTAATGTTGCTGACCCGCCGGTCCGACGCGTTCACGCCGTCCGCGTGTCCGCCTGTCCCGGTACGCTCACGGCCCCGCCTGCGTCTCCGTTTCCGGCACGGGCGCGCACGGACGCAGCGCCGTCGCCTCCTGATGCGCGGTCAACTGCCCCTGTAAAACAAGAGCATCTTCTTTTCCTATTATTTTAACATCTTTTTGTATAATGTGTACCCCTTTTTCTTCCAAACCTGCAAGAAATTTTTGAAAATCGTCCTCCAGAAGCGCCTTTGCGCTGTCCGCATCGTAAACGGCGTCCACCGGAAGATATTCCCTGCACACGATGGAGCCGGTGAACAGCGGCAGGTCGATCTGTCCCAGCAGCCGTACCCGTTCCTGCTGGATCACCTCGTCATACCGGACGTAGCCGCAGCGGGAAAAGGGAAAGGCATAGCGCCTGTCGAACAGGGTGAAAAAGCGGTAACGCTTTTCCCGCCCGGTATAGTTTTTATAGGTATAGGATAATTTCTGCTGCAGGGAAACGTTTTCCTGATATTCCAGCACCACGTCGCCGTCCGCCACCGTCCGCTGCCATTCCCGGACCGTACCGTCGTCATCGGTCACGGGGATCAGTCCGCTGATCAGGACATCCCCGCTCTCCACACTGTCGCCCTGCTTTACCTGCGGAACGCCCGCCCTGGTCAGAATGCTGTCCACGATGCCGGCGCGGACGGCGATCATGTCCGCTCCCTGGGTGAAGCGCTGCGCATATGCCTGCCGTTCCTCCTGTGTCGGCAGCTCGTTTTCCCTGATCTGTACCGTGATCCGGCATCCGTCGATCCGCAGAGAGGTCCACGTGACCTGGGAAAAGGTTTCCCGCAGGGCGGCCTCCAGCGCCTCCGTGTTCAGGGCCGATTTTCTCGTGCCGTAGTCCACGCCCCGGCTGTTGAGAAAATCCGTCAGCTCGTCATCCGTGATCCGCTCGTTTCCCACGAAATCGATGGCCCAGATAAAACGGGACATGACGGTCAAAAAGGCCAGACAGCACAGGATCCCCGCCAGAAACATCTTCCGCCTCCCGGCGTCCCGCATAAAAAAAGGCAGCCCGTGTCTCTCCAGAACGGCCACCCTGGTCTTCGTCTTCTTCACAATATCCCGGATCGAAAAAAAATCAGAAAGGCACAGGAACATGGTATAGCAGCCGCCGGATCCGGACAGTCCCCACAGGACGATCCCCCTGTTGGTACAAAGATTCATGAAGCGCTCCGGCGCATAGCCCCAGACCCGGAGCTTCACATAGCCCCTCAGATATCGGATGATCCCTATCATACTGCCTCCTACAGATAACGGATTTCGCTGATCCTTCCTTCGATCTTCATATCCTCGCTGGTATAATAGGAAATTTTCAGGCAGCGGCCCGTCACGGCGATCCGGCAGTTCTTCCCCTGCAGCGTGATGCAGCAGTCCGTATACTCCAGAATGCCCCTGTAGTTTTCCACCAGCACCTGATCGTTTCCGATCACGGTGACGATGGATGCGCCCATCATCATGTCCCGGGGCAGCCGAAGGGACTCCACCAGCAGCTCCTTCGCGCTCTTTTCCCGTTCGTTTTCATCCTCTTTTTTTGCCGCTCTCTTCCTCATGCTCCCATTCTATGACGCCGCGGCGCGCAATATGCCTCCCCGAAGGGATAGCTATTTGTGGTAGGGCTCGTTGCGGGAAATGCGGAAAGCGCGATAGATCTGCTCCAGAAGAATGACGCGCATGAGCTGATGCGGAAAGGTCATATCGGAAAAGCTCAAAAGCGCGTCCGCGCGCGCGAGCACATCCGGATGCAGCCCCAGGGACCCGCCGATCACGAAGCAGATATCGCTTTTGCCGGAAAGCGCCAGCCGGTCCAGTTGTCTGGAAAAGGCGACGCTGTCCATTCTGGTCCCTTCGATGGCCAGCGCGATGCAGTAGCAGTCCGGCCGGATGCGCGGCAAAAGCCGGGCCGCTTCCCGTGCCAGGACCTGCTCCGCCATCAGATCGGACAGATCCTCCTCCGCCCTTTCATCGACGACCTCCAGCAGCTCCAGCCTGCAGTAACGGCCCAGTCTCTTTGCATATTCGGATACCGCCTCCCGGAAGAAGCGCTCCTTCAGCTTTCCAACGGCCAAAACGGTGATCTTCATTCTTCCTCGAATATCTGCGCGTAAATCTCGTCGGCGAAGTGATCCAGAAAGCCTTCCTCCAGATCCCCGAACTGCTCCTTCAGCAACGCCTTCACCAGATCCATGCGCCTGAAATACAGCGCCTCCTCCGGCAGGTCCCCGGCACCGCAGCGCCGGTCCAGCTCTGCCGCGTCAAGCTGCTCCTCGCAGAACGCGAGCATCTCCTTTTTCAGACGCTGCTCCCGCCGCCCTTTGATTGCCAGCCTGTTCGCGGCGCGCAGAGAGGCGATGCCCATCGTCAGGAAAACGGCGAACAGAACGCCCATCACCAGCAGTGCGATATACTGCGTGGACGGGTTGAGACGGACCGGAAGCAGCCCGGAAACCAGCGCCGCCAGCGCCAGCAGGCCGACGATGCCCACGGCGATCAGGGTATAAGCGCCGGATCTGTACTCCGACGCCTTCTGGGACGAATCCTCATAGACGGCATCCGGCTCCTCCCGCCGTTCTGCCGTCTCGCCGTCTTCGGCCCCTTCGCCGGGATCGGACCGTGTTCCGTCTTCCGCGCCGGCATCCTCTCCGAAGGACGGGGAAGCATCCCCGCCCTCCGGGTCCGGCTCCGCCGGAAAGCCGTCCCGCATTTCCTCCGGAAAAGCGGCCTCAAAGGCATTCCGGTCTCTTTCCGCCTCTGCCGCATCCTCCAGCGAATCCACCAGCCTGCTCCCGCAGTCGGCACAGACCTCGATGCCCTCCACATATTCCACTTTACATTTCGGACACCAGGGCATGTTCAGTTTCCTCCTTTGCCGGAAAGATATTCATCGATGCCCCTGGCACCCGCACGGCCCGCGCCCATGGCGAGGATCACGGTCGCCGCGCCCGTGACGGCGTCTCCGCCCGCGTAGACGCCCTCCTTGCTGGTCTGACCGTTCTGTTCATCCGCCACAATGCACTTCCATTTATTGACATCCAGGCCCTTCGTCGTGGAGGAAATCAGCGGATTGGGCGATGTCCCCAGCGCCATGATCACGGTATCCAGCTCCAGCGTGAATTCCGAACCGGGTACCGCGACCGGACGTCTCCTGCCGGAGCTGTCAGGCTCTCCCAGCTCCATGCGGATGCAGGTCATTCCCTTCACCCAGCCCTTTTCATCCACCAGGATTTCCACCGGGTTGGTCAGCAGATCGAAGATAATGCCCTCCTCCTTCGCGTGATGCACCTCTTCCACACGGGCGGGCAGCTCTTCCTCGCTTCTTCTGTAAACGATATGCACCTCGGCTCCCAGGCGCAGCGCGGTTCTGGCCGCGTCCATGGCGACGTTGCCGCCGCCCACGACGGCCACCTTCCTGCTGCGCATGATGGGGGTCGGCGCGTCTTCCCGAAACGCCTTCATCAGATTGCTTCTGGTCAGATATTCATTGGCGGAAAAGACGCCGTTGGCATTTTCGCCGGGAATCCCCATGAATTTGGGAAGTCCCGCGCCGGAGCCGATGAACACGGCGGAAAAGCCCTCTTCCGTCAGAAGCTGGTCGATGGTGACGGATTTGCCGATGATGACGTTGGTCTCGATCTTGACGCCCAGCGCCTCCACGTTCTCGATCTCCTTTTTCACGACGGCCTCCTTGGGCAGACGGAACTCCGGAATGCCGTAGACCAGCACGCCGCCGGGCTCATGGAGCGCTTCGAAAATGGTCACGTCATAGCCCAGCTTTGCCAGGTCGCCGGCGCAGGTCAGGCCGGCAGGGCCGGAGCCGATGACGGCCACCTTCTTTCCATTCTTCTCCTTCGCGCCCTCCGGACGGATCCCGGCCTCTCTGGCCCAGTCCGCCACATAGCGCTCCAGCTTGCCGATGGAGATCGGCTCACCCTTGATGCCGCGGATACACTTGCCCTCACACTGGCTCTCCTGCGGGCAGACGCGTCCGCAGACCGCAGGCAGCGCGCTGGACGCGCTGATGATCTGATAGGCGCCTTCCACATCCCCTTCCTTCACCCGGCCGATAAAGGCGGGAATATCGATGGCGACGGGGCAGCCCTTTACGCACTGGGCATTGCGGCAGCCGATACAGCGCTTCGCTTCCTCCAGCGCTTCTTCCGCGTTATAACCGTAACATACCTCTTCAAAATTGGCCGCACGCACCTTCGCGTCCTGTTCGCGCACGGGCACCTTCTTCAAAACGTCTCCCATTCTGAACCTTCCTTTCTCATCCTTCGCACATGCCGCAGCCGCCGTGATGGGTATCCCCCTCCTGCGCCGCGAGATATGCTCTGCCTTCCTGTGTTTTGTACAGAAGCTGCCGCTGCATGGCCTCGTCGAAATTCACCAGATGTCCGTCAAATTCCGGACCGTCCACACAGGCGAACTTCACCTTCCCGTCCACGGTGACGCGGCAGGCGCCGCACATTCCCGTCCCGTCCACCATGATGGGGTTCAGGCTGACCACGGTGGGAATATTCAGTTCCTTCGTCATTTTGCAGACAAACTTCATCATGATCATCGGGCCGATGGCGATGCAGAGATCGTACTGCTTCCCTTCCGCGCACACCAGATCCTGAATGGTTTTGGTCACCATGCCGCTCCTGCCGTAGGAACCGTCGTCCGTGGTCACGTAGAGATTGCCGGCCACGGCCTCCATCTCCTTTTCCAGGATGAGCAGATCCTTCGTTTTGGCGCCCACGATGACGTCCGCCATGACGCCCTGTTTTTTCAGCCACTTCACCTGCGGATAGACCGGCGCGGTGCCCACGCCGCCCGCGACGAACAGGATCCTCTTTTTCCGGAGCTCCTCCGGCGTTTCCTTCGTCAGGTCAGAAGCGCATCCCAGGGGGCCCACCACATCGTGGAAGCTGTCGCCGGCCTTCAGGCTCTTCATGAAGTATGTACTCGCGCCAACCACCTGAAAGACGATGGTGATGCTGCCCGCTTCGGCGTCGTAATCGCAGATCGTCAGCGGAATGCGCTCTCCGTCCTCTCCGGCGCGCACGATGACGAACTGGCCCGGCAGACAGGACGACGCGACGCGCGGCGCATGCACATCCATCAGCCAGATGTTGTTTGTCAGTTCTCTTGCCTGTAAAATCTGATACATTTCTTCCTTCACCTTTCCGCCCCTCTCAGGGCTCGTTTTCCTCCGTTTCGGAAGCTCCGTCCTCCTGCGGCGCCTCCCTGATTTCCAGCAGCCTGTAGCCCCCGTCTTCCAACTCTACCGCCTGATAGCATTCCCCGGAAATGTAATTCACCACGAAATCGTTTCCGGTGGCGTTGCTCACGCCGTCAGATTCCTCATAATATTCCCGGTAGAGATAATACCGGTTGTCATTGACCGTAAGGGCATATTTGTAAGTATAAATGTTGCGGCCCTTTTTCCCCTCCAGATTTCCCTGCAGGTCCTTCAGCAGGCCGGCGGCGCGCAGCGTCAGCAAAAGCCTGTTCAGGGCTGCCTCCGTGCCCAGCACCGGGTGCAGGTTCAGGGTATAGCTGACCTGCGTTTCCCCGCTTTTGACGCCGCCCGGCGAAACGGCTACGAACCGGAACTCGGAATATCCGGCCGGCATCCAGACCGGCGCCTCATAGGGCGTGCTGTCCGGCCCCGGCTCGGAGGTGTCCGTCGTGTAGAACACCCGGCAGTCCGGCGGCGCTTCCACCGTAATCCGGACCGGAACGTCATACGAGCCCGAAACGGGCAGAACAACGGGGGCGTCCGGCACGCTGACATCCACATAATAGGTCTGCTCCGTGACGTCGCTCCGTATGCCGTAGCTGTTGACAAAAAAGGCCCGGACCGTATAGGCGCCCGCTTCCATGGGAATGGGCGTGGTATAAACCTCGCTGTTTTCGTCCGGTTCACTGCCGTCCAGCGTGTAATAGATGGTTCCCGCGGCGTTGCTGATGAGCTTTACGCTCAGCTTCTTGTAATAGGTGCCCCCCGGCATGTCAAATTCCGGCGGAGCGGCCAGATAATCCGTATACAAATTCCGGATTTCCCTGTCCTGACACGCCTGAAGCAGTTCGCTGATCCCCTGATAATCCTCTTCCTTTTCCAGAATCAGAATGAGCCTTCGGTACGCCTCCTCGTTGGAGCCCTCCAGCCCGATGACCTCCCGGCAGACCTCCTCGGCAGCCGCATACTCCTCCAGCCCGTAATAGCAGGACGCCAGGGCGTTCAGATAGGAAACGTTGTTGGGCGAAAGCCGGCCGGCCCGTTTCAGACGGGACAGCGCCTGATGGTATCTGCCCTCCTGAAGCGCCGAGGCGCCCAGCGCGTACTGATAACCCGGCACGAACTGGAGCGCGATATAGATGCCTCCGGAAACAAGACCGATCAGGACAAACAGAAGGATGAGACGGATCTGTTTTTTCCCCGGAGGCCAGAAAAACTCGGCGGATTCCGGCTCCTCCCCTTCTTTTTGCGCGCCCTGTCCGTTTTCTGTCTGATGTGACTGTTTTTCTTCTGCCGATTCCCCCGATGCCGTGATTTCAGTCGCTACATTCGACAAAGTCGTATGAATACTGTTTTCGATCTCGGGCTCAAATTCAGGAACCATCTGGATTTCCCTGCCGCACTTTTCGCAGTAGAGCTTTCCCTCCTGGATCTGAGCCCCGCAGTCCGGACATTTCATGGAGAATTCATTCCTTTCCTGCGGCGCGGACAACCGCCGCATCCTTTCTGCGGACGTTCAGAACAGGCCGGTGATCTTTCCGTCGCCGTCCACGTCGATCCCGTAGGCGGCGGGATTTTTCGACAGTCCCGGCATGGTCATCACCGTGCCGGTCAGCGCCACCACAAAACCGGCGCCCGCGGAAACATAGACCTCCCGGACATGAATCGTAAAGCCGGACGGCCTTCCCAGAAGACCCGGATCGTCGGAGAGCGAATACTGGGTCTTCGCCATGCACACCGGCAGCTCTCCGAAGCCCAGCTCCTCCAGCTTCCGAAGCTGCTTTTCGGCCGCCGCCGAGTAATCCACGCCGTCCGCCCCGTATATCTGCCGTGCGATGACCCCGATCTTTTCCCGAAGCGGAAGCTGCTCCTCATAGAGCGGCCTGTAGCCGGAGGGCTTTTCCGCCAGCGTCTTCAAAACCGTTTCCGCCAGCGCGATGCCGCCCTCGCCGCCCTTCTCCCAGACCCGGGAGAGCGCGAACGCGCAGCCCCGTTCCTCGCAGAAGGAACGGACGAATTCCGTCTCCGCCTCCGTATCCGTGACGAAAGCGTTCAGCGTAACGACCACCGGAACGCCGAACCGCTGAAGGTTTTCCATGTGCTTCTCCAGATTGGCGATGCCGCGCTTCAGCGCGGGCAGGTTCTCCTGCCCCAGATCCGCCTTCGCGACACCCCCGTTGTACTTGAGGGCCCGAACCGTCGCCACCAGCACCGCCGCGTCCGGCTTCAGGCCTGCCATCCGGCATTTGATATCAAAAAACTTTTCCGCGCCCAGATCCGCGCCGAAGCCGGCCTCCGTGATCACATAATCCGCCATTTTCAGCGCGGCCTTCGTGGCGCGCACGGAGTTGCAGCCGTGGGCGATGTTGGCGAAGGGACCGCCGTGAACGATGGCGGGCGTGTGCTCCAGCGTCTGGATCAGATTCGGCTTCATGGCGTCCTTCAGAAGAGCGGCCATGGCGCCCACCGCCTTCAGATCTCCCGCCGTCACCGGCTTTCCGTCATAATCGTAGGCGGCCACGATCCGGGACAGACGGCGTTTCAGATCCTCCATATCGTCCGCCAGACAGAGGATCGCCATGATCTCGGAGGCCACCGTGATGACGAAATGATCCTCCCGCACCACCCCGTCCGCTTTTCCGCCCAGGCCGACCACGATGTTGCGCAGCGCCCGGTCGTTCATATCCATACAGCGCTTCCATACGATCTGTCTGGGATCGATCCGCAGCGCGTTCCCCTGCTGGATGTGGTTGTCCAGAAGGGCGGCCAGCAGGTTGTTGGCAGAGGTGACGGCGTGAAAATCCCCGGTGAAATGCAGGTTCAGCTCCTCCATGGGGACCACCTGCGCATATCCGCCGCCGGACGCGCCGCCCTTGATCCCGAAGCACGGGCCAAGAGAGGGCTCCCGCAGCGCGATGACGGCCTTTTTGCCAAGCCGTCCGAACGCCTGACCCAGCCCCACCGTGGTGGTGGTTTTCCCTTCCCCTGCGGGTGTGGGATTGATGGCCGTCACCAGGATCAGCTTCCCCTGCGGGTTGTTCCGGATGGAGCCAAGATACGCCTCCGAAAGCTTCGCCTTATAGCGGCCGTAAAGCTCCAGCTCCTCCTCCGGGATGCCGAGCCCGGCGGCCACCTTTCCGATCGGCTCCAGCACAGCCTCCTGGGCGATTTCGATATCCGTTTTCATCCGTTCGTCCTCCCGACCTAAACGGTCTCCTCCACAAACTGTTCAAATTCTTCCATCGACATCAGCACCTTGCGGGGCTTGGTTCCTTCCTCGTCCCCCACGACGCCTGCCTCCGCCAGTTGATCCATGATCCTGGCGGCCCGGTTGAACCCGATCTTGAACACGCGCTGCAGCATGCCGATGGACGCCTTATCCTTATCGATGATGAACTTTCCGGCCTCCACAAAATACTCGTCGTACTGTGTCCCGCCGCCGGAGGACGCGCCGCCCGCCGCAGAACCCATGGCCTTCAGCTTCTCCTCCACATCTTCATTATAGATGTTTCCGAGATTCTGATTTTTCAGGAAATCCACCACGCCGGAGACCTCTTCATCCGAAACGAAGGCCCCCTGCACGCGCACCGGCTTGGAATACCCCTGGGGATAAAAGAGCATATCTCCCTTGCCCAGCAGCTTCTCCGCGCCGTTCATATCCAGGATCGTCCTGGAATCCACGCCGCTGGAAACCGCGAACGCCACGCGGCTGGGCATATTGGCCTTGATCAGGCCCGTGATGACGTCCACGGAAGGGCGCTGGGTGGCGATGATCAGATGGATCCCGGCCGCCCGGGCCAACTGTGCCAGACGGCAGATGGATTCCTCCACCTCGCCGGGGGAAACCATCATCAGATCCGCCAGCTCATCCACGATGATGACGATCTGCGGCAGCTTCGCGGGCGCGTCCGCCTCTCCCTTCTGCTGCAGCTCCTCCGCCTTTTTGTTGAAGCCCTTCAGATCGCGGACATTATAATCGGCGAATTTGCGGTAGCGGTCCGTCATTTCCGCGACTCCCCACTGCAGGGCCGCGGAGGCCTTCTTGGGATCCGTCACCACCGGGATCAGAAGATGCGGAATGCCGTTGTAGACGCTCAGCTCCACCACCTTCGGATCGACCAGGATCAGCTTGACCTCGGAGGGCTGCGCCTTATACAGAATGCTCATGATCAGCGTATTGATGCAGACCGATTTGCCGGAACCGGTGGAGCCGGCGATGAGCATATGGGGCATTCTCGCGATATCGGACACGATGATCTTTCCGGCGATATCCTTTCCCACCGCGAAGGCGATCCTGGAAGGGAAATCCCGGAATTCCTTTGATTCCACCAGCTCCCGGAAGCCCACGGCCATCGTATGCCTGTTCGGCACCTCGATGCCGACGGCGGATTTGCCCAGGATAGGCGCTTCGATGCGGATATCCGTGGCCGCCAGATTCAGCTTGATGTCATCGGACAGGCTCAGGATCTTGCTGACCCTGACCCCCTGCTCCGGCTGGAGCTCATACCGGGTAACCGTGGGGCCCTGGCTGATATCCGTTATGGTGACGCGCACGCCGAAGGTCTGCAGCGTCTCCTGCAGATGTCTGGCGGTCTCCCGCAAATGCTCCGCGCTGTCGCCGCCGTTCGCGTTATCCGCCCTGCGCAGCAGCGACAGCGGCGGGAACTGATACGGCCGCGGCGCCGGCTGCGGCTTCGCGGGAGCCGGTGCCGGCTTCACGGGGGCCTGAGGGGCCGGCGCTGTCTGCGCCTTTGCCCAGTTCTGCGGCTCCGTCCGTTCCTGCGGCTTCTCCGTCCGTTCCCGCGGTCCCTGCGCTGCTCTGCCCTGTGAAGTCTGTGCCGCTTCGCTCCGCGCTTCCCGCTTCGGATCCCGCGGCTCCGCCTCCGCCCGGTCCTGCGCGCTCTCAGGCCGTTCCGTCCCGGGCAGATAGGCCCGGGGTCTTTCATCCCTCTGCCCGCGTCCCTCCTGCGCCGACTCCTGCCGGCTTTGGAGACGCAGCTCCTTCATATCGGAATAGACATCCGACCGGCGCAGCACCAGGTCCTCCGTGCGGTCCGGCTCCCGCTCCGGATATGCCTCGATATCCGCCGGCGTCTCTTCTGCCGTCACCCCGCGGTACGGCTGTTCTTCTCTGCCGGGAAACACCACGATGTTGGAATTTTCCTGCGCATCGCTCTCTGCCGTTTCCGACGTATGTATCCGGATATTGTCATAGGAGAAGGCTTCCGATTCCCCCAACGGCACCGCATTGCGGGTCTCCACGCGGCCCTCCGTCTCCTCCGCCAGCGTGATCCCATGGCCGCCGTCCTCCGGCTTTCCGGCGGCGGCGCCGCTTTTCAGGCTGGTATCCATCATCACGCCGGACACCTTGCGGTCCATGCGCAGAAGCTGTTCCTCTTCCCGGCGCTGTCTGTCCTCCTGCTTGAGCCGTTCCTTTTCCAGCCGTCTGGCCCGCATTTCGTCCCGCAGCTCCTGCCGTCTGGCCAGCGATTCCTCCCGCTTCGCCTGATTCTCTTCGCGCCGGATCTCGCTGCGCTCCCGTCTCACCTGGGCGTCTGTCCTGGCCGATTCGTAAACATACCGGCCGGAGTTCTTCACCCGGTTCACAAAGGAACGTTCCGTGATGATGACCGCGCAGATGATCGTGAGGACGAAAAGCAGAAGGATCGTGCCCACCATGCCGAGGAAATGATACATCAGCCAGGCCAGCGAGCCGGACAGGATGCCGCCTCCGGCCTTTTCGCCGGAGCCGAACTCATACAGCTCCTTTGCGGAATACGCTTCCGGAAGCGTGCCGCCCCGTGCGATCAGCTCCAGCACCACTCCGATCAGGAAAAACAGCGCGATCCCCGCCGCCAGCTTCATGACGGCGGTCCGGTTCCCCTGATTGGAAACGCCGAACGCCACCGCGACGAAGGCCAGAACAGGGGCGGCGTACGCCGCCTGTCCGAATATGCCGAACATGACGCGGCTCACCGCGTCCCCTACCACGCCGATCAGCCCGAAATTGCATAAAAACAGCAGCACGGTGAGCGCAAAAACGCCGATCAGCACGATTTCATTCGCAATGGCGCTTTCCTCCGGCGTCCTCACCGGTTCCTGCTTCGCTTTCGTATTGGTCCTTCCCCTGCTTCCCTTTGCGTTCTGCGGCCGGGAAGCGCTGCCTCTGCTTCTCTGAGCAGACGGTGCCATAAGCCTCTCCTCCTGTGCCCCGGCCGGATCCTCCGGGCCGAATCTCTATCAGTATATCACTGATTTTCCTTCTTGTCACTATCGCGATTTCCTTTTTCCCGCGCTCCGTCCTCCCGCTTCCGGTTCCCTGCCGCCATCGCGTGAAGCCTGGCGAGCGCGTCCCGGATGCCGCCAACCTCCGATATGATCCCCTCCCTGACGGCGTCCTCTCCCACCAGAATGGTGCCGAGATCCTTGGTCAGCATTCCCTGATTCATCATCAGCTCCTCCATCCGTTTCTGGGAAATGCTGCAGTGCGCGCATACAAAACCGGTGATCCGATCCTGGATCTGCCGGAAATAGTCAAAGGTCTGCGGCGCGCCGATCACCGTACCGCTCATCCGGACCGGATGGATCACCATCGTCCCGGTCGGTACGATGTAGGAATAGTC
This sequence comes from uncultured Eisenbergiella sp., assembly GCA_947627215.1. GTDB lineage: Bacteria > Bacillota > Clostridia > Lachnospirales > Lachnospiraceae > Gallintestinimicrobium. The sequence continues at coordinate 113,868 of CANQVD010000001.1, forward strand.
TGTGCTCACCGCGATGGGGACGCCGATGGAATGACTGCCTCCCAGGACCAGGGAGACCGTCGGTTTGCTCAGGGAAGCGATCATTTCCGCGATGGCGAGCCCCGCCTCCACATCTCCGCCCATGGTATTGATCAGCACCAGAAGCCCCGCGATATGCCGGCTGTCCTCTATGGCGGCGAGCTGGGGCAGGATATGCTCATACTTCGTCGTCTTCGAGGAGCTTCCCAGATTATCGTGCCCTTCGATCTCGCCGATGATCGTCAGAAGGTGAATGGCCCCTTCTCCGTCCTGCGTCGGAAACGTCATCTGTCCCGTCTGTTCGATCCGTTCGTCCCGGTGCTCTTCCTGTTCCTCTTTTCTGCCCATAAAATCACTCCTGCCGCATCACGTTTTTCATGGACAAGTATGCGCAGGAGCGCGGGGGCTTATTCGGTTCAGATATCGAAATCGTCGTCCTCCGGCGGAAGGATATCGTAATGCATCCGCTCCGGCGACGGCTCGAACGCATACCCCATCTCCCGGCGGACATGCCGTTTCGGCACGGGAAGCGGATTGCGAAGCGGCGCTCCGGGAAGCGGGGCCTGCCCTGAGCCCGCACCGGATGCGGCTTCTCTCCCTTCTGTTTCCGCTTTTTTTGCACCGACATTCAGCCGTCCGGTCTCCGTTTCTGTCACAGCCTCTGTCCAGGCAGGTCTCATCTGTCCTTCCTCCGATTTCGTGACGGCGGGATGCTCCGCGCCGTCCTCCGCCGCTTCCTTCTGGGTACACAGGATCTGCAGGGCGCCGTGCCCGGCCAGCACGCCCAGAAACACCAGAGAAAGCCCCCGTACGGCAGGGCCCGCACGGCAGCAGACAAAGGCATTGGCATATAAAAGCAGAGCGCTTCCGAAAAGGAGAACGCTCTGCGTCCCATCCCGGCAGACACCGGATATGAAGCAGGGCATCACGGCGATGACGAACACGGCCAAAAAGGCACATATCGCGTTGGACAGCATCCGGAGCCCGCCAAAGAACAAAAGCGCGGCCGCCGCCTGCAGGAGCAGATCCGGCCAGAAGGCCGCGCCGCCTTCCGCCGTCCCTGAAAAGAGTGCGAAAAAGCGGACCGCGAAAAAAGCCGCAAAACCGACGGCCGGAAGGAACAGGCCGCCCTTTTTCCCTTCCTCCTCCGTCCGGGTCCAGAAATTCCAGCCGTATCGCGCGGCAAGCAGAGCGCAGGGCAGATAGATCCCTGCCAGCGCGAAAACCGCCAGCGCGACCGTCAGCACATAGTAAGCGCCCACAGGCCAGTCATGCATCGCGCTGATCGCCGCGGTCGTGCGGGAATACCCCAGGCAGACGGCACAGGCGAAAAAAAACCAGATGAATTGACTTCTCTTTTCCATATCGGCAGCCTCAGAACCTAAGGAACGCCGAAACGCGTTCCGGCGGTTTTCCCGTCATGAACGGATCCCGGCAGAAGGATCATTCCTCATCCCAGTTGTGGTAAACGGCCTGAACGTCGTCATCCTCCTCCAGAAGATCCAGCGTCCGGCGCAGCCCCTTCAGCGCGCTCTCATCCGTGAGAGTCACATAATTCTGAGGGATCATGGTCACCTCCGCTTCCGCCATGGGGATCCCTTCCTTTTCCAGCGCGCTGCGCACTTCCTCAAAGCCGTCGGGATCGGTGAGGATCTCAAAGCCGTCCTCTTCCTCGGAAAAATCCTCCGCTCCGGCGTCCAGCGCCAGCATCATCAGATCGTCGGCCTCCAGCTCGCATTCTTCCCTGTCGATGATGATCTGCCCCTTTTTATCGAACATGAAGGAAACGCAGCCGGGGGTGCCGACATTGCCGTTGCCCTTGGAAAAGGCGCTGCGCACGTTGGCCGCCGTACGGTTCTTGTTATCCGTCAGCGCGTCCACGATGATGGCGATCCCGCCGGGGCCATAACCCTCGTATGTAACATATTCGTAATTGACATTGCCCACATCTCCGGCCGCCTTGCGGATGCCGCGCTCGATGGTATCGTTCGGCATGTTGTTGGCCTTTGCCTTGGCGACCACCTGTGCCAGCTTGAAATTATTGGAAACGTCCGGTCCGCCTTCCTTGACCGCGACCGCGATCTCTCTGCCGATGATCGTGAAAATCTTTCCCTTGGCGGCATCGTTCTTCTCTTTTTTGTGTTTGATGTTCGCAAATTTTGAATGTCCTGACATATTCTCCTCCTCAGCTTTTCCGCCGGTTCCTACAGGCGCCTGCGCTCATACGTTCTATTATAATAGCATTTCATGCCGGATACGTCAAGAATGAGAAAATCGCGGGCGCCGTCTGCATCGGGCCGCCCCGGGTGAGGTCTGCCGCCGGGAGCTTTTATGTATTCAGCTCCAGACTTACCCGCAGCGCGCGATTGATCTTCTCCATCATGACCCGGTCCAGATGGCAGACCTTGTCCTTGAGTCTTTTCTTATCGATGGTGCGAAGCTGCTCCAGAAGGACGACGCTGTCCCGCTCGATTTCGTATTCCCGCGCCAGGATCTCGATATGCGTGGGCAGCTTCGCCTTGTTCATCTTCGATGTGATGGCCGCGCAGATCACCGTCGGACTGTGGCGGTTCCCCACATCGTTCTGGATGATCAGCACCGGGCGGACGCCTCCCTGCTCCGATCCCACCACAGGCCGCAGATCCGCATAATAAATGTCTCCCCGTCTCATATCGGACACTTCCTTTCCCGGTTCCGAATGCGTTCTGCATCGGAAGGATAAGGAAAGTATGCCCGCGAATCCAAAAACTATACGGTCATTCTTCAAAATCCCGCACGAGGACGGCGCACCCTCCTTTATAATAAATGCGCGGGATCCGCCGTCCCAGACAGCAGGCCAGTTCATAATTGAATCTGCCGGACAGGCTGCCCAGCTCCTCCATGGTGATCCTTTCGTCCCCGTCCCGTCCGATCAGCGTCACCGGCGTTCCGGTATCGACGCCTGGGATTCCCGTCACATCCACCATGAACTGATCCATGCAGACGCGCCCCAGGATCGGCGCGCGCATGCCGCCGATCAGCACGCATCCCCTGCCGGAGAGCTGCCTGGGATAACCGTCCCCGTAGCCCACCGGGATGGTGGCGACCCGGGTAGGGCCCGCCGTCCGGAACGTCCCGCCATAGCTGATTTCCCGTCCGGCCTCCAGCTCCTTGACAAAAACCACATGGCTGTGCAGGGACAGGATCGGCTCCAGCGGCATGCTGACGTGATCGACTTCGTCGGAGGGCCAGAGCCCGTAGAGGATGATCCCGGCCCGCACGGCATCCAGATGCGTCCCGGGAAGATCCAGGATCGCCGCGCTGTTGGCACAGTGAAAACAGATCCCGCTTCCGCCCTTCTCCTGCCGGATCCGTTCGGCAAAGGCGAGAAACAGGGAGAACTGCGCCTCCGTCCGGGTCTTGTCCGCTTCGTCCGCCGCCGCGAAATGTGTGAAAACGCCTGCGGTTTCCAGATTGGGACAGGAAAGGGCCCTGCGGACCAGCGCCATCCCCGTATCGTCCGGGCGTACGCCGATGCGGGACATCCCGGTATCCACCGCGATATGGACCCGCATTTTTCCGCCTTCCCGTCCCGCCGCCCGATCCATATCGGAAAGCATCTGCTCCGTAAACGCCGCGGCGCCGATCCGGCTGCGCACCATCTCCGGATATGCGGAGGGAAAGGTATAGCCCAGCACGAAGATTTCCTTGCGGATGCCGGCTCTTCGCAGGGCGAAGCCCTCCTGGGCCGTAGCGACCGCATAGCCGGAAACGAAATCCATCCGCTCCATCTCCCTGGCCAGCGGTACCGCCCCATGCCCGTATCCGTCCGCCTTGATCACGCCGATGACACGGGTATCCGGCCCGACCGCGTCCCTGATGGCAGAAAGATTCCGGTCAAACGCATCCAGATCCACCGCGGTCCAAACTCTCTCGAAGCCCTCCATGGCGTCTTCTCCTCTCCTTTTCTCCGCTTCCATCATACGCCGGCGGCGTGAATTTTGTTCTCCGTCCGGCTTTCCGGCTCAGTGCGGCGCATTGTGCCGTTTCGCGGCGATATGCTCACAGCACGCCGCAGCGCGGCGACCCTTCTTCCCGTCCGGAAGCGTCCCGCGTCCTCGTTTGCGGGTTCAGGACCCCGGGGACCGCGCGCGCGATATCTCCCGCCGTCATGCTGGCCTCGCCCTTTTCGTGGGCCGCCAGGTCTCCCGCCAGACCGTGCAGATAAACGCCCGCGCAGACACAGGAAAACACCGCGCTGTCTGCCTGCGGCCGCGCCCGGCCGTCAGGGAACTGCAGGGAACTGCCCTGCGTCTGACCGCCCTGCGCCAGAAGCGCGGCCAGAATGCCGGTGAGCACATCGCCGCTTCCCGCTGCGGCCATCCCGCTGTTCCCGCTCCCGTTCAGATACACCGGGCCCTCCTCTGCGGCGACTGCGGTGCGCGCGCCCTTGCAGAGCACGACCGCGTGGAACACGGCGGCGGCCCGGCGCGCGCTCCCCGCCGGATCCTCCAGCACCGCTTCCGTCCGGCAGGCCAGAAGCCGCGCCAGCTCGCCGGGATGCGGCGTCATCACCAGTTCTCTTCTGCTTTCCTCATCCTCCTGACGGTCCTTCAGGAGCGCATACAGGCCCGCATCCTTCGCCAGGAGATTGATGGCGTCCGCGTCCAGCACCAGCGGCTGTCCCGTATGTCCGATCACATACCCCAGCTTTCGCGCCGCCTCCGGAGAGGCGGACAGCCCGGGCCCCGCCGCGATCACGTCCGCCCAGGCCAGCGCGTCCTCCAGCGCATCCGTCACCATGGCCTCCGGCTGCTCCTTCATGCACGCCAAAAGCAGCCCGCTGTCTCCCACCAGCTTCACCATGCCGCATCCGGCGGCGAAAGCGCCCTGCGCGCACAACAGACCCGCGCCCTCCATGCCGGGGCTGCCCGCCAGAAGCGCCGCTTTTCCGAAGGTGCCTTTGTTTCCGTCCGCAGGCCTTTCGGGAAGGAGCGCGCTCACCGGCTCCGAATAGGTAAACCTCTCGGGAGGCTGTCCCAGAAAGCTGTCGTATGTGATGCCGATGGGCGCACAGATCACCTTTCCCGCACACCGCGCGCCGGGATACAGAAAGGTCCCCAGCTTCCGGAACCCGAAGGTCACCGTCACATCCGCGCTTACCGCGCATCCCAGGATCTGTCCCGTGTCTGCGTGTACGCCGGAGGGAATATCCACCGAGAGCGTCCATGCGTCCTGACGGTTCATATACGCCACCGCTTCCCGGTAATCGCCCTCCAACGGCCGGGAAAGCCCCATGCCGAAGAGCGCGTCGATCACCACGTCATATTGCTGGCCGGGCAGACGGTTCTGTATGACGCCGCCGTAGGCGAGAACGCTTTTCATCTGCCGGGCGGTCAGCTCGCCGGCCTTTTCCGGATTCCCGACGAGCGCGAAATCCACCTGCCAGCCCTCCTGCATCAAAAGCCGCCCCAGCGCGAAGCCGTCCCCGCCGTTATTGCCCGTCCCTGCCACCACGAGGACCCGTTCCCGGCGGATTCGCTCCCCGCACGCGGCCAACGCGCGCGACATCCGCTCCCGCCGCTCTCTGATCACATCCAGACAGGCCAGCGCCGCCCGCTCCATCAGCACGGCGGAGGGCACGTGAAAAGCCTCGCTCGTATTTTGATCGTACCGGCGCATCTGCGCCGCGTTCACCAGATATTCCATGCCGCCTCCCACCTGCAAACACGGTCAGGGCTCGTTTTTCTGCGTTTCATAGCGCTCCAGCATATAGGAAAGGCGCATCAGACTGTCGGAAAGGTGCACATTCTCCACCTGCACGCCCTCCGGCACGTCCAGATCCACGTGGGCGAAATTCCAGATCGCCTTGATTCCCACGCCCGTAAGCTTCCCTGCCACGGCCACGGCCTCGGACTTTGGGATCGTCAGCACGGCGATGTCCACGTTGTTCTGCTGGATGAACTGCGCCATTTCCTCCATGGGACGCACCTCGATCCCCCGGATCCGTTTTCCGTAAAGCGCGGGGTTGATGTCGAAGATGCCTGTGAAAATAAAACCGCGCCGCGCAAAATTCATGTAATTGGCGAGCGCCTGTCCCAGATTGCCCGCGCCCACGATGATCAGATTGTGCGTCTTGTTCAGCCCCAGGATCTTCCCGATCTCCGTATATAAATATTCTACATTATATCCGTAGCCCTGCTGTCCGAATCCGCCGAAATGGTTGAAATCCTGCCGGATCTGGGATGCCGTCACGCGCATGAGCTCCGAAAGCTCCTGTGAGGAGATGCGTTCCACGCCCTGATCCCTCAATTCCCCGAGATATCTGAAATATCTCGGCAGCCGGCCGATCACGGCCTGCGATATTTCCTTTTCCGCCATGCCCAACACCTCCTCATCCCTCACATTATACAACTCTGTTAAAAATCTGTCAATGCGTTCGCCCCCCGGAGACCAACGTTCCCCGCCGCCGCGCCCGGCCCGCGCAGATTCCTTTTCCGGACACGCTTGCGCTCGGAAGAAAAGCGTAGCGGTACATAACGCCGCAGAAGACGCGGCGTAAGTACCGGCGCTTTTCTACGGTCCGGGAAAATGGAATATGCGCGGGCCGGGCGCGGCGGCGGGGGACGTTGGTCTCCGGGGGCGTTTTCCCGCCTTGACACCGCGGCCGTTCCCGGATAAACTATAACAGGACGGTCCGGGAACAGCCGTTCCTGCTGTCATACCCGAAACGGGGGATTTCGTTATGATACTTTCCTGTCAGAATATTGAAAAAGCATTCCTGGAGCAGCCGGTTCTGAAGAACTGCTCCTTTCATCTGGAGGACCATGAAAAGGCGGCCATCGTGGGCATCAACGGCGCCGGCAAAACCACGCTCCTGCGCATTCTCGTTGGGGAGCTGGAGCCGGACGGGGGCGTCGTCGCCCTCTCCCGGGGCAAAACCTTCGGCTATCTTCCGCAGGACGCGGCGGTCAATACCGACCGCACCATATACGAGGAGCTTCTGTCCGTCAAGCAGCATCTGGTGGACATGGAACGCCTGATCCGGGAAACGGAGCTTTCCATGAAGCAGGCGCAGGGGGAAGCTCTGGAGCTTCTGATGCGCAAATATGCGGATCTGAACCACGCCTTTGAGCAGGAAAACGGATACGCCTTTCAGAGCGAGCTGACCGGCGTGCTCAAGGGACTGGGATTTGCCGCGGAGGATTTTTCCAGACAGGTCTCCACGCTTTCCGGCGGCCAGAAGACCCGGGTGGCACTGGGCAAGCTGCTGCTGAAGGCCCCGGACCTGATCATTCTGGACGAGCCAACCAACCATCTGGACATGTCCTCCATCGCCTGGCTGGAAACCTGGCTGATGAACTACCGCGGCGCCGTCCTCATCGTGTCTCACGACCGGTATTTTCTGGACCGGGTGGCGGAAAAGATCATCGAAATCGACAACACCCGCGTAACTGTTTTTTCCGGAAATTACACCGCCTATGCGTCCAAAAAGGAACAGCTTCGCCGGGCGGCCTGGAACGCTTATGTCAACCAGCAGGCGGAAATCCGCCATCAGGAGGAGGTCATCGCAAAGCTGCGCTCCTTCAACCGTGAGAAATCCATCCGGCGGGCGGAGAGCCGGGAGAAAATGCTCTCAAAGCTCGACGTCATCGACAGACCCGCAGAGGTCGACGCGGATATGAGGATCACCCTGACGCCCCGCATCGTCAGCGGCAGCGATGTGCTCACCGTGGAGCATCTGTCCAAGGCTTTCGGCGGAAACCGCCTGTTTGACGACCTCTCCTTTTCCGTCAGGCGTGGCGAGCATGTGGCCGTCATCGGGGACAACGGAACGGGCAAGACCACCATTCTGAAGATCATCAACGGGCTGGAGACGGCGGATGGCGGCAGGATCGCCACCGGAAGCCGGGTACAGATCGGCTATTACGACCAGGAGCATCACGTGCTGCATCCGGACAAGACGCTGTTCGAGGAAATTTCCGACGCTTATCCGGGCCTTGGCAATACCGAGATCCGCAATACGCTGGCCGCCTTCCTTTTCACCGGAGAGGACGTGTTCAAACGGATCCGGGACCTTTCCGGCGGGGAACGGGGCCGGGTTTCCCTGGCGAAGCTGATGCTGTCCGAATCCAATTTTCTGATCCTGGACGAGCCTACCAACCATCTGGACATCGCCTCCAAGGAAATCCTGGAGGACGCGCTGAACGGATATGTCGGGACTGTCCTCTATGTATCCCATGACCGGTATTTCATCAACCGCACCGCCCACCGGATCCTGGAGCTGTCCGGCCGTACGCTGACCCAGTATCTGGGGAATTACGACTATTATCTGGAAAAAAAGAACGTCTCCGCCGATCCGGCCGGCCAGACCGGCCTGTACGGCAGGACCGACGCGCACGGCTGGGAAAGCGCGCCCTTCCGGGACGGGACGTCGCCCCGGCCGGCGGAAAGAGTTTCCGCGGCCAAGCTCTCCTGGCAGGAAAAGAAGGAACAGGAAGCCGCCCGCCGCAGGAAGGAGAACGCCCTGAAGAAATGTGAGGACCGCATCGCCCTGCTGGAGGCCAGAGACCGGGAAATCGACGGACAGATGAGCGAACCGGACACGGCCTGCGACGTGGCCGCCCTGCAGTCCTTAAGCAGGGAAAAAGCGGATATCGCCGCCAGGCTGGAAGCGCTGATGGAGGAATGGGAAACGCTGAGCGAATAAAAGGGGGACTTTTTCAGTCCCCCTCTTTTTTGCCCCGCTTTTCGATGAAAAGCTTTCGGGTAATGAAGTTGTAAACCATCACAATGCCCGTGGCGAAGGGCTTGACGATGATGTACGAACGGCTCCAGAACGGATCCAGCACCGTCGTCCCGAGCTTCATGATGATGTTGTTGAGAATCAGACCTCCCACCGCCAGCAGGAAAAACACCGCGAACTGGACGCCCTTGTTCGCTTTTTTGTCTGCGTCGAACACAAAGGCGATGCTCAGAACATAGTTCACCACCGCCGAAATGGTGAACGCCATCGTGTTGGCCGCGAGCACCGGCCAGCCCAGAAGCTCCCGGAAAAGGATCAGCGAAACATATTCGATGAAAAAGCACAGAAATCCGACAGCGCCGAACTTCATGATCTGCTGTCCGAGTTTGCTTTTCAGAAATTTATCGATCAAGGCTTCTCTCCCTTTCTTCTCAACTGCAGGCCCCGTCCATCGCGTCCCTGACCGCCCGGATGAAATCCCGGCTGTTCAGAACGGTTACGTTCTCCAGGGAAGTGATCAGCGCCAGATCCTTCGTCATCTTCCCGCTCTCGATGGTATCGGTCACGGCCTTCTCCAGGCGGTCCGCAAACGCCGTCAGCTCCGCAATGCCGTCCAGCTCCCCTCTCTTGCGCAGCGCGCCCGTCCAGGCGAAGATCGTCGCCACGGAATTGGTGGAGGTCTCCTCTCCCTTCAAATACTTATAATAATGGCGCTGCACCGTGCCGTGGGCCGCTTCGTACTCATAGACGCCGGTGGGAGAAACCAGCACGGAGGTCATCATGGCGAGAGAACCGAAGGCGGAGCTGACCATATCGCTCATCACGTCACCGTCATAGTTCTTGCAGGCCCAGATGAAACCGCCCTTCGCCTTCATCACCCGCGCCACCGCGTCATCGATCAGGGTATAAAAATACGTGATCCCCAGGGCTTCGAACTTTTCCCGGTATTCCGCTTCATAGATTTCCTGAAAGATGTCCTTGAAGGTATGGTCGTATTTTTTGGAGATCGTGTCCTTGGTGGCAAACCAGAGATCCTGCTTCGTATCCACCGCATAATTGAAGCATGCCCGCGCAAAGCTGGAAATGGATTTTTCCGTATTGTGCATGCCCTGCAGGATGCCGGCGCCCTGAAACTCGTGGATCAGCTCGCGGATCTGCGCGCCGTCCTCGCCCGTGAATACCAGCTCCGCCCTGCCGGGGCCCGGCACCCTGATTTCGGCATTCTTATAGACATCCCCGTAAGCATGGCGCGCCAGCGTGATGGGCTTTTCCCAGTTGCGCACACAGGGCTCGATTCCTTTCACCAAAATCGGGGCCCGGAATACCGTGCCGTCCAGCATGGCCCGGATCGTCCCGTTGGGGCTCTTCCACATCTCCTTCAGGCCGTATTCCTTCACCCTGGCGGCGTTGGGCGTGATGGTGGCGCATTTCACCGCCACCCCGTATTTCATGGCGGCGTTGGCGGAATCCACCGTCACCTGATCGTCCGTTTCGTTGCGGTGCATCAGTCCCAGATCATAATATTCCGTTTTCAGATCGATATAGGGAAGCAAAAGCTCTTCCTTGATCATCTGCCACAGAATGCGCGTCATCTCATCGCCGTCCATTTCCACCAACGGCGTTTTCATCTGAATCCTGTCCATTACAGTTCCTCCGTTCCGCCGTTCTCACGGCATTTTTTCCAGTAAACCGGCCGATACCATCGTATCATATGCGTTGTGAATATGCAAGGCGGTAAGCGACTCCGCCCGGTCCGCATCCCGGTCGCGGATCGCCTCCATGATCTGTCTGTGTTCCTTTACCGCCTCTCTGCCCCGCTCGTGGTCGGACAGCGTGCGCTTTCGCATCCGTTTCACATATTCGTGAAAGTCCCGCAGCACACGGCAGAGCTGCTTGCTGCCGCAGGCCTCGTAAAGGATTTCATGAAACTGATGATCCAGCTCGGTGAGCTGCTCCGCATTGCCTTTTTCCGCGTGATAGCCGGAAAGATAGATCGTTTCCTCCAGCCGCTCCAACTGCTCCTTCGTGATATGGGCCGTCGCCCAGCGGGCGCACAGGCCCTCCAGCAGCGCCCGGATGGCATAAATATCCGCCACATCCTTGCCGGAAATTCCCGTCACATAGGCGCCCCGGTTGGGCATGATGGACACCAGCCCTTCCAGCTCCAGTTGCCGCAGCGCCTCCCGCACGGGGGTCCGGGATACGCCCAGCTCCTCACAGATGGCCATTTCCCGCAGCTCCTCCCGCTCCGGATAGACGCCGTTGAGAATATCCTCCCGCAGCCTGGCAAACACCCGGCTGCGCAGCAGGGAACGGTCCGATTTTCCTTCGTTCAGCTCATACTGGTTCATCCGATCAGCTCCACTCCAAGTTTCCGGCAGGCGTCGTCGATCACCCGCACCAGCTCGTCATCCGTCAGCACGGTCATGCGGCCGTCCGCATATTCCGCGTCCACCCATTTCTTCACCTCATGCACCAGCTCGCAGTTCTTGTCCAGTCTGCGCCCCTCCGGCAGCTTGTAATAGGTATTGATCCAGTGGGCGATGCCCGCCAGCCCGGAGGTGTTGGACACCGCGCAGAGCACGGGCCGGTTCAGAAATTTCTCCGTGTCGAAAATATTGTAGATTTCCTCGTTCTTCAGCAGGCCGTCCGCGTGGATGCCGGCCCTGGTGACGTTGAAATTTTTCCCGACGAAGGGCGTCCGGGGCGGGATCTGATAGCCGATCTCCTTCTCGTAATATTCCGCCAGCTCCGTGATCACCCGGGTATCCATGCCGTTCAGATCTCCCCGAAGCTGGGCGTATTCAAACACCATGGCCTCCAGCGGCGTGTTGCCGGTGCGCTCCCCGATGCCGAACAGGGACGTATTGACGCCGGAACAGCCGTAGAGCCATGCGGTGGTGGAATTGACCACCGCCTTGTAGAAATCGTTGTGTCCGTGCCATTCCATCATCTCGTGCGGCACGCCAGCGTGGGTGTGCAGCGCATAAATGATGCCGGGCACGCTGCGGGGGATAACGGCGCCCGGGTAGTTGACTCCGTAGCCCATGGTATCGCAGGCCCGCACCTTGATGGGAATCTGGTATTCCTTCATCAGCTTCATCAGCTCCAGGCAGAACGGCACCACATAGCCGTATATATCGGCCCGCGTGATGTCCTCCAGATGGCACCGGGGGCTGATGCCCTCCTCCAGACATTCTCTTACGACGCTCAGGTAGTGCTCCATGGCCTGCCGCCGGGTCATCTTCAGCTTCATGAAGATATGGTAATCGGAGCAGCTCACCAGAATGCCGGTTTCCTTCATGCCGATCTCCTTCACCAGCTTGAAATCCTCCTTGCTGGCGCGGATCCAACTGGTGACCTCCGGAAACTTGTATCCCCGTTCCATACATTTATAGACCGCGTCCCGGTCCTTTTTGCTGTAGAGGAAAAATTCGCTGGCACGGATCATGCCGTTCTCCCCGCCCAGCCGGTGCAGATAGTCGAAAATCGTCACGATCTGCTCCGTGCTGTAGGGAGCCCTGGACTGCTGACCGTCCCGGAACGTGGTGTCGGTGATCCAGATATCCTTCGGCATATCGTGAGGCACGATACGATCATTGAAGGGGATCTTTGGGACCTCCGAATAGGGGAACATATTGCGGAATACGTTCGGCTTTTCCACGTCGTCGAGGATATACATGTGCTCCTCGATCTCCAGCAGATTCTTCTTCTCGTTCATGGTCACCGGACGGTAAGTAAATGGGCACATAACGCCTTCTCCTTTGCACTGTGCCGGCCGCGGGCCGCTTTTTCTGCAGAAAATATCCCTCGCACCCGCGCCGGATTGGATTCGTGTATAATCGTATACAATTATTCAATCCCTGTCAAGCACAAAATAAATATTTTCAGCCCACAGGAGAAAGCCTTTCCGGACGGCGGCGCGCACGGTCGGGACTCTTGGGAAAACGCCGGCACCCGGCGAGGTCCCTCACGAGCCCGGTGACCGCTGCGTTTTCCCGAAGCGGGAGCATGTCCCGACGGGCGCGCCGCCGTCCGGAAAGGCTTTCTCCTGTGGGCTGAAAATATATGCGGGGCGCGCCGTTCTCATCCGAATAAGGCGCGCCCCGCGTGCAGCATCCCCCAGCCCTGCCGCTCCCAGACCTCTCCCATATCCTGCGCGCTGTACAGAAGCCGCTCCCGCACCTGCGCGTTGGTCAGATTGGGATAGCGCTGCCAGACCAGGGCGGCGGCTCCGCTGACCGCCGGAACCGCCATCGAGGTGCCGCTCTTTGCGGTATAGGGATTTTTCACCGTGCCGAAGGGCAGGATGCGAAAGTCCGCACTGCAGGAAACGATGCCGGTTCCCGGCGCCACGATATCCGGCTTTTTCACGCCCTCGGGCCCCCGGCCGGAATAGACGTCGCAGCTTCCGGGCGGAACGGTTCCGCCGCGGCCGTCGTGACAGCCAACCGCCACCACACAGGGGCTCATCGCCAGCGGAGAGATGGAGCCCTGGCCCGGTCCCCGGTTTCCCGCCGCGATCGTCACAAGGAGACCGGCACGCCAGGCCTGACAGAGCCAATCGCGCAGCTCCTCCTGCAGCTTTACATTCCCGGAGGTCCCCACGCCCACGGAAATGCTCAGAATCCTGGTATGATACAGATGCCGGGTCTGCAGAATGAACCGGATCGCGGCGATCATATCCTCGATGCTGCCGTCGCCCCTTTCGTCCAGCACCTTGCACGCCACGACCCGGCAGCCGGGCGCGATCCCGGCGTACAATCCGTTGGAGCAGCTTCCGTTCCCGCACAGGATCCCCGCCACGTGCGTCCCGTGTCCGCAGTCGTCATAGGGCGAAGCGCTGTCCTTTAGAAAATCGCGGAAACAGATGAGCCGCCCCGCGAGGTCGGGATGCATGGCAAAGCCGGTATCCAGAAGCGCCACCGTCACGCCCTCGCCGGTATACGGTGCGGTTTCGTTTCCGGCGGCATGGACAACTCTCCTCACACGGTTCATCACAAACTCTTTTTTCTTTTATCATATGAGACATTTTTCCCGCTGCCACGCGCCATTTCGCGATTTTCGATCTTTTCTCCCCTTTTCGTCCGCCCGATCCGAAAAATTTCCCCGGAACGGAAACCCGGACAGGCAGAGCCACATATCATAAACCATAAAAAACTTTCGGAGGACTTCAAAAATGAGCGATTTATCTGCAACGAACTGTGGATGCAATAACTCCACGGCGACCGCCGGCAACAGCGCCCTCGGCGGCGGAAGCTGCTGCTGGCTCGTGATCCTTCTGCTGCTGTTCGGCTGCGGCGGCAATAACGGCATCGCCCCCGTCAGCAACGGCAGCGGGTGCGGCTGCGGCGACGGCATCGCCCCCATCAGCAACGGCAGCGGCAGCAACAACTGCCTGTGGATCATCCTTCTGCTGCTGTGCTGCGGCAACGGCTGCCTGGGCTGATCCGTCCGGCCCTTCGCGCCGGGCGTCCGACGGAGCCGCCCTTCTGAACGGCCTCCCACCGGGCGCGCAGGTTCCATGCGGCACCGCCTTTTTCCGGCGGTGCCGTTTTTGGGCATAAACCGCCCTGCGGCACATACACTGAAAAAGAGGACAGGATTTGGCGTCGGAGCGTCCGAAAAAGCGGGAAAGGAGGCGCGCCTGCATGGAAGGTCCCAGGAATCGGGCTGTCACCGCATTCGACACGCTTTACACCACAAACCACATCCGGATTCTGAAGATCCTTCTCCCCTTCGTGGATGAACCGGCGCGCCGGAACCTGACGGTGCTGATCAAATTTCTGGAGCTGCAATATACCGTGGACTGCCTGCGCCGAACGCCGGTTCAGGCCCCGGACGCAGCCCCCGACGGACGCGCCGACATCGCGGCGCTGTTCGCCCAGATCCGGGACTTCTGCACGCCGGCGGAGCGCGCCGCGCTGGAGCAGTTGGCCCGCCTGAAAAAAAATATGGAACTGTATGAGGAAATGGCCGGAATGATGCAGCTTCTCTCCCGGTCCGAGCAGGAGGACGGCGCGCCCCTTTCCGGCAGCCCCGATCCCATGGAGCTTTTAAAGGGAATGCTTTCCCCGGAACAGCAGGCGATGTTTGAAATGTTTCAGGCGGAGGAGGAACCGCGGCAGGATCGCACGCCCGCGGACGTTCCGCTCTCCCAGAAAAAAAGAAGGTGAATCTCATGTCACAGACCGACAGACCCGTATGGATGCAGGAGCCGTCCGTGCAGAGCATCCCGCAGGAAAAGCTGGATTTTCTGCAGAAGCTGGTTTTTGAAAGCGCCGGCCTTTCCCGGAAGGAGCTGCTGCCCTTCCTGATGGCGCTGGCGCAGCGCGGCAGACGCGCCCGCATTTCCTTCACCAAAGAAGAAACCGACGCCGTGATCGCGGCGCTCCGGGCGCACAGTACGCCGGATGAAATCCGGAAAATGGATCAGATCATGAAGCTGATAGCGCAGAACGCCTGAAGCCGATGCAAAAAAAACCGCCGGCGGCGGCCGGGGCCTCTATCCGAAAATCCCCGTGAGAAAGATTTCCAGCCCGATCACGATCAGGATCACGCCGCCCAGAATCGCCGACCGGCCGGCCAGCCGCGTGCCGAACTTCCTGCCGATGATCAGCCCGGCCATACAGAGGACAAAGGTCACCGCCGCGATGATCAGGGCGCATACCGCCGCCATGAGCGCGCCGTATTCCGAAATGGTAAAGCCCACGGACAGCGCGTCGATGGAGGTGGCGATTCCCTGGAGCAGCAGCGCCGCGGCGCCCACCTTCGGCGCCTCTGTTTCCCCCTTCGAATGGGAAAGCCCCTCCCGCAGCATGCCGCCGCCGATATAGAGCAGCAGGATCAGCGCGATCCAGGGGATCCATTTCCCGAAGGCGGCGAAATACTCCAGGAGCGTGTGGACACAGACCCAGCCGATCATGGGCATCAACGCCTGAAAGAAAGCGAACACCCCGGCAACGGCGCACATTTTTTTCCGGCTCATGCCGGGCTCATGCAGGCCATTGGCCATGGACACGGAAAACGCGTCCATCGCCAGTCCGACCCCCAGCAGGACGCTGTTAAAGAAAAACAGCAGATTCCATTCTGTTCCCATCGCTTTTTCTCCGAATCAAAACGTTTCCTGCCGAATATATATGCGGGACTGCCGGTCCCGATACATCCGCAGCGCGGCCTCCGTCACGTGCTCCGCCAGCACGGAGGTGGTGACGCTTCCCACGCCGCCCGGAACCGGTGTGATAGCCTCCACGACGGGTGATACGGCGTCAAAATCCACATCCCCGCACAGCCTTCCGTCCGCACCCACATGGATTCCCACATCGATCACGATCTGTCCCTCCGATACATGCTCCGCGCCGATGACGCCGGCCCGGCCCGCAGCCACCAGAAGGATATCCGCCTGCCTGGTCACCTCCACCAGATCCGCCGTTCGGGTATGGCAGACGGTCACCGTGGCGTTCTTCTGCAAAAGAAGCATGGCGGCCGGCTTCCCGACGATCAGCGACCGGCCCACCACCACCGCCCGCCTGCCCGCGCAGTCGATCCCGTAATGCGCCAGGATCTCCATGCAGGCCTGCGCCGTACAGGGCGCGAAGCCGACGCCGCTTCCAGTGAACACCCCGGCCATGGAGGCCTCCGTCTGCCCGTCCACGTCCTTTTCGGCCCGCAGCGCACCGCAGACCAGCCGTTCGTCGATATGCGCCGGCAGCGGCCGCAGCATCAGCACACCGTGCACCGACGCATCCCGGTTCAGCTCTTCTACGGCCGCCAGCAGCTCCTCCTGACGCGCCTCCGCCGGCAGCACGACGCTCCGACAGTCGATCCCCAGCGCTTCATGACGCTTTCTGGCCCCTTTCTCATAGGCGAGATCGTCCGGCCGCTCTCCCACCCGCAGGATCGCCAGCGTCGGCGTGATCCCGGCCTCGCGCAGGCGCGCGGCCTTCGACCGGACCCGTTCGTTTAAAGATGCGTTCACTTCTTTTCCTAAAAGCAGCTTTGCCATTTTCTCTCTCCCGGTTTTTCATCTGCCGGATCCTGCCCGGCCCTCCAGCGGTTTTCCTGTCAGATCGTATTCTCCGGCAGGAGCCCGGCGCGCACCGAGGCATAGATTTCCTCCGCTTTTTCCTCACAGCGCGCGGTCAGCCGCGCCGTGCGTTCGTTCAGCGCCTTCGCACGGTTCCGGTCCGCCATCAGCTTCGTATTGACATAGACGTTCAGAGAGGCGCCCTGGGCCGCCGCACGGCACAGAAGGGCCGCCACGCCCGCGTCGGATACCGCCAGAACGGAGCCCTTGCGGGCAAATTCGCCGATCACCTCCACCGCCTCACAGCAGCGCTCCAGGATCGACAGGGGCGCCGCGCAGGCCGCACAAAGCGCATCCTCCATCACGCGCGCCTTCTCGGCCCGCTGCTCCGGCGTTTCCTTCGGCATGGAATAGGCCGCCGCCAGCGGCGAAAACCCTTGGGCGTCCGCGTCGATCAGCGCCAGGAAAACCTCCTGCAGCCCGGACGCCCGCGCTTTGAGCCGAAGAATATCCGCCTCCACGGCCGCGTATTTCTTTTTGCCCGCGGTCAGGCTGCCCACCATATTGCCCAGCGCGATCCCGATGGCGCCCACCAGCGCGGATGCGCCGCCGCCGCCCGGGACCGGCGCCCCGGAGGACAGCTCCTCCACAAAGGCCTCGCACGTTTTTTTCGCAAATTCCATCTCGGACTTCCTCCCGTTCGGATGTGCGCAAAGATGGCGGAAATCTCTTTCCGCCATCTCTTACGTCTTTCTCCGATTTCCTGCTGCCTATCTTATCATTCGCGGCCGCAAAAGTCAATCCGATCCTTCCGCAGCCGTTTCTGTCTCATCCGCCGCGGCAGTTTCTTCCGCAGCCGTTTCCTCTTCGGCCGTTTCTTCCGCCGTCGTTTCTTCCGCGGCTGTTTCCTCTGCGGCAGTTTCTTCCGTTTCCGCTTCTTCCGTGGTCTCCGCTTCTTCGATGAAGTCCTCCGGCGCTTTCTCGAAGCCGCTCACAATATAGGCTGAGATCAGATAAACGTTGTCATCGCCCTCCACCTGAATATAATACTTTCCCAACAGACTGCTTTCATTTCCCATATGGACCGTGACCGACGTCTGATCGGAAAGCGTGGCGGTCACGGTGCGAAACGGCTCCGAAAGCCCGTATTCCGAAAGATCTGACGGCGCTTCCAGCACGGTTTCCGTGGTGGTCAGACCGCAGATCCGGCTGACCAGCGTATCCACCTCGCCCTGTACGATCGGCTCCTCCGGAATGGACGTTTCCTTCCACTCCCCGTCTTCCCTGGTGAAATCCAGCGACACATCGCCGGAAACCGTAAGCTCTGTCACGTCCTCCGCGGAAAAATCCGTGATCACCGTCTCCGTTTCTTCCGTCTCCTCCTCCAGATCCAGGCTGCGGATCAGGAAATAGCCGCCCACGCAGAGCAGAGCGACGATCGCCAGAACGATCATCTGCACCTTCTGTTTTTTCATTATCTTCTCCTCCTCCTGACCCAGATCACGATGCCGCATGCCAGAGAGGCCACAGGGATCAGTCCGATGAACAGAATGCCCAGACGGACGGAGGCTCCCACCGACGCAGCGACATAATAGGTCTCATAAGATTTCACCGGGACGGAAACGCTTTCCGTCTCTCCCGCCATGGCGCTCACCGCGTTGGTGAACAGCGTCAGGTTGTTGTTCATCGTATACTGGTTGGTGGAATCCAGGAACAGCATATCCGACGAATACAGAATAAGCTGCGCCTTCACATCCTCGGAAACCGTTCTGACAGCCTTAACGCCCACGGCGAAAGGACCTTCCTGATCGCCCTCCTCCTTTTCCAGCGTGGATTCCTCATCCAGCCCCACCCTGGCATAAGCGTCCTCCGAAGTGGTCAGAAGCTGCGTCACCGTCACATCCTCCTGTTCCCGGATCAATATGGGCTGCGTATAGGGCATCAAAATATAATCGTAATCCGAGCCGTACACACCGGACGTGAGCGTATCGGATTTCACCTCCGGAAGCAGGTACACCGGACTCTGATACATCCTGTCCGCATCCGGCTCCACGATCAGGCCGTCGCCGATGGACAGTCCAAACCAGTCGAGGACTCTGGACAGATTCGGCATTTCCTGCGAAAACAGATCCGTAAAATGCGTCTCCATCAGCAGGGAACCGCCCTGCTCCAGATAGGCGATGAGCTTGTCGGCATCGTCCTCGCCCAGATCCATGGTGGGCGCAATGACCATCACGCCGCCGGCATCCTCCGGCACGCTCTCCTGGGTCAGCAGCGCCAGATCCCCGGTATCGGCATTGGCCTTTTCCAGCCCTTCCGAAAAGCTGCCGGCCAGCGGATATTCGTCGTGGCCCGTGAGCTGATAGATCACCGGCACATTGTCGCCGGTCACATAGGCGATGGCGCTGGTCAGAAGCCCCTCCGCGTCGTAGCCGGTCACGGTGCTGGTATAGGTATTGTAATCAAAGCTTCTTTCGTAAATATCGCTGTAATCCACCACCTTGAACCGCTTGTCGGATTCCACGATCATGGAGTTTATGGAGATGGAATCGGTATAGTTCAGATAAAAGTCGGGGGATACCACCGGATCCTTATAGACCAGCTTCACATGATCGGAAAGCTCCGCATAGCGTTCCAGCGTGGTCTTCAGCGTTTCGTCCAGGCCGCTTTCCGACTGAAGGATATAGACGGTCACATCCTCGTCCAGTCCCTGCATCAGATTTTTCGTGGTGGCGGTCAGAGAATAAAGCTTCTCCTGCGTCATGTCCAGCGTGGTATAGCGGCTGGGCAGGGCCCCCGCGGCCAGGTTCACAAAAACGGCGATGACCAGCACCACAGCGGTCATGCCGGTGCTGTAGGCGCCGAACTGCAGGGTTTTCACCGAGATCTGATAGCGGCGCTTCTGAATGGACTGGGTGGTCAGGAACAGAAAGACGGCGATGACCGTGAGAAAATACAGCACCGCCTTCAGATCCAGCGTGCCGCCCAGCAGCGCGTCCAGCCTCGTGGAAAAATCAAAGGCACCCAGGATCCGGGTCAGCAGGTTCCCGGTCCGGGAAATGATGGAACAGATGCCGGACATCATGTACCCGACAAACAGCACCGCAAAGCTCACCACCGCCGCGATGACCTGACTCTCCGTCAAAGAAGAGACGAATAGGCTGACGGAAAGGCAGGCCAGGCCGAACAGGTAATAGACCATGATCGCCGTGTAGCTTTCCCCCATGGGAACGCTGCCGTAGCTTTTCAGGATCAGCGGGAAAAGCGCCATGACCGCTACAGGTATCGTAAACACCGTCGCCATGGCGAGATACTTTCCCCAGACGATGCCGCCGATGGACACCGGAGAGGTGAGGATCAACTGATCCGTTTTCTGCTTCCGCTCCTCCGCCAGGATGCGCATGGACAGAATGGGCGTGGTCAGGAGCAGAAGGAACAGAATGCTGGATACCGTATCCGCCACGTTGCCGTCTCCGTTGAGCAGATTGACGACGAAGAAATACAGCCCGGCCAGACAGACATGCGCCGCAATGAACAGCCAGCCCGTCACCGTGGTGAAGAAGGTCTTTAATTCTCTTTTATAGATCGCGATCATTGCGCATCGCCCCCTTTCTCCGCGGCAGCACGCTCCTCCGCCGCATCCGGACCGCTTTCCGCCTCCGGTTTTCCGTGCTTTCTCCGCGCTTTCTGCAGATGCTTCCGGGTTCCCGCTTTTCCGTCATCCATTTCGCCCGGATTTCCTTCCGTCAACTGCAGGAAGATATCCTCCAGCGACTCCTGATTTCTCTGCAGGGATAAGATCGGCATCCTGCGCTCCGCCAGGCCGAAGAACAGATCATCGCGCACATCGCAGCCCGGCTTTTCCCAGACAGATGCCTTCGTCTCCCCCTCCGGCGCATCGGCGAAGGAGAAATGATCCACGCCTTCCGTCTGTTCCAGGAGCGCCTGCAGCGGCTCCCTTTCGCCCCGCACCGAAAGCTCCAGGCAGACGGCGCCCTGCATCTTTTCCTGCAGGCCCTGCGGCGTATCGCTGGCCACCAGCTTTCCCTTGGAAATGATCAGGATCTGATCGCAGACCGCGCTCACCTCCGACAGGATATGGGAGCTTAAGATCACCGTATGCTTTTCCTTCAGCTTCACGATCAGTTCCCGGATTTCGATCATCTGCTTGGGATCCAGCCCCACCGTGGGCTCGTCCAGAATGATCACCTCCGGATCCCCCAGCATGGCCTGAGCCAGCCCCACCCGCTGTTTATATCCTTTGGAAAGATTGGCGATCAGCCGCCTCCTCACATCGGTAAGCTGTGCCGTGCGGATCACGTCCTCTATGTTCTCCGCCCTCCCGGCGGCCGGGAGTTTTTTAAGCTGCGCCGCGAATTTCAGATATTCCTCCACCGTCATCTCCTGATACAGAGGCGGCATTTCCGGCAGATAGCCAATGGTTTTCTTGGCCTCCTCCGGCTCCTTCATAATATCGTGGCCGTTCACCTTCACCTCGCCCGACGTGGGAGCCAGATAACCGGTGATGATATTCATCGTGGTGGATTTTCCCGCGCCGTTGGGTCCCAGAAAGCCGTAGATCTGTCCGTCCTGAATGGTCACCGTCAGATCTCTGACCGCGTAATGATCGCCGTATTTCTTGGACAGATGCGATATTTCGATCATGACAGAATCCTCCTTCCTCATATTCCGTAAATCCCGGATGCGCATTTTAAGCACTGCAGCATCCTATCCCAATATATGTGATATTTGTGTTCAAACGGCGGGAATTTTGTGAGAAATTGATGAAAAAAATGTGATGATTCTGTGAAAAAAGGACAAAAGTCCGCCCGTCCCTCAAAAAAATGCCCCCGGTCTTCAGCCGGGGGTATTGCTCGAATCCTTCTTTTTGATCCTGTCACTGATACTGCGCAGGATCAGACTGATCCCCACGCACACCAGGGAAATCAGCAGCCCTCTCGTCAGGATGGGCCTGAGAAGGCCGCTGTATTCATAAGGATCATAATAGCCGAGGTCATACAGCTTAAAGGACCAGTAAATCCAGTAAACTGTCGCCGCAAGCGCCGTGACCCAGAGAAGCGCTCTTACAAGAAACAGGATTCTTACCGATTTGTTCTGCTTTTTCATCGATTATACGCGGACAGCCGCCGCGTTTTCAGGCGGGGAGCGCCGCCGCGCAGCTCCCGGCAGCCCTCCCCGCGCCCGTGGAATCAGTTGTTGATCAGCTTATCCTCGCCGTTCCAGCTATAGAGCTTGCGCAGCTCCGCGCCCACCACCTCAGAAGGGTGCTCCGCCGCGCGCTTGCGCATGGCGTTGAAATGCGGGCTGCCCACCTGGTTCTCCAGCAGCCAGTTCTTGGCGAAGGTGCCGTCCTGAATGTCGGACAGGATCTGCTTCATGGCCTTTCTGGTATCCTCGGTGATGATCTTGGGGCCGGTGATATAGTCGCCGTATTCCGCCGTATTGGAAATGGAATACCGCATGCCCGCGAAACCGCTCTGGTAAATCAGGTCCACGATCAGCTTCATCTCATGGATGCACTCAAAATACGCGTTCTCAGGCGCATAGCCCGCTTCCACCAGCGTCTCGTAGCCCGCCTGCATCAGGGCGCAGACACCGCCGCAAAGGACCGCCTGCTCGCCGAACAGATCCGTCTCCGTCTCCGCCTTGAAGGTGGTCTCCAGCACGCCCGCGCGGGCGCCGCCGATGGCCAGCGCATAGGCCAGCGCCAGATCCAGCGCCTTGCCGGTGGCATCCTGCTGAACTGCCACCAGACAGGGAACGCCCTTGCCGGCCTGATATTCGCTTCTTACGGTGTGACCGGGACCCTTGGGCGCGATCATGGTCACGTCCACATTCTTCGGCGGAACGATCTGTCCGAAATGAATGGCGAAGCCGTGCGCGAACATCAGCATCTTGCCCTCGGTCAGATTCGGCTCGATGGATTCCTTATACATCTTCGCCTGCTTCTCGTCATTGATCAGGATCATGATGATGTCGGCCCTTTTCGCCGCTTCCGCCGCGGTATAGACCTCAAACTCCTGCGCCTCGGCCTTCGCCCAGGAACGGGAGCCTTCATACAGACCGATGATCACATTGCAGCCGGACTCCTTGGCGTTGAGGGCATGCGCATGACCCTGGCTGCCATAGCCGATGACCGCAATGGTTTTCCCCTCCAGAAGGGAAAGATTGCAATCCTCCTGATAATAAATCTTTGCCATTTTTTCATCCTCCATTTTGCTGATATGATTTTCTCTGCTACAGAATATCGCACCGGATTACTCTGCGATATAGACTACCTTATCCACGCCGCGGCACAGCCCCGCCACGCCGGTGCGCGCCAGCTCCAGGATCTCATAGCCGTCCAGGAGCCGCAGGAACGCGTCGATCTTGCTCTGGGAGCCCGTGAGCTCGATGATCAGGTTCTCCGCGCCCACGTCGATGATATTGGCGCGGAACACGTTGGCCACCGCGATGATGCTGGGCCGCTCCGCCGCCCCCGCCTTCACCTTGATCAGCGCCAGCTCCCGGTACACGCTCTCCTCCGGCACCAGCTCCCGGATATCCCGCACATCGATCAGCTTCGCCACCTGCTTTTCGATCTGATCCAGGATCTCGTCGTCGCCGCTGGTCACGATGGTGATGCGGGTGAACCTGGGATCTGCCGTCACGCCCGCCGTGATGCTTTCGATATTGTAGCCGCGCCGGGAAAAGAGCCCCGAGATCCGGCTCAGGACGCCGGAGGTGTTGTCCACGATCAACTGAAACGTTTTTTTCTGCATATCTTTCTCCATTCCGGGAAACGCTTTCCCACCGTCCCTCATGCGTACGGATACCATTTTAGCAATATTCTCACAGGCTGTCAACGTATGAGTTTGCTTCATGTCGGATATAATTCACGGTTATGGAAGGCTATAACCTTCTTAACTTGTGTTATGGGCAGAATCCGTCCCGCGACCCCCTTTTTGCTCCGGGGCCGGTTCAGTTTTCCTGATCCCGGCACTTCTGCAGCGCCACGGTTCCTGTGCGCGCCACCTCCACAATGCTGATGGACTGCAGCATTTTCAGGAAAAGCCGGGTCCGTTCCGGCACGTCGCAGAGCTGGATCATCATCTGGGTCTTGGACATATCCACGATCTGCGCCTTCAGGACATCGGAAATCTCCATGATGTCCCGACGGTTGCCGCGGTTGTACTTCACCTTCACCAGCATCAGCTCCCGGCTGACGGATTCCGCCTCCTCAAAGGTCTTGACCTTGATGACGTCCAGCTTTTTGTTGAGCTGCTTTTCGATCTGCTCCAAGGTATGCTCGTTGCCGCTGGAAACGATGGTCATGCAGGAAACGGTGGGATCGTCCGTTTCGCCCACCACCAGGCTGTCTATGTTGAATGCCCTTCTGGAAAAGAGACCGGCCACCTTGCAGAGCACGCCGGACCGGTTTTCCACCAAAACGGAATAGATTTTTTTCATCCTGTTCTCCTCCCCTACTTCACCGTGTCCATGGGATCGATGATGCATTCCATCAGCACGGAATCGTCGTCCCGCAAAAATGCGTCGATCGCCGCATCCTCTTCCCCGCGCCCGGACACCCGAATGAACCGGATTCCGTATGCCTCCGCCAGCTTGGACAGGTCGGGACTGCCGGACAGATCCACAACCGAATATCTGCCGCCATAGGTATTTTTCTGATATTCCCGCACCATGCCAAGACAGCCGTTGGCGATCACGATAATCTTCACGGAAACGCCGTGCTGGCGCATGGTGGCCAGCTCCATCATGGACATCTGGAAGGAGCCGTCCCCACAGACCGCCACCACCTGACGGTCCGGGCAGCCCAGCTTTGCGCCCATGGCGGCGGGGATAGAATATCCCATGGTGCCCATGCCGCCGGAGGTCAGGAATTTGCCGTCCCGCACGATACAGTTGCGGCAGGACCAGATCTGATTCTGCCCCACGTCGGCCACATAAATGGCGTCGCGCTCCATCCTGTCAGAAAGCTTGCGGATGAATTCGGCCGGATCGATATACGAGGGCCCGCTCCCGCGCGTTTCCTTCATGATCTGGCTGTACTCGTACAGCGTCTGCAGCCAGAGCCCGTGATCGCACCGGATCTCGATCTGCATCATATCTTCAAAAATATGCTTTGCGTCGCCCACCAGGGGGATGGTGGGGCCCGCGTTTTTCCCGATCTCCGCGGGGTCCACGTCCATGTGCACCAGCACCTTGTCCCGCGTGATGATCTCCGGCTGGTTCACCGCCCGGTCCGCCACCCGCGCGCCCACCATGATCACCATATCTGCGTCGTTCATGGCCCGGTTGGCGCAGGGCGCGCCGTTATTGCCGACCATGCCGAAGTACAGCTCATCCTCGGTCTGCATGGCGCCGATGCCCATCATGGTGGTGACGACAGGGACCTGATACCGGTGCGCGAACGCGCGCAGCATATCCTGCGCATCGCTTAAGAGCACCCCGCCGCCCGCGCAGATCACCGGCCTTTTTGCCTTTTCCAACTCCGCCATGACCTTTTTGATCTGCACCGCATGCCCCTTTACGGTGGGTTTATAGGTCCGCAGCATCACGTCGCCCTCCGGATACCGGAATTTCCCGACGGGCGCATTCTGCACGTCGATGGGCACGTCGATGAGCACCGGCCCTTTCCTGCCGGTATTGGCGATATAAAACGCCTCCTTGAATATCCGCGGAATGTCCTCGGCATTCTTCACCAGATAGCTGTATTTGACAAAGGACTCCGCCGCTCCCGTGATGTCCGCCTCCTGAAACACATCGCTTCCGATCAGCTCGCTGTTCACCTGTCCGGTGATGCAGACCAGCGGAATGCTGTCCGCGAACGCCGTCGCGATCCCCGTGATCAGATTCGTCGCTCCGGGGCCGCTGGTCACAGCACAGACGCCCACCTTTCCCGTGACTCTCGCCATGCCGCTGGCGGCATGAGCCGCGTTCTGCTCCGTCCGGATCAGGACCGTTCGGATGTCCGAATCCAGAATGCTGTCATAGAACGGGCAGATCGCCACGCCCGGATAGCCGAACACCGTTTTCACGCCTTCCAGTTCAAGGCACTTCACCATTGCCTGCGCACCATTCATGTCTTTCCTCTCAATCCGCCGCCGTGCGGCAAGTGAAATCCTCCAAAAACGCCGCTTTCCCCGCGTCCGTCACCGGAAGCGGCCGAAAAACTCCGCCAGCGGCTCCACCACAGCTCCGAGATCCCTGATGGCCTGATTCAGGGATTCGATATCCATGCTTTCCAGCGTCTCCATCACCTGGGAAAGCGCCTCCTCCGTCTGTGCCATCAGGCCGTCCTCGTCAAATATGCTCTGAATATCGAGCAGCGCCTTATCCGCCTCCGTCAGCGTCTGCGTGACCTGCGAGAGCGCCTGGTCCGCGTTCTCCAGCGTTCCGGACACCTGCCCGATCAGGCCGGACGCCTGATGCATGGTCCGAAGAAGCGGCGGGACGACGCACAGCAGCGCGGCGAGGATCACCCCGGCCAGCGCGCAGCCCGCAGCCGCCAGAATGCGCGTAAACCGCAACTGCTTCTGCAGCTTTTCGTTCTGCGCCGTGCTTTCCTCCACCAGCTTTTCCAGAAGCTGTACCAGTTCCTGCGATTCCTGATTCATTTTCCCCTCATTTCCGCGCTTAGCGCGCATATCCGTTCCGTATATTCCGGCCGCACCGCGGCCGCCCTCCCGGCGGCACGGTCATGCTTTTTCAGCCGCAGCGCGTCACAGCCCCAGCAGCCGTTTCGCCAGGCGCGCCGCATCCGCCGCGTCCCTGGAATAGCCGTCCGCCTGTATCTCATCCGCATATTCCTGCGTGATGACCGCGCCGCCGATGATGATCTTCGCCGTCACCCCGCGCGCTCTGGCATATTCGACCACGTGCCGCATCTCCTGCATGGTCGTGGTCATCAGCGCGGAAAGGGCGATGATCTGCGCTCCGTTCTCGATCGCCGCCTCCACGATCCGCTCCTTCGGCACATCCTTGCCCAGGTCGATGACCGTAAAGCCGTAGTTTTTCAGCATCAGCGCCACCAGATTCTTGCCGATGTCGTGAATATCCCCCTGAACGGTGGCGATCACCACCACCGGCATCCGGCCGTGCTCCTTCGTCTCCGCAAGGAACGGCTCCAGGATGCCGATCGAAAGCTTCATCGTCTCCGCGCTGGAGATCAGTTGGGGCAGAAAATATTTTCCTCTGTCAAACAGCTCCCCCACCTCGTTGATGGCCGGGAGCAGATACTGATCCAAAAGCGCCCGGGCGGGGATCCCGGCCTCCAGCGCCTCCCGCGTGAGGGCCTCCACAGACCTGCGGTTTCCCCGGAGCACCGCCTCCTTCACCGCGTCCGCCTTCGCGCCGTATGCCCGCGCCGTTCCGGTTTCGCCCGCTTCGTCTGCCGCGGCGGCATCCGGCGCACCGGCACCGCCAGAAGCCGGCGCAGACGCGGCGTCAGCCGGGCCCTGTCCGGCGAATGCGGCCATTCCCGCATGTGCCCCGGCAGGCGCACCCTCCGCGCCCTGCCCGGCGTGGGAAACGCCCGTCCCCTGTCCGGCAGCGCCGCGCCGCAGGGCGGCTTCCTTCTCCCTCTCCCGGGCTTCCCGGCGCTCCTTCTGCTCCTGCGAAAACGTGATATAGGAAAGGTCGCTTCCTTCCCTCGCCAGAAGCAGATCGGAGGCGCGGGCCGCGCCCATCAGCGCTTCCTGCCCCGGATTGGCGATGGCCATGGTCAGGCCCGCCCCGATGGCCATGGTCAGAAAAGCGGTGTTCACGCAGCCGCGCTCCGGCAGGCCGAAGGAAATATTGGACAGGCCGCAGACCGTCGCCAGCCCCTGACTCTTACAGTAGCGGATCGTTTCCAGCGTGTCCAGCGCGGCCCTGGGATTCGCGCCCACCGTCGCCACAAGGCCGTCCACCACGACATCCTCCTTCGTCAGGCCCAGGGAAAGGGCGCGGTCCAGGATCTGACGGATGATGGAGATCTTCTCCTCCAGACTCCCCGGCAGTCCGGCGTCCGAAAGAGGAAGCAGGATGAACATGGCCCCGTATTTGCGGACGATCGGCAGCAGCTTCTCGAATTTTTCCTTCTCCAGCGATACGGAATTTACCAGCGCCCGTCCCGGATAGCGCCGCAGGGCCGCCTCCAGCACGTCCACGTGGCTGGAATCCAGCGACAGCGGCAGTCCGGTCACGCCGGACACCTCCTCCATCGCCCGCAGCATCATGGCCTTTTCATCGATGCCGCTCATGCCCATATTCACGTCCAGCACCGACGCGCCCTGTGCCTCCTGTTCCTCGGCGAACTGCGTCACGAGATCGAAGCTGCCTTCCCGAAGCTGCGCCTGCAGCTTTTTCTTTCCGGTAGGGTTGATCCGCTCGCCGATGACCAGGAACGGATCGTCCAGCCCGAAGGAGAGCGTCATGCGCTCGGAGGCCAGATACCGCTTTGCCGGCCTGCGCGCGCTCCCGGCCCTCCTGAAGTCCATTCCCCGGACGGCATCCGTCATCCGCCGAATGTGCTCCGGCGTCGTCCCGCAGCAGCCGCCCAGAATCCCGGCCCCCGCCTCCAAAAGGAGCCGCATCCCGTCGCCGAATGCCTCCGGCCCCATCCCGTATACCGTCTGTCCGTTCCGGTCCAGCACGGGCAGACCGGCGTTGGGCTTGGCGACGATGGGGACATCTGTCACCTCTGCCATCTGCCGGATCACCTCTGCCATCTGATCCGGTCCCGTGGAGCAGTTGGCACCCACCGCGTCCGCCCCGAGCCTGGAGAGCACCAGCGCCGCCGTCGCGGCGTCCGTGCCGAACAGACTCCTTCCGTCCGCCTCGAAGGTCATGGTCACCATCACGGGCAGCGCCGGGCAGGTCTCCTTCGCCGCGATCAGAGCCGCTCTGGATTCCTGGAGGCTCATCATGGTCTCCACCACGAGAAGATCCACCCCGGCCTCCAGCAGAAAGCCGATCTGTTCCTTATAAATATTGATGAGTTCTTCAAAATCCAGCCGGCCGATGGGGGCGAGCTGTTCCCCGGTCATCGTCAGATCTCCCGCGACCAGCGCTCTGTCTCCGACGGCTCTGCGGGAAATCTCCACCAGGGAAAGGTTCAGCTCCCGGATACGGTCCTCCAGACCGTACTCCTTCAGCTTGATCCGGTTGGCCGAAAAGGTGGGCGCATAGACGATCTGTGTCCCGGCCTGCGCGTATTCCCGCTGCAGCGCTTCCAGCACTTCGGCATGCTGCGTGATCCACAGCTCCGGACATACGCCGGGCGGCATTCCTTTTTTCTGCAGATTGGAGCCTGTGGCCCCGTCCAGAAAGACCGGCCCGCTCTCCGCGAGCCGTCTGAATTGTTCCTTTGTCATAAATTCCCCCGGTCATGACGCGCCCGCAGGCGCCTGTTCACTGCTTTCGCGGACATTCTACCATACCTCCGGAAAAAAAGAAAGCAATAGATGAATGAGAATTGCTTTTCCTGTCGATTTGTGTTAAATTGGTATGTATGACGATCAAAAGGAGGGTCCCAGTGAAAAAGATCTCAGGAATGATTCTGGTGGGAATGCTCACGCTTCTGCTGGCAGGCTGCGGCGAGGACGAATCTCTCACCGTTTTTCACGATCAGATGGACGGCTTTTATGAATCCCTGTCCGCTTCGGTCGGCATTCTGGAAAATATCGATCCGTCCTCGGATACCGCGGTGGACGAAATGCTTTCGGAGCTGGATCAGATGTCCGTACTTTTCACGGATCTCGACGGCATCGAGGTTCCGCCCAAATACCAGGAACAGTTTGAAAACATCGAGGAATTTGCCGAGGAGGCTTCCTCCTATATGACAGAGGCCGCCGCACTCTATCGGGAGGCCTACGCGGAGGGCGGATACGACGACGTGATCGGAGAAGCCGCCAGGGAGAATTACCGCCGGGCCATGAAGCGCGTCAACTATATCGCCATTCTCCTGCAGGGCCGCCTGCCGGAGGACGAGAATATCGTTATCGTCACCGAAGAAGAAACCGTTGACTGGGGCGGCGGCGAAGAACCTTTCCCCCAGGAGAGCGCCCCGGCGGAGGAATAAACCACACTCCGCCGCAGGAATTTCCTCCCTGCCGCGGGAGCTTCCTTCCTACCGCAGGAACCCTTCTACGATCTGTTCTTCCGCTTCCGCCTCCGTCAGGCCCAGCGTCATCAGCTTTATGATCTGTTCTCCGGCAATTCTGCCGATAGCCGCCTCATGGATCAGGGCCGCGTCCGGATCGTTGGCCGCCAGCTCCGGCACCGCGCTGATCTTCGCGTTGTCCATGATGATGGCGTCGCACTCCGTATGCCCGCTGCAGGGAGCGCTGCCCACCAGCCGGGACGAAAATCTCTGCCAGGAATCCTCCCGCGCCACGGACCGGGACACCACGTTTGCGCCGCTGTCAGCCCCGTCCATATGGACGTCGAACCGGCTTTCCGCGCGCTGCTTTCCGTGCGTCATGAGCCGTTCGGTCACCACCAGCTTCGCGCCCTCCGCCAGCTTCGCCCGGGTACTGCGGACCGTGGAATCCACGCCCCTAATCTGTACCGTCTCCATTTCCATATAGCCGTCTTTTCCGATCTCGATGATCGTCTCCGGATTCATGATCCGCTCTCCGCGGCCATCCCCCGCTCCGTAATGCTTTTCCACATATTTGACCCTGGCGCCCTTTTCCAGGAAAAAGCTGTGGATGCCGTCGTGCCGGCTGGCATCGTTCCCGGCATTGTGGATGCCGCAGCCCGCCACGATGGTCACATCCGCATCCTCGCCCACATAAAAGTCGTTGTATACCACTTCCTTCAGGCCGGACTGACTGATCACCACCGGGATATGCACGCTCTTTTTTTTCGTTCCGGGCGCAATCCGGATCTCCAGCCCCTTTCCGTCCGCCCTGGTCGTGATCTGGATCTCCTCGGTGGAGTTTCTGCCGATGCTCTTTCCGTTCTCCCGGATATTATAGGCGCCCTCCGGAATGCCGTGCAGCGCGGCCACCTCCTCCAGAATCTGCTCCGTGATCTGATTCATATGATTCTCCGTTCTGCCGCAGACAGCATATTTCTCCCGCGGCGCATTTTTTTTCACATATACAGACAGCCGGGCCGGACGGAACTGCCCAGGATCTCCGGCAGCATTTCTTCCTTCGTGCCCCGTTTCTTAAGCTCCCCGTCCGCGATCAGCAGGATTTCATCCGCGATATCCAAAATCCGCTCCTGATGGGATATGATGAGGATGGAACCGTGGTTTTTCTCATGCAGCTTTTCAAAAACGCCGATCAGCTTCTGAAAGCTCCACAGATCGATGCCCGCCTCCGGCTCGTCGAACAGCGTCACCCGGGTATTGCGGGCCATCACCGTTGCGATCTCAATGCGCTTCAGTTCCCCGCCGGAAAGGCTGGCGTTCACTTCCCTGCGCACATAGTCCCTGGCACAGAGCCCCACCTCGGACAGATAGGTGCAGGCCTCCTCCACGGACACCTTTTTCCCGCTGGCCAGGCGGATCAGGTCGAACACCGTGATCCCCTTGAAGCGCACCGGCTGCTGAAACGCGTAGCTGATGCCCATGTTGGCCCGTTCCGTCACAGATCTGTCCGTAATATCTTCGCCGTCCCACAGGATCTGCCCTTCCGTCGGCCTCCAGATGCCCGCAATCACCTTCGCCAGCGTAGATTTTCCGCCGCCGTTGGGCCCCGTGACCACCACGAAACGATTATCTTCCAGCGTAAAACTGATATTTTTCAAAATTTCCTTCTGGCTGCCGCTCTCCGCCACACCATAAGAAATGCCCTTTAACTCCAGCATGTCTTTTCCTCCCGTCTTTCCGGACGCCCGCGAATTCCCGGACCGTCCCAAAGGCATTATAATGCATCGGCAGGAAAAAAACAAATGGTATTCCGGCCCGATTTCGGAAAAAGTTTCAAAAAGCCCGGGAACTATGATATAATGACTGTAATGTCATGATATCGCGCCGACAGGCGCATGGAATCCGCCGGGTACGGCAGAACGGAGGAATGCATATGGAACTCAACACACAGGGACTTCTGGACCGAAAAAGCTGGGAAGCGGCCGGTTACAGACTGCCCGCCTTTTCAAGGCAGGCCGCCGGGGACGCGGCCGGGACATGTCCCCGCTGGATCCACTTCGGCGCGGGCAACATCTTCCGCGCTTATCAGGCCAACCTGATGCAGCAGCTTCTGGACGAAAAAAAAGCCGAGGCCGGGCTGATCGTGGCCGAGGGCTTCGACTATGAGATCATCGGGAAAATGTACCGCCCGCACGACAACTGCTCCATCCTTGTGACGCTGAAGGCGGACGGAAGCGTGGAAAAAACCGTCATCGGCAGCGTCGTGGAATCGCTGCTTCTGGATCGGGACAGGGAAACCGATTTTGCCAGGCTCACCGATATTTTTTCGGCCAAAAGCCTGCAGATGGCCAGCTTCACCATCACAGAAAAGGGCTACAGCCTGACGGACGCGGGCGGCAGCCTCCTTCCTTCCGTCCTGTCCGATTTTGCGGCGGGTCCCCGGAAGGCCTCCGGCTATCTGGGCAAGATCTGTTCCCTGCTATACGCGCGCTATGAAAGCGGGAAGCTCCCCATCGCCATGGTGAGCATGGACAACTGCTCCCACAACGGGGACAAGCTGAAAGCGGCCATGCTGGCCTTCGCGGAGGCCTGGGTGAAAAACGGCACCGCAGACGCCGGTTTTCTGGACTATGTATCCGATCCCTCCCGCGTTTCCTATCCCTGGAGCATGATCGACAAGATCACGCCCCGTCCCGACCCGAAGGTGGAAGCGATCCTTGCGGCTGACGGCATCGCGGATCCCGCGCCCGTGGTGACCGCGAAAAACACCTGGGTCGCTCCTTTCGTCAACGCCGAGGAATGCCAGTATCTGGTCATCGAGGACGCCTTTCCCAACGGCAGACCGCCCCTGGAGGATACGGGCGTGATCTTCACCGACAGGGATACGGTGGACCGGGTGGAGAAAATGAAGGTCTGCACCTGCTTAAATCCCCTTCACACGGCGCTGGCCGTATTCGGCTGCCTTCTGGGCTATACGCTGATCTCGGAGGAAATGAAAAATCCGGCTCTGAAAAAGCTGGTGGAGCGCATCGGTTATACAGAGGGCATGCCCGTGGTTGCCGATCCCGGCATCCTGGATCCCGGCCAGTTTCTGTCCGAGGTGCTGACGCTCCGGCTGCCCAATCCCTTCATGCCGGACTCGCCCCAGCGCATCGCCACCGATACCTCGCAGAAGCTGCCCATCCGCTTCGGAGAAACCATAAAGGCCTACATCGCCTCCCCCGGGCTCTCCCCGACGGACCTGACCGCCATTCCGCTGGTCTTCGCGGGCTGGCTGCGCTACCTGACGGGTATGGACGATGCGGGAAACGCATTCCTTCCCAGCCCCGATCCGATGCTGGAGGCCGTGACGCCTTTCGTGGCGAACCTGACATTCGGCCGGACCTGTACCCTCCGTCAGTTGTCCCCGCTCCTTGCCAGGGCTGACATCTTCGGCGTAGACCTGATCGAAGCGGGACTGGCGGACCGGGTGATTTCGTACCTGAACGAAATGCTCACAGGCCCCGGCGCCGTAGCTGCCTTACTGAAAAAATATACAGAAACCGATTGAAATGCGCGCCCACCAGCAGCAGATACATACAGAAATACAGCCACAGCATGACCACGACGATGGCGGACAGGCTGCCGTAAACGCTCATATCGTTGAAGGTTTCCAGATAAAAGGAAAAACCATAGGAGAACAGGTTCCAGGAGATGGCCGAAAAAACGGCGCCCGGAATCTGTTTTCTGATTTTCAGAGGCGCATTGGGCACGAAGGCATAGAGCAGCGTGAAGAAAAAGGTCAGCACGCCCCATGCGAAAATGTGTTTCAGATACCGCAGCAGGGAAAGGAGGCCCGCCAGCATGGGAAAATGTTCGCCCAGAACGCGCATCAGCGTATTGCCGAATACCATCAGCACCAAAGACAGCAGCATGAGCACCAGCAGAATGACCGTATAAAAGGAGGCGATGATGCGCTGTACGAAATAGTTTCTGTCCTCCGCCACGCCGTTCATGGCGTTCAGCCCCCGCATCAGCGCCAGCATCCCCTTTCCCGCCGACCAGATCGTAACAACGGCCGCAACGCTCACCAGTCCCACTGTGCTGTTGTAGACGGACTCGATCATCGCCGCCATTAACGGCGCCATGGGCGCTGGCATGACATCCTGCACCGCGCCCAGCAGATCCGACTTCTGCAGCGGCGTAAAGGGCAGCAGGGAGCAGACCAGGATGATGATGGGGATCAGCGACAGAAAAATGAAAAAGGCGGAGCTGGCCGCATAGGCGTTCACATTCGTCCGGTTCATATGGCGGGAAAATCCCCTGATCAGTCGGATAAGCTTTCTCATAAGTAACAGTCTCCCTGCTTTTGCCACAAACGTTCTCCATGCCGTTTGTTATTCCGTATCCGGCCGGCGGGACGCACAGAACCCGCGCCGGCCTCTTTTGCATTTCAGACGGCATAAATGTCCCGGATCTCACAGCCCGGGTAAAAGAAATCCAGAATTTCCCCGGCGCGCATCCCGGCCATCGCCATCCGTCTGGCCCCATTCTGGGACATTCCCACGCCGTGACCGAAGCCCCCGCCGGACAGCGTATAGCCGGACACCGCGCCGTCCTCCTTCCGCGTCTCCAGCGTAAAAAAAGCGCTGGGCAGGATCGCGGAGGCCTGCGCCAAGCTGCCGTCCTGGCGCAGCACGCTGCTCCTTCTGTCACAGAGCACGTAACGGATGTTGTACTCCGTTTTCAGGAGCACGCTCGTCTTTTCCCCCTCGATCAGAAGGGACTTCACCACGCCGCCCGCTCCGGTTTCCCGGACAGAGATCTCCAGAATGCGCCCGGTCGGCCCCGGTTTTTCCGAAACGAAGCTGCCGTCCGCCCTTTCGACCAGCACATTGGCAGGATTGGCGAGATACCGCTCCCCGATCGCCCGGTTCATGGCGTCCGCGTCCAGCTCCTCCACTTCATAGCGCCAGCGGAACCAGGGCTCCTCCTGCTCATAAAAGCCCTCCTGCGACCGGATCCAGACGCTGCGCAGATAGGGATATTTTTCCTCATTTCCCTCCATCCACACGGAGGCGTCTGTCCCGATCCCGCAGGAGGTGGAATAGTAATAGGCCTCTGCAGGCTCCTCCTGCCAGAACAGCGTCTGTCCCTTCGTCAGCCGCACCGCGTCCGTCGATGCCGCGTTCTCCGCCAGATTCTGATAGACCTGGTAGCTCACGCTGTCATCCAGATGGGCCCCCAGACCGGCCAGCCCCGCCCGCAGCATTTTGGCATAGGCATAGGTTCTGGCGCAGACCGCCTGACTTTTCAGCGCCTCCGCCGGATAAGACGCCGGCATCTCGCTGGGGACCACCGCATACAGATATTCCTCCAGCAGCACCTCATTGATCACCGCGAGCCCGTCTTCGGTGCGCAGCAGTTCAAAGCAGCCCCGGTAGGCGGGCCGTTCCTGGGCGCGCTCCACGTTCAGGAGAAAGATGCGTCCCGTCAGGATATCCGGCCGGATCAGGATCCTGTCCCCTTCGCCGAAAAGCGCGTCCTCTGCCGTCACCTCCAGCGTTTCTCCCGCCGCAAGCTTTTGCTCCCGCCGCTCCCCGGACGGCCCCGTAAAAACCGTGCAGTCACAGTCCGCCTGCAGCCGGATGCTGTCATGATACAGCCCGCCGTAGCCGGAGGTGCGGATCAGAACGCGTATGTTCTCCATCCGTTCTTCCCTCGGAACCAGCGCGGCGCAGATCTTCCCGTCCTCCAGCACGAAATCCGTGAAGGCATACCCGATGCGCAGCGATTCCTTTTCCAGCGTCTTCAGACTGCCGCAGAGCCGATAGATCCGGCAGTCTCCGGCAAAAGGCAGGATGCCCTGCCCTTCCACCTCCGCGCCCTCCTGCGTCACTCGCAAAAGCCTTCCGGAAACCCGTTCCGTTTTCAGCGATACCGAAACGGCTGCGCCGGATAAAAAGGAAAGGTCCGCCACCTGCTCCCGGAGCCGGTCCGGAGCCGGACGTCCGTTTGCCGCCCCGTCCGGCTCCGCCGCGGAAGAATCGCCGGTGTCCGTCTCCCCCGAAAGGGAAGCGTCAGCCGTATCCGTCTCCTCCGAAGAGGAAATGCCGTCAAACCGCGTTTCCTCCGAAAACGGGACGCGCACGGAATGGTCCTCATAAAAGCAGGTCAGCGCCTCCGCGCCGGCATCCTTTAGCCACACATTGCGCCACCGGAACGCATCCTGCTCCACCGCGCGCAGCGCATAGAGCTCCTGTCCCCGCGTCACCGCCTCCACCTGCCAAAACCGCAGGTCCTCTCCCAGCAGACGGTCCGAAAAGCAGGCATATTCGTCCGTACCGCCGTCCGCAGCCTCCGCCGCGAAAACGTGCCCCTCCGGGAGCGCCCTGCCGCCGCCGTCCGTCACATCCGCTCCCACGCCCAGCACGGTCACGCGCCGGTTCTCGATCCGATCCGAAACATCATAGACGCTTCTCACCCCGTCAAACCAGCCGAACCAGTCCTCTGCGGAGACCCTCGCATTCTTTCCGGCGGGCAGTCCCTCCGCGAAGGCCCGGCTTTTCCCGTCCGGAAACAGAACCAGAAGCTGCGCCGCCTGCCCGGCGGTGAGGTAACCGCCGCCCTCCGAGGCGTCCATCTGCTTCAGCACGTCAAGCAGCGCCGAAGGGTCCGGCGTCCCGGCCGTATCCGCCAGCAGCCAGGCGAGATTTCCGGCCTCCTGCAGCGGGATCGCCTCCTCCGGCTCCGCGCCCTTCTGCGGTCCCGCGAGCTGTATGACCGTGCGCCCCAGCAGCCAGAGCAAGAGGACACATCCGCAGACAGTCAGCGCCGCCTTCGCCCGGAGGCGAAGCTTTTGCTTCGGTTTCCTACGCCTTCTTTCGTTCCGTATGTAGAGTCCTTCCGCCACAGGCGCCTCCTGCCCGTTTGATTTTCGATCCGTCCCATCCTCCGCACGGAAAAGGCAGCCGCCAGGCTGCCCTTTTCTTTCGTATCCCCAAAATGACGCCCCCCGTCTTCTGACTCCTAGCCTAAGCCAGGTGGGTAACCGCAACCGGCGCTTCTGCCTTCCCCTGCTTCGTGGGGGCCTGACATCTACCCGGCAATATAGGAATCCCGTTTAAAGAAATGTAGGTTCAAAACAACGGGGGTCCTCGTTCATTTCAGGTTATCCTTATTATATCCAATGTTCGTACAAAAAACAACAGGTATTTTTAACCGGAGCAAAGTTTCTGCCGCACGCCGCGCGGAAGGCTATCGCCCGCCCGCAGATTCAGGCGCTGTGCGCAGGCGTCGCGGCAGACGGCAAAAGCGTCACTTCGCGCCGCGCCCGGAAAACACCTGGAGCACGGTCTTTAACAGGATCTTGATGTCCAGCCCGAAGGACCAGTTATCGATATATTCCACATCCAGCCGCACGATCTCCTCAAAATCCGTGATGTCGCTGCGGCCGCTGACCTGCCACATGCCCGTCAGGCCGGGGCGGAAGCTCAGCCGCTTTTTGTGATAGGGGCTGTAGCGGTCAAACTCGTCCAGCGTGGGCGGCCGGGTCCCCACCAGGCTCATATCCCCCTTCAGGATGTTCAGAAACTGGGGAAACTCGTCCAGGCTCGTCCTGCGCAGGAAGCGGCCCACCCTGGTGATGCGCGGGTCGTTCTCCATCTTGAACATCAGACCGTTCATTTCATTTTGCGCCAGCAGCTCCTTCTTGCGTTCTTCCGCGTCCGCGTACATGGAACGGAACTTGTACATTTTAAAGATGCGTCCGTTGCGCCCCACCCGTTTCTGGGCGAAAAAAACGGGGCCCGGCGATTCCAGGCGAATGGCCGGCGCGATCAGGAGCGTGAGCACGGCGAGGACAACGCAGCCCGCCAGCGAGCCCGTGATATCCAGAAGTCGCTTCAGCAGAAGCTGTCCCACCGGCACCATCCGATTGGCGTATGTGACCGTATAAAACCGGCCGAACTGGGAGAGCACACGCTGTCTGGCCCCCTTCAGGTCCGGCATGGGAATGCGGTAATGGATCGTAATCCCCATCTGCGCCAGCGTTTCCATGATCGCCAGAACCCTGACGCCGTTCGCCGAATCCTGAATATTTCTCACGGCGATGACCGCCTCGTCCAGCGGGGCGGACCGACAGTATTCCACCAGGCTGTCCGCGTCCGCCACCACGGGAAAGCCTCCGAAGTCCGCGAGGCCCTGCGCGTTGTCCAGCAGGGCGATCCCGATGACCTCATAGCTGAAATCCCGCATCCGCTTCATATCCTGCGCCAGCGCTTCGGCATATTTGTCATCCGCCACCAGCAAAAGCCTCCGGGTTTCCCCAAAATACTGATACAGGGCCGGCATGGCCAGCTTCCAGAGCTGGTGCGCGGCGAACATGAACAGACAGTCCAGGATCAGGAAATAGAAAAACACCAGCCGGGAATAGGCATCGATCAGATTCAGGAAATACAGGATGACCGCGGTGACGGCGAAAAGAATGATATTGTTGCGCAGAATGAGGAACAGCTCATGCAGCGGACCGCGCTGATAAATGTTCCGATTCAGGTTCCGGAACAGGTTCATTCCCAGATACACGGAAAGGCCGACGCCCAGCAGCAGGCCGAAATCCATGCGGATGTCGTCGCTGTAAAACAGTCTGCCGTTCCGGATATAGTTCGCCGCGATCAGGCTGACGGTGATACAGACGCAGTCCAAAAGCAGCACGATCAGATTTTGCAGTCTCGATTTCGCCTGATACATGTTATCCTCTCCATCCTGCGGGCCTGGCGGAATCAGCAGCCCACCACCAGCATCTGCGCCTTTCCGTGGATCCAAAACGGCACGCTGTCCGCGGGAACAAAAACGCAGTCTCCCCGGAAGATGCGCAGGCCGGTCCCGCGTTCCGTGATGAGGACGCCGCAGCCCCCGGTACACAGAAACACCTGAAAGGAATTGCTTCCGCTCTGAAACGCCGCCAGCTCCCGGCACCGCTCCGTGTTGACCAACAGCCGCTCCACCTGAAAGTACCGGCAGCGGCACAAAAGCTCCATGGCACAGCCCTTTTTGTAGCGAAGAACGCGCATCGGCTGTCTGGGTCGCTCGCTTCCCTTCAGGTTCGCCACCTCCAGCGCCTTTTCAATATGCAGAGGCCTGGGCTTTCCGTTTTTGTCCACCCGTCCGTAATCGTAGAGCCGGTAGGTCAGATTGGAATTTTCCTGGATCTCCGCGATCAGCGCCCCGGCGCCGATCGCATGTACCGTCCCCGCCTCGATATAGAACACGTCGTCCCTGTGAATTTTCACCTTCTGGAGATACTTCTCCACCGTGCCCTCCCGCAGGCTTTTGCGCACGGTTTCCCGGTCCATGTCGTGATAAAAGCCGTAGATCAGCGACGCATCCTTCGCCGCGTCCAGCACGTACCACAGCTCCGTCTTTCCGAGGGAACCGTTCTCATGGGCCTTCGCGTATGCGTCGTCCGGATGCACCTGCACGGAAAGATTCTGATGCGCGTCGATGAATTTGATCAGGATCGGCAGCTCTCCCCTGGTCCGGGGATGCGTCCCCAGATACTCCGGGTGAAGCGCCAGCACCTCCGTCAGAAGGAGCCCCGCGTATTCGCCGCTGTCCACCCGGCTGATGCCGTCCGGATGGGTGGAGCATTCCCAGGTTTCCGCCAGCGGCTCCATGTCGATCCCCTTGGAAAAATCGTCGTTCAGACGGCTTCCGCCCCAGAGATAATCCTTCCCGGCCGGCCGGAGCAGAAAGGGCTCAGCCCTCCGGCTCATATTTTCGTTTGTCATGCACACTGATCTCCCTGCCGAGCTGGACCTCGATCACCTTCAGCTCTGTGTCCGCGATGATGGTATGGCGGCAGCCCGCCTGCATGGTGACCACATCCCCGGCGTGCACCGGCTGCTCCATTCCGTCCACAACGGTCCTGCCCTCTCCGGAAATGACGGTCCAGACCTCATCCCGCCGCTCATGGCTGTGATAGTTCATGCTGCGCCCCGGCTTCAGGGTCACCTTAATGGTCATGCTCTCGTCTTCCACGTCCAGCACGCGGAAGCTTCCCCAGGACTTGTCCGCGAACATGATCTTCTGATCCATCCGGTCCACATAGGGCCGGATATAGCTGGACTGCTCCTTGTCGGAAACCAGGATCCCCTCGGGGCTGGCGGAAACCACCAGATTTTT
Source organism: uncultured Eisenbergiella sp. (assembly GCA_947627215.1). Taxonomy (GTDB): domain Bacteria; phylum Bacillota; class Clostridia; order Lachnospirales; family Lachnospiraceae; genus Gallintestinimicrobium. The sequence goes on from CANQVD010000001.1 coordinate 153,903, forward strand.
CAGACCCATGCACAGAATGGGGACATCCAGCTCATTGACCACGTGCACGTTCTCGCAGGTTCCGCCCAGCACGGCGTCTCCCACGCTGGACTCCTCCATGGCCTCCGTCAGCGTGTTCCAGGTGCCCAGATCCTTCCAGCTTCCCTCGAACCGGCGGACCAGAATATCCTTTTCCTGTTCCGCCACGGCATAGTCAAAGCTGATCTGCTCCAGGGATTCGTAGCGGTCGAACAGGTCGTCATAATCCGTCAGGCCGATCCGCTCTTTGGCACAGCGCAAAAGATAGCCCAGACGGGCCGCGAATACGCCGCCGTTCCAGAGCGCTCCCTGCCCGATGAAGCGCCGCGCCGTCTCCACGTCCGGCTTTTCCCGAAACGCCCGCACCCGGCTGACCGCCCCGCCGTCCTCCGGCAGGATATAGCCGTATTTTTCACTGGGATAGGAAGGAAGGATGCCTAACAGCGCCAGATTCGACGCGCCGGTCCCGGCGAGCTTCCCCAGCCTGATCACCGCCTCGAAATAGTCCTGCTCCACAAAGGGGTCCACCGGACAGATCACCACCGGTTCTTCCTCCGGGACGCCCTTTTTGTCCCGCAGCCAGGCCGCTGCCAGCGCGATGGCCGGAAAGGTATCCCGCCTGCAGGGCTCCACGCAGATGCCGACCGTCTCCCCGAGCTGGTTGTGAATGGCGGACGCCTGCCCCCTGGAGGTGGCGATGGTGATTTCCGCATCCGGCGCCGCTTCCCGGATCTGCCGGTACACACGCTGCACCATGGACTCATATTCTCCGTCCGGGTTTTTGAAGATTTTGATGAACTGTTTGGAACGGATATCGTTGGAAAGAGGCCAGAGCCGCTTTCCCGATCCGCCCGACAATAAGATGATATTCAACGCTCCGCCCTCATGGGATTGTGCAGGAAATCCTCGTATGCCATCCGGATCCCGTCCTCCAGCTCGGTGTGGTATCTCCAGCCCAGCTTTTCCAGCTTGGACACGTCCAGAAGCTTCCGGGGCGTGCCGTCCGGTTTGGACGGATCCCAGTTGATCCTGCCCCGATAGCCGATGACCCGCGCGGTCAATTCGGTGAGCTCCCGAATGGTCAGTTCCTTCCCCGTGCCCACGTTCACCGTCTCATTCCCGGAATAATGGTCCATCAGGAAAACGCAGGCCTCCGCCAGATCGTCCACGTACAGAAATTCCCGCAGCGGGTTACCGCTTCCCCAGCAGGTCACCTCCGAAAGCCCCGCCTCCTTCGCCTCGTGGAACCGCCGGATCAGGGCCGGGAGCACGTGGCTGTGGGTCGGATGATAGTTGTCGTTGGGCCCGTACAGGTTGGTGGGCATGGCGGAAATGTAATCGGTCCCGTACTGCCGGTTCAGAAACTCACAGTATTTCAGGCCGGAAATCTTGGCCAGCGCATAGGCCTCATTGGTCTTTTCCAGCTCCGAGGTCAGAAGGCAGCTCTCCGGCATGGGCTGAGGCGCCATGCGGGGATAAATACAGGAGGAGCCCAGAAACAACAGCTTCTTACAGCCGTTTTGCCATGCGGAATGGATGACGTTCATCTCCAGCATCATGTTCTCATAGAGAAAATCCGCCAGCGCCTCCTGATTCGCCACGATGCCGCCCACCTTCGCGGCCGCCAGGAACACATAATCCGGCTTCTCCCGCGCGAAGAATTCCTCCACCTCCGTCTGCCTGCCAAGGTCCAGCTCCCGGTGGCTTCGCAGGACGAGATTGGAATAGCCCTGCTTTTGCAGCTCCCGCACGATGGCCGAGCCCACCATCCCCCGATGGCCTGCCACATATATTTTCGCGTTCTTTTCCATTTTATTCTCCGATCTTCCCCGGGACGGATGCGGTCCCGTCAGCCGTGCCGACGACGCGCTCCCTGTCCTCCCCGCCGCACCGCGCCCCGCGGCGCTTATCCGTCATGCCATGTCCTGTGCGGCGTTCGTCTGTCATTTCGCGTCCCGCAGCGCCCGCTCCCTTTTCGCCAGGGCCCTGTCATGGGCCGCCATGATTCGCACCAGCTCCTCATAGCCGGTTTTCTGCGGATCCCAGCCCAGCACGGTCCGCGCCTTGGTTGGATCGCCCCAGAGGTTGTCCACGTCCGTCGGCCGAAACCAGGCCGGATTGACGCAGACCAGCATTCTGCCGGTAGCCGTATCGAGCCCCTTCTCGTCCAGCCCGCTGCCTTCCCAGCGCAGCTCGATGCCGTTGGCCGCAAACGCTTTCTGCGCGAAGTCCCGGACCGTGTGCTGCACACCGGTAGCGATGACGAAATCCTCCGGCTTCTCCTGCTGCAGGATCAGCCACATGCACTCCACATAATCCCTGGCATAGCCCCAGTCCCGTTTGGAATCCAGATTTCCCAGCTCCAGATGGTCCTGCAGGCCTTCCGCGATCCTGCCGGCCGCCAGCGTGATCTTCCGGGTCACGAAATTCTCGCCCCTGCGCTCGGACTCATGGTTGAACAGAATCCCGTTCACGGCGAACATGCCGTACGCCTCCCGGTATTCCTTCGTGATCCAGAAGCCGTACTGCTTGGCCACCGCATAAGGGCTGTAGGGATGAAACGGCGTTGTCTCCCGCTGAGGAACCTCCTCCACCTTTCCGTACAGCTCGGAGGTGGACGCCTGATAGATCTTCGTCCTTTCGGTCAGCCCCAGCACCCGGACCGCCTCCAGAATCCGCAGCACGCCCAGCGCGTCCACATCCCCGGAGTATTCCGGCGCGTCAAAGGATACCTGAACGTGGGATTGGGCCGCCAGATTGTAGATCTCATCCGGACTCACGGCGGAAATGACGCGGATCAGGCAGGAGGAATCGGACAAATCCCCGTCGTGCAGCGTCACAGCGCCGCGCCTGATCAGGTGATCGATCCTGGAGGTGTTGGAAAGGGAGGCCCTTCTCACGATGCCGTGCACCTCATAGCCCTTTTCCAGCAGAAGCTCCGCCAGATAAGAGCCGTCCTGCCCGGTTATCCCGGTGATCAATGCTTTTTTCATATTGAAATCCGTTCCTTTCCTGTTGGATGATATATATTCAAAAAAGCCTCTGACCGTATTATACTCCATCCGGGGGAAAAAGTATAGCGGGGTTTTGCAAACTTCCCGTCTGCGGGTTTTATAAACTCCCCGTCACATCACAGGGCGGCGGACAGGTTTCCCCATCCGCCGCCCGTTTGCACCCTGTAAACGTTCTTTGCAGAAAGACCCGGCGCGGCAACCGCCGCTCACGCCGCCCGCTTTTTTCTGTTTCGGGCCTTCGCCCTCGCAAGCGCCCTTTTTCTGCGGAGTCTCCTGCGCCGTTCCCGAAGGATTGCGCTCACGGCAGCCGCCGTCGCCAGCGCGATCGCGCACACCAGACCGACCGCGAGCAAAATTCTGCCGATTCTCCGCGTTCCGCCCTCCTTCTCTGCGGCCGCCGCTTCCGCCGCGCCGCCGTTTTCCTGGTCGAAGGAAATGGACCGGGTGACAGAACCGCCGGCTGTTCCGGCAGCCGCAGCGCTTCCGCTGCCGGCCGCGGCATTGCCGGACGGCGATTCTCCGGAAAGCCTTCCCGAAGCGCCAGCTTCTGCGCCAGCTTCTGCGCCGGCTTCTGCCGTCATGCCGGTTCCGTTCGATGTCCCCGGGGCCGTCTTCGTGCCGCCAGCGCCGGATGTCCCTCCGGCGGAAACCAGAAGCCCCGAAGGTCCGTCCGCAGGACTGACCACCGTCACGTTCTGTACCATGCCGGGTATCCCGGCGGCCGAACCGCCGGCCTGCAGATTCAGCCCGTTATTTCCGGAAGCGGTTTTTGACAGATCCGTCAGACCCGCCTGTGAGGAAGAGCGGATCACACCGGAAGGAATATTCTGCGCTTCGGCCGGGTCGCTGACATACTGCGTATTCTCATCATACAGGCCTTCCTGCGTGCGGTCGCCGCTCTGGCCCGCGCCGCCGGAGGTTGTATGTCCGCCGGAGGACGCGCCGGAATTGCCCTGTGTCTCCGGGACCGGCGGCTGCGTATAGCCGCTTTCGTCTCCGCTGCCATAGGTCACGCCCTCCCCGACCAGCATGCTGACGGGCTCCGGCTCAAACCGGACGATCGGCGAAATGGCGCCGTATCCGCTGTTCACCGCCTGCAGAGAGCCGTCCACATACTGTACGCTAATCTGCAGCCGCTTCCCGTCCTCCTCCGGCATCACCTTCAGCTCTCCGATCTTTAACAGGCCGTTATCCGGGAACAGGCTCTCGCCAGATGCCGCGTAAAGGCTCAGGGTACCGCTCTCATAGAGGCTTTCCGCCACACCGCTCTGCGCCAGGGATTCCTCGAAACGGAAGTCCGCCGTTGTCTTCGCCTGATCCACCTTCAGCTTCAGGGAAAGCGCGGAGATCCCGTCCTCATGGGCATGATTGATGCTGACAAGGACTTCGATCCTGTCCTCCTGCTGCTGCAGGATCACGCCGTCCGGCAGATCTCCGTCCTCTGCCCGGACGGACAGCGGAAGGAGCAGCCCCGCCATGACGATCAGCATACCGGTCATCCGCCGGAAAATTTTCTGGTTTTTCATTTTCACACCCTTCTTTCTTACAGGATTTCCGCCGCTGCGCCCGAAGAACTGCACAGCCGCCCGCGTCGGATGAGCGCCGCGCGGCCGCCGCACCATGCCGCCGCATTACTCCTGCAGCGTGATCGACGGCAGCCTTTCCGGCACGGTCAGCGGCATCGCGTCGCTCACCAGCCGCTGTCCCCGGTTTGTCAGCGCATCGTCCACCCGGTAAAGCTGGGCTCTGACGAGTCCGGAAATATCCGGAACCCTTCCGTCTGCATCCGGTTCGATCCAGTAGATCCAGATCCCGCTGCTCACTTCTCCCAGCGCGCCCTGCTCCGGCACCTTCGCCAGAATGATCTGGTGCGCCGCCAGCGATCCGTCCGCCTGCACGCCGCCGAGAATCTCGCCCTTATCGTCGTAGAGCACCGCCACGTTATAGGCCGGATTGCCTTTATAGTTCCCGGTGAAGATCAGCGAGCCCTGCGGAATGCTTTTCCCGGTTTCCTTTTCATATACGTATTCGTTCTGCAGGATCCCAACAGCGCCGTCCGTTCCGCCCTTTGCCGTGCCGAAGGAGATGCTGTCGCCGGTAGGTCCCAGCACATCCAGCTCCGTGACGGAAACCGTCTTCTGTCCGACGGCACGCAGCCGCAGATACGCCGCGTCATAGGTGCAGATCCAGGGATCCTTCTTTTCGTTTTCAAAATAAACGGTCTGCGTGTCCTCATCGCTCCGGAACGTCCCGGTTTTCACCGTCGTCCAGTCGGTCCCGTTCAGGCTGACGGCCACCTCGTAATCCGCAATGGGCGTTCCGCCCTTCACGGTATATTTCAGGCCGCTGACGGCCAGCACCTGGTGGAAGGAAATCAGGATCACCGCATCTTCCGCTTTCGTCGTGCCGGTATAAGTCGTTTCATAATCGTTGTCGATGACCATCCGGATGGCCGGCTCCTTTTCCGGCTCGCAGGGATCCGTTTCATCCGCATCCGGAAGCTGATCCTGCCCGGATTCCAGCGCGATCTTATCAAACGTCCATGCGGATTTGTCATGGCTCCCGTCGTGGGAAATGCGGACCGTGCCCACCTTTTTCGCCAGGGAACGGTATCCGAACTTGTCGATCGCGGTCACCTCATAGTCCATCACCCGGTTGTTCACCGTAGAGACATGATCCACAAAGCTGTCCGTGGTGGTAAAGCCCACCACCTGACCCACGGGTTTTCCGTCCTCGTAGCAGTAGCGGACGATCTCATAGCCCAGAAGCACTTCCGGGTCCGCGCTGCCCGTTATCGTGACCGTCACTTCGTTTGGCACCTTTTCCGAAACAACCGCCCTGCTGGAAGCGCTGACCACATCCTTTCCCCGGATGGTCGCGCCCGTTCCGTGCTCGAGCTCATAGGCGCGCGCGTCGTCGTTCAGATAATACAGCGCCCGCTCTTCCTTTTCAAACTGCTGCGCATACGCGTATGTGCCGGCATCCGGCAGCATGCCCCAGCGAAGGAAGAAATCGGTCAGATCCTTCCCGGCCGCCGCGCAGGACAGGCGCATGAGCTTCTGGTCGACGTCGCCCTCCAAGACCAGGCTGCCGGGCGCGCGGGAAGGATCCCTCGCATAGGAATCCACCCTCGCGAAGAACAGGCTGTCGAACTGCTCCGCATAGGAATCGTAGGTCTTATAATTGTAATCTCTGTCGTAGGCGAGATGGAGCTGCCAGTAAAGCGCCAACTGCGTGAATACATTGGAGGATCTGCCCACCGTGTTGGACGTCACCTTTTTATATACCTCCGGATACTGGAACCGGATGGAGTCGTTATTGTCCTTCGCGCTGGAAAGCAGGGCGAAATAATTGTTTGTGATCTCCGCAATGGCATAGGCGCCCTGATTGATGTCGTGCCCGATCTCATGGGAAATTCCCCAGCCGAACCAGCTTCCGTCAATATATCTGCCCCGCTCATCCGCCTGGACGGGCCTGCCGCCGGAAAGGCCGGAAACGGAATCCCATTCGATGCCGATGTGATTGCCGGAGGCATACATGAACGCGCCCGCAAACATCCGCATATAGCGGATATTCAGGTGCTGAGCGGGCAGCCGGTCGGTTGCCGGCGCATCCGCCTCATCGGTCAGGCCTTTGTGCTGATAAAACAGCGTCAGCATCTGCTCCATCGCCTGCAGGGACTGATCCAACTGCGTTGCCTGCTCCTGCACGGAGCCGCCGGTCAGCCCTTTTAACAGCATTGTCCCGGATACCGAGTACATCATCTGGTCCATCATGATATCGGTGGCATCCAGAATGCAGTTCTGTCTGTCAAACGCGCGGTCAACGCTTCTGTTTTCACTGTCCCGGTGGAACTCCTCATGAAGCTTTTCCAGCTCCTGCGTCTGCTCCCGCAGCGCTTCTACATAGGAAAGGATCTTTTCACTGCGCGCATCCGCGTCCGTCACCCCGTACAGGTTCAGCACCGGAATTTTCGCGCCGCCGCTGACGCGCACCGCATAGCGGTCCTTTTCGTCGCTGCCGGTATACTCCACATAGAGGGAGCCGCCGCCCTCCACCGCAAGGCTCTGGATGGACGGAATCGTAATCTCGTTGCGGCCCACGCGCAGCGTGGCCACCTCCATCGCAAAGGCGCTGGCCTCCGCATGGTGCTGGGTCGCAATCAGCTTCAGCCTGGACACATCGCCGGTTCGCTGCGTATTGTGTCCTACATAAATCACGATCTTCTCTCCTGCCGCGGCGGCGATGCCCAGAGGCTGCCAGGCGTTCAGCCCGCCGAAGCCCACGTGCTTGTCCTTAGCGGCCGTGATGGCCGGATCGATATAAATGACATCCGTCAGCTCCGCGTTCAGAATTTCCCTCGCGGTGTCCAGCTCCTTCTGGAGGGACGAGCGCTCGGGATGGTATTCTCCGCTCTTCTCATCCTTCGTATCCAGACGGGTCTGGAGCTTTTGAATGTCGCTGATATCCACCTCCGGCCGCAGGGTGGAATGCAGATCGTCCGCGTACAGTCCCAGAATGTCATCCTCCAGCGGATCGTAGTAATAGAAATTCACTTCCGCTATCACGACATTCTCATAACCGCTCCCTCTGGTAAAGCCCAGACGGATCCTGTCCGATTTGACCGCGTGATCCAGCTTGATCGCATAATATCTGGTGTTGTTCGCGTCGCGCTTTTCCAGGAGGCGGGGATTTTCCGCCTTCTGCCAGCGCGCGTTCTCATCATCGTACCAGAACACCGATACCCTGCTGTACCAACCAAGGTTCTCCGATTCCGCAAAGGTGATATAGTTCATTTCATAAGGCTGGTCAAAGGTGAAGATCAGCCCCTTGTTTTCGCTCTCATAATGCGCTCCGTCGTCCCAGTCCTTCATCTGATAGAACGAACCGAAATCCTTGTCCGCCGCTCCGAAGGCCTGTTTCGCATCCCCCTCATCCAGGGGACTGTTGACCATGGCGCCCTGTCCGTGGGTCACGCTGACGATATGGGCGCTCAGCTTCCCGACGCCCTGCGCTTCGTTGATCAGCCTGTATTTGGGCATCAGCGCGGGAAGAACGGAAACGGTTTCCGCCTCGGAATGAATGGAGTCGCCGCTCTCTCCCAGCTCATTGACGCCGGTCACGTACACCTCATAGACCGCATGGTCTTTAAGCCCTTCGATCTCGTAGCTGCTGCGCGTGACGTGATCCACTTCGGTAAACGAGGATGCGCCCTTTTCCCGGTAATAAACCCGGTAATAGTCCGTATCCTTCATGTTCTTCCAGCTCATGCGCACACATTTCAGGCCGCCCGTCGCCTTCAGATTGTCCGGCGGGGCCGGAGGGGCGGAAACCTTCGGCGTCACATACAGAACGTCAGAATATCCGCTGGTCCAGGAACCGTTTACGGACTGTACGCACACCTCATAGACCGTCCCGTTGACCAGCTTTCCGTCCCCCGAGGTGCTGGTGGATTTCACCTCCAGGCTGTTCGCCGCGGTCGGTATGATCTCTTCTTTCCCATTGCAGGCGATTTTCACCTCATAGCCCGTCACGTTCACGGAGGCATTCCAGGTCAGGGAAAACGCCTTGTCCATCTCCACCGCCTGAAGACCCGCAGGCGCTTCCGGTTTAAGCTCCGGAATCCGCTTCTCCATATCGTTCAGAAATTCTACCTTGGAAATATCCGCCAGCGTGGAACCGCCTGAGGTTTTCGTGACGCGCAGCGTGACCTTCTTCACCGCGACCTGGCCGCCCAGATCGATCTGCAGACTGTCCTGCCCCTCTTCCTGTTCCTCTCCCGGCGCGGCGAACAGAGCGATGGTATTGTGAGAAGACACCTTCCCGCCGAGGATCCGGTAAACCGTTCCCGCTTCGTCTCCTTCTCCGGTCACCACCGTAATCTCGCCTTCCAGAATGGCATGCTCGCCCATTTCAATGGAGATCGTCTCCATCACGGCGCCGTCTTCCTTTTCCCCGTCCCCGGTCAGATCAAAGCCGAGCTCTACGGGATGCTCCGAAGAAATGTTTTCCCCTCCGGCGGGCGCCAGCGTCACGCTGCTTCCGTCCTCCTTCAGAAGATCGCCTACCGCGCCGCTGCCCCCCCGGATGTCCGTATCCGCCGCTTTCGAAATTTCCACCGCTTCCGGCGCAACCCGGGTCCGAACCGTGGAAAGCAGATCGAAGGAACCCTCCTTCGCCTCGTTCATTCTGGCGAGACTGCTGACAAAATACTGCAGGTCCACCAGCGTATTTTTTCCGTCGCCGTCAAGATCCGTGTCCCCGGCCGCCTCCGGCTGTTTCTCGATGGCCTGGATGATCGCGTCCCGATCCCAGTTATCCAGTTGGCCATCGCCGTTCACATCGCCCAGCAGCATCGTTCCCGGATGGATCTTCCCTTTTTCATATCCTGTTTCATTCTGCCCGTCGCTCCCGCTTCCCAGCGCGATCACACCGGTATAAATTTCCAGCGTCCGGATTTCTCCGTCCACCGCGATATCTTCATGCGTATAGCTGACAAAGCCGGGGGCCTTCGCGACCAGCCGATAGCTCCCTTTTTTCAGTCCGTCAAAAGCGATCTCATGCCTGGTCTGCGCGGAAGAAAGCGTCCGGCTCACCGGCTCCCCCACCGCTTCAAAGCTTCCGCCTTCGTCCCGGTACAGGCAAACCGTCACTTCCGTATCCCGCGCGCGGAGCAGAGCATTCCCCAGAATGACCTCGATCCTTCCCGCGGCATCCTTTCCGCCGGATATCACCTCCATGGGATCCGTCAGGATCCCGCGCATGCCGGAGGAAGCGCCGCTTCGCATCCGCCTGGATTTGGAGCCCGCTTCGGATTCCGTTTCCGTTTCCGATTCTGTTTCCGTCTCGGTTTCGGACTCCGTTTCCATCTCGGTTTCGGTCTCCGTTTCCGTCTCCGTCTCAGATTCCGTTTCGGTTTCCGGACTTGTCCCGGACTCCGTCTCCGCCGTTTCGCCGTCCGGCCGTGTCCCCGGTTCGGATTCCGTTCCGGCCGCGTCCTGCGGCTGTGTTTCGGTTTCCGTCGCCCCTTCACTTCCCGGCCGTGTCCCCGCTCCGTCTTCCCGCTCCGTCACGGCCTGCGTTTCCGTCCCGATTTCTGCGGTATCCGTTTCCGGCGGGGTCTCCGTCTCCGAAAAGGACATTTCCCGGATTTCCGTCTCCTGCGTCTCCCCGTCCGCAGGATCCGCGCCGGCTTCCATTCCCGCCGCGTTGCTGACGATTCCCCTGGACGTGCCGAAGGACATCACATTCGCTGTGATCAAACAAATCGCTAAAGCCCATACCATTCTGCGTTTCATATCCGTTTCCTCATCATCCGTGCTCGTAAAGTGCCCGCCGCATCCTGCGCCGCCGGGAACCCGCTTCCGTCCTCTTTATAAAACCTTCCCTGTCATTCCGTCACGTATTTTCCGCGATGCGGTCCGCCAGAATGATCGACAGCATATCACCGCAGGAAAACCGGTTTTGCAGATCCCGGTACACTTCCCGCTTCGCCGCCCCCGCTTCCCTGGCCTTCAGCCAGAGCAGCGTCGCCCGCAGCTCTTCATAGGCCGCCTTTTCCAGTCCCAGCTTCTCATAACCCTCGTCCCGCTCCGCCAGCCCGAAAATCACATCCAGCATGTGATAAACATCCCAGGCGTCCTGTTCTTTGCATTCCAGCAGGCGTCTCAGCTCCTCCAGCCCGTAAAACGGCCTCATGTATTCCTCGATCCGGCTCTGCAGAATCGGATTCTGCAGATATTTTTCAAAGAAAGCGTCATATCCGCTCTGGTCGTCCGAAAACACCAGATGTCTCACAGCGGTCAGCATTCTGTCGATCTGTTCACTTGCCTCCGGACGGATGGGAATGGACGTTCCGCACAGGAAGTTCACGAAAAAGTTTTCCAGCGAGACCTCCCATCCGGCCCCTTCCGTCCCGATCAGGCGCTCCATGCACTGCTCCAGCGCCAGACGGTCCTCCAGGTCCGTTTCCGTCACCGCCGGGAACATCGCCGTCCGCCGTCCCTGCTCCTGTCTACGTTTATTCTCCACATAGGCAGCGGCCAGATCTGTCAGCGCATAATATTTGAACCGGCCCTGTACCTCCGTCTTCAAAAGCGCCGGCTGAAAAGAACGGAAATTCTGGCAGATATTCCAAAGGGATGTGGGCGTGCTGCCGATCCCGGCTGCCAGCTCCTTATGGGAGATCCTTTTATGTGCATAGACGGTTTCCAGAACTTCCCTCCGCTGCCGCGACAAAAAATCGTCTATTTTTCTGATCAGTTCATCATTCAATTCATTTTTTATGGGTTGATTTCGAAGAGCTTCCATAAAAGCACCTCACTTTTCATTCATCCGTGAAGTTATTTTACTACTTATTAAACCAATTTGCAATAGACAGTTCACCTATTTCGACATTTTTCTTTATAAAAAATTCATTTTTTTGAACTTTTCATCTTTCAGTTCTTTTCGCCTGTTCCAAAATACTCTTTTTTGCTTCTCGCCGATTCCAAATGCCGCCGCATCTCTCCGGACGCGGTACCCCCTTCCTCTGCTTTCCCGTCCCGACGTCCTGTTTTCGGCGCACAAAAAATGCAGCGCCCGCCTGGACACTGCACTTTTTCGTGCGCACTGCGCACCCGTTATTTCATTCAGAACGATCCGCCCCGGGGCGGCCATTTTCCGATCCGGAAATCCTCTTACAGTTGAGGGCCGGCGGGAACCAGAGCCTTGCCGGCTTCGTTGCCTTCATACTTCGCGAAATTCTTGATGAATCTCTGCGCCAGATCCTTCGCCTTGGTCTCCCACTCGGAAGCGTCCGCGTAGGTATTGCGGGGATCCAGAATATTGGTGTCCACGCCCTTCAGCTCGGTAGGAACCTCAAAATTGAAGTAAGGGATCTTCTTCGTAGGCACGTTCTCGATGTCGCCGTTCAGGATGCCGTCGATGATGCCGCGGGTATCCTTGATGGAGATGCGCTTGCCGGTGCCGTTCCAGCCGGTGTTGACCAGATAGGCCTTCGCGCCGTTGGCTTCCATCTTCTTCACCAGCTCCTCCGCATATTTGGTGGGATGCAGCTCCAGGAAGGCCTGGCCGAAGCAGGCGGAGAATGTCGGGGTGGGCTCTGTGATGCCGCGCTCCGTACCGGCCAGCTTGGCGGTGAAACCGGACAGGAAGTAATACTGGGTCTGCTCAGGGGTCAGGATGGACACGGGAGGCAGCACGCCGAAAGCGTCAGCGGACAGGAAGATCACATTCTTCGCCGCGGGAGCCGCGGATACAGGGCGCACGATCTTCTCGATGTGGTCGATGGGATAGGACACACGGGTGTTCTCGGTCACGCTCTTGTCGTTGAAATCGATCTTGCCGTTCTCATCCAGCGTCACATTCTCCAGAAGGGCGTTGCGCTTGATGGCGTTGTAGATGTCAGGCTCGGAATCCTTGTCCAGGTTGATGACCTTGGCATAGCAGCCGCCCTCGAAGTTGAACACGCCGTTGTCGTCCCAGCCGTGCTCGTCATCGCCGATCAGCAGACGCTTGGGATCGGTGGACAGCGTGGTCTTGCCGGTGCCGGACAGGCCGAAGAAGATGGCGGTATTCTCGCCGTTCATATCGGTGTTGGCGGAGCAGTGCATGGAAGCGATACCCTTTAACGGCAGATAATAGTTCATCATGGAGAACATGCCCTTCTTCATCTCGCCGCCGTACCAGGTATTGATGATGACCTGCTCACGGCTGGTGATGTTGAAGACGACCGCGGTCTCGGAATTGAGGCCCAGCTCCTTATAGTTCTCGACCTTCGCCTTGGAGGCGTTGTAAACGACGAAATCGGGCTCGAAGTCCGCCAACTCCTCCGCCGTAGGCTGGATGAACATGTTCTTCACGAAGTGCGCCTGCCAGGCCACTTCCATGATGAAACGGATCGCCATGCGGGTGTCCTTGTTGGCGCCGCAGAAAGCGTCCACAACATAGAGCTTCTTGTCAGAAAGCTCTTTGATGGCGATGTCCTTGACGGCCGCCCATGTCTCCTCGGAAGCGGGATGATTGTCATTCTTGTACTCGGGGGAGGTCCACCACACGGTGTCTTTGGAGTTCTCATCCATGACGATGAATTTGTCCTTGGGGGAACGGCCCGTGTAGATACCGGTCATGACGTTGACCGCGCCCAGCTCGCTGACCTGACCTTTGTCAAATCCCTCCAGCGAAGGATCGGTCTCTTCCTCGAACAGGAATTCATAATCAGGATTGTGGACGATCTCTTTGACCCCGGTAATACCGTACTTGCTTAAATTGATCTCTGCCATTTTGATTTATCCTTTCCTCTTATTATATAAGTGACGTAAATCACATCGACTTATTATCTCAAATGTGTTTTCAAAAGTCAATATTTTTGCCTGCAAAAAACGCCGTTTAGAATTATTTCATAAAATCCCCGCACGCGGTCAGGGGCTCCCGCCGCAGGATGCCGCCTCCGCGGTTTTCCCTTCAGACGCCCACCGCGCGGGTGGCCTCCCGAAGCCAGGCGGCCTCCTCCGCGTCCAGAAGCGGCGCGATCGTTTCATAGACCGCCGCGTGATAGCGGTTCAACCGTTCGATATCCTTCGGCCCCATGAGGGAAATGTCGATGGCCTCCAGATCGATGGGCGCATAGGTCAGCGTCTCGAAGTACATGAACTGACCGTCCCCGTTCTTCTCTCCGTTCACCGCCACCATCACGTTTTCCGTCCGGATGCCGTGGCTTCCCTCGATATAGACGCCGGGCTCGTTGGTCACATCCATGCCCGCTTCGATCACGACCTCACTTGTCCCTTCCGCGTAACGCCAGCGGATGTTCTGGGGTCCCTCATGGACATTGAGGATATAGCCCACGCCGTGTCCCGTGCCGCACTTGTAGTCGATATTCTGCTCCCACATGGGCTGTCGGGCCAGGATATCCAGATTCCGTCCGGTACAGCCGTACAGGAATCTGGCGTCGGAAAGCTGCAGCATGCCTCTGGCCACCGCCGTGAAATGCGCCTTCACCTCGTCCGACACCGGTCCCAGGACGATGGTCCTGGTCACGTCCGTGGTGCCGCCCAGATACTGACCGCCGGAATCCACCAGCAGCATGCCCTCCGGCGCCAGCGCCGCGCAGTCGGTTTCCGTGGCCGCGTAATGCATCATGGCGGCGTTGGGACCGTAGGCGCTGATGGTGGGGAAGGAAAGCTCCAGAAAGCCGTCCACCTGACTGCGCAGATGATCCAGATGCTGTGCCGCCGTATATTCGGTCAGCGGCTCCTTTCCCACCGTCTTCTTCAGCCAGTAAATAAATCTGCAGAGGGCGGCGCTGTCTTTTTTATAGACCTCCCGCATATGCGCCAGCTCCACGGGATTCTTCACCGCCTTTAAGAACTCTGTCGGATTAGGACCGTCCACCACCTTCGCCCGTTCGGACAGAATGCTGTAAAAGGCGCAGCTCACATTGCCCGTATCGCAGAGCACACACCCTTCCATGGGACAAGCTTTCAGGAAATCCGCCGTCCCGGCATAATCATGCAGCACGATCCGGTATCTCTCCGCATGGGCCTTCAGCGCGTCCGTCATTTCTCCCGTCTGGAGAAACAGATGACACTCCTCCAGAGTGATCCAGGCATAGCAAAACGCCACCGGGTTGCAGGCCACATCCCCGCCGCGGATGTTGAACAGCCACATCAGGTCGTCCAGCCGGCTCAGAAAATGCCCCCTGATAAACGGGTCCTTCTCCCGCATCCTCCGGCGGACGGCCTCCAGCTTTTCTTCCACGGTCTGCCCGCAGAGCGCCTCATCCAGCACCGTCACGGGATGACAGGGGAGCGCCGGCCGGTCCTTCCAGACCTGATCCGCCAGATCCTTTTCGTAGGAAAATCGTATGTTCCTGGGTGCCAGCTTCTTTTCCAGCTTCCGGCCGAAGCGGGCATCCACCACCCTGCCGTCAAATCCCAGCGTCTGCCCCTCTTTCATATTCTGCAGAAGAAATTCCTCCTTCGTGGGAACGCCCTCCTCCTGCATCCGGTACAGCGTCACGCCGGTGCCCGCCAGTTCCTTCTCCGCCTGGATGAAGTACCGTCCATCCGTCCAGAGCCCGGCGCAGTCCTTTCCGATGATCAGCGTGCCGTTGGAGCCGGAAAAATTGCACAGAAATTCCCGCACCTTGAAATACGCGTCCACATACTCCGAGTTATGGAAATCCGCCGTGGGCACCAGATACCAGTCCACACCGTTCTCCGCCATCACGGCCCGCATCGCGGCGAGCCTGTCCTGAATCGTCTGATTTACCATTTTTCTTCCTGCCTTTCTCACCTCATCTGTTCCTGCCGCGCTCAGCCCTTTAAAAGCGCCACCGCCGAAGACGTGCCGATCCGCGCGCAGCCCGCCTCCAGAAAGCGCACCAGATCCTCCCGGGTCCGCACGCCGCCCGCGGCCTTGATCTGCACGCCGCTTCCGATATGCTCCCGGAACAGCAGTACATCCTCCAGCGTCGCGCCGCCCGTACCGAAGCCCGTGGAGGTCTTGATGAAATCCGCCCCGGCCCGCGTCACCGCATGGCACATGGCGATCTTTTCCTCCCGCGTCAGATAGCATGTCTCCACGATCACCTTCAGCACGCGATCCCCGCACAGATTTTTCAGGGTGCGTATCTCTTCCTCCACCTGGCTGTACCGATGGTCCTTCACATCCGAAATGTTCACCACCATATCGATCTCATCACAGCCCTCCTCCAGCGCCTTTCGCACCTCCGCCGCCTTGGCCTCCGTCACGCTGTAGCCTAACGGAAAGCCCACCACCGTACACAGCTTCAGCTCCGGATATGCCCCGCGGGCACGCGCGATATAGCAGGGCGGAATACAGACGCCGGCTGTGCCGTACTGCACCGCTTCCCGGCACAGCGCGTCGATCTCCTTCCACGTCGCATAAGGCTTCAGCAGTGTGTGATCGATATGGGAAAGGATCTCCCGATTGTCCATTTTTTCCTCCGTTCCGCGGGCACCTGCGGGAAGCGCTTCCGCAGGGAAAATTCCACAGCCCCTGAAATGTATCGCTTTCGGGCCATAAAACACCGCCCGCACCCTTATCTTACCGCAAATCCCGGAAAATGACAATCGACGGTTTTTTGAACAAACTATGAATTAATTCTAAAATTTCATTTTTTTCTTGTGCAAAAATGCCAGTCCGTGATAGAATAACCGTAACGGCTGTTTTTCGGTGCCCTCCGGCGCATCCGTTTCTCCGGACGCGTTCTGTCCGGCGGACACGACAGCATACACGTACTGACTGCAGACAATCCCTGTCCGTCTCACGATAAGGCTTCGGCCGCATCAGGATTTTCCCATTTCCGTCCGGGATGTTTCCTCACTTTTGACTGTTGACATGATTTCAGAAAGGCGGTTTTCTATGGCGCAATATACCCAGGACTTTTCCGATCTGACTCCGGAGATCCTCCGGCTTGCAAAACTGTGCGAAAAATCCGGTACCTTTGATCCGGAATTATATACCAGATATGATGTCAAACGGGGGCTGCGGGACTTAAACGGCAAAGGCGTGCTCGCCGGCCTGACCAACATCTCCGATGTCCGCGCCACCAGGATCGTGGACGGCGTTTCCGTGCCGGACCACGGGAGGCTCTTCTACCGCGGATACAATGTAGAGGATCTGGTGCGGGGCTTCGTCCGCGACGAGCGGTTCGGATTCGATGAGGTGACTTATCTCCTTCTCTTTGACCGCCTGCCGTCCCCGGCGGAGCTGCGTTCCTTTTCGGAGCTTTTGGCCTCCTACCGCAGCCTTCCCACCAGCTTCGTACGGGACATCATCATGAAGGCGCCCAGCAAGGACATGATGAACACGCTGGCCCGCAGCGTCCTGACGCTCTATTCCTACGACGACCGGGCGGAGGACGTTTCCATCCCCAACGTCCTGCGGCAGTGCCTGCAGCTCATCAGCCTCTGTCCCATGCTGAGCATCTACGGCTATCAGGCCTACAGCCACTACCATGACGGCAACAGCCTCTACATACACCAGCCCAGCCAGGAGCTTTCCATGGCGGAAAACATTCTGCACATCCTGCGGCCGGACAGCAGCTTTACGCCGCT
>CANQVD010000002.1 GCA_947627215.1 uncultured Eisenbergiella sp.
TGAAAGGCAAGTGCTGTGAGCGGCGACGTAGGAGCCGAGCACAGTACTTGAGTGCTTGCACCGGGGTAGTTGATTACTATAGAAGAAAGCCTAAAGATATGTAAAGTATCATTTTTGCGGGTTCATCAGTCATATCTTGTAAATTACAGACATATTGAGGGACAAACATATGATTTTGTTGTGATGGACAATGGAAAAAGAATTTCTATCAGTGAGGACAGAAGAAAAATGATCAGTGAACAGTACTGTTCAATGGAGGATACTATCCGTGCTGATAGATAAAGTATTTTCAGTTGGGATAAATATATTGCTTATAGGATTCGCAATCTATTTGTTCCTGTCATATTTCTCAATATTTTTTGTGAGAAGGGGAAAGAAAATAGCGTTTGTGGTTGGGATTTCTATATTTGCCGTAACAGATATTTTCCTCTCACTGCCGCCATATTTAAATGTCGGACTTACAATTTTGGATACACTGGCTGCTGTCATATTGATATATGAAGGAAAGTTCTGGAAAAAATGTGTGTTTGTGATTGCATTTAGCGCAATCTGGATGATGATAGAAACTTTCAGTGGATATGTATTTTTGATTTATTTTGGGCAATTTGAGGCACTTCAAACCTTAGCAGGATTAGGTTCCTTTGTTTCCAAATGCTTATTTCTATGTGTTATCATGGCATTAAAAAGAGTATTTACAGATGATGAAATCAGGGATTTGCCTGCCAGTTACAGTATAATGCTGGTTTTGATTCCAATGGGCAGTATTTATATCATGAATAACATTTTCATGCTTTGCCATAGCGTGAACAGTAGACAGGCTAATTTCAGCTCGGCAGTTGTCGCAATCATTTTACTGGGAATAAACATATTGATATTTTACATATATATCAGGCTGGCGGATGAACTGCAGCTAAAACGTATGACTTCCATCTATAAACAGCAGTTGGAATTGTGTGAGAGGCATCAGCAGGAGCGTGAAATGTCCATATTACAGATACGAGATGTAAAACATAATATGAAGAATAATCTTGTATCAATTCTTGCTTATGCAGAAAAAGGTGAGAATGATCGAATTATTGGATTTGTCAATGAAATAATGGACGATGGAGGACTGCGGATATCCGCAGTCACAAACAGCGGCAATATTGTTATTGATTCATTGATTGGATATTGGTATGCAAGGGCGCAGCAGCTGGGAATAGAATTTTCCGCAGATATCCGCATTCCGATGAAGATACCATTTAAGGGAGCGGACATGTGCCTGATACTTGGAAATCTTTTGGAGAATGCGGTGGAGGCATCACAAAATGCAGGTGACAGGAAGTACATAAGCATCAGAATGAAATATGACAGGAATAATCTTCTGATATTTGTAGAAAACAGTTATGGAGGTTGTTTGAAAAAAACAAGAAATAAGGGATTAAGCACTACAAAAGCTGATACACAAAATCATGGTGTCGGTTTGCCATCAGTTTATCGGGCTGTGGCAAAATATCATGGGACGGTGAGCATTGAGGACACCATGCTAGGTAAGTTTTTGATTAGGATCGTGTTATATGGAGAACAGGAATAATTACATGAATGCTCGATATTATAACATAAGAAATGATTTGTATGGGAAATATGATAAAATGAAAAGATAAGTTTTTACAGTAAGGTATTTGGGTGGCAATAAATGAATAGGATATTATTGATTAGTGATAATGAAGATGTATTTCGTATTACGCAGGATGTAACACAGGAAAAACACAAGCTTATTTGGTGTAAATATAATTATGAGGAAAACAAGCAATATCCAGATGCGGACATTGTTATTATGTATTTTGATACAAATATGCTGCAGCAGGAAACCTCCGAAGTAGTTATCAAGGCGAAAGCAAGAATGAGGCATTCCATGCCAATTCTTGCACTTGTAGAGAAAGGAACGCCGCAGGATATATTTCTGATATTGGAAGCAGGGGCATATGATTATATGAAAATAACTGATAATAAACAGAACTATGAGAAAAAAATAGAGGAACTTATCTTGTGGGACTGGTACTTAAAAAAATATATATCCAAATAGTAACTGTGATGATATCATTTCACCATTGTTTTTTGCAAGCAAAGAAAAAGTTACATGAACACTCGATTTTATTACATAAAGAAAAAAATGATAGATTGTTGTAGTAATATGGAAAGAAAAGAAAGGAGTTTTAAGTTATGAATGCTGAAAAAGTAAGAAAACAGGCAGCAAAAGGTTTGGCGGACATATCTCTGAAACTGGGTAGAATATCCGCTGATAGTGTCTGCTGCTACATTTTTCATCAGCCCAAAATGCCGGAAGAACTGAAAAAAATGAAAAGGGGTAAATGATGAAGCAGTTGTCGGAAAAACTAACGCAATTTGTTATTGATTCCGGTGTAATCTCTAAGGAATCATATGCGGTATACCAATATGGATTTCAGATTGGGCTTGAAATGTTGAGCTGTTTAATGGCCTGTTCAGTCATAGCAGTATATTTGCGTATGATTCCTGAATTTATTGCACTAACAGTTTTTTTTATGCTGTTACGGAGCTTTGCTGGCGGTGTGCATTTAAACAGTTTTTGGAAATGCTTTATATGTTCGGTTACAGTGCAGACTTTGGTGTTGGTTCTTAATGATTTGCATAGGTTTTCCATAAGGAATGCATGGGGAATTATCATATTAAGCAGCATATTGATTTTCAAGTTGGCGCCAGTACAAAGTATAAACAGGGAACTTGATAATGATGAAAAGGAACATGGTAAAAGTGCTGTTATGAGAATCCTGAGCGTACTCCTGCTTTTTTCAGGATGCTGTACACTCATTAGTAACAATAAAATGGTTTCGTTGATGGCTTTTATTGTTCTGACAATTTTAATTTCTCAATGTGTAGGGGTAGTAAAGTACAAGATTGAGAAGGATATAAGTGGGCGGAAATGATAGATGGTATTATTTCCGTCTTTATTTGTTGAAATGACATTTAGTGTAAGAAAAAATACATGGGTAAGAGAGAATGAATATGTAAATTAAACGGAGTGCATGATGATAAAAAGATATAGTAATTTGCGAAAGCATAAAAACAGTATTAGAGAATTGCTACATAGTAAAAGGTGTATCGTGGTGAGAATGATAACTTCTAAGCGATACACCTTTTTTATGTCGATTTTAGAGAGAGTTTGAAGTATTCTCTATTTTTTTGTCAGAGTTTTTTACTTGAGGAGAACGCCCAAGGTACTGGTTTAAGTTGTCCAGCTTCCGGCTGAAGGCTTTAATTTCCTTCTCCGCAGATTTGTATGTGCCCTGCAGGGTTTCTTTTTTGGAATACAGCGCATCGTAGTCGCTGCGGAGCTTGTCAAGGTCAAGATTTTTCAGGTCAATGCCCATGCGCCTTAACATATTTTCTGCACCATCGTGGAGCAGAAGCTCCGTTTCGTGGCGGCGCAGGTAAGCGTCACGGTCTTTGGACTTCTGGTAACGGACATGAAAAATACGGTTTGCCTTGTACTGTTCGGCATACTTTATAATCTCGCCTAAATCCTTTAGTTGATGCTCGGTTTCCACAAGGCTGCTCCGTGCGGTTTTTGCAGCGGAGGACTTTACGGCAATCTGCTGTTCAAGCTCTGCAATGGAGCCAGCCTGACTATAGCCTGCAGCGGCAATCTTCAGATTTTCAATGTCTGCCCAATGCTTCAGACCGGAGCTGTTTTGGAACTTTTCTTCCGAGGTGTCGATGAGCGACCGGGCAGAATAATCCTTTATGACAGGTTTTCTTCGTTTTGGGAACGGAGTGCGTTTTGCGGGCTGCTCAAGAACTCTGTTTTCAATCCGTTCCCTGATGTGTTCTTTGGTATATTCAGTGCCGAGGGACTTGGTGCTGCCACGCACAAAGCGTTCCCTGTTCGGCGGACGGAAGGAGATGTATTTTAACGATCCTTCTCCGAAGGCTTCGCCCTTGATTTCGTAGCCTTTTGCCCGAATCAGCTCAAGGAAAACCTCAAAGGAACCAGCGGCTTTGACGGCATCGTCGATGTCGGCTTTGAGCCTGCTTTTCCAAGACGAACTATTTTTGTCGGCTGACCATTCCTTGTATTTCCTGCCACGCTGTCCGGATGGGGAAATGACGGAAAGATTATGCTCCCTGCACAGCTCGTCATTCAGCCTGCGGATATGGTAATAGCTCTTTCTGCAGTCATGGTATTTCTCATAGCTGATGTTGTCCGCAGCGCAGAAAATGATGTGGTTGTGGACGTGCCCACGGTCAATGTGCGTGGACACAATGTAGGAGTATTTTCCTTCCAGAAGCCTGTCAGCCAGTTCTGTGCCGATTCGGTGGGCTTCTTTATAAGAAACCTCGCCGGGGAGAAAAGACTGTATTAGGTGATAGGCTTTGTTTGGATCGGACTGGCTCGTTTTTGACAGCGCAAACTTGAAGTCATAAGCGGCAGTTTCGGGGCTGCACCCATAGGAAGAAATCAGTATTCCCTCGTCGGTTTTGTCAGGGCTGCAGATGTAGTCTACTGCTTTATTGACGGTTGCCGTGATAGCATGGATTTTTGTGTATGCCATACCTTCTGCATCAGCTCCTTTACTTCTTTTACGTCGGCTTGATATACGTTGCCTGTGGCATTCATGCGCTTTGCGATCTGGTTTAAGTTGTTCCCGATTTTGGCAAGCGCAGCGTTATATTCCCGCAGCTCTGAATAGTCAATGTCATAGACATAACCGTAAATGATCAGATGCCGCAGGAAAGAGGATTTGTCTTTCATATTGGAGGCTTTGAATTTCTGCTCCAGTATGTAAAGCTCATCATCGCTCAGACGTAATGTTAAGCGGTTTTGGCGTTCTCTGTTCTCCATTGTTTGGAATCTCCTTTCATTAAAAATGGTCTGTTTTTTTGGATATGCCGTATCCGGCGGGAGGGTTTTTCAAGCGTAAAAATCCAGAAATTCCATAGAGATAATTTCTGAATTTTGGAGTGCAAAGGGGGTCAGGGGGATATGCCCTCTGCAAGCCAATTTTCTCAAGTTTCTACCTGGAGAAACTTGGGGAAATTGAAGCCTACGGACGTCCGTAGGCAGTGCTTGCTATTCTTGTGCAAACTGCCCGTAGGGAGTTTGCGTGTTGTACGAGCTTAGGCGAGTGTCTTACAACACATAAGGGCGTTACCGCCCAATCTTCTGTAAAGCCTTTCAGGTATTGGGCTGTAAGGGGATTGCTCTGGCAAATAAAAAACTGCCACAACCGGAACAGGGCAGAATTTTACCCCGATCCGGCTCATAGCAGTTTGAGAGTCTTTTTATGAAGTTGTGATTTTATCCACTAAAGATTTTAACAAGCGGCAGGAGGAAAGTCAACAGAAGAAAGCAGGAAGAAATGCAGAAAAAATGGTGTATAAGAGCTATCAAAAAATTTTTTCAAAATTTTTTACGAATATGAACGATACGTTCGGGTACGTTTTTTACAATGTCTTTGGAGGATTAGCAGAAGGGAGGTGAAGCATGAATACAGCAGACCGCAGAATGGAAATCATTAACATTCTGATTATTCGGCGGCGGACAACAGCGAGGGAGTTGTCAGAAGAACTTGGCGTTACCACTCGCACGATACAAAAAGATATTCAGGCTTTATCTCCCAGATTTCCAATTTATACAAAGCAGGGTGGGGATGGTGGAATTTTCATAGGCGAGAATTATAAGCCGTACATAAACACCCTTTCATTTGACGAGCTGAAAACTTTGTGCGAACTGTATGGACAGGCGGAGGGAAAGCAAAAGAAAATCCTGTTGCAGATTTTGAATAAATACGGACCCGATAAACTGGAGTTATAAACTTGCCATTCCGCTAAAGCACATAATTTTTACAGAACCGTTCATAGCAGACGGAGAGTGCTTATGTGCTTTTTGGGCTGACAAGTCCAGAAATGATTTTATCCAAAACAGGCAGAGCGATTTCTGCCGGGCAGCGCAGGCTGCCAAGTGTACCTTGATAATTGAATATGCAGATACATATGGGACGTGTGGGATATGCGGAGCCGCTATGTGGACACGCCAAGAGCCGCCTGCTTCTATAACAGAAGTGTATGCGAGGGAATATTGTTTTTTGATATTGAAGCTAAGGTGGGGAGCGATGAATGTCTGGCAAAAAGTGTAGCAGATACATGAGGCTGTGAGGCATATCTTTGATAATGATACTTCCGATTGCGGAGAAGTCTGTGATCGGTCAATTTGGAATGACGGTGCAAGACCGATGTGGGCGGTGTACTGAGCCGCCACCCATATGTGTTTTTTGAAAGAAATGGGGAAGATTTTGTCTGCTGATGAAAGAACAGAAAAATTTTCTGTTTTGTCACCAGCGGATAAACTGGACTATAAATTTTAGAAGGAGGACACAGCGTTATGGGCAAATATATGGAGAAGCTGAATCTGGATAATCAGACTGGATGGGCAAAGCGTTTTGTGCGTTACAAGACGGGCGCATGGCTCTTTGAAATGAGCCAGAAAGAATTTGAACGGATGGCGAAAGAATGCCATACCACTTATAAAGAATTACTTTACAAACCGAGTAAAATTGTTTTGGTTGATGCCAAAATTTTTGAAGAGTATATTGAACTGTTTCCCGTCAGGTAGCCAGATGATATGAATCCGTATATTTTTTGTTTTACAAAAACACTTGACTATTTGTTAAACAACAATTATAATGGTCTTAGGTTGTGGAGGAGGTGTATAAAGTGGCAAAGATTGGCAGACCAAAAGAAGTCAATCCCAGAGATAAGACGATTGGCGTCAGGCTTACCGATGAGGAACACAAAAAACTCCTTGCTTATACTGAAAATCACAACCAGACCATAACACAGACTGTTGTTGACGGATTGAATTATCTTTATGAAAAGAAAGCTGTTGACAAATAGTAGTACGGATTCTCTTTCCTTGTCAGAAAGGAGTAGAGATGAAGAAAAATTCAAGAAAAGACAGCAAAGGCAGAGTTTTACAGAAAGGAGAGTACCAAAGAAAGTGTGACGGTATCTACGTCTACAAATACAAGGATTTCAATGAGAACTGGCAGGCGGTTTATGCGGGCGATTTGGTTGAGCTTCGATTGAAGGAAAGGCAGTTGCTAAAGGATCAGTTAGACGGGCTTGATGTATATGCAGCAGGCAACGCAACGCTTAATTTCACATTTGAAAGGTATATGTCAACCAAGTATAACCTGCGGGAAACTACGAAAGCAAACTATACATATATGTATAACCAGTTTGTGCGGGACGATTTTGGAAAGAGGAAGATTGCGGATATTAAATACTCGGATGTGAAATTTTTCTATTATCATCTCCTGAATGACAGAAATTTGCAGATTAACACGTTGGATACCATACATACGGTTTTGCATCCAACCTTTTCGATGGCTGTGCGTGACGATATTATCAGAAAAAATCCCTCTGACGGGGTTATGGCTGAGATTAAGAAAAGCGGCTGGAAAAACAAAGGTGTGCGCCATGCTCTGACAGTAGAGCAGCAGAAAGCGTTTATGAATTACACGGCACTCAGCCCAGAGTATCACCACTGGCTGCCATTGTTTACTGTTTTGCTGGGGACAGGCTGTCGTGTTGGCGAGGTTGTCGGTCTTAGGTGGCAGGATGTAGATTTTAAGAACCGTTCTATCAGTGTCAATCATAGCATTTCATATTATACGAGGGCAAACGGAAAGACGGCATTTGGGGTATCGCTTCCAAAGACAGAGGCAGGAATCCGTATCATTCCAATGATGGATGCGGTTTATGATATTCTGAAGGAAGAATACAAAAGACAGCAGTTGGAAGGGTTTTGCACTTATGAATTGGAAGGCATGAGTGGTTTTATATTTTCTAACCGCTATGGCACTGTGCATAATACCCATTGTATCAATTCGGCTATTAACCGGATTAGCGAGAATTACAATGCAAAGGAAATTCTGGATGCAAAGAAAGAGCATAGGGAGCCAGTGATCATTCCGCATTTTTCGTGTCATCATTTGCGGCATACCTTTTGCTCAAGGCTTTGTGAGAATGAAACCAATGTAAAAGTGATTCAAGAGGTCATGGGTCATGCTAATATTGAAACTACTCTGGATATATATGCAGAGGTAAATTATGCGAAGAAAAAAGAGGCATTAGAAAATCTATCGCAGAAGATTGATATTTTTTAACGGAAAGAGTCCCTTGTGGACTCGGAAATAGTAACATAAAAAAGCTGTTATTAACACAGAAGTAACACAAATTTGCTGGTGGGTGCTACCCGGGAATACCTATATGGTGGTTGTGGTAACATACGGAAAAAGCGTAATTTTCGGGTAATACCCGATAATACCCAACTACCTAACAGTATTCCCGACAATGAAAAGTATAGAGAAATAAAAAGGGAGAAAATGCCCGGAAATAAAGGAAATTTGATGGTTGTCCTGTTGCTGAGGGCAGAGATTTTAACTCACTTTTAACTCATTTCAACAGGATTTCAAAGAAAATTGCCCCTGTCAGTGGCCGCTGGCAGGGGTTTTATTTATGTCTAAAGAAATCTATACATGACTTTCAGGATGGGCCTGCGTTTTTCCGGCTCGGGATAGTCAGCTTATCAGGTTCTTTTTTATTGTGCGGGGAATCCGGAAATGGATGCCCTGCTTTTTTATGCCTTTTCCGAAGGGCAGAAATCCGGTACAAGGGCTGGAATTTTGGTACAAATTTTTTCGCGGTCTGTGTCACAATGGAAGAAAGAGGAAGAATACACGAAAGGAGGAGACGCATGACACCGGAAGCGGCCGAGCAAAGGCGGATCTATATGAGGCGCTGCAGGGAAAAGAACCGCGAACGCATTAACCGAAGACAACGGGAATGCCGGTGAGGACAGGGAACGGATAAGCGCTTCCCGGGCGCCGCGTCTTGCTGGCTATACGTTTTACGGGATCAGCAGGGAACGTTACAGGGAATTGCGGGACGGATGCCGGAAGGGCGCATACAGCAGGGAAGTGCTTCTCAGTGCCTGTTCAGAAGTGCCGGAACTCGCGGAATACATTCTTCTATCCGTCCGGGAAGTCCTTTCATATGACGCGCTGGAGCGTCAATGGGAGCTGGGGAAGATCCGGCGAAATGTCAGATTGTAGCAGAGAATACGGACGGGGGCATTTGCGCACATGTTCCGATTGCGTAGGTGAAGATAGCGCCGCGTGCTTTCAGAAATGAGAAACACAGGGAACGCGCAAGGGAAATGATGAAAAAATATCATGCGGAACATGGTGGACCACCATGAGAAACGGGGCGATTTTCGATCTTGAGGCGGTCAAGACATAAATTATAGGGCAGAGAGACAAAACGCGAAAATGGGCTTGTATATCTGCTGTACAAATAGTAATGGATATCTGCGCCAAACATTTTCAACAGAAAACTTGAGTCGAGAATATATGTGTCGAAAATTGGCGCTGGAAGCGTTGCGAAGAATGGGTCACTATGTTAAGATGTGAATAGGAACAACCGTGTTGCAGGGTGGCGGACCTCTATTCTACATAGAATGGGGGTGATGCAGATGAGACGTTTTGATTTTAAAGACCTTATGGCCTTCGGAATGTTCATCTTGGCATTGCTGACATTCGTATTTGCGAATTTGAAGTAATGTTGTAAGCATAGAAAAACCACCCCAAAACTTTGACCGGTAGCAGGGTGGTAATTCTATAAACCATGTTATGAGGTCAACCCACCTTGTGGGCGGTTGTTCCTCTTTGTGTCTATACTATAGCATATCTGTGCGCTTGATTCAAGCATTTTTCACGGAAAGATTACAAGGGTCTTTTTTGTGTTTAGGAGTGGTTTCGGTTGTGTTTAAAACAGTATTGGCCTATAATTATAAAAAAGTAATAGGAAGCTGGATATATCCGATGATTTTGACAGAAGAGCAGAGGAGAGAGCGCGATCATCAGGAGGATCTGCAGAGGCTTCGGGGTTTCGGCCAATAGATGATGATTTTATGAGGTGCCTTTTTAAGGATAATATACCGTTAGTAGAGCTGGTATTGCGTATTATCACGAATAAAAAGGATCTGGTCATCACGGATTGTCAGACGCAAAAGGACGCAAAGCGGCTGGCAGGGGTCGTTCCATCTGCTTGGATGCATATGGGACGGACTCAACGGGAAAGAAATATGATCTGGAGATTCAGCGAGAGGATAGAGGAGCGGAGCCTCATCGGACGAGATATCATTCCAGTGTAATGGATATCGAGAATCTTAATGCCGGGGAGGACTTTAATGCCCTGCTGGATACTTACACGATTTTCATAACGGAGAAGGGTTTCTTTGGAATGGGGACGCCTGTTTATCAGATCGAGCGTATAAACCTCGCAACGGGGAAGCCGTTTGAAGACGGAGAACATATTCTGTATGTGAATGGTGAGTACCGCGATGATTCGGACATAGGAAAGTTGCTGCATGATTTCAACTGCACGGATGCAGACGATATAAATTTTGAATTGATGGCGCAGCGGACCAGGTATTTAAAGGAAACCCCGAAAGGAGTGAGCGAAATGTGCAAAGTGATCGAGGAAATGAGAAAAGAAACTGCAGATCGGGTCCTGCTTCAGACCATGCGGAATATTATGGATACGTTGAAGCTGACGGCAGAACAGGCTTTGGATGCCATGAAAATTTCGGATGCGGACAGGGAAAAATATCTGGAACGCTTGTGATTTCTGAACCAATTTTGAACTATTTCCTTTTAAAAGGCGGGGAGGAGCTATCAACTGTCCCGACGATGCGGACATTGGAGTGAGAAAGGCGGTAAAAGCAAGAGCTTTAGCGGTTGAAACCGGAAAATTACGACCGATTTGCGACTAAGCAAAGGGGATATGCTGAAAAATGCGGCAGAGGATGACAACGTCTTTTGTCGCATTTATTTTTACCTGTCTCATAATTGCAATATGTGGTTAGCTGTATGTGCAGGAATTTCGCAAGTACAATTATTTTAAATGTCCGCTACATAATGGACATGGAGAGAAAATATCGCTTGACAGAAACAAAGTAACAGCCAGCAATTATTTTTGTAGAGAAATCTGTGTGAAGTGTGGTACAATAAAGAAAGCCGCAAAGAAAAGGTTACGGCTAAATTGAACGATATTCAAAACTTAATGCGGGAAATGAATCTGACAGCAGAACAGTATATGGAAATACTTGATGTTGTGTGAAGTGACCGTAAGGAATTATGCGAGACTTTTTCGGGTTTGATAATGAAAAAAGCTGATGCAGAGTTTATAATAAACAAAATGATGGCTAGAGGTGGAAAGATGCATAGAATAATTATAAAAAAACTTGGGCCAATAGAACATTGCGAAATGGATTGTTCCCAGTTTATGACATTGACTGGATTTCAGGCATCTGGGAAAAGTACAATAGCAAAGGCAATTTATTATTTCAGGACAATAAAAGATGATATTATAGAACTCGCCAGAACACAGGCATATAATAGGGTTCCTGTAGGCGGATTTACGACGGAATTTGATGTTGTATATGGAACCAGCTTAAGGAAAGGGCTGGAGAATTATTTAAGGGAAAAATTTTTGAGGACGTTTGGCTCTTCTTGGGGAATGTCAAATGAAATGTGTATAGAATATTATTTTACAACTACATGTTTTGTAAGGGTTTCCTTGACAGAGGATACTAAGTTTTCTTCACCTAACTATATTTGGATAACGCTCAGCGAGGATTTAATAAAATTTCTGAGAGAAAAGGATAATTGTTTCACGGTTACACCATTAGGGGTATCTGATGAGGATATAAAAAAATTAAGAACAGAATTGTGTAAAATATTTGATGACGATTGTTCTGTTGTGTATATTCCCGCAGGACGGAGTATGATAACTTTATTATCACAGCAATTTGGCTATATTTACGCAACCATGGATGATATGCAGAAACGCTCTCTCGACTACTGTACAAAGAATTATTTAGAACGGATATTGCGAATAAAGTCAGAATTTACAGAAGGACTTCAGGGATTGGCGGCGTATTATAGGGATAAAACCGTTTTATCTTCAAAGTTGGTACAACAAGCATTAAACCTGATAGAAAAAATACTGCGAGGCACATATCGCTACAGTAATGGAGAAGAACAGATAGTCCTTGAGAATGGGAAATATGTTAAAATTAATTTTGCATCTTCCGGTCAACAGGAATGTGTCTGGATTCTGAACCTGTTATTTTTTTATCTGCTGCAGCAGACGCCGATCCTGTTTATTATTGAAGAACCGGAATCGCATTTGTTCCCAGAATCACAAAAGTATATTACAGAACTAATTGCTTTAGTAAGTAATAGGAATCACTCAGTGGTGTTGACAACCCATAGTCCGTATGTCCTAGGAACTTTGAATAACTTATTGTATGCGCATGCCATTCCGAAAGAATACTCAAAAGAGGCTGATGAAATTATACCAAATTCAATTTGGCTGGATGACAGAAGTTTTGATTCATGGTTTGTTAAAAATGGAACAGCCGAAAATTGTATGGATCCAGAAGTGCGCATGATTCAAAATGAAAGGATTGATGAAATTTCAAAGGTAATAAATACCGAATTTGATGAACTTTTAAATTTACAGGAAACGGATGAAGAAGGTGCAGATTTATAATGCCATTAATAGGGTTTGAGTCCATATGCAGTAGGGATGCAGCACAGATTGTATCAAGAGATAAAGGGAATCCGCAGTATCACAAGGGAATTAATAACGGAAGGGTGTATGTTTCTCATTATAAAGTAGATGGAGTTGTCATTAAAAACGGGAATAGGTGTGATTACCTGTTAATGAATGAAGTGGCTCGAACAGCATATTTGATCGAATTAAAAGGTTCTGATTTGGTAAAAGCTGCAAAGCAATTAGAAGCAACGGAAAAGGTCTTGCTTCAGCAGCTTGCTGGTTATAGCTTACAATATCGAATCGTAGCTAATAAATGCAGGACTCAGGAAATTCGTTCCTCCGAGTATAGAAAGTATCAACTTCGCTGGAAGAAAAAATTGATGCTGAAAACAGGATATATAGAAGAAGATATATAAGCAGTTTGTAGAGTTATGTTAAACTATGTTCTATGCCTTCCGCTGATGCAGACGCTGGAGTGAGAAAATCAGTAAAAACAATGAATTATGGGTTTGTTAATCTTGGGCCTCTCCCTTTTCTATGGTAAAAGTATTTTTGCTGCAAATGAGTATGTTGAATTTATCGGGACGAATGCGGATGATTACGAAAGTTATATTGTAGATTTATCATTCTTTTGGACACCCATGCCATTCGGCAACGGTAAGAAAATCCCCTGCCATTTTTATGGTAAAATATTTCATCTCATAAATATCAGCAATTCCTCTAATCGTGATCAGGGGAGGAACAGTTCCGTAAGTAATGCGACTAAAGAGTGCCAAAGAGAGCTTGGTTTGTCAGACGATGAGTCATTGTTGCTGAAAGTGATTCATGAAAGGAATACCATTACTCAAAAACGGAAGCTGTATTCGGTTTGCAATCAGGCAAAGAAAATAGGCAGAAAAATACAGGAGGCTTGGAGAATGAAAAAGAACTCGGGGGAAAATGGATCCGGGCGGCAGCCGTAGCATCCGTCAGGCGTCAAATAGAAAGTATGTATATAGAATTTGAAGGTGAATAAATTTTACTGAAGAGTTTCTGGCCCTGGCCGTTATGGTAGAGAAGTTGTATTTATAGTTCCTGTTTCAAACTCTTATTATGGGGGAAGTATGTTAAAAGTAATTTTAATAGATGATCAACCGAGGGAATTGGACGGAATAACCAAAATACTCCCATGGGAAAGTATGGGAATGAGTATTGTAGGCACAGCGAAAAATGGTATGGACGGGTTAAAGCTGGTAGAAGAATTGCGGCCGGACATTGTACTGTCGGATGTGATTATGCCTAACATGGATGGGTTGTCTTTAGTAAAGGAGCTTCATGAGCGATTTCCGGAAATAAAAGTAATCTGCTTAAGCTGTTTTGATGATTTCAAGTTTGTTAGTTCGGCAATCAATAGTGGTGCATGCGGATATGTATTAAAGCCTATTTTAGCAAGAGAATTGGAAGGGGTTGTGAATCGAGTGGCCGATGATATCCTTGTTCAAAAAGAGCAACAGAAGATTTTGCGGCAATTTCAGGGATTTCAATCTGATGAAGGATTATTGATGGAATCCTTGGGACTTCGATTACTTCATGGGAAATTATCATCAAAAGAAATTGCGTTGATTCTCAGTTCGGCTGGTTGGATAGATTCTTTTATTGTAGCGTATTTTGGGAATATTGTTTCGCTGCAGGAATTTGTTCCTTATATTCCGAAAGAAGCTGTCTGTTACGAACAGGTGGAAAATTCAGTAATAGTCCTTTTCCAGTGGGATGAGGAATCTCAGAAATTGGAATCAATTTTAGCAGACGCATTGAATTCCGCATCAAAGGGTCTTCAAATTCAGATTTTAATGGGGGTTAGCAGAAAGTGTCGTGCGTCTTGGTTGGACAAGGCAGTGGAAGAAGCGAGGCATGCCTTGCTGGAGGCGGCGAAGAATACGGATCATACCGAAAATGTTCGCATGAATTGTGAAAAAGTGTCACAAACATACTATTTAATCCAAATTCGATCCGAATTGAAAAAAA
Source organism: uncultured Eisenbergiella sp. (assembly GCA_947627215.1). Classification (GTDB taxonomy): domain Bacteria; phylum Bacillota; class Clostridia; order Lachnospirales; family Lachnospiraceae; genus Gallintestinimicrobium. The sequence goes on from CANQVD010000002.1 coordinate 14,650, forward strand.
TTTTAAACAAACGTGATGTAGGAACCGCAGAGCTTTTTTTGCGCAGATATCTTCCCACAGGGCCTGTGAAAGAATTGCGGAGAACCTCGTTGTTTTTGTGGATGCTGTTGTCTGAGGAATTAGAGTGGGGGCATAATTCGGAATATGATGCTTTATATCAGAAACTTCAATATGCATATGTAAAGGAGCAGACGGTATATTTGTTTTTGGGAATCTTTCAGAAGTTATTTGAAGAAATGGGGATAGATAATCAGGATAATACGATGATTATTAGCAGAATGAAGGAATATATCGCAAATCATCTGGCGGAGAACATATCGTTGAAGGAAATGCTTAAGGATTTCTATTTTAGTCCGGGTTACGCGAATGTTCTGTTTAAGAAGGAAACCGGGGTGACGATTCACCAATATATTGTAAATGAACGTATGAGGGCTGCCGCTGAGCTGTTACGGGAACAGCCAGATTTGAAAATATATGATGTGGCGTCGCGGGTGGGATATTCTGATGTGGCATATTTTATAAATGTGTTTAAAAAGATATATGGGTGCACGCCGACTCAATATGGAATTAGGAAAAATAATGTTTAACTTAAATAATTTTAGTAAATTGAAAAAATGGTTTAATGACTTTGCGCGAAAAAGGTCGATAGCTTCTACGCTAAATTGGTTGATACTTCCAATTCTGATAGTCACAATGCTGATATTTGGAGAGGCTGTTGTTCAGATCTATAAAAATGTCATTTCTGAATATGTTCGAAATGAGCTGCAGTCATTGACAGACAGTTCAGCGATGTATTTGAACAATTTTTTATCTGAGGCGATGAGACAATCCTATTATATTTATTCTAATCAATCTCTTAAAACGGCGCTTCAGGAGATTGATGAGATGGGAGAGCACGTTCCAATTCAAAAAACGATGGAGTTTTATAATGATGTTGCTAATCCTCTTTTTTCAGCGTTGAACAATCCCTATTTGTGTGTTAATCGTATTTATTTGCTGGATGAAAATCTTCATGCGGACAGAAGTTTTATTCGATATTTAGATCAGCTTCCGGCAGGAATTCCTGAGAAGGAAGTATTGGAGAATCGAGGAACGTATATATGGAGTCTTGCGAATGAAAAAGACAATTCTGCCTCTAAGGGCTCTCGAAGAGATTTATTATGTCTTACTCGTATGCTTACAACTTTTTCGGGGAAACCCGTTGCTATATTGAATACAGAAATAGATATCGCAACTTTGGAATCCAATATCTCTCGTGTTGTACAGCAAAGAGGAGTCGGAAGCGCTTATCTTTGGAGTATGCCGGATGGTACGGTTATTATTCAGGATAAAGAATTTGATGATAGTTATTGGATAGCGGAAGGAATAGTAGAAAGCAACAATTCGGTTTTAAAAATTGCTTATTCGACGGATTTGATCCAACAACAGGCGAAACGTCAGCACTTCGCATTGATCGGACTTTCCTTGCTGATGACATTGTTGGCGTTTACGGCAATTTATTTTGTATCACATCTGTCTCTGGGGCGTCTTAAGCAGGTGACTGGAAAATTTGCGGCATCAGATTTGGAAGGACATATTGAAATATCAGCAGTGTTATATGGAAAGGATGAAGCGGCGAAACTGGATCAGATACTGACAGATTTGTATTTGAAGTATCAGAGAAATGTGGATGCTTATTATCGGCTTGAGAATGCCTATCATGTTATGGAATATCAAATGCTGATGTCTAAAATCAATCCGCATTTTTTGTATAATACTTTATCTGCAATTCGATGGAGTGTTTTATCAGATGATAAAGAAGAGGCTGCCAGCGGGGTGGATCATTTGGTTTCCTTTTATCGGGGTGTACTCAGCCGGGGCAGGGATATGATAGCATTGCGATTAGAAATAGCTACATTATCCGAATATATACAACTCCAGTCATATGCATATTCCAGGCAACTGATTCTTTTGCCGGATTTAACGACGGAAGCATCAGATTGTTTTATTTTAAAATTCCTCTTACAGCCTGTAATAGAGAATGCTATTTTGTATAGTAATCAGGAACAGGAATGCCGTATTGAAATTAATGCTTGGAAAGAAGGAGAAGAACTACGGATTACAATATGGAATAATGGACCACCTATTCGTGAAGAAGTTAAAAGGGAACTCAACAAACTAAACGAACTGGATGCCAAAGTTTTATCGGAACTCACTGTCAGTCAGAATGAAAAGGATAGTTATGGTATTTATAACGTTATTTCCAGAATACGTTTGCTGTTTGGAGAAAAGTATGGTTTATGGTATTCTGTCCCTCTTCGAGGGGGGACTCTGGCGGAATTTCGTTTGCCGTTTATATCGTCTCCAGATAGTTGGTCTTTTATAGCTGAAAGGAAACTTTGAATTGTAAAAAATGAAGAAATTGTGAAAAATCACTTTTTCCATTTGTGAATATTTTGAGGATGCGTTTGTTATTACAACGAACGCATCTCTTTTTTTATAACGTTTAAAATGAGATAATGATAAAATAGGAAAAGAAATGGAGGTAAATTATATGCATTTTACACGAAAAAAGCGCAGCCTAAATACGAACAAGTCATTAAGTATGTATGCGCTTTTGGTACCAGGCCTCATTTTTATATTTATTTTTAATTATCTTCCCATGTATGGGACTTTGATTGCATTTAAAGACTATAACATTTTTGCGGGAAATAATCCGATCGATGCTATCTTCAAAAGTGAATGGGTAGGGGTTAAATACTGGAAACAGCTATGGTCTGAAAGTATGTTTCGGCAAGCTTTTCGCAATACTCTTACAATAAGCATTATGAAGATCGTGATAGGTTTTCCAATCCCTATTCTCTTGGCACTGTTTATAAATGAAATAAGAAGTGTTCTATATAAGCGCACGATTCAGACTGTATTGTACCTCCCGCATTTTATGTCCTGGGCAGTGATTGGTTCCTTGTTATTATCTATTCTGGGGACTACCGGTCCTGTAAATACAGTTTTGCGTACTTTGGGGTTAAACAATGTTGCCTTTTTTATGGATGCCAATGTTTTTCCCTGGGTATTGGTAATATCTGCTTTATGGAAAGAAGCAGGATGGAATACGATCGTTTATTTGGCAGCAATAGCTGGTGTATCTCCGGATCTTTATGAAGCAGCAACCGTAGATGGAGCCACTCGTATCCAGAGGATGCGCTATGTTACACTGCCGTCTATCGCGTCCACTATTATGATGCTGTTGATCCTTCGGTTGGGGAATTTGATGGCGGCGGGATTTGATCAGGTGTTAGTGATGTATAATCCGACGGTCTATTCAACCGGGGATATAATTGATACTTATGTATATCGGATCGGACTTGGCCAGTTGAATTTTAGTTTAGGCACGGCTGTTGGACTGTTTAATTCTGTTATAAACCTGATTTTGGTCACTACGTCGAATCTGTTCAGCCGTAAAGCGTTTGGACGGAGTATCTGGTAGGAGGTACGATATGAAGAAAAAAATACCTTTGAAAGAAAAGATATTTCAGGTCATAAATGGCCTGATATTCGCGGCCCTGGGACTGACAATGCTGTTGCCGTTCATTAATTTATTGGCGAAATCTTTTTCTTCCGAATCCTCTGTACTTGCAGGTAGGGTAGGACTATGGCCGATAGGATTTCAAACTGGCACGTACCGATACGTTTTGACGGAACCGCAATTTATCAGGTCATTATTCAATTCTATTCTGGTAACGATCTGCGGTACGATTATAGCGATGATTTTAACTTGCATGGTCGCATATCCTTTATCAAGAGGATGGTTGAAAGGAAGAAAAATTTTCATCCTAATCTTTGTATTTGTGATGTTGTTTAATGGAGGCATGGTTCCGACATATTTATTGATTAACAGCCTGCACATGCTAAATACTTATTGGGCATTAATTTTACCGCCTGCGTTTTCTGTTTATAATATGATTTTGCTGAAAAACTTTTTTGAGGAACTTCCGGAAAGTGTAGAGGAATCAGCGCGGCTTGATGGAGCCGGGAATATGGATATCTTATTTCGTATTGTTTTGCCTATGTCATTGCCGGCAATCGCTACGATCGGTTTATTTTATGCGGTAGGGTTTTGGAATAATTATATGGGAGGCGTAATGTATATTACGGACCCGAAATTTAAACCGCTTCAGCAATATCTGTATGAACTGGTTACAGAAACGCAGAGATTACAGGAGGATCTGATTACCGGGGAGTTGAATTTGGATCGTGACGCAATTAATACAGTGCCTGATGCAATTCGTGCGGCGACTATTATGCTGTCAAGTATTCCTATTATGTTAGTATATCCTTTTTTACAGAAGTATTTTGTGAAAGGCCTGGTTGTAGGCTCAGTAAAAGGCTGAGTTTTCAATAAAAAAATTCTAAATAACAAGGAGGAGAAGGTTATGTGTAATTGGAAACGGTTTGCAGCAGTCATAATAGCAGGGATGTTGTTATTGACTGGATGTGGCGCGAAGTCTTCCGGGGGAAACGCCACAGGGGCCACAGAAGGTAACGAAGATGAACAAATGGCGGCATCTGCGGAAGCGGAGACAGGGCAGTCGGCAACTGCCTCGGCAGAGGATCCAGCAGAAGAAGGTGAAAAACCGACCCTGAAATGGCTTTCAAACTATGTGTCATATGATCCTAACAGTGAGTATGTAGCGGGGTTATTGGAGGACTTGACAGGGTATAAAGTGGAGTATTATATGCTTCCGGCGGAGAATGCTGATCAGAGATTAAGTATGGAACTCAGTTCCGGAAATAGCTATGATTTGCTAAAGCTAAATTACAGTCAGTATTCCATGTTGGCAGGAGAAGGAGCATTACTTCCGCTGAATGATTTGCTGGAGGCAAATCCTGGAATTTATGAGACGACCAATCCTTTGGGCTGGTATGGTGTAACGCAAGAAAATGGAGATATTCTTGGCATTCCTGAAGTAGCTACGATTCAGACGGCCGCTGCGTTAGGCTTTCGTAAAGATATATTTGATGAGTATGGCTGGGAACTGCCGGAAACGGTGGATGAATTCTATCAGCTATTGAAAGAAATTAAGGAGAAAACCGGTAAAATTCCTTTGACCGGGAATCAGGCGGTGCAGGTTACCATTGCATCCGGGTTTGGGTTTGATACTTATGATTTTGAAATCAATGATGGAAAAGTACAGAGTTATTTGAGAAATCCCGGCGTGAAAGAATATCTGAAGTTTATGAATCAGCTTTATGTAGAGGGGCTTATCGATCCTGATTGGCCAGTGAATAAAGGTGAAAACATTGACCAGAAAATGTCTACTGGGGAAGCTATTATGACGCATATGTCATGGAGCAGTACCCCGAACTGGACTCGTGCACTCCAGGAGACCGTTCCAGACGCATCCTTTGAGAGCATTATGCCGTTGTCAGATGCAAATGGTGTTAAGCATATTGACCCTAACACGGGCTCTGCATACCAGAGTGTTGTATGTATTCCTAAAAAAGCAAAGGAAAACGCGCCTTATGTAGTTGATATGGTAGAAAAACGCCTGGAAAAAGACACTTTTTGGAAATTTAATGCGGGAACGGAAGGGGTTCATTACACTTTGGAAGACGGGATCCCGATTCCGATCCAGCCCAAATATGCAGAGGATATGACAAATGGAAATTATTTCCAAACGTCTGTGAACTATATTGAAAGTCCAATCACCTGGCTGAGCCGTGTAAGAAAAGATGATCTGCTTTATGAAGCCTGGAGAGATATGAATAGTAAGGTGTCAAAGTATGATTATACCTATGATCCGTTCTACTACGCCTCTTTCCCTGAATATGATGAATATCATGCAGCATTGGCGCAGAAGGTTAATGATTACTTCTTGCAGGTCATTGCGGGAACAGAGTCCATTGATACTTATGATAATTTCCTGGCGAGCTGGGAAGCGGCGGGAGGATTGGAATACGAAGCAGGAGCACAGAACTGGTATGATAATAATCAGGAATTGGCCCAGAAAGCATTAGAAGCAGTTCCCGCTTACAAGAGCCTGTTTGTAGAACAATAATGGTTTTTGAAGGAGCCGATAGTATTTATGGAAAAGATTACTTTTCAAAGACAGATTCCCATACGTCATGATGTGGATGTACTAGTGGTCGGAGGAGGACCTGCGGGTTGTGCAGCAGCTTGGGCTGCTGCACAATCAGGCCGGAAGGTGCTTTTACTGGAAGGGCATTCCTGCCTGGGTGGTTTGGGAACGGCTGGAATGGTACCGGCATTTATGAGTATTAGCGATGGTTATCATCTTTTGTGTGCTGGATTTGCCAGCAGGCTATTGGCAAAGCTTTATTCCGGAGCGGTGAATACGATTACTGGGGAAGCGAAAGCCGGCCTGAGCATTCGCGCAGAGGATTTAAAACGTATTTATGATGAGCTTCTGGAAGAAGCGGGGGTCGAATTCTATTTTCATTCTCAGTTGATTGACGTGACGATGGATGGACGGCGTATCGACACTGCCGTTTTTACGGCTAAAAGCGGGTTGTTTGCCGTTCGGGCAAAACAGTTTGTTGATTGTACGGGGGACGGAGATCTTAGCGTGATGGCTGGCGTGCCGTTTGATATGGGAGATGAGGACGGTAATGTAATGGCGGGCAGTCTGTGTTCCCTATGGGCCGGCATTGATTGGAATCGGGTTCAGAAACCGGATGATAGAGAAATTGAACATGCCATTGATGATGGTGTTTTTAAAATTCCGGATCATGCGCTCCCGGGCATGTGGAAGATTTCTGATTTGGTAGGAGGCGGGAATATCGGTCATGTGTTCGGACTTGACGCTACGGATGAACATTCTCTGACGAAGGGTCTTATTCGGGGACGGCAATATGTGCGTGAATACGAAAAGTATTTTAAAGAATATCTTACCGGATATGAAAATATGGAATTAATAGCAACAGGTTCGCTTTTGGGAATCCGTGAGTCTCGCAGGATTAGGTGTATTGAGACTCTTAGATATCAGGATTTTCAGAATCTTTCTGTATTTGACAATGAAATAGGCCGATATAATTATAGTGTTGATGTTCATCCAAGCAATCCTTCTTTGGAGGAGCATTTAAAAACGCATGGTAATTTTGAGGCGCGTCATCTTTCCAAAGGGCAGAGCTATGGAATTCCGTATGGGTCTCTTGTCCCTGTGAATACTGATAATTTGCTGGTAGCCGGAAGGTGTATCGGAACAGACAAATTGATGGAAGGCTCCATGCGGGTTATGCCGGGCTGCTATATATCCGGTCAGGCCGCTGGGGTGGCTGCCGCTCTTTGTGCGGCGGAAAGTATCAAACCTGCGGAATTAAATATAACGAGTTTGCAGAAATCCTTACTGTCATTAGGCGCATATTTACCCAATGCCCATATTTGAGAAAAACTGTCGCAGGATAGTCATGTTTTCGGCTGTTCTGCGACAGCTTTTTGCGGCAACGGACACCGTGTGGAACATTTTTATAGCATATAGATGTTTCAGGAATTTGATTTATATGAGAGGGAACCTGTATGGATTTTATCAAGGAAAAAATAAGGGTAATGACCGCAAGGTTGAATCAGTTGAAAATCATCAACACAGAAATGATGGAATATGTTTATCTTGAATGCCCAAACTATAAGGTTTCCAACACGCCGCCAGGAGAGGATGCGGAATGGAGAATACATACAGATAATGTGCTTTATGAAGGTACAGATACGCACTATTGGTTACATCTGAAAATCCCGGCAAAGAAAATCTGTGAAGGGATAGAACAGCGCCTTTCTGTCAAAACCGGAAGAGAGGGGCAGTGGGATGCAACGAACCCTCAGATTACTGCATTTATAAATGGCGGCACTATGCAGGCCATGGATGTAAATCATACATGGCTTCCTCTTGAATATGAGAGAGAGTATGATATTTATTTATATCTGTATACCGGGATGCTGGAAGGGCATTTTGAAGTAAATATATCCGTTGAGACCGTAGATCTGAATATAGAAGGTTTGTATTATGATCTTCATGTTCCGTATTTATGTATGCTGGAGCTGAATGAGACTTCTTACAATTATATCAAAATTCGGGATTGTCTGGATAAAGCACTTTTTTGTTTGGATTTGCGCGATATATATTCCGAAGAGTTCCATAACAGTGTCATTGCAACAAGGAAGTATTTGAAGGAGAATTTCTACGAAAAAATCTGCGGCGAATCTGAGGCCATGGTCAGTTGTATTGGGCATACGCATATTGATGTGGCTTGGCTGTGGACAGTAGCGCAGACAAGAGAAAAAGCACAACGAAGCTTCTCTACAGTAATCAATATGATAAAAAGATATCCCGATTATATATTTATGTCCAGTCAACCTCAACTGTACGAATTTGTAAAAGAGAGCGATCCACAATTATATGCGGAAATTAAAGAAGCTGTTAAGATAGGCCGTTGGGAACCGGAGGGCGCGATGTGGCTGGAGGCAGATACCAACCTCATTCATGGAGAGAGCCTGATTCGACAGATTCTGTATGGAAAACGGTTTATGAAAGAGGAATTTGGGGTAGACAGCAAGATCCTGTGGCTTCCGGATGTCTTTGGTTATAGCGGGGCATTGCCTCAAATTTTGAAAAAAAGCGGTATTACGCGATTCTTTACAGCGAAAATGAGTTGGAGTGAAACTAATGCGCTGCCTAATGATACTTTTATCTGGGAGGGCATTGACGGAAGTTCTGTATTCACTTCTATCATAAATAATTATGTTTGTCAGTTGGATCCGAAATGGCTTTACAGTACTTGGAAAAACTACAAAAATAAATCCCTGACAAATAATGTTTTGGTAACGTTTGGATATGGGGATGGCGGCGGCGGGCCGACCCCGGAAATGATGGAAAATTATGCGCGTTTGAAATATGGAATTCCGGGGATCCCCAAGGCAAGGGTTGAGAAAGCTGGCGCTTTTTTTGAGCGAATAGAGGCGGATTTTGAAAAGAATACCAGGGCATTACGTTTTATGCCCAAATGGGTGGGAGAACTGTATCTGGAAATGCATCGTGGTACATATACCACCATGGCAAAAAATAAGAAAAATAATCGAAAGAGTGAACTGCTGTATTTAATGATAGAAAGTGTAGCAGTTGCCGATATGGTACTTAATGATGGAATTTATCCTGAAGAAGCCATGCGCCGAAATACAGCTAATATTTTGTTAAATCAGTTTCATGACATTATTCCAGGGTCCTCTATCAAGCAAGTGTATGATGTAACAGATATAGAATATACGAAAATTCTGGAGGAGGGGCAGGCGATTTTAGAGGAAAAGCTTGCCGCAATTATGAGTCGAATAAAAACTTCGGGCGGCATTTTCGTATTTAATCCGACTCCTTTTGAGGTTAGTGACAATATTTATTTGGATGGAAAAATGTATTATGCGAACCATATACCCGCTCATGGTTGGAGAGTAATTGCAGCACGAGAGGCAAAATGTGGAGTGATCGTCACAGAAAATACAATTGAGAATGATGTTATAAAAGTGGTGTTCAATGATAGATACCATATAATATCGGTATTTGATAAGGTTGAGTGTAGGGAGGTAATAGAAAAGGGAAAAGAAGCCAATTGCCTGGAAATTTTTGAGGATTATCCGCGAGCGTATGATGCATGGGAAATTACCGAATATTATAAACAAAAAATGTGGCTAATTGATCAGATAGATCGGGTACAACTGCTTTCTGATGGGCTCCATATCGAAAGAAAATATCATAATTCTGCCATTGTTCAGGATATACGCTTACGCAAAGGATCAAAGAGAATTGATTTTATTACATCTATAGATTGGCATGAGGATCATGTGCTTTTAAAGGCCGCATTCCCGGTGGCGATTCGCAGTATGCGTGCGACCTATGACATCCAATTCGGGAATTTAGAACGCCCCACGCATCGTAATACCAGTTGGGATGCGGCAAAATTTGAAGTATGCGCACACAAATGGGCGGATCTTTCAGAAGGTAATTACGGTGTCAGTATTTTAAATGATTGTAAATATGGATATAGTATTGAAGACAATGTTATGAAGCTTACTCTTCTCAAAGCGGCGACTTATCCAAATCCGGAAGCAGATAAAGGAATGAATAAGTTTATATATTCTCTTTATCCGCACAAAGGTGATTTTAAAGAGGGACGAACAGTAAAGGAAGGCTATCTGCTGAATACACCCCTGCAGGCAAAATATATTGCGGCGACAGACGGGGTGCTGCCGCCATGTTATGCTATGATTTCAAGTAATCGGGAAAATATATTGGTTGAAACAATAAAAAAGGCGGAAGATGACAATTCAGTAATAGTGCGTTTATACGATGCGTATAATCAAAAAACAGAGGTTTGTTTAGTTACTGCATTTAGCTATAGAGAGGTGTATTTGTGCGATATGATGGAACAAAATATCAGCCCACTTAAGGCAGTTAATGGGGAAATCAGACTTTGGGTAGGAAATTATGAAATTATAACATTGAAATTTGTTCGCTAAAAATGATTTCAGGTAAATTATAATAATAGGATTTCATTGCATGGTATTTGTAATACATGAGGCCGTTTGGAGAGACTTTTTTATTTTACCCTGAAAATAGGAATGGTAAGCGGATATTTGCCATTTTTCATGGCGGATACCGCTTGGGGATAAGTACCGGCTTACCCATTTTCTCATTCCAGCAAAAGCCTCCTTTTGATTTGCGTATATTTCTTTTCCGGAATCGGAAGCTGTGTCCCGTCCGACAGGGTCACGGAAAACCGGCGGATCTCCCGCACGTGGATGGGATTGAGCAGATACCCGGCGTGTATGCGCAGAAAAAGCCCCGGATATTTCCGCTCTAATTTCGAAAGGGTTTCGTTTACGGTGAGCGTGCCGCTTCCCATGTGTATCCGAAGCTTTGCGGAACGCTTGACAGTTTCAACATATAAAATGCGGTTCGCCTCAATGCGGTGTACGCTCAGGTCGGACGCCTTTACGGTCACAAAGCGTTCCGGCCCCGCGGCGGCCATGATTTCATGGTGGATGGGATAAATGGTGTCTCTGCTGTCATATTTCCACAGATTGCTGATGTGAAGCATGACGATCTCAGGGCGGGCCTCCCATCCGGCGGTGGTTTTCACCCGTTTTGCCCGCCATGTATAGTGCAGCCGCTGGTCGTGCAGATCCGTGCCGCCGTCGGGGTAGTGGGTATAGATGTCGTAATGCAGAAGGATCTCTTTTACGCAGGCATGCGGAGAGACGCACTGCGCCGCAATGCTGCCCATGGTGAAGGTCAGGTTATGTTCTTCCGCCGCCCATGCCCGGATCAGGTTCTCCCTGCCCCGCATCTGCTGCCGTTCGGTGGGGCCGAGCCACAGGACATCGTCGCTGATGCTCTCGAAGAACGGCGTCAGATTGTTTTTGTAATATTCCGTTATGATCAAAATGGAGCGGCGGATCAGATCGTCTGTTTTCATGAAGCTGCCTCCGGAAAGGGGATACGGGCTTAGGGGTGGCCGGCGGCTTTTATCGGCCTTTTTTATCGCCGGCCGTTTTCACCGGCCTTTTTTATTATATATCAAAAAGAGGCGGAAACAAGTCATTTGGCGCAAAATACAGGCGATTCGCGGAAATATATTGAAATCGATGATGTGACGGCTATAATTTCTGATGTATGGTCCTGAAGGATGAAAGACCCGGTATGGGCCGCTGCGCAGGATCCCTGACAGGGGGATTTTCCTGTGGCCCCGGATCTGGGGAATACATCCATGAGGAGCATATATTTATATGGAAAGAGGAGGAATTTACTGTGAAAAAAATGTGCCATAAAACGATGGCGGTTTTCCTGTGCCTGATCATGGTGTTTGCCCTGAGCGCCTGCCAGGGGAAAACAAGCGTTCAGGAGACCGTCAGCGAGGATTCCCGGGAGGAGTCCGCAGAAACCGTCCAGGCAGGGGCCGCGGATGATGTGCAGGCCGAATCCGAAAGCGCTGCGGAGGCTTCATCCCAGGAGGAAGCTGCGGATCGCGGCCCCGCGGTCGTGACCATCTATTCTACCAATGATATTCACGGTGTCGTGGCGGAGAGCGCGGACGACGGTGTGATCGGTCTGCCGCAGGTCGCTGCCATTGCGGCTTCCACGGAGAACGCCATTCTTCTGGATGCCGGCGACGCCACTCAGGGGGCCAGCTTTGCCACGGTTGACAGCGGCGCCCATGTGATCGAAGTCATGAACGCCGCCGGATACGGAGCCATGGCGGCAGGCAATCATGATTTCGATTACGGCGCAGAGGCCCTCACAGCCAATGCGGAGAAGGCCCAGTTCCCTATTCTTTCCGCCAATACCTTAAAGGACGGAGAACCCCTGCTGGACAGCCATACCATCGTGGAAGCGGCAGGATATCAGATCGGCATCATCGGTCTCACCACCGCTCTCACTTCCACCTCCACCAATCCGGAGAAGCTGGAAGGCATCACCTTTGAGAATGAGATCGAAATCGCCAAGGCCGAGATCGGAGAGCTGGCGGACAGCGTAGACGCGATTGTTTTTGTGACCCATTTGGGCGACAACCCGCTGGCGACGACCGTCACCTCTCAGGATCTGCTGGACGGTCTTTCTCCGGAGGAGCTTGAGAAGGTTGCCGCTGTTATAGACGGCCACAGCCATACGATCGAGGAGACCGCCAGCGGTCAGATCCCGATCGTCCAGACCGGCACCCGGAATACAGCGCTCGGCGTTGTCACCATTTCCTTCGACGGCGAAGGCGGCTTTGCGGCAGAGGGAGAGGTATGGGACTACGAAACGGCGTCGGCTTTTGCCCTGAACGAAGACGGCGAGGCTGAGAAGGCCGCGGTGGAGGCGGCCTATGATACCTGTATGGCCGAGATCGAGCCGGTTCTGGCGGAGGAGGTGGCCAACACCGGCGCACCTATCTGGGGCGGCTATATTTACTATGATTATGCGGAGCCGAGGATCGTGGAAACAACCATGGGCGATCTGGTGGCCGATGCGTTCCGGTATTACGGCCAGATATTTGCCGACAACAATAGTCTGCCCATTCCGGTGATCGGCGTGGAGAACGGCGGCGGGATCAGTGCCACTCTGCCTTACGGGACCGTCACCAGAGGAGATATCCTGAACGCGTTCAACCATGGCAATACGGTTGACGTGATCCGGGTGTATCCTTCCCAGCTTTACACGGCGCTGGAGCTCGGCCTCGTCATGACCGGCCAGGATGATACGGGCCGTCTGATCTGCGAGAAGCCCTCGGGCAGCTTCCTGCAGGTATCCGGGATCACGTACACCTATGACCCCGCGGGCGAGGAAGGAAACAAGGTGGTTTCCGTTGTCCTTGATGACGGCACGCAGCTTTCCAGGGATGACGAGGAGACGGATCTTCTGGTGGTCACCAACAACTATGTGACGACCTTTGACGGATTTTCTTCCACGATGAAGTTCGGCGAGCTGGGCGGCGAGGACGCCATCGTCATGGACTATATTCTCCATCTGACGAATGACGGGTCGGATACTCTGACCGTCGATAAGCCGGCGGGTCGGATTTTGGTGGAGGGCGACAAATCGCCGGAAACCTACGATGTGGTGATCCCCGTTCGGACGCCGGACGGCAGCGAGTATGACTTTTCCGGCACGGAGTTTGAGATTGTGACTGACAACGGGGCTCCCGAAAAGGCGGTCTGCGAGGCGGACGGACTGCATCTGACCGTTTCAAAGGGCGCGCATACCTTCTATCTCACGGAATCTTCGGATGACGTACCGGTCTATACCAATAATTACTCCGGTTCCGGCACCGTTACCACTGCCGACGGGTATTATCACCTTTACTTTACGGTGGATCCCGATACGCTGGGATAAGGCGGGCAAAGCCGCGGAGGCGCGTGGGCAAAGGATATTTTGAGGCTGATAAAAAGAGGACTGTTCTGTGCAGAGGACGGAGCGGTTCTCTTTTTTTACTACCTTTCCACAAACAAAAGCGATAAGACACTCATAGCATATTGAATTTGAAAAAATCAAAAAAAGTAAGAAATTATAGTTGACAAACGGATATGACCGAGATATAATCAGATTATCAAATGAAATATGCAACAAATTGCATAATAAATTTGAAAATATAAAAAAGAAAAGGAGAGAGCAACATGAAGAGAGAAAAGGGAGCAATCATTGGAGCCATGTTTGGAGGAGCCGCTGCCGCTGCCGCATATGCGCTCGTCGGACCGTTTGGGGTGCTCATTCTGGGGGCAGCCGCGCAAATGGTCGAATCTGTTTCGAAAATGGGAGAGTATATCGCAGGCGCGACGGAAGAGGTGCTGCCGGAATTCAACATCAATGTAAAAATAGGCTGAAAAGGAGGATACAGTTATGTTTAATCTGAAAGATATCAGAGACAGAAAAGGTCTTTCGCTGCAGGCGCTCGCGGAGGCCCTGAATCGGAAATGGGCGGCAGCGCATCCGGAGGATCCGGAACATTTTACGGTGGATATGGTATTTCGGATGGAAAAGGAGCCGGGGAAAATACCGATGGAAGCGTTGGTCGCAATCAGCCAGGTGTTCGGTATGAGCGTTGATCAGATTTTGCAGGTTGAGGCTCCGAGGCTGAATGCTCCGACGGTCACAAATAAAAGAGAGAATATCGAAAAATTAAGAAATGAGATCGCGCAGTATATCCGGCAGCATTCGCAGGATGATTTCGCCGAAAAGCATCCGGAAATACGGAAGGGGCTGGAGGAGTTCGGAAGGATGATGTCAAAGAAGCCCAGGATCGCCTGCGTGGGACGCCCGGATGCAGGAAAGAGCAGTACAATAGACATGCTGCTGGGAGAGGATATTCTGCCCAGGAACTGGACGCCGACAACCTCAACGATCATATACCTGAAGCATATTTCAGACAGACCGGAATATTTTGGAAATGATCTTGTCTGGGTATTTCGGGAAAAAACGAAAGCGTGCGGTGAAACCTGTGCGCCGGATGTATATTGGGATCCGGATCGGATCGATGATGAGGCATATTGCCGGGAATGGAAGCTGACTGCGGGGAATTATGATCTGATTGCGCAGTATGGGGTACATTCCGGCAAAGAAGGAGATGCGGTAGGAGCCATTGTGGTTTTTGCCGACAGTCCGATACTCTATAACTGCGATCTGATCGATCTTCCGGGCTTTAATCCGGAGGCCATTTTAAATAAAGGCGAGGACGCAACGGTAGAAGATATTTATGATTCCCGGGATTCCATGATGTGCGACCGAGTCGTCCAGATCGCGGACGGCTGCATATATTTGAGCATCGCAAACAGCTTTATGTATGGAGAAGAGCTGGCGATGGTGGAAACGATCATCAGGAATCTTCCGTGGATTGAGAAAAAGGGAGAGAACCGGATCCCGCCGTTGGGCAATCTGTTTATTGTAGCATCCCAGGCGCTGACGGTGGATCATGGAAATCAGGAGTCGCTGGACAGAATCCGCAGGAATGCCGCGAAACGGATATGGAAGATGATCTGCGATCATCCCGCGATCAGTACCCGCGAGGAGCAAACCGGATGGGAATACAGTGAAGATACGGTTTACAGCAGAATATTCACGTCTGAGATTGACTCAGAGGAACTGACGGCGAGATTTTACTCTGAACTGGCTGAATTTACAGAAATGCTTCCGGAGGAGCAGGAGAAGGATCTGTGGAGAAAACTGCAATTTTTTCATGATGGGAATATAGAGAACCTGAAAGGCCTTATCGGACAGAATGACAGGATTATGCGGAATCATGAAGAGGCGATTGAACAACTGAAGCTGATGGAGGAAAATGAACCAAAACGGGTACGGGAGTTTAAGAATAATGAACGCAGGGTTACGAAGCAAATAGAAAGCATGAGAATATGCTCGGAAAAAGAAGTTTCACGCGTATATGATGAGGTGATCTGCGCGGATAACGTAAAAAGCACGATTGAAAGAAATGAACTGAAGAAAAACAAAAAGGATATGCAGCAGTTGATATCCCTGTTAAACGCACAGCTTGAAAACGGGGCTGTCTCTGTGCTGACAAAACAGTCCCGGCGGCTGCAGAAGGTAATCGAGGAGTATCTGCAGGACTGCAAAATCAGCTTTGCAAGCGGCTTTTCCGCCAGGCCGGATATTGAAGGAATGCCGTTTGCATTCAATATAGGCCGTTCGTTTGCCGGCGGTCTGACGGGACTGGCAGCGTATGGCGCGCTGGCAGCATGGGCGGCGGCTTACGGCAATCTGGGCGGCTATATCCTGGTGGCAAAAGCGGTGAGCATACTCGCGTCCATGGGGATTCATCTCGGCGGGACGGCGGCGGTAATCTCAGCGGTATCCTCGATCGGAGGCCCTGTGGTGCTGGGGATTGCGATTGCATCGGCGGCAATGATTTCTGCGATTCTGCTGTTAGGCGGTTCCTGGAAAAAGGTGATCGGGAACAAGGTGGTCAAACAGTATGAGAAGCAAAATGTGAAGGATAAATTATTGGGAATCTCCGCGGAATTTTGGGACGACACATTGACAGCTTTTCAGAAGGGCGTGGATAATATAGAGGCGGAATGGCAGAAGAAGATGAAAGACCACAAGAAAAAAGTGGAAGCTTTTGATGAAGAACTTCTGATGGCGGAGAAAGAGGATGCGGAGAAAGCGATCGAGTTCGTGCAGGGACTTTTCGAATTCGCGGGCAGTATGCTGAATATCGCAGCGGAAAAAGAATGAAGAAAAAGGCAGGGGAAACGCCGTTTGCCGTCCGGCATTCAGAGCGTTTCCCCCGGGAGGGAAAATACCGTGGCATATATCAGAAGCAGAACGGAAGAGCGCACCGGCTATCAGGCCTCGGAGGGGTTTCGGCCCTCCGTGGATCTGGGCTGTGATTTCGTCATGGTTTACGGGACAGACAGTACGATGCCGGCGCGGTCTGCAAAGGGCGCGCCGGAGAGCGGATGAGCGGCCATATGATCGGGCCGGATATCCGGAAAAATCATATTGCAAAATCCGGCGTCTGAGAATAGAATGGAAGCTACAGGAGGAGGTAACAGAAGATGAACAGCAACCGCAAATATCAGTTGGACACAGAGGAAAACCGCGCGTTTTTAAAGGAAATGGGAGAGGGCATTCTTCGATTCGGGAAATGGTTCCCCGCGCCCGGGGGTTCCTCCTATTATCTGGGAGACGACGGCACGCCCTGGAAGGACAGACCCAGGGAGACCTGGATCACATCGCGCATGGTGCATGTTTACAGCATCGGCGATCTGCTGGGGTATGAGGGCTGCGGAGCGCTGGCGGATGCCGGCCTGAAGGGCCTGCTGGGAGAGCTGCATGATGAGGCCCACGGAGGATGGTATGCCGGCCTGAAGGCGGACGGAAGCGTGCTGCCCACCAAGCAGTGTTACGCGCACGCTTTTGTGATCCTCGCGGCGACCTCCGCGCTGCTGGCGGGAAGACCGGGGGCAAAGGCGCTTTTAGAGGACGCCTGCCGGATCTATGATGAGAAATTCTGGAACGAGCAGGAGGGGCTGTCCTGCGATACCTGGGATACGGATTTCACCGAGCTGGACAGCTATCGGGGGCTCAATGCCAACATGCATACGGTGGAGGCCTTTCTGGCGGTGGCCGATGCGGCGGCGGATGAAAAATACCGCATTCGCGCGGGCAGGATTATTGACCATGTGCTGGAGTGGGCCGAACAGAATGACTGGCGTCTGCCGGAGCATTTTACCAGCGGCTGGAAGGCGGAGCCTGAACGCAACCGGGAAAAGCCGGACGATCCGTTCAAGCCCTACG
The DNA here is from genome assembly GCA_947627215.1 of uncultured Eisenbergiella sp. GTDB lineage: Bacteria > Bacillota > Clostridia > Lachnospirales > Lachnospiraceae > Gallintestinimicrobium. The sequence goes on from CANQVD010000002.1 coordinate 32,421, forward strand.
GCGCGACGCCTGGGCACGGGATCGAATGGGCCAGGCTGATCGTCCAGTGGGCGGTGTCCACCTATGCTCCGGATTCGGAAGAGATCGGGAAATATCTGGAGACGGCGAAGAAGCTGTACCGCAGGGCCGTTTCCGACGCCTGGAGCTGTGACGGCGCTCCCGGTATCGTGTATACGACGGATTGGGACGGGAAACCGGTGGTACACGACAGGATGCACTGGACGCTGGCGGAGGCGATCAACACGTCCGCAGTTCTTTACCGGATTTGCGGGGATGAGGCATACGCGGAGGATTATGCTTCCTTTATGGAATATCTGGATACGGCCGTGCTGGATCATGTGAACGGGTCCTGGTTCCATCAACTGAATGAAAAAAATGAACTCATAGGCACCGTATGGCCCGGGAAATCCGATCTGTATCATGCGTTCCAGGCGACGCTGATTCCCTATAACGCGCGGATCGGCTGCTCCATCGCGGCAGCGGTAAAGGAGAAGGAGAACGAAAGAGAAAAGAAATAATGGCCGGAATGCGGTCCGGCAGCAGGAGTCGCCGCAGAGCGCGAGGGGGAACCGACCGTTCTGCGGCGGCTCCCTTTTTGCCCGCAAAGCGGCGGTTTTCTTTTTCTGAGCCCGCGGCAGCGCGGCGGACGGTTCAGTCCCCGGGGCCGCCCTTCAGCGCCGGAACGATGTCCGTATCGTCCCGTATTTCCAGCAGATCGGATATTTCACAGTGAAAATAATCGCAGAGCTTCAGAATCAGGCCGGCGTCCACCCGCTGAAAGTCGTCCCGGCAGTATCGGTTGAAATTACCCCTCTGTAAATCCAGGTCCTTGCAGATTCGTGTTTTGCTGATTCCGTTTTCTTCCAGCAGATCTGTGATCCTGATATGTAAATGCTTCATAAATGAATCCCCTTTTTATGGTTTATTATATCCGGAAAGGATATTTTTGGTAATTTCCTATATATACATTCTATGTTCATATACTGTATAATTAGACAGCATACAAACAGACATGGTCTGCCGGACAGGCGTTTGCGCGGCCGGGACTGAAAGAGCGGGGAGCGGGATTTTGGAAAAGAGCGCGGATTTTACGAAACAGTACAGACAGGATCTGGAAGCTTTTGCCGGAGCGGCGGGGAAAACGCCGGAAAAACGGCAGGAGCTTATGGAACAGGCCGAAAAGCTGATGGACGGCCAAAAGCCCTTATATCGAAAGGTGAAGAATGAGAAAAAGAAGAAGCGGATAGAAGAGGTCTTTTATCCGCTTCTCTGCAGGATCGCGGACATTCAGGGCGGCCGCGTTCTGCTGAAAACGGATGGAGGCTCGCTGGTGGGACAGCTCGTTTATGAGGGCGGCTGCCTGACGCTGGACAGGGATGCGTTCATGAATCTGGACGGCTTTTTCTCTGTCGCGGAGGCCGCCGACGATATCTATATTTCCGGCGGGAAAGAGGGGGTTCGGATTCAGCTCCTGTTTCGGATGTACGATCCCGTGCGGATGGAGGAGGACCGGACGGAAACGGGGCCGCAGGGCTGAAGGCGCCTGTTCCGGCGGTCGCCTGTGTGAAAAAACGTCAATTTCCGACATGAAGTGTGCAAATAAATCGGTTTGCGCCGGTGATATAATGAGCGTTAGCGAGAAGAATGAGCTTGCTCATTCGGCGAGCGGCGAATGGCGGCCATGAACCGCAGGTTCATGGCATAATGAGCGTTAGCGGGAAGAATGAGCTTGCTCATTCGGCGAGCGGCGAATGGCGGCCGTGAACCTCAGGCGGAAATCATGCGGGGAGCCGCCGGCTCCCCCGCTTTATGTCAGGTGGAAAAAGATGGAGACACTGAAATTCGGATACCGATTCTTTAAAAAAAGCATGCCCGTCGCGATACTGGCGGAGGTCTTAAGCCTTGTCGGCATTTACGCGGAGCTGCTGCTGCCGCTGCTGACAGGGATCCTGATTGACTTTGTCATACAGAGCGGCGAGGTGGAAAAGGACAGCGGCGGGATCTTTCATTTCCTGCTGACAGGCGCGTATGGCGGGGTGCATACCATGCGGCTGTTCGGGGCTATCGCGGCGGTTTACCTCGTTCTGATCGGGCTTCGGATCACGGTCATTTACGCGCGGGACCTGATGCAGGAGCAGATCGGCCTGAAGCTGGAAACGGAGCTGCGCTACGCGACCTACGCCAAGCTGATGGAGCTGGATTCCGCGACGATCGCGGATTATAATTCCGGCGAGCTTCTGCAGATCCTCAACAGCGATACCATCATGTTCAAGGAGCTGTTCGCGCACAGGATCCCGTATCTGGCGGATTCTATTTTCATTCTGGTCACGACGCTGGTCCTGATCGCGGAAATCAATCTTTCCTTTATCATCATCCCGCTGATCCTGATGCCGTTTCTGGTGACGACGGTGGTGAATTTCAAGAGAAAGGCCCGTGTGAATTTTAAGGATATCCGCAGCAAGAGTTCAGCCATGAATCTGACGGTTCAGGAAAACATCGCGGCGGTGCGGATCGTCCGTTCTTTCACGAATGAAGAGCTGGAGAAGGAAAAGTTCGGCGTATCCAATCAGAACCTTCTGAACGCCAGGCTGAAGCAGATCTGGCTTTCCTCCCGGTTCGACCTGACGTTCAACGCCATCCGGCAGATCGCCTATATCGGGACCATTGTGATCGGCGCCGTTCTGGTGATCAGGGGGTATCTGACGGTGGGCTATATCCTGTCCTCCTCCACCTATGTGCTCCGCATCATGAACAACATCACCAGCCTGAACAACCATATTTTCAACATGCAGCAGCAGACCATCGCCGGTCTGGAGCTGAAAAGCTTCATGGAAAAGCAGAGCAGGGTGCCGGATCACGAGCAGGTGGCGCTGCGGTGCGACGCTCCCGACATCGAGCTGAAAAATGTGTCCATGCAAATCGACGGACAGGATATCCTGAAAAACATCAATGTGAGCATTCCCTACGGGAAAAAGATCGGCATTGTGGGTGAGACGGGGTCTGGCAAGAGCGTGCTGCTCAAGGCGCTGGTGCGCACCCGGGACATCACCGGCGGCAGCATCACGCTGGACGGGCATGATATCCGGGAGTTCAGCCTGGACAGCCTGCGCCGCATGTATTCCTATGTGTTTCAGGACGTGTTTCTGTTTTCCAACACCATCGAGTCCAATATCGCCTACAGCAGGCCGGACATCGATGAACGGATGGTGACCCAGGCAGCCACCCACGCACAGGCCAGCCGCTTCATCGACGCGCTGGCGGACCGCTATAAAACCGTCGTGGGGGAGCGGGGGCTCGGCATTTCCGGCGGACAGAAGCAGCGGCTCTCCATCGCCAGGGCGTTTCACAAGAACGCGCCGGTGTTTATCCTGGACGATTCCACCAGCGCGCTGGATGTCAACACGGAGCGTACCCTGCTGAAGAACATTGAGGAGAATTTTAAGGAAAAAACTGTGATCATCACGGCGCACCGTTTTTCCTCCGTCGTGAACTGCGACGAGATCCTCTATATGAAGGACGGCGAGATCACGGAACGGGGAACCTTCCAGGAGCTGATGGCGCTGGGCGGGAGCTTTGCACATGTATACAACGTCCAGCAGGAGCAGCAGGATTCCGTGGTGGATTATGACCTCCTGGGGTCCGGAAGAAAGGGGGCGTGAGCGATGGCCAAGCGGAATACCTTCTTTGAAGACGAACAGATTGAGAAGAAAATCGATATCAAACAGTTGGGAAGGACCGTGCAGTATATCCTTCCCTATCGGAAGATTCTGATTCTCGTCACCTGTATGATGCTGGTGGCGGCGGTGGTATCCCTTTTCCCGCCCAGGCTGTTAAAGCTGATCGTAGACGAGGTGGTGGTCAATCAGGATTACCGGCAGTTGGCGCTGCTGGGAGCGGGACTGGTTCTTCTGGCGGCCGTGGAGATCCTTTCCACCTTTATCCAGGCCCGGAGCATGGGAAAGATGGGGCTTCTGATCATTTCCAATATCCGGACGGATATCTTTGAACGGCTGCAGCGTCTGCCCTTTGATTATTTCGATAACCGTCCGGACGGCAAGATCGTTGTCCGCGTGACGGAGTACATCAACGCGCTGGCGGATTTCTTTTCCAATTACGTGATGATGTTCGCCATCTATATCGTGAAAATCGTCGTGGTGACCGTGTTCATGCTCTCCCTGAGTCCCGTGCTGACGCTGATCGTATTCGCCGTCATCGTGCCCATGATGGTCATCGTGTTTGTGCTCCGCTCGGTGCTGCGCAGGATGTACACGCTGCACCGCCTGAAAAATTCCAACCGGACCGCGTTTCTGGTGGAATCCATCATGGGAGAGCAGATCGTTAAAAATTATAACCGCATCGAGATCAATAAGGAGACCTACAGGGACATCCATCAGGAGAGCGTGAAAATGTGGTGGAGCATCACGAAGCGCTCCCGTCTGAACCAGCCGGTGGTCATGGGCTTCTGGCACGTGGGCACGCTGCTGATTTACGGCGTGGCGCTGGCCCTGATTCTGGGAGGAAACAGCATGATCACCGCCGGCGTGGTGATCACCTTTACCACCTATATGAGCTCCTTCCAGGATCCGCTGTCCCAGATCTCCACCATCATTCAGGAGCTGGCTCAGGTGTGCTCCAATCTGGAGCAGGTATTTGAGACCATCGATTATCCGCTGGGCATACAGGATAAGGAAAACGCCGTCACCCTGAAAAACATAAAGGGAAGAGTGGATTTCAACGATGTCACCTTCGCCTACGAGGAGAACGTGAACGTTCTGGAGCATTTCGATCTCCATGTGAGGCCTGGCGAGACCATCGCCCTGGTTGGCCCCACGGGCGCCGGAAAGACGACGATCATCAACATGCTCACCCGGTTTTACGACGTGCAGCAGGGGAGTGTGACAGTGGACGGCATCGATGTGCGGGACGCCACCCTCGATTCCCTGCGCAGGGAGGTGGGCGTGCTGATGCAGGATCCCTTCATTTTCAAGGGGACCGTGCTGGAGAATATCCGATACGGCAGAAGGGACGCGACGGACGAAGAATGTATGGAAGCGGCGAAAACGATCTTCGCGGACAAATTCATTCAAAGGCTGAACGGCGGCTATGAACATGTGCTGGAGGAACGCGGCGCAGGTCTGTCCGCGGGCGAACGGCAGTTGATCAGCTTCGCCCGGATCGTGCTGAAAAACCCTTCCGTCATCATCCTGGACGAGGCCACCAGTGCCATCGACACGGAGACGGAGCTGCTCATCAAGCAGGCGCTTGACGTGCTGATTCAGGATAAAACGGCGTTTATCGTCGCCCACAGGCTGTCCACGATCCGCAATTCCGACCGGATCCTCTACATCAGCAACAAGGGGATCGCGGAGGAAGGCACCCACGAACAGCTCATGGCGAAAAAAGGCCTGTACTACGAACTGGCGAAGTGAGATGCACGGCTGATGGCGCCGCCTGTTTTTAAACTTTATGCGGAATGCGTCGCCCCCTGCCCTCAGACCCACAGGACAGGGCGTGGTGTGCTCTACTGCAAAGCCTAAAGACAGGGGCGTCATATTTCGTCACGGATGGATGCAAAATTACAGTTTTGCACCAAAAACTGTTGACAAAGGGCTGATTGAGGGGATAATGGGGGTATGGGTTTCCATATGCCCTGCAGAATAGACATGATCAGAGGGGATTTCAGAAAATGGGCAGAGTGAGAAGAACGGTTTTAGTGTGTGTTGTTTGTCTGGCGCTGCTGTTTGTGTCGGCGTGCGCTTCCGATAAGGGAGAGGCGGGAAAATCGGGGGTATCAGGCAGCAGTGAAAATGCGGAGATGAGCGGCGCGGCGGGAGCTGCCGGCACGGACGGAGCGGCTTCTGGCGCAGCGGGGGCAGATGTGGGATCGGCCGCGGGCACGGAGCCGGGTGCGGGCGCAGGATCGGAAGCGAGCGCGGCTTCGGGTGCAGAAGCGGAAGGAGATGTGTCGGGAGACGGCGCGGATGGGGCTGAAACTGGCGAAGATCTGTCAGGAACGGATAATGCGGCCGGCGCGGATGCCGAAAGAGCGGCGGCCCTGCGGGCGGAATTCGGGGAGGACTGTATTCCGGAGCAGACCTTTGAGGTGGAACTGAGCGAATACGAAGGAAGCGTCTGGTTTGTCCCTTTTGCGCCGGACGAGACGGGTGCGGGGTTCCATATGCAGATCGTGCAGAACGGAGAAATCCTGCAGGATATGCATGAGGAAACGCTGGGGACTTATTTCGGAAATGGGCTGGAAAGCCTGGACGCGGTTTCCTTTTACGATGTCAATTATGATGGAGAGACGGATATCCTGCTGATCGGGACGAAGGGCGGAAGCGCCGTGGCCTCGGTGTATTACGGCGAGGCGGCGAACGAATACAGCAGCGCTTATTTCTGGTATCAGGAGGCGCTCTCCGAAAACCTGACCAAACAGGCGGAGGAAGTGAGCGTGACAGGCATCCGTGCGCTGCTTTCAGAGGGGAAACGGAACGGAACGTTTTCCGGTTATCAGGAAGCCTACCGCGCGGCCAGCAAACTCTATGAGCTGGAAGGAAAAGATAATGTAGGTTTCGATCTGATCTATGTGGATGTGGATGAGGTGCCGGAGCTTTTGGCGGGAGCGCGGGGCTATTATGTGAGCCTTTATATGTATCGGGACGGGACGCTGTATCAGCCCATTGTGGAATGGTATTACGGCGCCATGGGAAATGCGGGATATGAGTATTCCCCCTATCAGAACAGCCTGCGCAATTACAATGCCGACTTCGCGGGAGCGATCGTGTATACGACTTATATGACGCTGGGACCATCCTGCTCTGTCGACACCGTGGCGGAGATCGCGACAGTGAATTTTGACGATGCCAACGGCAACGGGATGCTTGATGAGGAAGAGGAGGATTCCGCCGGAAAGTACGGGGTCACATATATCAACGGCGTTCAGGTATCGGCGGAAGAGGCGGCAGACGATCCCTACGACGTGGGCGGCTATGTCTATATGGATCCGTGCATGGACCGGGCAACGCTGCTGTCGCAGTTGAAATAGCGCGCGGCCGCATCGGGTTCTTGACAAAATAATTGACATGGTGTGTAATAGTGTCAATGGGCTGCCGCGCCGAGGAGGGCAAAGAGGCGGCGGAAAAGAAAGACAGGAAGGAAACGGGAAACCATGGATAACGGAAACAAGCAGATCATACTGACAGGAGACAGGCCCACCGGGCGGCTGCATCTGGGGCATTACGCCGGGTCGCTGAAGCGCCGCGTGGAGCTGCAGAATTCGGGACAGTTCGACGAGATCTACATTCTGATCGCGGACGACCAGGCGCTGACGGACAACGCGGACAATCCCCGCAAGATCCGGGACAACATCGTTCAGGTCGTGCTGGACTACCTGTCCGTGGGCCTCGATCCGGAGAAGATCACCTTCTGCGTCCAGTCGGCCCTGCCCGCGCTGCATGGCCTCACCTTTTATTATATGAACATGGTCACCACGGCCAGACTGGCCCGCAACCCTACCGTGAAGGCGGAGATTCAGATGCGCGGCTTTGAAGACGAAGGACTGCCGGTGGGGTTCTTTTCCTACCCGGTTTCCCAGGCGGCGGATATCACGGCGTTTGACGCCAACATCGTGCCGGTGGGGGAGGATCAGTTGCCCATGATCGAGCAGACCCGGGAGATCGTGGAGAAGTTCAACCGGATCTACGGGGAGACGCTGGTCCTGCCGAAAGCCGTGATTCCGGAGAACGAGTGTCAGCGCCGGCTGCCGGGGGTGGACGGCAAGGCGAAGATGAGCAAGTCCCTGGGAAACTGCATTTATCTTTCGGATACGCCTCAGACCGTGAAAAAGCAGATCAACGGCAAGATGTTCACGGATCCTGCGCACCTTCGGATCGAAGATCCGGGCCATACGGAGGGCAACGTGGTGTTCGCCTATCTGGACGCGTTCTGCACGGACGGGCATTTCGCGGAATATCTGCCGCAGTATTCCTGTCTGGAGGAGATGAAGGAGCACTACCGCAGGGGCGGTCTGGGCGACGGCACCTGCAAAAAGTTCCTGATCCAGATCCTGGAGGAGACCCTGCGCCCGATCCGGGCGGAGCGCGCCAGATGGGAAGCGGATATCGATGCGGTTTATGACATCCTTCTGAAGGGCACGATGAAGGCGAGAGAAGTGACGAACGGGACGCTGGAGCGGGTACAGAAGGCCATGCAGATCGATTATTTCGCGGACCGGCGCATCGTGAACGAGTGGGAAAAGATCCTGAAAGCTGAAAAATGAGGATTGACGAAAGGGGCTGCCGTCGCGCGGCCCCTTTGCGATCGGAGAAAAAACATGTTTTCGCTGAAAAAACTGCGGGGAGTCGAAGCGGAATATAAAAGGATACGGGTCGGAAAAAAGAACCTGAAGCTCCTGATCGTAAGACCGGCGGCGCGGGACGGAGGCAGGAAACGTCCTGGTGTTCTCTGGATCCATGGCGGCGGCTATCTGCTGGGGATGCCGGAAATGGTCTATATGTCCCGGGCGGCCGATCTCGTGACGAAGGGCGGAGCGGTGGTCGTTTCGCCCGCCTATACGCTGTCTTTTTTCGCGCCCTATCCACAGGCCCTGCGGGAATGCCATGCGGCGCTGGTCTGGATGAAGGAAAACGCGGATGCGCTGGGAATCCGGCAGGATCAGATCATGGTCGGCGGGGAAAGCGCGGGCGGCGGTCTGGCCGCGGCCCTTTGCATGTATGCGAAAGATCATTGCACGGTGAACATCGCGTTTCAGATGCCCCTGTATCCCATGCTGGACTGCCGGGATACGCTGTCCTCGGCGAACAACCGGGAACGGATCTGGAACACGAGGCGTAATCGTTTCGCCTGGCGGCTGTATCTGAGGAGCCTGAAGGGAAGAGGGAGGATCCCGGCCTACGCTTCGCCCGCCAGGCGAAAGGATTACGGCGGACTGCCGCCCTGCTATACCTTCGTTGGGGACATCGAGCCGTTTTACTGTGAGACCCTCGAATACGGAAGACGTCTGCGGGCGGCCGGCGTGGAGGCGCAGGTGGATGTTTATCAGGGATTTTACCACGCGTACGACATGATGCATCCGGAGGCGGAGGACGCGAAACGGGCCGCGAAGCGATTCATAGAGCAGTTTCAGGAGGCCTGCGAAAGATACACCGCGCCGCAGGCTGGGTCGTGAAGGGACGATGAAGGGGAGTTGAAGTGATATGGAGGCCACAAAGAAAATATAAAAATGTATGCTGAGAGTGACGTAGGCTCTGAAAGACCCTGCCTGAAAACACAAATGAAACCCTTGCCATTTTCACGGGATATTGATATAATGCCGCCAGGGTACGCGGCAAGCCGGACAAAAATGCACCGAATCGGACAAAAAAGCACTGCAGGCCTTATAGGAATCGGCAGCGGACCACCAGTGCCCCAAAATAAAAGCGGCAAAAAGGAGCAGCGCGCATTATGGAAAAAATTGCAAGCTTCACCATCGACCATATCCGTCTTAAGCCCGGCGTCTATGTATCCCGCCGGGATACCGTCGGCAAAGAAATCATCACCACCTTCGACCTGCGCATGACCAGCCCCAATGAGGAGCCCGTCATGAACACTGCGGAGGTGCACACCATAGAACACCTGGGGGCCACCTTCCTGCGCAACCATCCGGATTATAAGGACAAAACCATTTATTTCGGACCCATGGGCTGCCGTACCGGGTTCTATCTGCTGCTGGCGGGAGATTATATTTCTGCGGATATCGTTCCCCTGATGATTGAAATGTATGAATTCATCCGGGACTACCGGGGAAAGGTACCGGGCGCTTCCCCCAGGGACTGCGGCAACTGCCTGGACATGAACCTGCCCATGGCCAACTGGCTGGCAAAGCGGTATCTGGAGCAGGTTCTGTACCATATCACGGACGCGCAGCTTCATTATCCGCAGTAAAAGGAGAAAAACAAATGTATAAAATAGGAATTATCGGAGCGATGGATCTGGAGGTGGATGAGCTCAAATCCAAAATGAAGACCTCCCGGATCGTCAGGAAAGCCGGAATGGAATTCTATGAAGGCGTTCTGAACGGCGCAGATGTGGTGATCGTGCACTGCGGCGTCGGCAAGGTGAACGCCGCCCTCTGCACGCAGATCCTTGCGGATGTTTTTGAAGTGACCCATATTATCAATACCGGCGTGGCCGGTTCTCTGAACGCGAAGCTGGATATCGGAGATATTCTGATCTCCCGGGATGCCATTTATCATGACCTCGATGTGACCATTTTCGGCTATCGGCCCGGCGAAGTGCCCCAGATCGGCTTCCGGGCATTCAAAGCGGATGAGGCGCTGGTTGCGCTTGCCAGACACTCCTGCGAAAAGGTGAATCCTGATATTCATGTCATGGTCGGCCGCGTGGTCAGCGGAGACCAGTTTGTTTCGGATAAAGCGGTCAAGGAACGCCTGATCAGCCAGTTCCAGGGCGACTGTACCGAAATGGAGGGAGTTGCCATTGCACACGGAGCGTATCTGAACGGCATTCCATTTGTGATCATCCGGGCCATTTCCGACAAGGCTGACGACACCTCCGAAATGGACTACCCTGTATTCGAACGGGCCGCAGCGGGACACTCCGCAAGGCTGGTAGAAGATATGATGCAGTGTCTTTTCTCTTCACAAAGCATTCGGGGAAAAGAGAGTCTTCCGTGAAAACATAAGATAGAAAAAGCAAAAGAGGCCGTTTGGGACCGGACGGATTGCGAAGGAGGAGAACGCTATGGAGCTTTCAGACCGCGGGCTGAGCCTGCTGAAAAAAGGACAGAAGGGGCTTTTTTACGCGATATTCAGCCGGGTGGGCATCATGATCGTACTGCTGCTTTTGCAGGCCGCGTTTTTGTTCCTGATGCTGTACCGGTTCGCGCAGTTCCTGCCGCACCTGTTCGGCGGGACGGTGGTGTTCACGGTGTTCATGGTGCTTTATCTGATCAACAGCAGGATCGATCCCACGGCGAAGATTACGTGGCTGATCGTGATCATGCTGCTGCCGGTGTTCGGCGCGCTGCTTTTCTGGTACACCCAGAGCGAGATCGGGCATCGGGCCGTGCAGGGGCGGCTGGAGCAGTTGATCGGGCAGACGAAAGAAAAGATCGGGCAGGACGAAGCCACATGGGAAGCGCTGGAGCAGGCGGACCCGGAGGAGGCGGCGTTAGCGCGCTATGTGCGCAGGAGCGGCTGTTTTCCCGTATACTCCCACACGGATGTGACGTATTTCCCTTCCGGGGAAGCGAAGTTTGCGGCCATGCTTCCGCAGTTGAAGGCGGCAAAGCGCTTCATTTTCATGGAGTATTTCATCATCGAAGAAGGGCTCATGTGGGGAAAGATCCTGGAGATCCTGGCGGAAAAGGTTCGGGAGGGCGTGGAGGTGCGCGTCATGTACGACGGCACCTGCGAATTTTCCACGCTTCCCTTCAATTATCCGAAAAAGATGAAAGAGCTGGGCATTCAGTGCAAGATGTTCGCGCCCGTCACACCGTTTTTGTCCACACACTATAATTACCGGGACCACCGCAAGATTCTGGTGATCGACGGCCATACGGCCTTCACCGGCGGCGTGAACCTGGCGGACGAATACATCAATCAGCGGGAGCGGTTCGGACACTGGAAGGATACCGCCATCATGCTGAAGGGGGAAGCGGTCAGGAGCTTTACGCTGCTGTTCCTGCAGATGTGGAATATTACGGAAAAGGAAGCCGTGTTCGATCCGTACCTGAATGCGTCGGAAAAGGGAGCCCTGTCCGCCCCGCATTCGGATGTGCCGCAAAAAATCGTGAAAGGGGACGGCGGCTTCGTGCTCCCGTTCGGGGACTGCCCGCTGGACGGCGATAAGGTGGGCGAGCGGATCTATATGGATATCCTGAACCGGGCCGTGAGGTATGTCCACATCATGTCTCCCTATCTGATCCTGGACGGAGAGATGGAAACCGCGCTGAAGTTCGCGGCGGAGAAGGGCATCGAGGTGAAGCTGATCCTGCCGGGCATCCCGGACAAGCCCATGCCCTACGCGCTGGCGAAGGGGCATTACCGCGCCCTGCTGGATTCCGGCGTGGAGATCTATGAATACACGCCCGGTTTCGTCCATGCCAAGGTGTTCGTCAGCGACGACTGCCGAGCGGTGGTGGGCACCATCAACCTGGACTACCGCAGCCTCTACCACCATTTCGAGTGCGCGTCCTATCTGTACCGGACCGCGTGCATTCCGCAGATTGAGGCGGATTTTGAGGAAACGCTGGCCAAATGCCGCCGGGTGACGCCGGAAACGGTGAAGAACGAGAAATGGACCGTGAAGCTGAAGGGCTTTGTCCTGAAGGCGGTCGCGCCGCTGCTCTGAGCAAAATCCTGCGGCAGCCTCGTCACTCCCCCGGCGTGCCCAGCAGCTTTTCTTCATGGGCGAACAGCAGCTCGTTCGCCTGCTGGATGTTCATTCCCTTTTCCAGGGCGAAGAGGATCAGGGCGTCCCGGCGGCATCTGGCGTACAGCTCCAGGTTGCCGGACAGCTTGAGCATCCGCTGCGTCTCGTCCGCGGACAGGCGCATCCCGAAAGCCAGGGCGATCAGCTTGCTGCGGGAGGGCGTCCGCCTCCCGGAAAAGATCTGGTAGACATAGACCCGATCCAGCAGAGAAGCCCGCGCGACCTCGCCCCGTTTCAGCTTCTTTTGGTGCAGCAGGGAGGTCAGATGCCGGGACAGAGACTGTGTGCCCGGAAGAAGATAGGAGCGGTTGACCGCAAGATAGTCTTCGATGTCCGTGGCGTTTTTCAGCTCGCTGCGCAGGGTCTCCGTGCTTTTCTGCGTACTGCCGGACACGGAAACCGCTGCGGCCGCGGAATCTGCATGTTGGGGATTCATATTGCCACCTCTTTTGTTTTTATGGTATAATTTCTATCATTATAACAGATGTCCGAAAATGTGACAAGCAGGACGAAAGACGCGGGCGGAGAATTTTGCAGGTATTTTGCAGAGGTCATGGAGATGGAGTATGAACGGCTTCGGCTGATCAGACAGAGTGAAAAGGGCGTTGTGGAGCTGGCCCGGGAAAAGGACGGCGGCAGGCTTTGCATCCGGAAGCGGCTGAACGGCAGCTTTCCCGTTTATGCGGCGCTGAAGGAGTGCGCGCATCCCGGTCTGCCCCGCCTGTATGAGGTGATTCAGGACGGGGACGCCGTCACGGTGGTCGAGGAATATATAGAGGGGCAGTCCCTCGGCAGCACGGAGCTGTCGGAGGCCCAGATCAAAAAGGCGGCGCGGGAGCTGTGTCTCGTGCTGGAGTACCTGCATGGGAAGGGCATCATCCACCGGGATATCAAGCCGTCCAATCTCCTTCTGGCGGCGGACGGCCATATCCGGCTCATCGATTTTGACGCGGCGCGGATGCCGAAGGAGGACCTGGAGCAGGATACGAGAGTGCTGGGCACGCGGGGATATGCGCCGCCGGAGCAGTTCGGTTTTTCCCAGACGGACGAGCGGGCAGACATTTACGCCCTGGGCGTGACGCTGCGGCAGCTTCTGGGAGAGAGGGCCCGGCGTCGCCGTTACAGGAGGGTCCTCCTGAAATGCACGGAGCTGGACCCGGACAAGCGGTTTCAGTCGGTCCGCCAGGTGAGGCGGGCCCTTTCCCTGGCAGGGCGGTTTCCCCTGTGGGCGGGCGCCGCGGCGCTTCTGGCCGCTGTCTGCTGTGCGGCCGTGCTGTGGGGCGTCGGGAGCGGCGGACAGGGAGCGCTCACGGCGCTGCCCGCTCCGGCGGATCCGCACTGGGACGGAGAAACGGGAACCGCCGTCTGGGGGAATGTCCCGGATTCCGGGGAGGGCAGCGGGGTGGCCTATCGCTGGAGGCTTTACCGTTCACAGACGCCGCCGGATCCGGACGGCGGGGGATGGCTGCGGACGGGGACGGTCATCGGCAATCTGCCGGATGATATGGATTTTCCCTGCAGTCTGGTGACAGAGCTGCAGGGCGAGGGGACCTATTACTTTACGGTATCCGCCCTGGGGGACGGCGTCCGTTTTGCGGACAGTCCCTATGCGGTTTCGGATGCGTTCGTGTTTACGGGAGAAGATGCGCCGCCGCTGCCCGCGCCCACGGGACTGACGTGGAAACTTTTGGACGGCGAGCTGGGGCGGGAGATCGTCGCTTCCTGGGACAATCTTGAGGCGTATGCGGATCAGGACATTTTCGATGTGTGGGTATACGATAAGTCCGGCGCCTATGTGATCAACAGCTATCTGTCCAGGGAGGAGATCGTCAGGCTGGGCAGGGGCGGGATCCGGATCCGGAGCGAATATCTGTCGGAAAGAGGGAATGCCTGGCGCTTTGCGGTCCGGGTCTACACCTCCAGGCCGAACGAGTACAGCTCCTTTGAACCGCCGGAGCCTGTGCCGGAGGAGTATCTGAGCCCCTGGTTTTATTACGAAACGTACGGCAGAAAATGACCGCTTATGAATATGGGCCGAAGAATGCGGGCCGGCGCGGAGTCAGATCCACGCCGGCCCGAACTGTATGCCGGCTGCATACCAAAGAAAAGGAAAAAAGAGGTATACTCCTGTTTGAGGCCGGGCCTGTCCGAAGCGATGCGGACAGAGAAACGGGAACCGGCCCGTCCGGAGGTGAGCGGGATCAAAAAATACAGAAACGAATGGAAATATTACGGTACCTCAGGGGAGCTTCGTCTGATCGGCGTCCGGCTGGATGCAGCGCTCCAAAAGGATATCCACGGGGACCCGGCGGGGAAATACACGGTTCACAGCCTTTATTTTGATGACTGGAGAGACAGTTGTGTGCGGGAAAATGACGCCGGAATATCGGAACGGGTGAAATACCGGATCCGCCGTTACGGAAACAAAGAGGGTCCTCTTTGGCTGGAACGCAAGGAAAAGGCCGGCGGCCGCTGTCATAAGGAAAGCTGTATGCTTTCTACGGAAGCGTATCGGGACATCCTGGAGCAGGATCCGGAGAAAGCGTTCTGGCGGGCGGAGGAGCCCCTGCTGAAACGCTTTTGTGTCCGGTGCATGGCGGACGGCTTTGTCCCGAAGGCTGTGATCGACTACGAGAGGACCGCTTATGTGGATGAGATCCTGCATGTGCGCATCACGCTGGATGAGAATATTTCCGTTTCGGACGATTTTTCCCGTTTTACGGACGGAGATTACATCCGTTATCCGCTGCTGGACAAAAACCGGCATGTGCTGGAGGTGAAATTTGACGAGCTTCTGCCGGGATACGTCAAAAAGATCGTCACGGAGCGGAATCTGCTGTTTTCTTCCTTTTCCAAATATGCGCTGGGGAGAAAAAAACTGCAGAGTATGGGCCGGATACCGCTGTATCCGGATGTCGGTGTGCGGGAGCGCCCGCGGGAAAGGAAAGGAGTTCTGATCAAATGAATGCTGTCGTTCGTGCGGTGGAAAATCTGGCCGGTGCGTTTCAAAATCCTGTTCTGGGAACGGGCGTTGTGCTGTCCGTGCTGCTCATGGTCCTGTTCCTGAGCGCTTATGAGTTCGTCGTCTACAGGCTGGTCTCTCACAGGGCCTTTTATAACCGCTCCTTCCATATCTGTGTCTCGGTGCTGCCCTTTTTTATTTCCACCATCATTTTATGCCTGCAGTCCAATATCGTGATCACGCTGGGAACCATCGGCGCCCTGGCGATCCTGCGTTTTCGGACGGCGGTGAAGGATCCCGTAGACATGCTTTATCTGCTCTGGTCCGTGCATATCGGCATTACCTGCGGGTGTCAGCTATACGAGATCGCGGTGCTGACCTCCGTTATGGTAACGGTCGTGCTGCTGTGCATGGAGCATATCGTCATCGGCAGACGGCCCTTTGTGCTGGTACTGCACTGCGTGCCGGAAAAGGAGAACGCCATTCTGGAAGGCATACGCAGCCATACCAGAAAGTACCGGATCAAGAGCCGGAATTATACGGAGCGCGGAATGGACCTGGTGATCGAACTGTCCGTGAAACGTCCGGAAGAGCTGGCGGAGAGCGTACGGGAGGCGGGAGCGGAGAAGTTCTCCGTCATCGAATATGACAGTGAGGATATTTTGTAAGGGAAAAGGCGTTCCGGACAGGAACCGCTGTGCGTTTGTGGGGAGAAGCCTGGTATGAAAAAAATGGCGGGTCTGACCGTCCTGGCGCTGTCCGTGCTTTTGGGGGTATCTCTGCTCTGCATGGCGGCGGGAACGGTCCGATACTCGGAATGTGTGGTTTCAAAAGAACAGTTTGAGCGGATCAGAGAGGGGCGCACAGAAGCCTGTGATCTGCTGGAGGAACTGGTCTTTGAGGAGGAAACGCTTTTTTTCGATCCTCAGGATCGGACATTTTATTATTCCCTGAACGAGGGAAGCCGGGAGGGGAGGAATCCCGGCGTGCGTGCTAAGGGAGGCGGAGGGCCGGTAAAGATCGTTTTTCTGGAGGAAGACCGTCCGGAAGGGCCGGCCGGGGAAAAGGACGGCGCGGCAGCAGGCATCACGGAGGAGGAGATCCGGAATAATCGGGCCATCTTTGTTCTCGCTTATACGGAGGACAGGTATGCGGAGTATGTGCTGCGGTGTACGACCCTGCCCCTGATGAACATCGAAACCGACGCGGAAGTACAGAACGGGGAACAGATCGGGGAAGAGGCTGTTTCCATGCGCGTCACGCTGTATGACAATCGGGCGGGAGCGGCGCAGAGAGTCACGGTATCCGACGGTTCGATCCATGTGCGGGGAAATACCACGAAGCTGCTTCCCAAAAAAGGCTACCGTTTTTCCCTGACGCAGGAGTCCGTGGGCGATCATACGCGTTCCAATGCCGTCTCCCTGCTGGGGATGCGTCAGGATGACGACTGGCTGCTGTATCCGGCTTATAACGATCAGGAAAAGATCCGCAACGTCTTTTCCGCCAATCTGTGGAAATATTCCTGCGGGACGGACAACGCGGAGAAGATCGACACGGGGATGGAATATAAGTATCTGGAGTTGTTTTTTAACGGGGTTTATTGGGGACTGTATGCCCTGGGGTATCCCATAGACGAAAAGCAGCTTCTGCTGGATCCGGCCTCCGGAGACGAGGTTCTTTACAAAGGTGTCAGTTGGTTCGCGGACGGCACGATTTCCTTCGGCGGCGCCGGTGTGAGCGGGTTTCGGATCAAGGGACTGGAAAACGAACGGGCGCAGAACTGGGGACCGCTGCTGGAGTATTACTGCGATCTGGACCGGTATCGGGAGGAGGATGAGAAGCTTCTGGCGGGGATCGATCTGGACAATGCCATCGATATTTATCTCTTTGTGAATCTGATCCAGGGCGTGGATCATGCCATGGGGGGAAAGAACATCAAAAATCTGTATCTGGCGCTCAGGGAGGGAGAGTATGGACCCACCGCCCTTTACTGTCCCTGGGATATGGATCTCACATGGGGCAGCTCCTTCGTCAATGATCTGCGTGTGAATCTTTCCGCCCCCTATGAGCTGACGCCGTCAAATCACGTGCTCATGCACAGCGGATATCTCAACCAGCTCCTGGTCAACGGAGCGGATCCCGTCTGGGAAGCGCTGCTTGAAAAATACCGTACCCTGCGAAGAACGGGCTGGTCGGAGGAACGTATCGATGCCCTGCTGAAGGAATATGAGGCGGATATCTATGATTCCGGCGCTTATCTGCGGGAAATGGCGCGCTGGCCGGAGGGCTCCTACAGAGATCCCGGGGAGCGCCTGGATACCTTCCGCACCTATGTGACGGAGCGTCTTAGGGCGATGGATGCTTATTATGAGGAGCTGGAGCTTTCCCGGGAGGATGGCAGAAACGCGTATGAGCTTCAGGTACAGGCCGATTCCTGTACCAGCCTGCCGCTTTATCTGGAAATGCTGGCGGCCGCGGGAAAGCCCGCCATCATCCGGATCGGCAATCCGGATGTCTGGCAGGATGTTTCCCTGCGCAGACTGTTTCGGAGGCTGGGCGTACCGGAAAGGGCGATGGAACCGGGGACCGTGCTGATCGCGGCGGGCGGTTTCAGGGATGCAGACGGATCAGACGTGGAACGGGAGACGGCGGCCCTGGATGAGGAACAGGCGGCGCAGGGCGCGGCGTCGCCGGTCGGCAGTCTGCGGCTGGCTGTAAACGATGCAGGCGGTTATGAGGTATACCGGAACGGAGGAGCCTGCTTCAGCGGGTTGTGGGAAAATCCGGACGAGGACATCCGGATCGTGCTGCTGGACGTTCGGACAGGGGGCGTTGCGGATGATGTGCTGTTTTCCTGTGAGCTGACAGAGGGGAGCTTTACGGTCATGGGGGCCGGGAGGATCCCTCATGAAGATGGCTGATGCGCTCACTTTTGGTTGCGCTTTTCCGCTTTTCGTTTTACAATAAGGGTATCTGTTTACAAAAGACTGTGACGCAGAAGGAAGGTTGGTGGAGCATGAAAATCACATGGATCGGACACTCCTGTTTCCGGGTGGAGACGGAGAACTGGTCGGTTGTTCTGGACCCTTACGCGGACGGGTCCGTGCCGGGATACCGGCCGGTGCGGGAGCGCGCGAACCAGGTGCTGTGCAGCCATGAGCACGGGGATCACAATGCGAGAAGCTGCGTGACGGTCGTGCCTCCGGCGGAGGGTGCGGTGCCGCTGCAGGTGACGGACCTGCCAAGTTACCATGACGATGTAAAGGGCGCGAAGCGCGGCCCGAACACGATCCGCCTGATTTCGGACGGCGTGCACAGGATTGCCCATCTGGGGGACCTGGGCTGCAGACCGGAGCCGGAGCAGATGGAGGCGCTCACGGGCCTGGATCTTCTGATGATTCCGGTGGGCGGTTTTTTCACCATCGATGCGGCGCAGGCGGCCGGACTGGTCCGGGAGCTGAAGCCGAAGCGCGTGATCCCGATGCATTATCGGAGCGCGGAAGGCGGCTACGATGTGATCGGCACAGTGGAGCCTTTTTTGCGTGAAATGAAAAATGTCATCAGGCCGGAGAGCGCGCAGTATGAACTGGGCGGGGAAGCGTGCCCGGAGCCCGCGCCGCTGGTGATCGTTCTGGCCCCTCAGAACGGAGAATAAATCGGTTGTACGGAAGATGGCGGTATGTCCGCGAGAGAGAGACGGCTGCGGTTTCTTTGAAATCGCGGCCGCTTTTTTCGGGAAATGCAAAAAATATGACCAAAAAAAGTATTTGATCGCTACATTTTCCTGTAAAGTTATGCAGAGAATTACATATTGGAAAATATAGTGTTGCCAGACGGAGAATTATGGTGTAAAATAGGGGGAACGGGCATGGCAGTGTGTGCGCGGAAGGAAGATTATTGATCGAATCAAACCGATATTAAATATTATGATGGAGGAGATACCATGACGAAAGCACAGATTTTGAAGAAAGAGATTTTGAGCCAGTACCGAAGCGTAAGGCAGTTTGCGCTGGAGATGCAGATTCCTTACAGCACACTGGTGACCGCCCTGGAAAGAGGAATTGACGGGATGGCCTATGGGACGGTGATCAAGATGTGCAACAAGCTGAATTTAAATCCGGTGGATTTCAGTTCTCTGGAGCGGGATACCACGATCAGCGAGCAGTTGCTGGAAAACCATGTAATGCAGTATTATGTGAAGCTCAATCAGGAAGGCCGGGACAAGATCCTGGGACTGATGGAGGATTTCATTCAGATCAAGAAATATAAGGTGAAATGATCGGCGGCTGAACGGCCCGCGGCAGGGGCACGGACAGCGGATGAAAGGAAAAAGATGCATTATGATTATCTGATAGCCGGAACAGGATTGTTCGCCGCCGTATTTGCGCATGAGATGCGCGCGCGCGGCAGGAAGGTCCTTCTGGTAGAGAAGCGGGATCATATTGCGGGGAACATATATACCGAAAAAGTGATGGGCATCAATGTGCACAGATATGGTGCCCATATTTTTCACACCTCTGACAGAGAAGTATGGGATTATGTGAACCGCTTTGCGGAATTCAATCATTACATCAATTCCCCGGTAGCGGTTTACCGGGATGAGCTTTACAACCTTCCTTTTAATATGAACACCTTCAGCCGTCTGTGGAATGTGCGCACACCGGCGCAGGCAAAGGCGAAAATCGCGGAGCAGATCGGGGCGCTTCACATCGCGGAGCCCCGGAATCTGGAGGAGCAGGCTCTTTCCCTGGCGGGACGCGACGTGTATGAGAAGCTGGTGAAGGGCTATACCGAGAAACAGTGGGGCAGGGACTGCCGGGAGCTTCCCGCTTTCATCATTAAACGGCTGCCTCTGCGCTTCACCTTTGACAACAACTATTTCAACGATCCGTATCAGGGGATTCCCAAAGGCGGTTATACGCAGATCGTAGAGCGGCTGCTGGACGGCTGCACGGTGCGCACCGGGATTTCCTGTCAGGAGTTCATCCGACAGAATGCCGAAAAGCCGGAAGACCTGCGCGACAGTTGGGACAGACTCCTCTATACGGGCATGATTGACGAATATTATGGCTACTGCTATGGCGCTCTGGAATACCGTTCTCTCCGTTTTGAGACGCAGGAGCTGCCGGAGGAGGAGAATTACCAGGGCAATGCGGTGGTCAACTACACGGAGCGGGAAGTGCCCTGGACGCGCATCATCGAGCATAAGCATTTTGAATTCGGGACAGGCGCGGGTACGGTCATCACGAAGGAGTATCCCGCGGAGTGGAAGCCGGGGGACGAGCCCTATTATCCCATCAACGATGAGAAAAACGGGCGGCTTTACGAGCGGTACGCGCAGCTTGCCGCGCGGGAGGAGAACGTTCTCTTCGGCGGCCGCCTGGGACAGTACCGATATTACGACATGGACAAGGTGATCCGCAGCGCTCTGGATCTGGCCGCTGCGCAGCGGTAACACCGCCCGCAGAAGCGCCTGCTCTCCGGGGGCCTGCACTTTTTGTGGGCGGTGTTATCGCTGATATTGCGCGAATATTGTGGATTTTTTACTTGACGCGTACCCGTTCCTGTGCTATAGTCGAATAGCAAGATGGATTCAGGGTCTTTTTTTTATGCTCTGATTTGTGGCAGCGGGGGGTTCGCGGAGCGGATTTTTCGCTGTGTCCGTATGGCGCCGGCCAGCGCAGAGCATCCCACACCGAAAAAAGACCTCTACACATACAGGGCAGTCCGCGGCTTTCGGCCGCCGCTTTCGGCGGGGCGGGAGGAACCGGACGGAGAAAAGGAAAGCTTCACGCGGAGGTAGAGAAATGCGTACAAGGATCACACTGGCATGTACAGAATGCAAACAGCGGAATTACAATACGACCAAGGATAAGAAGACGCATCCCGACAGGATGGAGATTAAGAAGTATTGCAGGTTCTGCAAGCGTCACACGACGCATAAGGAGACGAAATAAGCCATCTCCCTGTGTCTGGAAAGGAGTTTCGTATGCCAAAGGAAGGAAAGACACCTGGAACGAAGTTCTTTGACGGTGTCAAAGCCGAATTTAAAAAGATCATCTGGCCGGACAGGGATACTCTGTTGAAGCAGTCCGTTGTCGTTGTCGCCATTACGATTGTTCTGGGCGTGATCATCGCTCTGGTCGATATGATCGTGCAGTATGGCGTCAATTTCGTGACGATGTGACGGTGAGGAGAATTGTATGGCAGAAGCAAAATGGTATGTGGCGCATACCTATTCCGGATATGAGAACAAGGTGAAAGCCGACCTTGAGAAGACCATCGAGAACCGGCACCTGGAGGAAGAGATTCTGGAGGTCCGCGTCCCCATGCAGGAAGTCGTGGAGATGAAGAACGGCGCGCGCAGGACCGTGCAGAAGAAGCTGTTTCCGGGATATGTGCTGGTCAACATGATCATGAACGATGACACCTGGTATGTCGTCCGCAACACCAGAGGCGTGACCGGCTTCGTCGGGCCGGGGAGCAAGCCCGTCCCCCTGACGGAGGCGGAGATGAAACCGCTGGGGATCCGGTCGGAGACCGTCACCATCGATTTCACGGAGGGGGATGCGATCGTTGTCGTCGCCGGACCGTGGAAGGACACGGTGGGCGTTGTACAGAAGATCGATCACAACAAACAGACCGCGACCATCAACGTGGAGCTGTTCGGCAGGGACACGCCCGTGGAGCTGGGATTCGCGGAAGTGAGGAAGCTGCAGTGAGGTTATCCGCTGCATGCGGAATGAGCGTTCGCCGGAGGGCTCTGCCGGGCCGTCCGTTGAGCTGTGGAAGCAGCGCCCCGTCCGGGGGAGTACGCTGCGCCATACCACATTATATTTAGGAGGTGCCTAAAATGGCAAAAAAAGTTACCGGTTATATCAAGTTACAGATTCCCGCTGGCAAGGCGACACCGGCCCCTCCGGTCGGCCCCGCGCTCGGTCAGCACGGCGTCAACATCATGGAGTTCACCAAGCAGTTTAATGCCAGGACCGCTGATAAGGGCGACGTCATCATCCCGGTGGTCATCACCGTGTATGCGGACAGAAGCTTCAGCTTCATTACCAAGACTCCGCCTGCCGCGGTGCTGCTGAAGAAGGCCTGCAATTTAAAGAGCGGATCCGCGACGCCCAACAAGGCCAAGGTCGCCACGATCTCCAAAGATAAGGTCCGCGAGATCGCGGAGCTGAAAATGCCCGATCTGAACGCGGCGAGCGTGGAAGCCGCCATGAGCATGATCGCCGGTACGGCGAGAAGCATGGGCATCGTCGTAGAGGACTGACCGTCTGGCGACCGGCGGCCCCGAGCAGGCTGCCGAAGAGTATAAATCTGGGAGTAACGGCCCGAAGAGGCGTTACGTTATCAACCAATGGAGGAAATGAACATGAAGCATGGTAAGAAATATCGCGAGACCGCCAAGCTGGTGGACCGCGCAACCTTTTATGAGCCCACAGATGCGATCGCGCTGGTGAAGAAGACTGCGGTGGCGAAGTTTGACGAGACGGTCGAGGTCCATATCCGGACCGGCTGCGACGGCCGTCATGCGGAGCAGCAGGTTCGCGGCGCGGTGGTGCTGCCCAATGGCACGGGCAAGACGGTAAGGGTACTCGTGTTTGCCAAGGGAACGAAGCTGGATGAGGCGCAGGCGGCCGGTGCGGATTTCGTGGGCGGCGACGAGCTGATCCCGAGGATCCAGCACGACGGATGGCTGGACTTTGACGTGGTGGTGGCTACCCCCGATATGATGGGCGTGGTAGGACGTCTCGGCCGTATCCTGGGCCCCAAGGGTCTGATGCCCAACCCCAAGGCCGGCACCGTCACCATGGATGTGACCAAGGCCATCAAGGATATCAAAGCCGGTAAGATCGAGTACCGGCTTGACAAGTCCAACATTATCCACGCGCCCATCGGCAAGGCTTCCTTTACGCAGGAGGCACTGGAGGAAAACTATAACGCGCTGATCGACGCGATCGCCAAGGCGAGGCCCAGCGTCCTGAAGGGTCAGTATATGAAGAGCGTTACGCTGGCGACCACGATGGGCCCCGGCGTGAAGGTTTCCACGGCGAAATATAATTAGAAACGAAGAACCAAAGCAGACCCCGGCCCCGTCAAGGCCGGGGTTTTGAAACCTGTTCCGGAGGGACGGTCCGCCCATGGGCACCAGAAAGAGAAGGAAGAAGAAAAAACGGAATAATGCGAAAATCTTTCTGCTGACGTTTCTGCTCACGGTAGCGGCCGGCGGCGTCCTTTTGCTGGGCGTCTGGGCGGCCGGGAAACCGGCCGGGAGCGTGCTGACGGCGTGGCGCGAAAAGCCCGGCGAAAACGGTGCGGCAGCGGCGTCCTCCGGTCAGGACGGGGCATCCGCAGAGGACCCCAGGACCTCCGGCGCGGCCGCGCTCGGAGACGGTACCGGCGGGGAGGGCGGAAACGGGACGGCTGCATCCGGATACGGTGCCGGTGAAGCGTCCGGATACGGCGCCGGTGAAGTGTCTGGAAACGGTGCGGCGGCATCCGGCAGCGGGACGGCCGGAAACGGAACGGCTGATGGCGGGGACGGCGGAGACGGAAGCCGTTACGGCGCGCTGCTGGCGGATCCGGAGCTCTGCCGTGAACAGAACATTCACCCGATGGAGGCGGCGGATCCGGAGGAGGTCTCGCTGGTGTTCGCGGGGGACATCCTTTTTGACGACCGTTACGCCGTCATGACCACTCTGCAGCAGCGGGGCGGCCGGCTGGAAAGCTGCTTTTCCGGGGAAGTGCTGGACGTCACGCGCGGAGCGGACATATTTATGGTCAATAATGAGTTCCCTTATACCGACAGGGGAGAACCCATGCCGGATAAGAAATTCACGTTCCGCGCGAAGCCCGCATACGCATTTTATCTTTTTGATATGGGCGCGGATGTGGTGTCGCTGGCCAACAACCATGCTCACGACTACGGGCAGATTTCCCTGACGGATACGCTGGACACGCTGGCCAATCTGGGAATGCCCTGGGTGGGGGCGGGGAGGAACCTGGAGGAAGCGTCCAGACCGATCTATTTTATCATCAACGATATCAGGATCGCGATCCTTTCCGCGACTCAGATCGAGCGAATGGACAATCCCAGCACGAAGGGCGCGACCGAAACGGAACCGGGCGTGTTCCGGTGCCTGAATATCACCCGGCTTCTGCAGGAGATAGAGGAGGCGAAGCAGAACAGCGATTTCGTGATCGTCTACGTGCACTGGGGGACGGAGAATATGGTGGAGGTGGATTGGGCGCAGGCGGAACAGGGGCCGCAGATCGCGCAGGCGGGAGCGGACCTGATCATCGGGGACCATCCCCATATCCTGCAGCCCATCGGTTATTGCGGCGACGTTCCGGTGGTTTACAGCCTGGGGAATTTCTGGTTCAATTCCAAAACGCTGGATACCTGCCTGATCCGCGTGAAGCTGGATCAGAACGGGCTGAAAAGTCTGCAGTTTCTCCCCGGCATTCAGAAGGACTGCGCCGTGTCGCTGCCGGACGGGGAAGAAAAGGAACGGATCCTTTCCTATATGAGAAGTATTTCTCCCGGCGTTTCCATCGATGCGGCAGGCTTCGTCACGAAGGCGCCGGAAGCGTGAGGGCATGAAACCGACAAAAAACGGCGGAACAATGAAAACAGAAAACGGTCGGAAAAGTGAAAACAACGCTTGACAGCCGTCCCGTATCTGTGCTATGGTTAGGAAGGTCGAAAAGACCGTGCCGAAGACAGCAGGTACCGGCGAACCGGTGTAAGGGAAAGCGCCTGCCGAGGAATGAAGAGTCAGGAACCGACTATGAACCTCTCTGTCTTTGTGCGGAGAGGTTTTTTGATCAGGGGTATTTGGACAGTGGGAATACCGCCTGGAGAAGATCCCTCTTTTATTCCGGCGATGCGGAATGCGGTTCCTCACCGCCCGGCAAGAAATCTGTAAGGAGGTAAGAAAATGGCAAAGGTTGAGCTCAAAAAGCCCGTCGTCGCGGAGATCTCCGAAGCGATCCGGGATGCCCAGTCTGTAGTCCTGGTGGATTACCGCGGTCTGACCGTGGAGCAGGACACCGCTCTTCGCAAGAAGCTGCGCGACGCCGGCATCACCTACAAGGTGTACAAAAACACCATGATGAATTTCGCTTTCAAGGGAACCGACTTTGAGGGGCTTACGCCCTATCTGAACGGTCCGTCCGCAGTCGCCATCTCCAAGACCGACGCTACCGCGCCGGCGAGGGAAGTGGCAGATTTCGCCAAGACTGCTGACAAGCTGGAGATCAAGGGCGGCGTAGTGGAGGGCAGCGTCTATGACGCGGCCGGCATCATGGAGATCGCGAAGATCCCCGGAAGAGAAGCGCTTGTTTCCAGACTGCTGGGCAGCATGCAGTCTCCGATCGCGAATCTGGCCCGTGTTCTGAAGCAGATCGCGGAGAAGGATTCGGAAGCGGCTCCCGCGGAAGCCGCGGCGGCGGAATGAGAAGAATTGCGGCATAAGAAGGACCGCAGCATCATTTTTAATCAAATGGAGGGAAATACAAATGGCTAAGTTTACAACTCAGGAATTTATCGATGCGATCAAGGAGATGACCGTATTAGAGCTGAACGATCTGGTTAAGGCCTGCGAGGAGGCTTTCGGCGTGTCCGCCGCTGCCGGCGTTGTGGTCGCCGCTGCCGGCCCCGCTGAGGAAGTGGAAGAGAAGACCGAGTTCAACGTTGAGCTGACCGAGATTGGCCCCAACAAGGTCAAGGTCATCAAGGTTGTCCGTGAAGTGACCGGCCTCGGCCTGAAGGAAGCGAAGGACGTCGTTGACAATGCGCCGAAGAATGTGAAGGAAGCCGTTTCCAAGGACGAAGCGGAAGAGATCAAGAAGAAGCTGGAGGCGGAAGGCGCCAAGGTCACCCTTAAATAATAAGGAAGCATCCTGCATGGCAGCCGTGCCGGCTGCCGCCTGAGCAACAGAAGAAAGCGCAGAAAGCGCCCGCATATGCGGGCGCTTTTTATGAGTGCGTCCCTGCCCGGCGAAAAGGTCCCGGGAAAATCTTTACAAAATTAATAAAATATTTGTTGACTTGGCGCTTGACTTGTGGTACATTGTAGGTTGCATTACTGTGTTGGAGTGCGCTGTTTTTGTGTGTAATTCCGAACATTTTGTGGCTGAGAATATGAAGAACGGGGTGAAATGTCGATGGAAAAAAACAGAATACGTCCCATTGCCGTAGGCAAGAACATACGTATGAGTTACGCGCGACGGAAAGAAGTATTGGAGATGCCCAACCTGATCGAGGTCCAGAAGAACTCGTACAGGTGGTTTCTCACCGAAGGCCTCAGAGAGGTTTTCGATGATATTTCTCCGATATCCGACTACAGCGGCCATCTGAGTCTGGAATTCGTGGACTTTGAGCTGTGCGAAGACGACGTGAAGTATTCGATCGAAAAGTGCAAGGAGAGAGACGCGACATATGCCGCTCCCCTGAAGGTGAAAGTACGCCTTTATAATAAGGAAAAAGAAGAGATCAACGAGCATGAGATCTTCATGGGCGACCTGCCTCTGATGACGGAGACGGGTACTTTCGTGATCAACGGCGCAGAGCGCGTCATCGTCAGCCAGTTAGTTCGTTCCCCCGGCATCTACTATGGAATCGGCCACGATAAGATCGGCAAGCGTCTGTTTTCCTGCACCGTCATCCCCAACCGGGGTGCGTGGCTGGAATATGAGACGGACTCCAACGACATCTTTTACGTCCGCGTGGACCGGACGAGAAAGGTCCCGATCACGGTCCTGCTGCGCGCGCTGGGCGTGGGGACCAATGACGAGATCCGTGAGCTGTTCGGCGACGAGCCCAAGATCGAGGCCAGCTTTACCAAGGATACCGCGGAGAATTATCAGGAGGGCCTGCTGGAGCTGTACAAGAAGATCCGCCCCGGCGAGCCGCTGAGCGTGGAGAGCGCCGAGAGTCTGATCAACGCCATGTTTTTTGACCCCAGGCGGTACGATCTGGCGAAGGTGGGCAGATATAAATTCAACAAAAAGCTGATGTTCCGCAACCGGATCGCCGGACATGTGCTGGCGGAGGACGTTGTGGATCTTACGACGGGCGAGGTGCTGGCGGCGGCCGGCACGAAGCTGACCCGGGAGATGGCGGATGAGATCCAGAACAGCGCCATTCCCTATGTCTATATTCAGACGGAGGAGAAGAAGGTCAAGGTCCTTTCCAGCATGATGGTGGACCTGACCCACTTCGTGGACTGCAATCCCAGGGAGCTGGGGATCACGGAGCTGGTATACTATCCGGTGCTGGCCCAGATTCTGGAGCAGTACGCGTCCGATCCGGAGGCGCTGGCGGAGGCCATTCACCGGAATGTGCATGAGCTGATCCCGAAGCATATCACGAAGGAAGACATCATCGCTTCCATTAACTATAACATTCACCTGGAATACGGCATCGGCAATGACGACGATATCGACCATCTGGGGAACCGCCGCATCCGCGCGGTGGGCGAGCTTTTGCAGAACCAGTACCGGATCGGCCTTTCCCGTCTGGAGCGCGTGGTGCGCGAGCGCATGACGACCCATGACGCGGAGGAGATCACCCCGCAGGTGCTGATCAACATCAAGCCCGTGCAGTCGGCCGTGAAGGAATTCTTCGGTTCCTCCCAGTTGTCCCAGTTCATGGATCAGAACAACCCGCTGGGCGAGCTGACCCATAAGCGCCGTCTTTCCGCTCTGGGCCCCGGCGGTCTGTCCCGTGACCGCGCCGGATTTGAGGTGCGTGACGTGCACTATTCCCATTACGGGAGGATGTGCCCCATCGAGACGCCGGAGGGTCCCAACATCGGCCTGATCAATTCCCTGGCCAGCTATGCCAAGATCAACGAGTACGGCTTTGTGGAAGCGCCGTACCGCAAGATCGATAAATCCGATCCCATGAATCCGCGTGTGACCAACGAAGTGGTCTATATGACGGCGGATGAAGAGGATAATTATCATGTGGCCCAGGCGAACGAGGAACTGGATGCCGACGGGCATTTCGTCCGGCCCAATGTCGCCGGCCGTTACCGGGATGAGACGTCGGAATATCCCAGGGCGATGTTCGACTATATGGACGTTTCCCCGCAGATGGTGTTTTCCGTGGCGACGGCTCTGATCCCGTTTCTGCAGAACGATGACGCCAACCGCGCGCTGATGGGCTCCAACATGCAGCGTCAGGCGGTGCCGCTTCTGACCACCGAGGCCCCTGTGGTGGGCACCGGCATGGAGGTGAAGGCGGCCGTGGACTCGGGCGTCTGCGTTGTGGCGAAAAAGTCCGGCGTGGTGGACTATGTATCCTCCAAAATCATCCGCATCGCCTGTGACGACGGGGAGAAGATGGAGTACCATCTCTCCAAATTTGCCAGAAGCAACCAGTCCAACTGCTACAATCAGCGTCCCATCGTGTTCAAGGGCAACCGGGTGGAGGCCGGACAGGTGATCGCGGACGGCCCTTCCACCGCGGACGGCGAACTGGCCCTGGGCAAGAATCCGCTGATCGGCTTCATGACCTGGGAAGGCTACAACTACGAGGACGCAGTCCTCTTGAGCGAAAGACTCGTGATGGACGATGTCTATACGTCCGTTCACATTGAAGAATATGA
This sequence comes from uncultured Eisenbergiella sp., assembly GCA_947627215.1. Classification (GTDB taxonomy): domain Bacteria; phylum Bacillota; class Clostridia; order Lachnospirales; family Lachnospiraceae; genus Gallintestinimicrobium. Next base: position 61,461 of record CANQVD010000002.1, read on the forward strand.
GGCGGAGGCGCGCGACACGAAGCTCGGCCCCGAAGAGATCACCCGGGACGTGCCCGGCGTGGGCGATGACGCGCTGAAGGATCTGGACGATCGGGGCATCATCCGGGTGGGCGCGGAGGTCCGCGCCGGAGATATTCTCGTAGGCAAGGTGACGCCCAAGGGCGAGACGGAGCTGACCGCGGAGGAGCGTCTGCTGCGCGCGATTTTCGGCGAGAAGGCCCGCGAGGTCCGCGATACCTCTCTGAAGGTGCCCCACGGCGAGTATGGCATCGTGGTGGACGCCAAGGTGTTCACCAGGGAGAACGGCGATGAGCTTTCTCCCGGCGTCAATCAGGCGGTGCGCATTTATATCGCCCAGAAGAGAAAGATTTCCGTGGGCGACAAGATGGCCGGACGTCACGGCAACAAGGGCGTGGTTTCCCGCGTGCTGCCGGTGGAGGATATGCCCTATCTGCCCAACGGCCGCCCGCTGGACATCGTGCTGAATCCGCTGGGCGTGCCTTCCCGTATGAACATCGGACAGGTGCTGGAGATCCATCTCTCCCTGGCGGCGAAGGCGCTGGGCTTTAATGTGGCGACGCCGATCTTCAACGGCGCCAACGAGAGGGACATTCAGGATACCCTGGAGCTGGCGAACGATTATGTGAACCTGACCTGGGAAGAGTTTAAGGAGAAGCACGAGGAAGAGCTCCTTCCCGAGGTGATGGATTATCTGTATGAAAACCGGGATCACAGGGAGGTCTGGAAGGGCGTTCCGATTTCCCGGGACGGCAAGGTGCGGCTGCGCGACGGCAGGACCGGAGAGTATTTCGACGGCGCCGTGACCATCGGCCACATGCACTACCTGAAGCTGCATCATCTGGTGGACGACAAGATCCATGCGCGTTCCACCGGCCCTTATTCCCTGGTGACCCAGCAGCCGCTGGGCGGCAAGGCGCAGTTCGGCGGACAGCGCTTCGGCGAGATGGAGGTGTGGGCGCTGGAGGCCTACGGCGCATCCTATACGCTGCAGGAGATCCTGACCGTGAAGTCCGACGATGTGGTGGGCCGTGTGAAGACCTATGAGGCGATCATCAAGGGCGACAATATCCCGGAGCCCGGCATTCCGGAATCCTTCAAGGTGCTTTTGAAGGAGCTGCAGTCTCTCGGCCTGGACGTCAGGGTGCTGCGGGACGACAATACGGAAGTGGAGATCATGGAGTCCGTGGATTACGGCGATTTCGATTACCGCTACGATCTGGAAGGAGATTCCAGGGGCTACAACTACAACGATGAAGGAAATCTGGGGCGGATGGGCTATCAGAAGCAGGAGTTTGACGCGGAGAGCGAAGAGCTGGTTTCCGCCGAGGATGAGGAAGAGCCTGATTTTGACGGCGCCGAGCTGGAGTTTGAGGATTCTTTTGAAGATATGTGAGCCGGAAACGGCCGAAGCGGCGCTGCGGGCGCTGCGGGAAATATTTGTAAAGGAGTGCCAAAATGCCTGAAAAGAATGAAGCTTATCAGCCGATGACCTTTGACGCCATCAAGATCGGACTGGCGTCGCCGGATAAGATCCGCGAATGGTCCCGGGGCGAGGTCCTGAAGCCCGAAACGATCAACTACAGGACATTGAAGCCCGAACGCGACGGCCTGTTCTGCGAACGGATCTTCGGGCCCAGCAAGGACTGGGAGTGTCATTGCGGCAAGTATAAAAAGATCAGATACAAGGGCGTCGTCTGCGACCGCTGCGGCGTGGAGGTCACTAAGGCCACGGTCCGCAGGGAACGCATGGGGCATATCGAGCTGGCCGCGCCGGTCTCTCATATCTGGTATTTCAAGGGGATTCCCAGCCGGATGGGCCTGATCCTGGACCTGTCCCCGCGCGTGCTGGAAAAGGTGCTTTACTTCGCTTCCTATATTGTATTGGATAAGGGAGAAACGAATCTGGAATACAAACAGGTGCTTTCCGAGAAGGAATATCAGGACGCCCGGGAAGCCTGGGGGAACCGGTTCCGCGTCGGCATGGGCGCCGAGGCGATCAAGGAGCTGCTGCAGGCCATCGACCTGGAGAAGGATTCCCAGGAGCTGAAGGCGGAGCTGGCGGAGGCCAACGGCCAGAAGCGGGCGCGCATCATCAAGCGCCTGGAGGTGGTGGAAGCCTTCCGCGAGTCCGGGAACCGTCCGGAGTGGATGGTGATGGATGCCATCCCGGTCATTCCTCCCGATCTGCGCCCGATGGTCCAACTGGACGGCGGCAGATTCGCCACCTCGGACCTGAACGATCTGTACAGGAGGATCATCAACCGGAACAATCGTCTGAAAAGGCTGCTGGAGCTGGGCGCGCCGGACATCATCGTCCGCAACGAAAAGCGTATGCTGCAGGAGGCCGTTGACGCGCTGATCGACAACGGCAGGAGAGGACGTCCGGTGACCGGTCCCGGCAATCGCGCCCTCAAGTCGCTTTCCGACATGCTCAAGGGCAAATCCGGCCGTTTCCGTCAGAATCTGCTGGGCAAGCGCGTGGACTATTCCGGTCGTTCCGTTATCGTGGTGGGGCCGGAGCTCAAGATTTATCAGTGCGGCCTGCCCAAGGAAATGGCGATCGAGCTGTTCAAGCCCTTCGTGATGAAGGAGCTGGTCAGCCGGAACGTATCGCAGAACATCAAAAACGCGAAAAAGCTGGTCGAGCGGCTGGATACGCAGGTGTGGGATGTGCTGGAAGACGTGATCAAGGAGCATCCAGTGATGCTCAACCGCGCCCCTACGCTGCACCGGCTGGGCATCCAGGCGTTTGAGCCGATCCTGGTGGAGGGCAAGGCGATCAAGCTGCATCCGCTGGTGTGTACGGCGTTCAACGCGGACTTCGACGGCGACCAGATGGCCGTGCACCTTCCGCTTTCCCAGGAAGCGCAGGCGGAGTGCCGTTTTATGCTGCTTTCTCCCAACAACCTCTTAAAGCCCTCCGACGGCGGTCCCGTGGCGGTGCCCTCGCAGGACATGGTGCTGGGCATTTACTATCTGACGCAGGAGCGCCCCGGCGCTCTGGGAGAGGGCAATGCCTACAAGAGCGTGAACGAGGCGATCCTCGCCTACGAAAATAAAGCCTGCACGCTGCATTCCCGCATCAAGGTACGGGTGTCGAAGGTCAACGCGGAAGGGGAGACGGTGTCCGGCATCGTGGAGACCACCCTGGGGCGTCTGATCTTCAACGAGATCCTGCCGCAGGATCTGGGCTATGTGGACAGGAGCAAGCCGGAGAACTTCCTGTTGCCCGAGGTCGATTTCCATGTGGGCAAAAAACAGCTCAAGCCGATTCTGGAGCGCGTGATCAACATTCACGGGGCGTCCAGGACCGCGGAAGTGCTGGACGATGTGAAGGCCATCGGGTACAAATATTCCACCAAGGCCGCCATGACGGTTTCCATTTCCGACATGACGGTGCCGGCCCAGAAAGCGGAGATGCTGGCGCAGGCGCAGGCGACGGTGGATAAGATCGGCCGGAACTTCCGCCGCGGTCTGATCACCGAGGAGGAGCGTTACCGCGCCGTGGTGGAAACCTGGCAGGAGACGGACCGTGAGCTGACGGAGGTGCTGATCAACGGTCTGGATATTTACAACAATATTTTCATGATGGCGGACTCCGGCGCGCGCGGTTCCAACCAGCAGATCAAACAGCTTGCCGGCATGCGGGGCCTGATGGCAGATACCACGGGCCGGACCATCGAGCTGCCGATCAAGTCCAATTTCCGGGAAGGCCTGGATGTGCTGGAATATTTCATGTCCGCGCACGGCGCCAGAAAGGGTATGTCCGACACCGCGCTGCGCACGGCGGACTCCGGTTATCTGACCCGCCGCATGGTGGATGTCTCTCAGGAGCTGATCATCCGCGAGGTGGACTGCTCCGAGGGAAAAGACAAGATTCCCGGCATGACCGTGAAAGCGTTCATGGACGGCAGGGAGACCATCGAAAGCTTAAAGGACAGGATCCTGGGCAGGTATTCCTGCGAGGATATTTACGATAAGGACGGAGAGCTGATCGTCAGGGCCAACCACATGATCAATCCCACCCGCGCGAAGCGCATCCTGGAGGCGGGCGTGAACGAAAAGGGCGAGCCCATCGAAGAGGTGAAGATCCGTACGATCCTGACCTGCCGTTCCAAGAGCGGCATCTGCGCCAAATGTTACGGCGCGAACATGGCCACCGGCGAGGCGGTGCAGGTCGGCGAGGCGGTGGGAATCATCGCGGCCCAGTCCATCGGCGAGCCCGGCACGCAGTTGACCATGCGTACCTTCCACTCCGGCGGCGTGGCCGGCGACGACATCACACAGGGTCTTCCCCGTGTCGAGGAGCTGTTCGAGGCCAGAAAGCCCAAGGGCCTCGCGATCATCGCAGAGTTCGGCGGCGTTGCGGCGATCAAGGATACCAAGAAAAAGAGAGAGATCATCGTTTCCAATGAGGAAACGGGCGAAGTCAAGAGCTATCTGATCCCCTACGGCTCCAGGATCAAGGTGGTGGACGGACAGGTCCTTGAAGCCGGCGATGAGCTGACGGAGGGCTCCGTCAACCCGCATGATCTGCTCAAGATCAAGGGCATCCGCGCCGTGCAGGATTACATGCTGCGCGAGGTGCAGCGCGTGTACCGCCTGCAGGGTGTGGATATCGCCGACAAGCATATTGAAGTGATCGTGCGCCAGATGCTCAAAAAGGTGCGCATCGAGAACAGCGGCGATACGGAATATCTGCCGGGCGTCATGGTGGACGTTCTGGACTTTGAGGATATGAACGAGGAGCTGATCGCGGCGGGCAAGCAGCCGGCGGAGGGCCGTCAGGTGATGCTGGGCATCACGAAGGCCGCGCTGGCCACCAATTCCTTCCTGTCCGCGGCGTCCTTCCAGGAGACCACGAAGGTGCTGACGGAGGCGGCTATCAAGGGCAAGATCGATCCGCTCATCGGCCTGAAGGAGAATGTCATCATCGGCAAGCTGATTCCGGCCGGTACCGGCATGAAGCGTTATCGGGACGTGCGGCTCAACACCGATGCCATGATCGCGGCGGAGGAAGCGGAGCGCGCGGCCAGAGCGGAGGAGGAAGCCAGACTCGCCCTGGAGGCGGAGCGCGCCGGCAGGAATAACCGGGAGCTTCCGGAGGAGGAAGAATATCTGGAGGATGAAGGCGACGAGACAGACGGCGGCCTGCTGAACGAGGAGATCGACGAGGCGCTGGACGAATACGCAGAGGAGACCGGGCAGGACGAAGGCGCCGGTTATGATGAGGAGCCGTATGACGGGGAGGATTATCCCGAAGACGGCGGGGACTATTCCGGAGATGACGGGAATTATTCCGAAGACAGCGGAGAGTACCCGGAAGAGGGAGAGGACGATTTGCAGGACGGCGATCCGCTTTGACGGAAAGCGGCGCCCTCTGCCGCGAAACCCCATCCGCGGGATCGGCGAACGGCCGCCGGCATGAGGGCCGGAGACGGGAATCCGCGGACAGACGGGGATAAAAACTGAAAAAATGCTTGACAAGGCATCCGGTTGCACGTATACTGGTATAGCATGCACCCGGATGCCTTTCTTTTGTGCGTGATTGACGCCGGAACAGAGCGTTTCAGGCGTGCGGAGGACGATTCCTCCGGGAGCGGCTTTCCCCGTATTTGCGCCGCGGCGGCGGCCGTTCCGGGCGGGAATTTCTGGAAGCCGGATGCATAAGCGGGACGTTTCCGTCCACACTAGAATCAGGAAAAAACGCAGGAGGTGAAACAGAATGCCAACATTTAACCAGTTAGTAAGAAAAGGACGTCAGACCTCTGAAAAGAAGTCCACGGCGCCGGCTCTGCAGAGAGGCTACAACTCCCTTCACAAGAAGGCGACGGACGCTTCCTCTCCCCAGAAAAGAGGCGTGTGCACGGCAGTTAAGACGACGACTCCTAAGAAGCCTAACTCCGCCCTCAGAAAGATCGCCAGAGTACGTCTTTCCAACGGGATTGAAGTGACGAGCTACATTCCCGGGGAAGGCCACAATCTGCAGGAGCACTCCGTCGTGCTGATCAGAGGCGGTCGTGTGAAGGATCTCCCCGGTACGAGATACCACATCATCAGAGGTACCCTCGATACCGCCGGCGTTGCGAACAGACGTCAGGCCAGATCCAAATACGGCGCCAAGAGGCCGAAGGCCGGCAAGACCGCTGCCAAGAAATAACCGGCAGCCGCCGCAAGTACCACAAACGTAAACTAATTCAAGTGTTGGGATTCTGTGTCGGGCAATGACCCGCAGTTCGCCGGAGGCGGACAGATAGACCGCACGAACACATTAGCTGACATGTGAGTACCGTTGAATTAATTGTGGATGATTAAGGAGGGAAGAACCGTGCCACGTAGAGGACATATTCAGAAAAGAGAAATATTGGCGGATCCTTTGTACAACGACAAGGTGGTGACGAAGCTGATTAACACCATCATGCTGGACGGCAAGAAGAGCGTTGCCCAGAAGATCGTATACGGGGCGTTCGCCAGAGTGGAAGAAAAGGCCGGAAAACCTGCGCTGGAGGTTTTTGAAACGGCAATGAACAACATCATGCCTGTTCTGGAAGTCAAGGCGAGACGGATCGGCGGCGCAACCTATCAGGTGCCGATCGAAGTCAGAGCCGACAGACGGCAGGCGCTTGGCCTGCGCTGGCTGACCATGTTTTCCCGCAAGAGAGGCGAGAAGACCATGGAGGAGCGTCTGGCGAATGAGATCCTGGATGCGGCCAACAACACGGGCGCGTCTGTGAAGAGAAAAGAAGACGTTCATAAGATGGCTGAGGCGAACAAGGCGTTCTCGCATTACAGATTTTAAGGTCCGGCCGGCCGGACATGACAGGGCCCGTTTGGCCTGGGCCCTGATTTGAGGAGGAAATATTTTGGCTGGAAGAGATTATCCGTTGGAGAGGACCAGAAACATTGGCATCATGGCTCACATCGACGCAGGCAAGACCACTCTGACAGAGCGTATTCTTTACTACACCGGCGTGAATTACAAGATCGGCGATACCCATGAGGGCACCGCGACAATGGACTGGATGGAGCAGGAGCAGGAGAGAGGCATTACCATCACCTCCGCCGCGACCACCTGTCACTGGACTCACGAAGAATTTACCAAAAAACAGCCAGGCGCACTGGAACACCGTATCAACATCATCGATACGCCCGGACATGTGGATTTCACCGTAGAGGTGGAGCGCTCTCTGCGCGTGCTGGATGGTGCGGTGGGCGTGTTCTGCGCGAAGGGCGGCGTTGAGCCTCAGTCTGAGAACGTTTGGCGTCAGGCTGACACCTATAACGTTCCCCGTATGGCATTTATCAACAAGATGGACATCATGGGCGCCAATTTCTTCGGCGCCGTGGATCAGATCCGGACCAGATTGGGAAAGAACGCGATCATCCTGCAGCTTCCCATCGGCAAAGAGGATACTTTTCGGGGTATCGTAGACCTGTTTGAGAAAAAAGCCTACATCTATAATGATGAAAAGGGCGAGGATATCTTCGTGGTCGATGTGCCGGAGGACATGCAGGACGATGTGGAACTGTACCGCACCGAGCTGGTGGAGAAGATCTGCGAGCTGGACGACGATCTGATGATGCGCTATCTGGAAGGGGAAGAGCCTTCCGTGGAGGAGATGAAGGCGATCTTGCGGAAGGCCACCTGCGAATGCACGGCGATTCCCGTATGCTGCGGCTCCGCCTATCGCAACAAGGGCGTACAGAAGCTTCTGGACGCGATCATCGATTATATGCCGGCACCTACCGATATCCCTTCGATCAAGGGCGTCGATCTGGACGGCAATGAAGTGGAGCGGCACTCTTCCGATGAGGAGCCGTTTTCCGCGCTGGCTTTCAAGATCATGGCGGATCCCTTTGTCGGCAAGCTGGCGTATTTCCGCGTATATTCCGGCACGCTGAACTCCGGTTCTTACGTGCTGAACGCGACGAAGGACAAAAAAGAGCGTGTGGGACGTATCCTGCAGATGCATGCCAACAAGCGGATGGAGCTGGACAAGGTGTATTCCGGCGATATCGCGGCGGCCGTAGGGTTCAAGTTCACCACGACGGGCGACACGATCTGCGACGAGCAGCACCCGGTGATCTTGGAGTCCATGGAGTTCCCGGAGCCGGTCATCGAGCTGGCGATCGAGCCCAAGACCAAGGCCGGTCAGGACAAGATGGGCATCGCGCTGGCGAAGCTGGCAGAAGAGGATCCTACCTTCAGGGCCCATACGGATCCGGAGACGGGCCAGACCATCATCGCCGGCATGGGCGAGCTGCATCTGGAGATCATCGTGGACCGTCTGCTGCGCGAGTTCAAGGTCGAGGCCAATGTGGGTGCGCCTCAGGTCGCCTACAAGGAAACCTTTACCAAGGCTGTGGATGTGGACAGCAAGTATGCGAGACAGTCCGGCGGCCGCGGACAGTACGGTCACTGTAAGGTGAAGTTCGAGCCCATGGACCCCAACGGCGAAGAGACCTTCAAATTCGAATCCACCGTCGTGGGCGGCGCGATCCCGAAGGAATACATTCCCGCTGTGGGCGAAGGCATCGAGGAAGCGACCAGGGCGGGTATCCTGGGCGGGTTCCCGGTGCTGGGCGTGCACGCCAATGTGTATGACGGTTCCTATCATGAGGTCGACTCTTCCGAAATGGCGTTCCATATCGCCGGTTCCATGGCGTTCAAGGATGCGATGAAGCAGGCGAATCCGGTGCTTTTGGAGCCCATCATGAAGGTGGAAGTGACGATGCCCGAGGAATATATGGGCGATGTCATCGGCGATATCAATTCCCGCCGCGGACGCATCGAGGGCATGGAGGATATCGGCGGAGGCAAGATGGTCAAGGCCTATGTGCCGCTGGCCGAAATGTTCGGCTATTCCACCGATCTGCGCTCCAAGACGCAGGGGCGCGGCAACTATTCCATGTTCTTTGAGCGCTATGAACAGGTGCCGAAGAATGTGCAGGAGAAGGTGCTCGACACCAAGGGGAAATAATGCAAAAATGCCCGGTATTTTCCGCGGCGGCGGACCGGACCGAAGGATGCCGGCCGGCGGAGGCAAAATGCCGGGATTCAGTCGGATTTTGCCGGGAAATCGTTCTTTCCCGGTAAAATAGGACTTGAAAATACAGCTATTATCGAATATAATCATAAATAGCTGATTTAAAAAACAATTTTTCTTGTTTAAGGAGGATTACCAACAATGGGCAAAGCTAAATTTGAAAGAACAAAGCCGCACTGCAACATCGGCACCATCGGCCACGTTGACCATGGCAAAACCACCCTGACGGCTGCGATTACCAAGACTCTGAACATGAGACTGGGCACCGGCCAGGTCGTCGCTTTTGACCAGATCGACAAGGCTCCCGAAGAGAAGGCTCGTGGTATAACCATCTCCACCGCTCACGTCGAGTACGAGACCCTGAAGAGGCACTACGCTCACGTGGACTGCCCCGGACATGCTGACTACGTCAAGAACATGATCACCGGCGCGGCGCAGATGGACGGCGCTATCCTGGTCGTGGCTGCTACCGACGGCGTGATGGCGCAGACCAAGGAGCACATCCTGCTGTCCCGTCAGGTGGGCGTTCCCTACATCGTCGTATTCCTGAACAAGTGCGACGCGGTGGATGATGAGGAGCTGCTGGAGCTGGTCGAGATGGAAGTGACCGAACAGCTCGAAGAGTACGGCTTCAATGACTGCCCGATCATCAGAGGTTCTGCTCTGAAGGCCCTGGAAGATCCCAGCGGCGAGTGGGGCGACAAGATCCTGGAGCTGATGGATACCGTTGATGAGTATATCCCGGATCCTCAGCGCGACACCGACAAGCCTTTCCTGATGCCTGTTGAGGACGTGTTCACGATCACCGGCCGCGGCACCGTTGCCACCGGCAGAGTGGAGAGAGGCACGCTGCATCTGAATGAGGAAGTAGAGATCGTCGGTATCAAGGAAGAGACCAGAAAGACCGTTGTGACCGGTATCGAAATGTTCCGCAAGATGCTGGATGAGGCTCGTGCCGGCGACAACATCGGCGCCCTGCTGCGCGGCGTGCAGAGAAACGAGATCGAAAGAGGACAGGTTCTTGCAAAACCCGGTTCCGTGACCTGCCATCACAAGTTCACCGCTCAGGTGTACGTACTGACCAAGGACGAGGGCGGCCGTCATACCCCTTTCTTCAATAACTACAGACCTCAGTTCTACTTCCGTACCACGGATGTGACCGGCGTCTGCAATCTGCCTGCCGGCACCGAGATGTGCATGCCTGGCGACAACGTAGAGATGACCATCGAGCTGATCCATCCCGTTGCCATGGAGCAGGGCCTTACCTTCGCTATCCGTGAAGGCGGCAGAACCGTTGGCTCCGGCCGTGTTGCGACCATCATCGAGTAATCGAAGGAAACGCGGTAAATACGATCATCAAAAAGGGCTTTCGGACTATGTCCGGAAGCCTTTTCCGTTGAACCCGCAAAAGGAGGAAAAATCATGAGACAGATCCTGAAAATTGCCCTGCTTCAGATAGCGCCCTGCGCCACCCTGCAGGAAAACGGGGAAAAGGGGATCGCGTGCTGCCGGCAGGCAAAGCAGATGGGCGCGGACATCGCGCTGTTTCCGGAGATGTGGAGCAGCGGCTATCGGATCTACGGACGCCCCGCAGAAGAGTGGAAGGCGGAGGCTGTGGAACCGGACGGCGGTTTCGTCCGCACGTTCGGCGCTCTCGCCGGAGAACTCGGCATGGCGATCGGCATCACATTTCTGGAAAAGACCGGGGGAGATCCGCGCAATACGATGGTCCTTTTTGATCGGTTCGGGGAGAGAAAGCTGACTTATGCCAAGGTGCACACCTGTGATTTTGATGCGGAACGGAATCTGACGCCGGGAGAGGACTTTTATGTCGCCGATCTGGACACGGAATGCGGCCCGCTGAAGGTGGGCGCCATGATCTGTTATGACCGGGAATTTCCGGAAAGCGCCCGTATCCTGATGCTGAAGGGCGCGGAGCTGATCCTGGTCCCCAACGCCTGTCCCATGGAGATCAACCGGCTTTCCCAACTGCGCGCCAGAGCGTATGAAAATATGACGGCGATCGCCACCTGCAATTATCCGGAAACGGTTCCGGACTGCCAGGGCCGCTCCAGCGTATTTGACGGCGTGGCCTATCTGCCGGAACTGAGCGGTTCCCGGGACACCTGTATCCTGCTGGCGGATGGAAAAGAGGGCGTTTATCTGGCGGAGCTTGACCTGGCGCGGCTGCGCCGGTACCGCGAAACCGAAGTGCATGGAAACGCGTACCGGCACCCGAAGAAATATGGGATCCTGACGGAAACACGGATCGAAGCGCCTTTTATCCGGGAGGATTACCGGGAATAGTCCGGCCGTTACCGCTTGATATCGTAGTTCATGTTCATCAGGTTGCGGATGGTGGCTGCGTCGTCGGTAATATTGGCATCACCGTGGATGGTGTGTTTGATGACGCTGCTGGCCACGGCGAAGTTGATCATGTCCATCGGGCGGTACTGGTGGATCATCGCGTAGATCAGACCCGCCGCAAAAGCGTCGCCGCCGCCCACCCGGTCCAGAATATTGAAGGTGAAAAGACGGCTTTCAAAGGTATGGCCCTCGAACCACATGAACGCTTTCAGGCTGTTCTCGCTGCCGCTGTGGGCGTAGCGCACGTGACGGGCGATGCATTTGAGATTCGGATAGCGCTCCACAAAGGCGCGGAAAATTTCATCCTGCTGTTCGTAGGAGGGCTGCAGCGGTACGCCGTCCTTCCAGTCGCCCTTGCTGTGGTCGGCATCGTCCTTCCAGAGATGGTAGGGCTCGATGCCCAGCAGCACATCCACATAGGGCAGGCATTGCGTACAGAAATCCCTGGCCTCGTCCCAGGTCCAGAGGGCGCTGCGGAAGTTGCCGTCAAAGCTTACCGTCAGGCCCAGTTCCTTCGCGGTTTTCAGACAGTCCAGAATGAACTGGCCGCAGCTCGGGCTGAGAGCGGGCGTGATGCCGCTTAAGTGCACCCAGTTGTATTCCGCCAGCAGCGCTTTCAGATCCACCTTGCTGAAATCGTACTCGGTGATGGCGCTGTGCTTGCGGTCATAAATGACCTTGCTGGCACGGATGCCGTAGCCGGTTTCCAGATAATAGGTGCCCAGCCGGTGAGAGGGCGTCTCCTCGGGTGTGCTCAGGATCATGGGCGTACAGTGGACGTCGTTGCTGCGCAGCATGCGGATCGCGCTTTTGCCGATGCTGTTGTTGGGCACTACGGAAAAGAAGGTGCTGTCCACGCCCAGATTGGCCAGCGCCAGCGCGATATTGGCTTCGCTGCCGCCGTAGCTTGCCTCGAAGGTGCTCGCCATGCGAAGCTTTTCATAATTTGGCGGTGTCAGGCGGAGCATGATTTCTCCGATCGCCAGGAATCTGGCGGAATCGCTGTCGTGTTGGAGCAAAGGATTGCGGTTTTCCATCGTATGACCCCCTGTCTTTCGTGCAGTGTACATGAATGAAGGCTGATGACTTCGTCATCAGCTTTTATTTTATCAAAAACGGCGGCACAACTCAAGAATTCGCGGGAAAATCCCCCCCAAAAACCTGTAAAATTCTGAAAAAAGATCCGGAAGGCGAAAAATACTTGACAGCGCGTGTCTAACAGCATTAGAATAATAAATGTCTAATAATATTAGACATTAACTGCGCAGAAAAGACGAAAAGGAAAAAAAGAAAGCGGGGAAGACAGGATGGATCCGTATAAGCTGGGAGAAATGGAAGAGCGGCTGGCGCGTCTGATCTGGGAAAACGCGCCGGTGCGGACCGGAGAATTGACGCGGCTGTGCGAGCAGGCGTTTTCGTGGAAGCGGACGACGACATATACGATGTTGAAGCGGCTGTGCGACAGGGGACTTTTTGCCAATGAAAGCGGCACGGTGGTGGTGCGCACGGCGGAGGCGGATTTTCGGGCGGCGCAGGGGCAGCAGTTCCTGGAGGAGACCTTCGGGGGATCCCTGCCCGGCTTTCTGGCGGCCTTTTCCAGGAGGCAGAAGCTGCGGGATAAGGATATCGCCGCATTGAAAGCGCTGATCGATGCGTATGAGGAGGGGCAGGAGGATGCATGAGATGGTTTTTGAGGAAATGCTGGAGCGCTGGTTCATCCGGATCCTGAACATGAGCCTCACCGCTTCGCTGGCGGTCCTGGCGGTGCTGCTGCTTCGATTTTGCCTGAAAAAGCAGCCGAAGGTGTATTCCTATGCGCTGTGGGCGGTGGTGCTGTTCCGGCTGCTCTGTCCTGTCTCCTTCTCTTTGCCGTTTTCCTTTCTGGGATTTCTGCGGAATGTGCCGGTGAGCGGAGGCGAGCTCACCTATATTCCGGAGGAGATCGGTCTGATGCGGGAGCCGGAGATATATCTGCCCAGCGCTGCGGTCAGCCGGGCCGTGAGCGGATCGCTGCCGCGGGGAAATGTGTATGCCTCCGCCAATCCGCTGCAGGTCTATCTGTTCCTCGGGGCGGCGGTATGGCTTTTCGGAGCTGCCGTCATGCTGCTGTACGGCGCGGTTTCCTATGGCAGGCTTTTGTGCCGGCTGCGGTTTGCCGGTTCCGTGCACGGCATCGCCGGGACCCGCGTTTATATGCTGAAAAATCTGGAGATGCCTTTTGTGTGCGGGCTGTTTCGGCCCCGGGTCTATCTGCCGGAGGATCTGACAGAGGAAGAACGGGAGTACATTCTGCTGCATGAGGAGATCCACATTCGTCGGGGCGATCCGATCACCCGGACGCTGGGCTATGCGGCGCTCTGCCTGCATTGGTTCAACCCATTTGTCTGGCTGGCCTGGCGGCTTTCCGCGCGGGATATGGAGCGTTCCTGTGACGAGGCGGTGATCGGACGGCTGGGACAGGAGAAAAAGAAAGCGTATTCCAGATCCCTCCTGGCGTTTGCTTCGGGAAAACGCCGGGCCTCGGGGATGCCGCTGGCCTTTGGGGAAGGGGATACGGGCAGCCGGATCCGGAACATACTCCGGTATCGGAAGCCGGCGTTTGCGGTTGCCTGCACCGTGACGGTGATCTGTGCCGTGTTGGCCTGCGTCCTGCTGGTCAATCCGAAAGCGCCCGGTTCCGGGGCGGAGCTGTCCGCCGGAGAAGCGCGTACGGAAACAGAGGCATTATCGCCAAATGGAGAAGCGCGCGCGGAGACGGAGACCGGAATGCCCGGGGAAGTCGGAACAGAGGCCGCGGAAGTTGGGAACGGAACGACCGGGGCAGAGCCTGAAACGACCGGGACAGAAGCCGGCGCGTCCATGACAGTGGAACCGGCGGACAGGGAGCCCGCGGCGGACGCACAGAAGGGTACGGCTGCCGATGATCCCACATTCGCACAGTTGATGGCCGGAGAGCGCGACGGCGTGATCCGGATGGCGGTCCGGTCGCTTTCCAGAAGCGCCCGCTGCTTTGACCGGTATGTGAACCCGGATTTTCCGGAAACCGGGCAGCCCGGAGATATCATGCTGGCGGAGGACTGCGTTTTTCTGGCGAACTATGAAATGGACCGGATCGATTATCGGGAAGTGGACTTTGACACCTTCGCGGATCTGATGGCGGGACAGGATGAATACCTGAACCGGGCCTGCACGCTCACCTTTCGGGACGGTCTGGTGACGGAGGCCGCGCTGGAGAGCGCCCTGGAGCCCTACGGCATCACCTTTTCCCCGAAAACGGAGTGGGAGTTCGAACGGTTCCTGGAGCGGGGCGGGGAAGAGGACCTGCGGGAGAGAGGAAGCCTTCTGGGAACCTACCGGGCGGACCTTTCCGATGCCGCCGGAGAGGAACGGGCGGAGATCCGCGTGGGAGAAGAGCAGACGGAGGCCGCGGTACTGTTCTATGGGGAAAAAGGGGATCTTTTGTACGCAGAGACCGCGAATACCAGCCGGGCCGGCTGGAACAACATTTATCTGGGCCGAACGGAAACGGGGGATTTTCTGCTGACCGTTCATATCGAGGACCGGGAAGCGTTCGGCGTTTATACGTATGAGGCTTTTCGCCTGAGGGAAGAGGGCGGAATCGCGCAGATTGCGGGTTCCTCCTTTGAGTGGGGAGGTCTTTATCAGTACGATGACGGACGGTTCCGCCAGTGGGCGGACGGACTGGAGCGGTATCTGGGGAGCAGTTTTCTGCTGCTGTCCAGCCAGGAAGCGGAATTTCGGACCGGAGAAGAGACGGAGATCGGCGCGGATCTGGAGCGTTACGGCTATGATGCACTGCGGATCCGGTGAGAAGCAGCGGCAGGCCGGTGAGAACGGCTCCCGCAGCGGGTCAGACCCGCTGTGCCCGTCCCACGCGCCGTCAGCCGCCCAGCTCCTTACAGGTCTGGCGGATCAGGACCGCGGCGATGACAAAGGTCAGCAGATCGGAAACGGGCATGGAGAACAGAACGCCGTCCAGCCCCAGGAACAGGGGCAAAAGGAGCGCGAACCCGACGCCGAACACGATCTCACGGACCATGGAGAGCAGCGTGGACGCGGCGGCCTTTCCCATGGCCTGCAGGAAAATAAAGCAGGCCTTGTTGATGCAGGCGAAGACGATCATGCACAGGTATATGCGGAAGGCCCGCAGCGCGAAAGCGGTATAATACGGGCTTTCGTTTGAGGCCCCGAAGACGGCGATGAGCTGTCCGGGAAAGCATTCGACGATGAGAAAAGCGATGGCGCCGACGGCGGCTTCCGCGGCCAGCAGCCGGAAAAACAGCTCCTTCACGCGGCCTTTCAGGCCTGCGCCCATGTTGTAGCCGGCGATGGGGATGCACCCGGCGGCCATGCCGACGACGACGGAGATCACGATCTGGAAAAATTTCATCACGATGCCCACCACGGCCATGGGGATCTGCGCGTACTGCTCCCGGCCGAAAACGGGGTCCAGCGCGCCGTATTTGCGGATCATGTTGTTGATGGCTGCCATGGAGGCGACCAGGGAGATCTGGGACAGAAGGCTCGTGACGCCCAGCGTCAGGGTTTTTCGGATGACTGCGCCGTTCGGACGAAAATCGCCGGGCCGCGGCCGGATCAGCTTCATGCGAAACAGATAGAACAGCGCCAGCCCCGCCGTGACGATCTGGCCGATCACCGTGGCGACGGCCGCGCCCATCATCCCCCAGCGGAACAGAAAGATAAAGACGGGATCGAGAATGATGTTGGTCAGGGCTCCGAGCAGTGTGGAGACCATGGCGAATTTTGGGGAGCTGTCCGCCCGGATCACGGGATTCAGCGCCTGCCCGAACATGTAAAAGGGAATGCCGAGCGTGATCCAGAAAAAGTATTCTTCGGAATAGCGGAAGGTTTCGGCGTTGACCGTTCCGCCGAACATGGTGAGCAGCGGCGCGGAAAAGAGAAGATAAACCGCGCAGAGGAGCACGCCGCTGACGACGGTGAGGACGACGGCGTTCCCGACGCTCTTTCTGGCGTTTGCCGCCTTTTTCATGCCCAGGTTCAGGCTGACGAAAGCACAGCAGCCGTCTCCGATCATGACCGCGATCGCCAGGGCGATCACGGTCAGCGGAAAGACCACCGTATTGGCCGCGTTTCCGTAGGAGCCCAGGTAGCCGGCGTTGGCGATGAAGATCTGGTCCACGATATTGTACAGCGCGCCGACCAGGAGTGAAATGATGCAGGGAACCGCATACTGCCGCATGA
This sequence comes from uncultured Eisenbergiella sp., assembly GCA_947627215.1. Lineage (GTDB taxonomy): Bacteria > Bacillota > Clostridia > Lachnospirales > Lachnospiraceae > Gallintestinimicrobium. The sequence continues at coordinate 78,140 of CANQVD010000002.1, forward strand.
GCGTTCCGATGCGTTCGTTCCCCAAAAACCGGTTTGTTTCTGTTTCCATTTTCTTTTTTCCTTTCTGCACAAAAACAGCGTGCGCTCCGACGCCTGCTGGATTTACGCCGATGAGCCACACGCTTTACGGTCTCATTGTAGCGGAAACGCCCGGCTTCTGTCAAAGGTGATTTTTTACAAAAAAACAGGTCAAAATAGTGTGCTTTCCGCACTTTACACCGGATGCGGATTCGTGGTACGATAATGGAAATATGACAGTTTTCCGAACAGCTCGACACGGACCGGACAGACGGTGCTTTTTTTATGGGAAAACAGCCGTAAGGCGATTTTGCCGCGCCGACGGGCGCGCAAGATCCTCCGGGGACGCCGGCCGGGATGGCAAAATGCCGGGACATGACGGAGCCGCGCGGGAAACGGATCGCGAGGGATGAGAGATATGAAGCTGACATGGAAAGAAAAAGGCTCCTACGGCTTGGGAGCGGTGGGCAAGGATATGGTCTATATGCTGTCCGCCAGCTACATTTTGTATTATTATCAGGACGTTCTGGGGGTCAGCGCCATCGCCATGGGCGTGATCCTGATGGCAGCGCGGGTGTTCGATGCCTTTAATGACCCGATCATGGGCATCATCGTGGCCAAGACCCGCACGAAGTGGGGAAAGTTCCGGCCCTGGCTGCTGATCGGGACGGTGCTGAACGCGGTCATTCTGTATTTCATGTTCGCCGCGCCGCCCGCGCTGGACGGCAGCGGGCTGGTGGCCTACGCCGCCGCCACCTATGTGCTGTGGGGCGTCACCTATACGATGATGGATATTCCCTTCTGGTCCATGATCCCGGCGTTCACCGAGGGCGGAAAGGAGCGGGAGAATCTGTCCACGCTGGCCCGTTCCTGTGCGGGCGTGGGCTCCGCGCTGGTTACCATCATCACCATGTGGTGTGTCTATGCGCTGGGGCAGGGCGATGAGAGGAGCGGCTTCGCCCGGTTTGCCCTGATCCTGGCGGTGCTGTTCGTGGCCTTCATCCTGATCACCTGCGTCAGCATCCGGGAGAAATCCACGGTGAACGTGGAATCCCCTACGGTGGGGCAGATGTTCCGCTCTCTGCTGCAGAACGATCAGGCCATGACGGTGGTGGTCAGCATCGTGCTGATCAACTGTTCCCTTTACATCACCTCCAATCTGGTCATTTATTTTTTCAAATACGATTTCGGCGGGGAGGCCTGGTACAACAGCTATACGCTGTTCAACACCTTCGGCGGCGGCATTCAGATCCTGTCCATGATGCTCCTGTTCCCGCTGGTGCGCCGGTTCCTGAACGCCATTCAGGTTTTCTATCTGAGCTTCGGGCTGGCGATCCTGGGTTATGCCGTGCTGCTGGGGCTCATGCTGTTCAATGTGACCAGCATTTTCGCGCTGTTCGTGCCCGCGTTTCTCATCTTCGCGGCCTTCGGGATGCTGACCGTGCTGACCACGGTGTTCCTGGCCAATACGGTGGACTATGGGCAGTGGAAGAACAACCGCCGGGATGAGAGCGTGATCTTCTCCATGCAGACCTTCGTGGTGAAGCTGGCCTCCGGCGTGGCGGCGCTGATCGCTTCGGTCTGCCTGTCCGTCACCAGCTTGAGCAGCGATACCTCGGAGACGTCCCAGGCGGCTCAGGCCGCGCTGTCCTCCGTGATGGGACTGCGCCTGACCATGACGGTGCTGCCCATCTTCGGGCTGCTGCTGGCGGTCTGGTATTTCCACAGGAAATATATTCTCACCGAGGAAAAGGTGGAGGAGATCGCGGGCGCGATCCGGGAACAGGCGTGAGGCATGCGGCAAAGGAGGTACAGAGGATGGGAACGGGAAGGCAGTTGTCCCGATACGTGCCCGATTATACGGTGTTCGATCTGGAGACGACGGGGATCAACCCGATGCGGGACGAGATCGTTGAGATTTCGGCGATAAAGGTGCGAAACGGAAAAGCGGCGGACACGTTTTCCACGCTGGTCAGGCCCGGACGGCCCATGCCGCCCGCCGCCAGCGCGGTAAACGGGATCACGGATGAAATGCTGGCCGGTGCGCCGGACATCCGGGAGGCGCTTCCGCAGTTCCTGGCGTTTGCGGGAGAGGACGTGCTGGTGGGGCACAATATCGCCGCTTTTGATCTGCAGTTTCTCAGCCGGGCCGCGGCCGGGCTGGACAAAGGCCCGCTGTCAAACGATTATGTGGATACGCTGCCCATGGCGCGCAGACGCCTGCCGCAGTTGTCCCGCTACCGGCTGGTGGATCTGGCGGCGTATCTGAAGATCGGCACGGACGGCGCGCATCGGGCGCTCAACGACTGTGTGATGAATCAGAAATGCTATGAGGCGTTGGGGAAGCTGCCGGAGGGCGAGCCGGCGGCCGTCTGTCCGCGCTGCGGCGGGGAGCTGATCAGGCGGCAGGGAAAGTTCGGCGCGTTCTGGGGCTGCGGCAATTATCCCAGGTGCCGCTATACGCGAAACGCCTGAAATCCGATCCTGTTTGTCGGAGCGGTGCCGCAGAGCCTGCGGCCGGCGAAGCAGGGGTTTTTGAACAGAAGAAGGTGTGATCTTGGCAGTCAATGAAAAGGCAGAGCTGTTTGAGCGGATGCCGATCCCGCGGGCGGTAGCGAAGCTGACCGTGCCGACGATTCTGAGTTCGCTGGTGATGGTGCTGTACAACCTGGCGGATACTTATTTTGTGGGAATGCTGAACGATCCGGTGCAGAACGCGGCGGTAACGCTGGCTGCGCCGGTTCTTCTGGCTTTTAACGCGGTAAACAATCTGTTCGGCGTGGGGACCTCCAGCATGATGAGTCGGGCGCTGGGCAGAAAGGATTACGATACCGTGCAGGAGAGCTCGGCGTTCGGGTTTTACTGCGCGCTGCTTAGCGGTCTGCTGTTTTCCGCGGCCTGCGCCCTGTTCTTTACGCCGCTGCTGGCGCTTCTGGGCGCGGAGCCCGCGACGGAGGCGGCCACGGGGGCCTATATGCGCTGGACGGTCCTGTGCGGGGCCGCTCCCGCGATCCTGAATGTGGTGATGGCCTACATGGTGCGTTCGGAGGGCGCTTCCCTCCACGCCAGCATCGGCACCATGAGCGGCTGTATCCTGAACATGCTTCTGGATCCGGTCTTCATTTTGCCCTGGGGGCTGGGCATGGGCGCCGCGGGCGCGGGACTCGCCACGTTTCTGTCCAACTGCGCGGCCTGCGGGTATTTTTTTGTGCTCCTGTATGTCAAACGGAAAAACACCTTTGTCTGCATCGATCCGAGGCGGTTTTCCTTTCGCGGACATATCGTGCTGGGCGTCTGCGGCGTGGGCGTGCCCGCGTCCATCCAGAATCTGCTGAATGTGACAGGTATGACGATCCTGAACAATTTCACCGCCGGATACGGGGCGGATGCGGTGGCTGCCATGGGCATCGCCCAGAAGATCAATATGGTCCCCATGCAGATCGCGCTGGGGTTTTCCCAGGGCATCATGCCGTTAGTGAGCTACAATTATTCCAGCGGGAACAGAAAGCGCATGAAGGATACGGTCCTGTTCGCCATGCGGCTGATGCTGCCGGTGACGCTGTTTGTCTGCATCTGCTATTATGTGGGCGCGGGCGGTATCATCCGGGCGTTCATGGAGCACGACGGCATCATCGCCTACGGGACCAGATTCCTGCGGGCCTTTTGTCTGGAGCAGCCGCTTCTGTTTCTGGATTTCCTGGCGGTGGGCGTGTTTCAGGCGCTGGGAATGGGCAAAAATGCGCTGGTTTTTGCCATCATGCGCAAGATCGTGCTGGAGATCCCGGCGATCTTCGTGTTCAACGCGCTGTTTCCGCTGTATGGTCTGGCCTATGCGCAGCCCTTCGCGGAGCTGGTGCTGGCCGTTATCGCGCTGTTCATGCTGAAACGGATCTTTGACGGCAAGGCAGGAGAGAGGAGGATCACGTGAAGGAGATCATCGCGCGGTATGTCCGCCCTTATTTTCCCAGAATGGGCTTCGGCTTCGTCATCAAGTTCATCGGTACGGTCATGGACCTGTGCATCCCCTATATTCTGGCCCACATCATCGACGTGGTGATCCCGAAGGAGGACCGGGGGCTGGTGCTCTGGTGGGGTGCGGGAATGCTGGTCTGTTCCGTGCTGGCGGTCACGTTCAATATCATCGCCAACCGCATGGCATCCCGCGTAGCCAGTTGGGTGACGAGGAAGCTGCGCCACGATCTGTTTGAAAAGATCATGTATCTGTCCAACCGGAGCATGGATGCCTTTACCAAACCTTCGCTGATCTCTCGTATGACCTCCGATACCTATGAGATCCAGCAGACGGTGGCCAGGATCCAGCGGCTGGGCGTGCGCGCGCCGATCCTGCTGATCGGCGGCATTTTTGTGACGTTCACGCTGGATTGGGCCATGGCCATGGTGCTGGTGGCGCTGCTGCCGCTTTTGGGTGCGCTGTCCGTGTTCGTCTCCAAAAAGGGGATCCCCATTTATGCGAAGCTGCAGGAAACGGCGGACCGCATGGTGCGGGCGGTGCGGGAGGATATCGCCGGCATCCGCGTCATCAAGGCACTCTCCAAGACAGAATATGAAAAGGAAAAATTCCGCCGGGTCAACGCGGAAGTGGTAGACCGGGAGAGAACGGCCGGTATGGTCATGGCGGTGATGAATCCGTCTCTGAACATTTTTCTGAACATGGGTCTGGTGTGCGTGATCCTCACCGGCGCTTACCGCGTGAACGCAGGGCTCAGCGAGGTGGGAAAGATTCTGGCTTTCACCACCTATTTCACGCTGATCCTGAACGCCATGATGTCCATATCCAAGATGTTTTCCATGATCTCCAGGTCCATCGCCTCCGGCGGGCGTATCTGGAAGGTGCTGGACGCCGGAGAGGATATGGAGATTCTGCTTTCGGAGGCCCCGGCCGGGGAAGAAGCGGGAAAGACCGCGTCCGCGGAGGGAACGTTGTCCGCAGAAGGGACAGCAAAACAGTCAGAGAGCGTGTCCGCAGCGGCATGCCCGTCCGGCAAACCCATGATCGTCTTCGACCATGTGACTTTTTCTTATTATAAGGGTTTAAAGCCCAGCGTGGAAAACTTAAGCTTCACGATCCGCAGGGGGGAGACGCTGGGCATCATCGGAGAGATCGGCTCCGGAAAATCCACCGTCATCAACCTGCTGATGCGCATGTACGATGCGGATGAGGGGCGGATCCTGGTGGACGGACGGGATGTCCGCAGTTATCGGCCGGAGGAGCTGAAGGCGAAGTTCGGCGTGGTGTTTCAGAACGACATGATCTTTGAGGACACCATCGCGGAAAATGTGTCGCTGGGCCGGGAGCTTACGCCGGAGCAGGTGCAGGAGGCGCTGCTGTATGCCCAGGCCGCGGAGTTCGTGAAGGACCGCAGTCAGGAGGCGGAAAATGCCCTGAACATCCGGGGCGCGAATTTGAGCGGCGGGCAGAAGCAGCGGGTGCTCATCGCCCGGGCTCTGGCCATGCGGCCAGACATCCTGATTCTGGACGATTCCTCCAGCGCGCTGGACTATAAGACGGACGCCAGGCTGCGGCAGGGACTCCGGGAGCATTTCGCGGATACCACGCTGGTGATTATCGCCCAGCGCGTCAGTTCCATCCGCCACGCGGAGCACATTCTGGTGCTGGAGGACGGGGCGGCCATCGGATACGGCACCCATGAGGAGCTGATGGAGAGCTGCGAGACTTACCGGGAGATCAGCCGTTCCCAGATGGGAGAGCTGGAGGAGTACGCCGAAGAGGAAAGCGGCGCGGCGAATCCGCAGAGCGGAAAGGAGGCGGAGGCATGAGCGCGGAAACAGGAAAGAAACGGTTCTCCAGGCGCACTCTGCTCCGGCTGGGGCAATATCTGTTCTATGAAAAGTGGCTGCTTTCGCTGGCGCTGGCCTGTACCTTCGGCAGCAATCTGTTCGCCCTCATCGGACCCAGACTCACCGGCTACGCCATCGGCGCCATCGAGCCGGGGAAGGGCGCGGTGGATTTTTCCAGGGTGTTCTATTACGCGGGCTGGATGGCGGTGTTCTATCTGGTGTCCGCCGTCATGTCCTACGGCCTGCAGGTTTTGATGATCACCATCAGCCGCCGGGTGGTGTACCGGATGCGGCAGGATCTGTTTGAAAAGCTGCTGCGTCTGCCGGTGGGATATTTTGACATTCACCAGACCGGCGATATCATCAGCCGCATTTCCTATGATATCGACACGGTGAATGCCTCTCTGTCCAACGATCTGGTACAGCTTCTGACCACGGTGATCACGGTGGTGGGCTCGCTGGCCATGATGATCGCCATTTCTCCCAGGCTGGTGCTGGTATTCGCCTTTACGGTGCCGCTTTCCGTCTGCCTGACGAAGTTCCTCACCGGGAAAACCCGGCCGCTGTTCCGGGCCCGGTCGGCCAAGCTGGGCGAGCTGAACGGCTTCGTGGAGGAGATGATCACCGGGCAGAAGAGCCTGAAGGCCTACGGCAGGGAGGAATATACCATTGACCGCTGCGACGTGAAAAACGACGCGGCGGCGCAGGCCTTTTACCGGGCGGAATATTACGGGAGCATCGTAGGCCCCTGTGTGAATTTCGTCAACAACCTGTCTCTGTCCCTGACGGGGGTGTTCGGCGCGCTGCTGTATCTGGCCCACAGCATGAGCATCGGGGATATTTCCTCCTTCGTGCTGTATTCCCGCAAATTTTCCGGCCCCATCAATGAGGCCGCCAATATCATCAGCGAGCTGCAGTCGGCGCTGGCCGCGGCGGAGCGGGTGTTCACGCTGATGGATGAAACGGAGGAGCTTCCGGATGCGGAAGACGCCGTAAATCTGGAACGGGCGGAGGGAAAAGTGGAGGTATCCCATGTGCGATTCGGCTATCTGCCGGGACAGACCGTTATCCACGATCTGAGCTTTACCGCCGATCCGGGGCGGCTCATCGCCATTGTGGGGCATACGGGAGCGGGGAAGACTACGCTGATCAATCTGCTGATGCGCTTTTATGATCCCCAGGCGGGAAAGGTCCTGGTGGACGGAACGGACTGCAGGCAGATCACCCGAAAGAGTCTGCGGGGCGCATACGCCATGGTGCTGCAGGATACCTGGCTTTTTCACGGGACCGTGTATGAAAATCTGGCTTACGGAAAGGAAGAGGCCACGCGGGAGGAAGTGGAAAAGGCGGCCAGGGCCGCCCACATTCATTCCTTCATCATGCGCCTGCCGCAGGGATATGATACCGTCCTGACGGATGAGGGAACCAATATTTCCAAGGGACAGAAGCAGCTTCTGACCATCGCCCGGGCCATGCTTCTGGATGCCCGGATGCTGATTTTGGACGAGGCCACCTCCAACGTGGATACGCGGACAGAGATCCGCATTCAGAAGGCCATGCGCAATCTGATGAAGGATAAGACCTGTTTCGTCATCGCGCACCGCCTGTCCACGATCCGGAACGCGGATCTGATCCTGGTGGTGGACGGCGGAGAAGTGGTGGAGCAGGGCACGCACCGGGAGCTGATGCGCAAAAACGGCGCGTACCGGCAGCTCTACGAGGCGCAGTTCGAGTGAGGCTGAGGCGTACCGCCCCGCGCGGCCTTTTCGGCACGGGGCCAAACGCTGCATCCGCGCTCGGTTCATGGCCTGCCTGGCCGGTGTGGGGCTGCCGCGGCTACATCCGCACGCGGTCGCTTTCCAGGTTCCACCAGACGACGCTTCCCTGCGACAGGGTTTTCTGTACGTCGATGAGGCGTTGGTTTTCAGAGCCGCGGAAGGAAAGGCTGATGTTTTTCTGCGACAGGATGAATTCGCCGTCCACCAGCACGTCGATGAGGGAGAGCATTTCGTCCGTGCACTCGCAGCGCGCGCGGCTGGGGGAGAGCAGATCGGTCTCCAGCGTGTAGCCGGTGTAGGCCCAGATGTTTTTGGCCGGCAGTTCGGCGCGCACCCTGCGCAGCAGAGGCAGCAGGGCCCGCTGGTTGTCCGGCTCGAAGGGTTCGCCGCCCAGCAGCGTCAGGCCGTCCACATAGTCCGGCGCCAGGGCCTCCATCAGCTCCTGCACCGTGGTCCCGTCAAAGGGCTTCCCGTAAGAGAAGCTCCAGGTCTCCGGCTGGAAGCAGCCCTCGCAGTGATGGGTGCAGCCGGAAACGAAAAGGGTCACGCGAACGCCCTCGCCGTTGGCGATGTCGCATTTTTTGATTTCTCCGTAGTTCATGAACAGGTTTTCCTCCGTGAAAATAGGAATGGGAGTGAAAAAGAGCCACCGGCGCTGCCGATGGCTCTGTGTCTCAACGTGAAGCGGTTTCATCGAAAACGATCGTGTCCTCTGTCCGGAAATGCCGGCGGTTTTAAAGGTGCATGACCCGTTCCCGGATTTCCTGGGTGCGCCCCTGGTTCCAGAACTGGGTGCCGATGTAGCCGCAGGTGCGCCTGGCCACGTTCATCTTATCCTGATCCCGGTTGCCGCACTTGGGGCATTCCCAGACCAGCTTGCCGTCCGGATCCTCTACGATCTGGATCTCGCCGTCGTAGCCGCAGCACTGGCAGTAATCGCTCTTGGTATTGAGCTCCGCGTACATGATGTTGTCGTAGATGTAGCGGATGACCTGCAGCACCGCGGGGATGTTGTTCTGCATGTTGGGCACTTCCACATAGCTGATGGCGCCGCCGGTGGAAAGGGACTGGAACTGGGACTCGAACTTCAGCTTGGCGAAGGCATCGATGGGCTCCGTCACATGCACGTGATAGCTGTTGGTGATGTAGCTCTTGTCGGTCACGCCCTCGATGACGCCGAAGCGCTTCTGCAGGCATTTGGCGAACTTGTATGTGGTGCTCTCGATGGGGGAGCCGTAGATGGAGAACTTGATGTTGGTCTCCGCCGTCCATCTGTCGCAGGCGTCGTTCATGTATTTCATCACATCCAGCGCGAAGGGAGTGGCCTCCGGGTCGGTGTGGGACTTGCCGGTCATGTACTTCACGCATTCGTAAAGGCCCGCATAGCCCAGCGAAATGGTGGAGTAACCGCCGAAGAGCAGCTTATCGATGGTCTCGCCCTTCTGGAGGCGGGCCAGCGCGCCGTACTGCCAGAGGATCGGGGCCGCGTCGGAGAGGGTGCCCTTCAGGCGCTGGTGACGGTACATCAGCGCGCGGCGGCAGAGCTCCAGCCGTTCGTCGAAGATCTGCCAGAATTTATCCATGTCGCCTCCGGAGGAGAGGGCCACGTCCGGCAGATTGATGGTGACCACGCCCTGATTGAAGCGGCCGTAGAATTTATAATTGCCGTTCTCGTCCTTCCAGGGGTTCAGACAGCTCCGGCAGCCCATGACCGGGAAGCAGTTGCCCTCTTTGAGCTCCTTCATCTTCTTCTCGGAGATGTAATCGGGGACGAGGCGCCTGGCGGTGCATTTGGCGGCCAGCTCGGTCAGGTAAAAGTAAGGCGTGCCCGGATCGATGTTGTCCTCCTCCAGCACGTAGATGAGCTTGGGGAAGGCGGGGGTGACCCAGACGCCGGCCTCGTTCTTGACGCCCTGATAGCGCTGCCGCAGGGTCTCCTCGATGATCAGGGCCAGATCCTTTTTCTCCTGCTCGTTCTTGGCCTCGTTCAGATACATGAACACGGTGAGGAACGGCGCCTGGCCGTTGGTGGTCATCAGCGTGATGATCTGATAGGTGATGGTCTGCACGCCCTTGGTGATTTCCTTGAGCAGACGGCCTTCCACGATTTTGGAGACCTGCTCGCCGGAGGCCTCCGTGCCCAGGAGACGGATCTCCTCCAGCACCTCCGAACGGATCTTGTCTCTGGACACCTGTACGAAGGGGGCCAGATGGGTCAGGCTGATGCTCTGGCCGCCGTACTGGTTGCTGGCCACCTGCGCGATGATCTGCGTGGCGATATTGCAGGCCGTGGAAAAGCTGTGGGGCTTCTCGATCATGGTCTCGCTGATGACGGTGCCGTTCTGCAGCATGTCCTCCAGGTTGACCAGGTCGCAGTTGTGCATGCGCTGGGCGAAATAGTCCGAGTCATGGAAATGGATGATGCCCTGCTTGTCGGCCTCCACGATATCAGGAGGCAACAGAAGCCTCTGGGTCAGGTCCTTGCTGACCTCGCCCGCCATATAGTCGCGCTGCACGCTGTTCACGGTAGGGTTCTTGTTGGAATTTTCCTGCTTGACCTCTTCGTTGTTGCACTCCAGAAGGGAGAGGATGCGGTTGTCGGTGGTGTTCGCCTTGCGGACCAGCGTGCGCTGGAAGCGGTAGCGGACATACCGGCGGGCCAGTTCAAACGCGCCGGTGGACATGATCTGGTTTTCCACCATATCCTGGATTTCTTCTACGGAGACCGCGCGGTTCATTTTCATACATTTGTATTCCACGTACTCCGCGATGTCGTGGATCTGTTCGGGCGTCAGATGATTGTTCTCCGACGCGTTGCTGGCCTTGGTGATGGCTGCCACGATTTTCTCGATGTCAAAGCTCACTTCAGAACCGTTGCGCTTGATGATCTTCATTTGAAAAATGCTCCCCTCGGAAAATATTTTATAGACGGCGCTTACAGTGGAGTCCGGTGATTGTGCAGATCGCGCCCGCACCCCCATGCGGGACGGTACAGGATAGATTATATAACGCAGATTTCATTTTAGCAGTTGCATATGCAACATGTATGAGATATAATACAAAATATAGTGGTCGGAAAGAAAATACACCACATGATGGAGTGACAAAATGGAAGCGTATGACAGGCTGGAAAAGGCGGCGGGAAAAGACGCCGCGGCGCTGGTGCGGGCCGGGATCGTAACGGTCAGAAGCTTTGAAAAGCGGCAGGTGCTCCTGCGGGCGGAGGACGACGAAAATGCCGCCGGGATTCTGCTTTCCGGCGGCGCGTTTCTGGAAAACATCAACATGGAGGATCAGCGCCGGATCATCGACTGCTACGAGCCGGGAGATGTGTTCCGGCGGAGCTGCTTTCCGGATGCGGAATCCCATCTGTATTATGTGATCTCCCGGAACCGGGGACAGATGGCCTGCGTGGACGAAAAAAGGCTGAAGGCCGCTGGGCAGCAGGGGAGGCGGCTGCGCACGTTCCTGCAGGAGGAGCTGCAGCTTCGGGCGAGGCGCAGGACGCTCATCCATGTGGAGATTCTGAGCCAGCGGTCCATCCGCCAGAAGCTGCTGATCTGCTTTGAATATCTGGGGCGGCAGCAGGGCGGGGAGACCTTCACCCTGCCGTTTTCCCTGACGGACTGCGCGGATTATCTGGCGGTGGACCGCAGCGCCATGATGCGGGAGCTGCGGAAAATGAAGGAGGAAGGGCTGGTGGAAATGAAGGAACGGAGGGTCAGGCTATGCCGGTGAGAAGCAAACGGGGCCGCGGCATGGGACGGGCCGCCCTGGACAGAGCCCTGCGGGATATCCGCGCCTGGCGGGGATTCGCCGCGGCGCTGCTTCTGTATGATATCGCCGTTCAGCTCGTGTTCGGCGAATTCTGCCCGTCTGTCATCGTCACCGGCCTGCCCTGTCCCGGCTGCGGCATGACCAGGGCGGTCTGCTGTTTTCTGACGGGGCAGTTCGCCAGGGGATGGGCTTATCATCCGCTGGCAATCGGGTGGATCCTGTGGGGGATCTGCGCCGGCATATCCCGTTATCTCCTGGGGCACAGAGCGCAGGGCGCGCTGTACGCCGCGGGCGTGCTGGCCGCGCTGACGGCCGTTTTTTATCTGTGGAGAATGTACCGGTATTTTCCGGGTGAGGAGCCGATCGTTTATACGGCAGGAAATCTGCTGGAGCGCCGCTTCCCCGGCTATGGGGAGTGGGTGACGGGGCTCATCGGAAGCAGGACCGCGCGGGGCCTGTCATAGGCCGTAAGAAAGAAAAGGCGCTGTCAAACCGTTCCGGGACGTGCCGCTCCCGGTTCGGTGCGTTCCTGCCGGAGCGTGCGCCGGCTTCAGCGCCTCGTCCAGCGGCCCGCCGCGCCGCAGGGCAGGATCAGGCCGTTCGCGGCGACCGGAAGGCCGATCTCCCCGGCTTCCACCTGTCCGCCGAGCCGTCCGGCGACGCAGACGCCGAGCAGGTAGCGCAGGACGGCGGGCTGCAGCCCCGTGGTGTAGGAGTTGAGGAGAAAAAAGAGCGCGTTATCGGAGAGAAGCTGCGCGGTCAGCTCCAGAAGGGAAAAAATATTTTCCTCCATCTTCCAGATTTCTCCTTTGGGACCCCGCCCGTAAGAAGGAGGGTCCATGATGATGCCGTCATACCGGCTGCCGCGCCGAAGCTCCCGTTCCGCGAATTTCACACAGTCGTCCACCAGCCAGCGGACAGGGGCCTGCGAAAGGCCGCTGGCCGCTGCGTTTTCCCTGGCCCAGGAGACCATTCCCTTCGAGGCGTCCACATGCGTGACGGCCGCGCCGGCCCTGGCGGCGGCGAGGGTAGCCCCGCCGGTATAGGCGAAAAGGTTCAGGATCTTCACCGGCCTGCCGGCCTCCCGGATGAGGCCGGAAAACCAGTCCCAGTTGACGGCCTGTTCCGGGAAAAGTCCGGTGTGCTTGAAGCTGAAGGGCTTGAGCCGGAAGGTCAGATCCCGGTATCCGATGCTCCATTCCCGGGGCAGGCCGAAGAATTCCCATTCGCCGCCGCCCTTTGCGCTGCGGTGATAGTGACCGTCACATTTTTTCCAGCCCGGATTCCGCCGGGGCGTGTTCCAGATGACCTGGGGATCGGGGCGGATGAGCAGAAAATCGCCCCACCGTTCCAGCTTTTCCCCGCCGGAGGTGTCCAGCACTTCATAATCCTTCCAGTTGTCCGCGATCCACATGGGCAAACATCCCTTCCCCGCACATACGGTGCGCCCGTCTTTTCCTAATATACATTACAGGAAAGCGCGGGACTTTGCAAGCCGGAAACCGTGCGGAGGCGGAAGAAGCTTTCCGACGGCGGAGGCCGGTCCGGCGCGGGAACGGCAGGAGTCCGCGTCCGGACGCGTTTGGCCCGGAGAAAAACGCTGTACAGCCGTCTGAAAAGCTGATATACTGAAAAAAGACCGGCGCCCGTCAAAGGCTGGGACGCCGCGCGGAAGCGGGAAGGAGCGGACACAGATGCATTTCACCTATTGTCCCCATTGCGGGGAAAAGCTGACCGAAAAAGAGATCGGGGACGAGGGCATGGTGCCCTGGTGCGGACGATGCCGGATGCCGCTGTTCGATATCCCCGATACGTGTGTGATCGTGCTGGCGGTGAACGAGTGCGGGGAGGCGGCGCTTCTGCGGCAGAATTATGTGTCAAGGGATCACTATGTCTGTGTGGCGGGGCATATCAAGCCCGGAGAGACGGCGGAAAGCAGCGCGGCGCGGGAGGTGGAGGAGGAGATCGGGCTTCCCGTGGAGCGGACCATTTATATAGGAAGCTACGCGTACGGGAAGAAGGAGCTTCTGATGCTGGGATTTCTGGCCCGGGTGAAAAGGGCCGGGCTGCGGCTTTCCTGCGAGGTGGACGGTGCGGCCTGGTTCCCGCTTTCGGAAGCGGCGGCAAAGACGCGCCCGGGCAGTATCGCCATGCGGCTCATCGAGGACTGCGCGGCGTACCTGCGCGCCGGGGACCGGGCGGAAAATTTTTTAAAATAATACTTGCTTTTTTCCCTTTCTTCCTTTATAATTGGGATGCTGTGACATGATAGCTGTGAAGCGTGAGGTTGCTGCCCGGGAAAAGACATAATCCCCGGCAGGTTTTCCGTGGAGCGAATGTCAAGTTAGAAAACTGACGACAAGTCACTGTACCGACCAACAGCACCTGTCGACGGCGCGGGGAGATCTGCGCGGGCAGGGGAAACGGCGTGCGCGTCCGTGATAAGGGGAAGAAGGGTTCTTTCCGGGTTGCTTATCAAAAGGACACACACGGGAGAGTGTACAGTCACCGCTTGTCGCACTTATTTCAAAAGCGCGAAAAGGAGGCGACTTTTTTTATGGCAACACAGGTTATGAGAATCACGCTGAAGGCGTATGACCATCAGTTGGTGGACGCGTCCGCGAAGAAGATCATCGAGACTGTCCGGAAAAACGGCGCACAGGTGAGCGGGCCCGTGCCGCTTCCCACCAAGAAGGAAGTGGTCACGATCCTGCGCGCGGTGCACAAGTACAAGGATTCCAGAGAGCAGTTCGAGCGCAGGACTCACAAGCGGCTGATCGACATCATCACGCCGACTCCCCGGACCGTGGATGCGCTGCAGCGGCTGGAGATGCCTGCCGGTGTGTACATCGACATCAAGATGAAAACCAGATAAGGATCCCGAAAATCAGCAGACCTCTACAAAGACGTATGAATGGTCCAACCGCTTTGACCGCTTCCGCCGGGGAGAAGGAAAGCCGCGAACATTCCGCTATGTAGACAAAACAGGAGGTAAATCATGAAAAAAGGTATTTTAGCGATCAAGGTCGGAATGACCCAGATCTTCAACGACGACGGCGTTCTGGTGCCCGTGACCGTGCTTTCCGCCGGCCCCTGCGTGGTGACCCAGATCAAGACGAAGGAAAACGACGGCTACGAAGCGGTTCAGGTCGGCTTCGTGGACAAGAAGGAAAGAGTTGTCAACCGGGACAAGGCAGGCAAAAAGGACGTGCTGCGCAGGCATGGCGTGAACAAGGCCCAGAAGGGTCATTTTGAGAAGGCGGGCGTCTCCTGCAAGAGATATGTGAGGGAGTTCCGCTTTGAGAATGCTTCCGAATACAAGCTGGCACAGGAGATCCGGGCCGATATCTTTGAAGTGGGCGACAGAGTGGACGCGACGGCGATCAGCAAGGGCAAAGGGTTCCAGGGCGCGATCAAGAGACTGGGACAGCACAGAGGCCCCATGGCCCACGGTTCCAAGTTCCACCGCCATCAGGGTTCCAACGGCTCCGCCACCACGCCCGGCCGCGTGTTCAAGGGCAAGGGAATGCCCGGACACATGGGCTGCGTGAGAGTGACAGTCCAGAATCTGGACGTCGTGAGGGTTGATGCGGAAAAGAACCTGATCCTCGTAAAGGGCGCTGTGCCGGGACCGAAGAAGGCCCTGGTCACGCTGAAAGAAACCACCAAGGTGGAAGCATAAACCGGGAAAGGAGGAATACACAGATGGCAAACGTGACTGTTTATAATATGGAAGGAAAAGAAGTCGGCACCATCGAGCTGAGCGATGCGGTGTTCGGCGTCGAGATCAACGAGCATCTGGTGCATCTGGCAGTGGTGCAGCAGTTGGCCAATAAACGCCAGGGAACGCAGAAGGCCAAGACCCGCGCGGAAGTATCCGGCGGCGGTCGGAAGCCCTGGAGACAGAAGGGGACCGGCCATGCGAGGCAGGGCTCCACGAGAGCGCCCCAGTGGACGGGAGGCGGCGTGGTTTTCGCGCCGGTGCCCAGGGATTATTCCTTTAAGATGAACCGGAAAGAGAAGAGAGCGGCGCTGAAGTCCGCGCTCACCGACAAGGTGGCGTCCTCCAACCTGATCGTTGTGGACGAACTGAAATTCGATGCGATCAGGACGAAGAGCTTCGTGCAGGTCATGAAGAACCTGAACGTGGGCAGAGGTCTGGTCGTCCTGAATGAGAACGATACAAATGTAATGATGAGTGCCCGGAACGTTCCCGATGTGCAGATGGCCCTTCCCAGTACGATCAACGTATATGACGTGATGAAGGCCGGCAAGGTGGTTCTGACGAAGGACGCGGTTAAGACGATCGAGGAGGTATACGCATAATGGCTGACATTAAATATTACGACGTGATCCTCAGGCCAGTCATCACGGAGAAGAGCATGGCCGGCATGAGCGAGAAAAAATATACCTTCCTGGTGCATCCGGAAGCGAACAAGACACAGATCAAAGAGGCTGTGGAGAAGATGTTCGAAGGCGCAAAGGTCGCCAAGGTCAATACCCTGAACGTGCCCGGCAAGAAGAAAAGGCGCGGCATGGTGGTCGGCAGGACCGCGAAGATCAAAAAGGCCATCGTCACGCTGACGGCCGACAGCAAGGAGATCGAGATCTTCACAGGGCTGTAAAAGCGGTCCCGGATATGTGCAAAAAAAGCACGATAATAAATTGAGTAAAAGGAGAAAACATCATGGGAATCAAGACCTATAATCCCTATACACCGTCCAGAAGACACATGACCGGATCGGACCATGCGGAGATCACCAAGCAGGCCCCTGAGAAGAGCCTGTGCGTATCCCTGAAGAAGAATTCCGGCCGCAATAACCAGGGCAAGATCACTGTGCGCCACCGGGGCGGCGGCATCCGCAGGCAGTACAGGATCATCGACTTCAGAAGGAACAAGGACGGTATTCCCGCAACGGTGGTCGGCATCGAGTACGATCCCAACAGAACCGCCAATATCGCGCTGATCTGCTATGCAGACGGCCAGAAAGCCTATATCATCGCTCCCGAAGGACTGCAGGTCGGCCAGAAGGTCATGAACGGTCCCGAGGCCGAAGTGAGAGTCGGCAACTGCCTGCCGCTGTCCGAGATCCCGGTCGGTACGCAGGTGCACAATATCGAGCTGTATCCCGGAAAGGGCGGCCAGATGGTCCGTTCCGCCGGCAACAGCGCACAGTTGATGGCGAAGGAAGGCAAATACGCTACGCTGAGACTTCCTTCCGGTGAAATGAGAATGGTTCCTCTCGTATGCCGCGCGACCGTCGGCGTTGTGGGCAACGGTGACCACAACCTGATCAACTACGGTAAGGCCGGCCGCAAGCGCCATATGGGCATCCGTCCTACCGTCCGCGGTTCCGTCATGAACCCGAACGATCATCCGCACGGCGGCGGCGAAGGCAAGACCGGTATCGGCCGGCCCGGCCCGAGCACTCCCTGGGGCAAGCCCGCGCTCGGCTTGAAGACCCGCAGAGCCAAGAAGGCGTCCAACAAGCTGATCGTGAGAAGAAGAGACGGCAGAGCGATTAAATAAGGAGGAGAAGAATCATGGCAAGATCACTGAAAAAAGGTCCGTTCGCAGACGCCAGCCTGTTGAAAAAGGTTGACGCGCAGAACGCTTCCGGACAGAAGCAGGTCATCAAGACCTGGTCCCGTCGTTCTACAATTTTCCCGTCCTTCGTGGGACACACCTTTGCAGTTCACGACGGCCGCAAACATGTTCCGGTATATGTAACTGAAGATATGGTCGGACACAAGCTCGGCGAATTCGTGGCGACAAGGACCTACAGAGGTCACGGAAAAGACGAAAAGAAGTCCAAAGTGAGGTAACGGAAAGGAGGTTTTATCCATGGCGAAAGGACACAGATCCCAGATCAAGAGAGAGAGAAATGCGAAAAAAGATACAAGACCTTCTGCGAAGTTATCCTATGCGAGAGTGTCTGTACCCAAAGCATGTTTTGTGCTGGATGCCATCAGAGGCAAGGACGTTGAGACCGCTCTGGGCATCCTGACATACAATCCCAGATATGCTTCCGGCCTTGTGAAGAAGCTGCTCGAATCCGCGATCGCGAACGCGGAGAACAACAACGGCATGAAGAAGGAGAACCTTTATGTGGCGGAGTGCTATGCGGGCACCGGCCCCATCATGAAGCGGATCCATCCGAGAGCGCAGGGCAGAGCCTACAGGATCTTAAAGAGAATGTGCCATATCACTGTAGTGCTTGATGAGAAAAAGTAGGAGGAAAAATAAATGGGACAGAAAGTAAATCCTCATGGTTTAAGAGTCGGCGTGATCAAGGACTGGGATTCCCGGTGGTACGCGGATGCGGAATACGCGGACTTTTTGGTAGAAGATTATAAAATCAGGCAATTTCTGAAGAAGAAGCTGCATTCCGCCGGCGTTTCCCGGATCGAGATCGAAAGAGCCTCCGACAGAGTGAAGGTGATCCTCTATACGGCCAAGCCGGGCGTTGTGATCGGCAAGGGCGGCGCGGAGATCGAAGTGACGAAGAAGGAGCTCTCCAGGCTGACCGATAAGAAGGTCCTGATCGATATCAAGGAGATCAAGCGCCCCGACAAGGATGCGCAGCTCGTCGCCGAGAATATCGCGCAGCAGTTGGAGAACCGCGTATCCTTCCGCCGGGCGATGAAGTCCTGCATCGGCAGAACGATGAAGTCGGGTGCGCTGGGCATCAAGACCGCATGCGCGGGCCGTCTGGGCGGTGCCGATATCGCGCGCACCGAGTTCTACAGCGAGGGCACGATCCCGCTGCAGACCTTAAGAGCTGACATCGACTACGGGTTCGCCGAGGCAGATACGACTTATGGCAAGGTTGGAGTCAAGGTCTGGATCTACAAGGGCGAGGTACTTCCTGCGAAGGGAAACAAGGAAGGGAGCGATAAATAATGTTAATGCCGAAAAGAGTGAAACGCCGCAAACAGTTCCGCGGTTCCATGAGGGGAAAAGCGATGCGCGGCAACACCATCACATATGGTGAGTACGGTCTGGTGGCGCTTGAGCCCTGCTGGATCAAATCCAATCAGATTGAGGCGGCCCGTATCGCGCTGACCCGTTATACGAAGCGTAACGGCCAGGTCTGGATTAAGATCTTCCCCGACAAGCCTGTGACGGCCAAACCGGCTGAGACCCGTATGGGTTCCGGCAAGGGCACCCTGGAATACTGGGTTGCGGTGGTAAAGCCCGGGCGCGTCATGTTTGAGATCGCCGGAGTTTCCGATGAGTTCGCAAAGGAAGCGCTGCGTCTGGCGATGCATAAGCTTCCCTGCAAATGCAAGATCGTTTCAAAAGCAGATATGGAAGGCGGTGTGACGAATGAAGTCTAAGAAATATTTGGAAGATTTAAACAGCAAATCCGCGGCGGATCTGGCGCAGGAACTGGTTGCTGCGAAGAAGGAGCTTTTCAATCTGAGATTCCAGAACGCGACGAACCAGCTTGACAATACGGCAAGGATCCGGGAGGTGCGCAAGAACATCGCCAGAATCCAGACGGTGATCACGCAGAAGGCCAGGGTCGCGGAATAAGAGCCTATCCAGAAAGGAGTAAACAGACGTGGAACGCAATTTGAGAAAGACACGTACCGGCAAAGTCGTTAGCGATAGAATGGACAAAACAATCGTCGTTGCCATCGAAGATCATGTGAAGCATCCGCTTTACAAGAAGATCGTGAAGGAGACCTATAAGCTCAAGGCGCATGACGAGAAGAACGAGTGCAGGATCGGCGACACGGTAAAGGTCATGGAAACAAGGCCTCTGTCCAAGGACAAGAGATGGAGACTTGTGGAGATCATTGAGAGAGCCAAATAATCGGATATGCGGCAATTTGGCTGGAAGGAGAATTGATCATGATTCAACAGGAAACAAGACTGAGAGTGGCCGATAACACCGGGGCGAAGGAGATCCTTTGCATCAGGGTTATGGGAGGCTCTACGAGAAGATACGCGAATATCGGTGACATCATCGTTGCCAGTGTCAAAGATGCAACACCCGGCGGGGTTGTAAAGAAGGGCGACGTTGTGAAGGCCGTTGTGGTCCGTTCCGTCAAGGGAATGCGCCGCAAGGACGGTTCTTATATCAAATTCGACGAGAATGCCGCCGTCATCATCAAGGATGACAAGACCCCCAGAGGGACCCGTATTTTCGGGCCGGTGGCGCGTGAGCTCCGTGACAAGCAGTTTATGAAGATTGCTTCTCTGGCTCCGGAAGTATTATAGGAGGTGCTGCATGGCTACGATGAAGATTAAAAAGGGCGACACCGTGAAGGTCATCGCCGGCAAGGACAGGGATAAAGAGGGAAAAGTGATCGCCATTGACAAAAAGGCGGGGCGGGTCACCGTTGAGAAGATCAACATGGTGACCAAGCACACGAAGCCTTCTGCTGCGAACCAGAATGGCGGGATCATTCAGATGGAAGCGCCGATAGATATTTCCAACGTCATGTACGTTCACAAAGGAAAAGCGACCCGTGTTGGCTTCAAAATGGAGAACGGCAAAAAGGTGCGTTACGCGAAATCCACCGGCGACGTGATCGACTGATTCCAGGAAGGAGGCTTAAAACGTGAGCAGACTGAAAAGCTTATATCAAGACGAGATCGTAGACGCTATGATCAAAAAATTCGGCTACAAGAACGTGATGGAAGTTCCGAAGCTCGAAAAGATCGTCATCAACATGGGTGTCGGAGAAGCCAGGGAGAATGCCAAGATCCTGGAATCCGCCATGAAGGACATTGAGACCATCACCGGACAGAAGGCCGTTCTTACGAAAGCGAAAAAATCCGTCGCAAACTTCAAGATCCGAGAAGGAATGGCGATCGGGTGCAAGACGACTCTTCGCGGCGAGAAGATGTATGATTTCATGGATCGTCTCGTCAACCTCGCGCTTCCCCGCGTGCGTGACTTCCGCGGCGTGAGCGCCGACTCCTTTGACGGCAGAGGCAACTATGCCCTGGGCATCAAGGAGCAGTTGATCTTCCCTGAGATCGAATACGACAAGGTGGATAAGGTCAGAGGTATGGATGTGATCGTTGTCACTACGGCGAAGACTGACGAAGAGGCGCGCGAACTGCTGAGACTGTTCGGCATGCCTTTCGCGAAGTGAGAAGGAGGTAAATGGTTTCATGGCGAAAACAGCAATGAAAATTAAACAGCAGCGCCCCCCCAAGTTCTCCACCAGAGGATATACACGCTGCAGAATATGCGGACGTCCCCATTCCGTTCTGAGAAAGTACGGGATCTGCAGGATCTGTTTCCGCGAGCTGGCATACAAGGGCCAGATCCCGGGCGTCAAGAAGGCCAGTTGGTAAAAAGGAGGTAAATCACAATGAACATGAGCGATCCCATTGCAGATATGCTTACCAGAATCCGTAACGCAAATACTGCAAAACATGATACGGTAGATATACCTGCTTCCAAAATGAAACTGGCCATCGCACAGATCCTTCTGGAGGAGGGATATATCCGCAAATATGACGTGCTGGACGAGGGGACCTTCAAGACCATCCATATCACCCTGAAATACGGCGAGGATAAGAATGACAAGGTCATTTCCGGCATCACGAGAATTTCCAAACCCGGCCTGCGCGTTTACGCCGGCAAGGAGGATCTGCCCAGAGTGTTAGGCGGACTTGGCATCGCGATCATTTCCACCAATCAGGGCGTTGTAACCGATAAAAAGGCGAGGGAGCTGCAGGTCGGCGGTGAAGTGCTCGCGTATGTTTGGTAACAGAAACAGGAGGTACGGGCATGTCACGGATCGGAAGAATGCCAATCGCGATCCCCGCAGGTGTGACTGTGGACATCGCAGAAAATAATAAAGTGACGGTAAAGGGTCCCAGGGGAACGCTGGAGAGAGTGCTTCCCTCTGAGATGGAGATCAAAATGGAGGCGGGTCACGTCATCGTTACCCGGCCCAATGACTTAAAGAAAATGAAGTCCCTGCACGGTCTGACCAGGACGCTGATCCACAATATGGTGGTCGGCGTTACGGAAGGGTATCAGAAGAAGCTGGAGATCAACGGCGTTGGCTACAGGGCCGCCAAGGCAGGAAAGAAGCTGACATTATCCTTAGGTTATTCCCATCCGGTGGAAATGGAAGATCCGGAGGGCATTGAATCAGTTGTGGAAGGCCAGAACGTCATCATCATCAAGGGTATCGACAAGGAAAAGGTCGGCCAGTATGCGGCCGATATCCGGGACAAGAGGAGACCGGAGCCTTACAAGGGCAAGGGCATCAAGTACTCCGATGAGGTGATCAGACGCAAGGTCGGCAAGACTGGCAAGAAATAACAGATAAGGAGAGTGTGGAAATGGTTAGTAAAAAATCCAGGAAACTCGTTCGCGAGAATAAGCACAGAAGAATACGCCACCATCTGGCGGGCACGCCGGAAAGACCGCGTCTGGCCGTATTCAGAAGCAATAATCATATGTATGCCCAGGTGATCGACGATACGGTGGGGAATACCCTGGCGGCGGCTTCCACCCTGGAAAAGGATGTGAAGGCGGAGCTGGAGAAGACCAACAACGTCGAGGCGGCGGCATATCTTGGCACCGTGATCGCAAAACGCGCGCTGGAAAAGGGGATCACCGAGGTTGTGTTTGACCGCGGCGGCTACATCTACCAGGGCAAAGTTGCAGCTTTAGCGCAAGCAGCCAGAGAAGCTGGCCTGACATTCTAGGAAGGGAGAACACAACAGATGAGACGAACGATCATTGATACTACGAATCTGGAATTGACAGAAAAAGTAGTTTCCATCAAACGTGTTACCAAGGTTGTAAAGGGCGGCCGCAACATGCGTTTCACGGCGCTTGTCGTAGTGGGCGACGGCAACGGTCACGTTGGCGTCGGCCTGGGAAAATCCACGGAAATTCCGGAGGCGATTCGCAAGGGCAAGGAGGACGCGTCCAAGCACCTGATCACCGTCGCGCTGGATGAGAACAATTCCATTACGCATGATTTCCTCGGCAAGTACGGTTCCGCGACCGTGTTGCTCAAGAAAGCTCCCGAAGGTACCGGCATCATCGCCGGCGGTCCTGCCCGCAGCGTGTGCGAGCTGGCCGGCATCAGGAACATCCGTACGAAGGCTCTCGGCTCCACCAATAAGCAGAACGTAGTGCTCGCGACGCTTCATGGCCTGGGCCAGATCAAGACTCCCGAAGAAGTGGCGGCCAAACGCGGGAAATCCGTAGCGGAAATCATGGCTTAAGGGAGGAACGGAAAATGGATGAGAAAAAATTAAAGATCACGCTGGTCAAGTCCCCCATCGGCGCTGTGCCCAAGCACAGGGCGACGGTGGCGGCCATGGGCCTTACGAAGATGCATAAGACGGTTATCATGCCTGATAACGCTTCTACCAGAGGTATGATCCAGCAGGTCGGATATATGCTGAAAGTGGAAGAAGCTTAAGGTAAGGAGGTATCAGGAAATGGAATTATCTAATTTACGGCCGGCGGAAGGCTCCAGACACAGCAACAATTTCAGAAGGGGCCGCGGACATGGTTCGGGCAACGGCAAGACGGCGGGCAAGGGACATAAGGGTCAGAAAGCCCGTTCCGGCGCGCCCAGGATCGGCTTCGAAGGCGGCCAGATGCCTTTATACAGACGTATTCCAAAGAGAGGTTTCACCAACAGAAACACGAAGGACATCGTCGCAATCAATTTGAGCGCACTGGAAGTATTTGATAACGGAGAGACAGTTTCTGTTGAGACTCTGATCGAAAGGGGGATCGTGAAGAACCCCAGAGACGGTGTGAAAATTCTTGGAAACGGAGAATTTACCAAGAAGCTCGATGTGAAGGCAAATGCATTCAGTGCATCCGCAAAGGAAAAGATCGAGGCGCTTGGTGGAAGTGCTGAGGTGATGTAAATGCTTACTACCCTGAAAAATGCGTTCAAGATCAAGGATATCCGCAATAAACTGATCTTTACCTTCCTGATGCTGGTGCTGGTCAGACTCGGATGCCAGTTGCCGGTTCCCGGCATGAACAGGCATTTCTTCTCTGACTGGTTCGCCGCGCAGGTGGGCGATACGTTCAGCTTCTTTAACGCCTTCACCGGCGGTTCCTTTGAGAACATGTCGCTGTTCGCGCTGAACATCACGCCCTATATCACGTCCTCCATCATCATGCAGCTTTTGACCATCGCGATTCCGAAGCTGGAGGAGATGCATAAGGATGGAGAGGAAGGGCGCAAGAAGATCGCGTCCATCACGAGATATGTAACGGTGGGTCTCGCCCTGATCGAATCGACCGCGATGTCGATCGGCTTCGGCCGTCAGGGGCTTTTGCAGGATTTCAATGCGCTGAACGTCATTACTGCCATAGCGGCGCTGACAGCGGGAAGTGCGTTCCTGATGTGGATCGGCGAGCGGATCACGGAAAACGGAGTCGGCAACGGTATTTCCATCGTGCTGACCATCAACATCATTTCCCGTCTGCCCAACGATTTCGCCAGTCTCTATGAGCAGTTCGTGAGCAGCGGCCCCATTGCGGTCCGCGTGCTCTCAGCGGTCGTTATTCTTGCGATCATCATTGGGATGGTCGTGCTTGTCATCGTTTTGAACGATGCGACAAGAAAGATTCCCGTGCAGTACGCGAAGAAGATGCAGGGGCGCAAGATGGTGGGCGGCCAGTCCAGCTATATTCCCCTGAAGGTGAATACGGCGGGCGTGATCCCCGTCATTTTCGCGCAGTCCATCTTTCAGACGCCGCTGCTCATCATCCAGCTCACCGGTTATCAGGGGAATGGGATCGGGATGCATATTATCCGGGCGCTGAATTCCAGCTACTGGTGCAGGCCCGGCGAGCTCTGGTACTCCCTCGGTCTGGTGGTGTATATTGTGCTGGTGATCTTTTTCGCCTACTTCTATACGTCGATCACCTTCAATCCGCTGGAGGTTTCCAACAACATGAAAAAGCAGGGCGGCTTTATCCCGGGCATCCGTCCCGGCAAGCCCACCAGCGATTATCTGAACAGGATACTGAATTATCTGATTTTCATCGGCGCCTGCGGGCTGACCATCGTATGCGTACTGCCTTACTTCTTTAACGGAGTATTCGGCGCCAGCGTTTCCTTCGGCGGCACGAGCCTGATCATCATCGTGAGCGTTCTGCTCGAAACGATCAAGCAGGTCGAATCTCAGATGCTGGTCCGGAATTACAGAGGCTTTTTAAACGATTGATTTTGGGCGGGACAGGGCGGCATACGTCACTGTCCCTGTCCGTTTCCAGGGAGGATCGACTATGAAGATCATTATGTTGGGCGCGCCCGGCGCGGGCAAGGGGACACAGGCCAAGATGATCGCGAAGGAATACGGCGTTCCCCATATTTCCACAGGTGACATTTTCCGCGCGAACATCAAAAACGGAACCGAGCTGGGCATGGAAGCGAAGAAGTATATGGATCAGGGGCTCCTGGTTCCGGATGAGCTGACCGTGCGCATTCTGCTGGACCGCGTGGCGCAGGAGGACTGTAAGGACGGCTATGTGCTGGACGGGTTCCCGCGCACCATTCCGCAGGCCGAGGTGCTGGATCAGGCCCTCGCAAAGCTGGGAGACCGGATCGATTATGCGATCAACGTCGATGTGCCGGACGAGAATATCATCCGGAGAATGTCCGGCAGAAGAGCCTGCCTGACCTGCGGGGCCACTTACCATATCGAACATGTTCCGCCGAAGCAGGAAGGCATCTGCGATACCTGCGGCAGCGCTTTGGTGCTCCGCGATGACGATAAACCGGAGACCGTGAAGAACCGGCTGGAGGTTTATCACAGACAGACACAGCCTCTGATTGATTTTTACGGCAAAAAGGGCGTGCTTCGGACTGTTGACGGCACGAGGCCGATGGAGGAAGTGTTTGCGGCGATCCGGGCGATCCTCGCCTGAAGAGCGGCAGGACGGCCAGATGCGGAGGTTTTTTAGAATGTCTGTTTCAATCAAGTCCGCCAGGGAGATCGGGCTGATGCGGGAATCCGGAAAACGGCTCGCGGAGGTGCACGCCAGGCTGGGAGAGGCGATCCGGCCGGGGATGTCCACGCTGGAGGTGGATGAGCTGGGCGAAAAGCTGATCCGGGGGCTGGGAGGCGTGCCGAATTTCCTGCATTATCACGGTTATCCGGCGTCCATCTGCGTTTCGGTGAACGACGAGGTGGTGCACGGGATTCCCAAAAGAACCCGTATTCTCAAGGAGGGCGATATCGTCAGCCTGGACGCGGGACTGATCTACAAGGGATATCATTCCGACGCCGCCAGAACACATGCGGTGGGAAGGATCACGCCGGAGGCGCAGAAGCTCATCGACGTGACCAGACAGAGTTTTTTTGAAGGGATAAAGGCCGCAAGGGAAGGCATGCATCTGTACGACATATCCGCTGCGATCGACGCGTATGTCCGCCCGTTCGGATACGGGATCGTCCGGGATCTGGTGGGACACGGGATCGGGACTTCCCTGCATGAGGATCCGGAAATCCCGAATTTCGCACAGAGGAGAAGGGGCGTCAGACTCCAGGCGGGAATGACGCTGGCTGTGGAACCGATGATCAATGCCGGCGGCTGGGAAGTGAATTTCCTGAAGGACGGCTGGACGGCGGTGACCCGTGACGGCTCGCTGTCGGCCCATTACGAGAACACGGTTCTTGTGACCGACGGAGAACCTGAAATACTCACGCTGCTATGAGAATGGAGGATCCAGATGGTTGGAAAGCTGGCCGTTTCTCTGGCCGGACATGACAGGGGGACCCTGTATCTCGTTGTCGGACAGGAAGGGGATTTCGCACTTCTGGCGGACGGCGTGTACAAAACGTGGAAAAAACCGAAGAAAAAGAACGGGAAGCATATTCGGATCCTCTGCGACGGCATGACCGATCGGGAGCTGGAGGCGCTTTCCGTCAATCCGGCGGACGCCGATACGAAGATCAAACGGTATATCAGGCTGTATAAAGAGCGGAAGCAATAATGGAGGTATTTTTGAATGTCGAAAGCAGATGTTATTGAGATCGAGGGAACCGTCGTGGAGAAGCTGCCCAATACCATGTTCCAGGTGGAGCTGGAGAACGGGCACCGTGTGCTGGCGCACATCAGCGGCAAGCTGCGCCAGAACTTCATCCGGATCCTGCCCGGCGACCGCGTGACGCTGGAGCTCTCCCCCTACGACCTCACAAAAGGGCGTATTATCTGGAGAGACAAGTGAGCGATATTGTGAGCCGGAGGCGAACAATATCGCGATACTTCGCAGCAAGCGAAGCGGCTGCGAAGGTTCCATTTTTCGGAATAAACCCTTGCATTCCCGAAAAACACATGATATAATAGGAAACGGTCTTTTTGAAAGGAGGTAAGGAGATGAAGGTAAGAGCATCCGTAAAACCGATTTGCGAAAAGTGCAAAGTCATCAAAAGGAAGGGAGCGATCAGAATTATCTGTGAGAATCCCAAACACAAGCAGAGACAGGGCTGATCCGTTTTGGAATCGCCGTGTCGGCATGTGAGAAGGCTGGCAGCGGATTATTACTAAGGTCCGCTTGAAAATAATTGAACGCTGCGGGACATTTTGCTGCGGGAGATTACTTTTTGATACCGAAATAAGGCTCCTGATCTCAGGAGTCGGACATCGTTGTGTGAAGGAGCACACAGACGGCCTCTGGCCGGTGCGTAAAGCACATGTTGTCCGCACGGAGCGTCCGTGAGAGTATCGGAAAGACCGGTTCGCCGGTTGGGTACATGGTACCCCAGTCAATTAGTAACTGTTTTGAGAATGCACAGGATATTTATGCCCTGTGCTCATTGTGCGTAGAGAGGCCAATTCGCACAGAATGGAGGAAAGGTAAATGGCTCGTATTGCAGGTATTGATTTACCGAGAGAAAAGCGCGTGGAGATCGGTCTGACCTATATTTATGGGATCGGCAGACCCAGCGCGACCAGGATCGTGGCCCAGGCAGGCGTCAATCCCGACACGCGCTGCAGGGATCTGACCGATGACGAGGTCAAGAGGATCAGCGAGGTCATCGAGTCCACCATGATGGTGGAAGGCGATCTGAGAAGAGAGGTTGCCCTGAATATCAAGAGATTACAGGAGATCGGCTGCTACAGAGGCATCCGTCACCGTAAGGGACTTCCGGTCCGCGGTCAGAGAACGAAGACCAACGCCAGGACGAGAAAGGGTCCCAGGAGAACCATCGCGAACAAGAAAAAATAATTCAAACAGGGGAAAGTAGGTTAGTTTAAATGGCAAACAAAAAAGTTACAAAAAGAGTGACCAAAAAGCGTGTCAAGAAAAACGTTGAACACGGACAGGCACACATTCAGTCTTCCTTCAACAACACCATCGTGACGTTGACGGACGCTGAAGGCAATGCCTTAAGCTGGGCTTCTGCCGGCGGTCTGGGATTTAAGGGTTCAAGGAAATCTACCCCGTATGCAGCGCAGATGGCTGCGGAAACAGCGACGAAGGCTGCCCTGATCCATGGGCTCAAGACAGTCGATGTATTCGTAAAGGGACCCGGTTCGGGGCGTGAAGCCGCGATCCGCGCGCTGTCCGCCTGCGGCCTGAGCGTGCTGAGCATCAAGGACGTGACAGCGGTTCCTCACAACGGATGCCGTCCGCCCAAGCGCCGCCGCGTATGACCGAACGTCCGCCTCGTTTCGGATATGACCGGACGGCGGCGGGCCCGTGCACGCATGGGATGCATGGGCGAAGGCTGCGCAGGCATTTGCGCCTGTGTTTGAATGTTGGATGAAGACATGACAGCCGCAGGCCGGCGGAGGGATTTTGTGCCTTTCGGACCGGAGGCTGTATAATGCTGTAAACAATAATCTGGAGGAAAAAAATAAAATGGCAGTAAACAGAGTACCTGTACTGAAAAGATGTAGAGCGCTCGGCCTGGAACCCAGCTATCTGGGCTACGATAAGAAGTCCAACAGGGCGGTAAAGGCCGGCAAGAAGATGAGCGAGTACGGCACGCAGCTCCGCGAGAAGCAGAAAGCCAAGTTCATCTACGGCGTTCTGGAGAAGCCCTTCCGCAATTACTATGAGAAGGCGGACCGGATGAAGGGCATGACCGGTGAAAATCTGATGCGCATGCTGGAGGCCAGACTGGACAGCGTGGTGTTCCGTATGGGCTTTGCGCGGACCAGAAGAGAGGCGCGTCAGGTCGTCGGCCACAAGCATGTTCTGGTGAACGGCCGGACGGTGAGCATTCCTTCCTATCAGGTCAAGGCCGGCGATGTGATCGAGCTGAAGGAAAAAGCGAAGAGCATGCAGAGATACAAGGATATCCTCGAAGTGACCGCGGGAAGACTGTATCCCGAGTGGATGGATGTTGATAAAGAGGCATTCAAAGGGACGATCAAACAGCTTCCGACCAGGGAGATGATCGACGTTCCGGTAAATGAAATGCTGATCGTTGAGTTGTATTCCAAATAATGAGAGTCAGTATCCGTCGAAGTGGGTTCGTAAAGGAGGATATTTGCAGTGTTTGATTTTGAAAGACCCAATATTGAGGTTGCCGAAATCTCTGATGACAAGAAGTATGGCAAGTTCGTGGTGGAGCCTCTGGAGAGGGGATACGGCATTACGCTGGGGAACTCCTTAAGAAGAATCATGCTTTCCTCCCTGCCCGGCGCGGCAGTGAGCCAGGTGAAGATCGAGGGCGTGCTGCATGAGTTTTCCTCGATCCCCGGCGTGAAGGAAGATGTGACTGAGATCATCATGAACATCAAGAGTCTGGCGATCAAGAACAACAGCGAGACGAATGAGCCCAAAACCGCGTATATCGAATTTGAAGGCGAGGGTGTTGTACACGCTTCCGATATTCAGGTTGACCAGGATATTGAGATCCTCAATCCCGATCTTGTGATCGCTACTTTGAGCGGCGGCAAGGAGAGCAAGCTCTACATCGAACTGACCATTACCAGGGGCCGGGGCTATGTGAGCGCGGACAGGAATAAGAGCGACGATCTGCCCATCGGCGTAATCGCCATCGATTCCATCTATACTCCCGTGGAGAGGGTGAATATGACCGTGGAAAATACCCGCGTGGGACAGGTGACGGATTACGACAAACTCACGCTGGATGTATATACCAACGGCACGCTCGCTCCCGATGAAGCTGTCAGTCTGGCTGCAAAGGTACTTAGCGAACATCTGAGCCTCTTTATCGATCTTTCCGAGAACGCCAGGACCGCGGAGGTCATGGTGGAAAAGGAAGACGACGAGAAGGAAAAGGTTCTGGAAATGAGCATTGATGAGCTCGAACTCTCCGTGCGTTCCTATAACTGTCTGAAACGCGCCGGGATCAACACGGTGGAGGAGCTGATCAACAAAACGCCGGAGGATATGATGAAGGTCCGCAACCTGGGCCGGAAATCCCTGGAGGAAGTGCAGACGAAGATCAGCGAGCTAGGTTTTCATTTCAGGCCGAGCGAAGAATGAAGCTCGCCCACAGGGCGAGCGCTGATTCCCGAACTGCGGGGCACATTTCCGGTAAGTCCGAACGGCGCGGGGGTGTGGCGCGCGATGCGCGCAGAGATTCATGAAACGGCCGTCCGAAGGGACGGCGGGACGCCGCAGGGCGAAACAGGCATTCGGTGAATAAGTCCGATGAGCGTCGCCGGATGAACATGAATGAAAGGAAAGCAAGACAATGGCAAAATACAGAAAACTGGGAAGAACATCCGATCAGAGGAAAGCGCTTCTGAGAAGCCAGGTGACGAGCCTGCTCTACAGAGGCAGAATCATCACTACCGAAGCGAAAGCGAAGGAAGTCCGCAAGATCGCCGAAGGCATCATCGCCATGGGCATCAGGGAGAAGGACAACTACGAGACCGTGAAGGTGACCGCGAAGGTTCCCCGCAAGGACAAGGACGGCAAGCGGGTGAAGGAAGTCGTGGACGGCAAGAAAGTGACCGTTTATGACGAAGTGGAAAAGGAAATCCGCAAGGACCTGCCCTCCAGACTTCACGCGAGACGCCAGATGCTGCGCGTTTTCTATCCTGTGACAGAGGTTCCGAAGGAAGGCAAGGGCCGGAAACGGGGCACAAAGAAGATCGACATGCCCGCGAAGGTGTTCGATGAGATCGCTCCCAAATATGCGGACCGCAAAGGTGGTTATACCAGGATCATCAAGATCGGCCAGCGCAAAGGGGACGGCGCGATGGAAGTTGTGCTTGAATTAATCTGAAAGAAAATGAGCAGGGGGCTGTTGCGTTTGCGGCGGCCCTTTTGTGTTTGCGGAAAACACATCGGAGAGAGCGTTCGGCGGCGGGAGATCGGAGAAAGTGAATGGGCATCATTGAGAGCAGTCATCTGAGCTATGACTATGTAAAACTGAATGAGGAAGGGAACGCGGAGGGCGTCACGAGAGCGGTGGACGATGTGAGCCTTTCCGTGGAGCCGGGGCAGTTCATCGCCATTCTGGGGCATAACGGTTCCGGAAAGTCCACGCTCGCCAGGCATATCAACGCGCTGCTGGTGCCGACGGAGGGCTCCATTTTTGTGGACGGAAAGGATACCGCAAAGGAGGAGAACGTCTGGGACGTACGGCAGAGCGCCGGAATGGTTTTTCAGAATCCCGACAACCAGATCATCGGGCAGGTGGTGGAGGAGGATGTCGGCTTTGGCCCGGAGAACATGGGCGTTCCCACGAAGGAGATCTGGGAACGGGTGGAGGAGAGTCTGCGTGCGGTGGGGATGTATGCGTACCGGAAGCATTCTCCCAATAAGCTTTCCGGCGGCCAGAAGCAGCGGGTCTCCATCGCGGGCGTGCTGGCGATGCACCCGAAATGCATTGTGCTGGATGAGCCGACGGCCATGCTGGATCCCGACGGGCGAAAAAGCGTGATCCGGGCCGCAAGAGCGCTCAATGACGTGGAGCGGGTGACGGTGATCCTGATCACGCATTATATGGAAGAGGTCATATATGCCGACAGGGTGTTCGTGATGGACAAGGGCAGGATCGTCATGCAGGGGACGCCCCGGGAGGTTTTTTCCCATGTAGAACAACTGAAAGCGCTGCGCCTGGACGTCCCGCAGGTGACGCTTCTGGCCTATGCGCTGCAGAAAAGCGGGCTTCCGCTGCCGGACGGCATTCTGACGGCGGAGGAACTGGAGCTGGAGCTGAAAAAGCTGAGGGACCGGAAGAACGCGGCCGGCGGAGCGGCCGGAGCAAAAGAAGCGGGCGCGGACGGCTGGAACGTTGGAGAGGAAGAGCCGGACGCGGTTGACGGAGGGACGGCGTGATGGCACTGAAACTGGAGCATGTGACTTATATATATGGCGCGGACACACAGCTTCCCGTGCGCGCGCTGGACGACATCTGTCTGGAAATCCCGGACGGACAGTTCATCGGCCTGATCGGGCACACCGGGTCCGGCAAGTCCACGCTGGTCCAGCATCTGAACGGACTGATCCGGCCGTCGCAGGGGAGGATCACCTGGAACGGACGGGATATCTGGGAAGCGGGATTTCCCAAAAAGGAGCTGCGCAGCAGTGTGGGTCTGGTCTTCCAGTATCCGGAGCACCAGCTTTTTGAAGCGGACGTATTTTCGGATGTCTGTTTCGGTCCCAACAACCTGGGGCTGCCCAGGGAAGAAGTGCAGAAGCGGGCCAGGCGCGCGCTGGAACTGGTGGGGATTCCGGAAGCTCTGTACGGCCAGTCCCCCTTCGAGCTGTCCGGCGGGCAAAAGCGCCGTGCGGCGATCGCGGGTGTGCTGGCGATGGAGCCGAAAATCCTGGTGCTGGACGAGCCCACGGCCGGACTGGATCCGAAGGGCCGGGATGAGATTCTGGGCCAGATCGCCGGGCTGAAAAAGGAAACGGGGATCAGCGTGGTCCTGGTTTCCCACAGCATGGAAGATGTGGCGAACTATGTGGAACGGATCGTGGTGATGAGTCAGGGCCATATCCTTTTCGACGGAGAACCGCGGCAGGTGTTCCGGCATAAGCGGGAGCTGGAGGAAGTGGGACTGGCGGTGCCGCAGGTGACGGATATTCTTCACCGCCTGAGCGCGGCGGGCTTTGCGGTGGATACCGACGCCACGACCGTGCCCGAGGCCCGCGACACGATCCTGAAGGCGCTGGGCGGGAAATGGGACGGCCCTGCTGCGGGCCGCGGAGCGATGGGAGAAAAAGAGAAATGCTGAGAGATATCACGCTGGGACAATATTATCAGACGGACTCCCTGCTGCACCGGCTGGACAGCCGGGTGAAGCTGACGGCGACGCTGCTTTTCATCATTTCCCTTTTTCTGGTGAACAATCTGTGGGGGTATGTGATGGCGGCGGCATTTCTGGCGGTCTGTATCCGGCTTTCCCACGTCCCGTTCCGCTATATGGTCAAGGGAATGCGTACGATCCTGTTCCTTCTGCTGTTCGCCCTGGTGTTCAACCTGTTTCTGACGCCGGGGACACCGGTGGTGCGCCTCTGGAAGCTGACCGTCACAAAAGAGGGGATCCGGATGGCCGCACAGATCGCGGTGCGTCTGGTGTTGCTGATCATCGGTTCCTCCCTGATGACGCTGACCACAACGCCGAACCATCTGACGGACGGGCTGGAAAGCCTGATGAAGCCGCTGAAAAAGCTGAGGGTGCCGGTGCATGAGGTCGCGATGATGATGTCCATCGCCCTGCGCTTTATTCCTATTTTAATGGAAGAAACGGATAAAATTATGAAGGCGCAGATCGCCAGGGGTGCGGATTTTGAGAGCGGGAACCTGATCCAGAGAGCGAAGGCCATGGTGCCCCTTCTGGTGCCGCTGTTCATCGCCGCGTTCCGGCGGGCGAATGACCTGGCGCTGGCCATGGAAGCGCGCTGTTACCGGGGAGGAGAAGGACGGACGAAAATGAAGCCGCTGGTCTATCAGCGCCGTGACTATATGGCTTATGCGGTACTTCTTCTGTATTTTGCGGCCGTCATCGTGATAGGGAGGATCCTGCCGATATGACAGCAGAACAGCGAACGGAAGCTGCGGGCGGACCGTGCCGCCGCATCCGTCTGACGGTGGCCTATGACGGCACGGCCTACAACGGATGGCAGTACCAGCCCAACGGCGTTACCATCGAGGAAACGCTGAACCGGGCGCTCTCCTTGCTGACCGGAGAGAAAACAGAGGTGATCGGCGCCAGCCGCACGGATGCGGGCGTACACGCGCGCTGCAATTACGCCGTTTTTGATACGCGGATGCGGATGGACGCTTCCAAATTCGCCTATGCCCTGAATCAGCGGCTGCCGGAGGATATCCGGGTACGCCGGTCCGAGGAGGTGGCCTTGGACTGGCATCCCAGACGGTGCAGAAGCATAAAAACCTATGAATACCTGATCTATAACGACGAATTTCCGGATCCGCTGAACCGGCTGTATGCGCAGTTCGTTTATTCGCATCCGGACGTCGGCAAAATGCAGCAGGCCGCCGCATATCTTGTGGGGGAGCACGATTTCAAAAGCTTCTGCAGCATCCACACCCAGGCGGAGAGCACGGTGCGCACGGTCACGGCGCTGACGGTGGAGCGGGAGGGCTCCCTGATCCGCATACGGATTTCGGGGAACGGTTTTTTGTACAATATGGTCCGCATCATTGTGGGGACGCTGCTGGAGGCGGGGAACGGAAAATATCCGCCGGAACGCGTGGCAAAGATCCTGGAGGCGCGCGACCGGAAGGCGGCCGGCCCTACGGCTCCGGCCCGGGGACTGACGCTGGTCGGTTATCGCTTCCTGCAGGAGGAACCGCGCTGATTCGCTCCGCCGGGGCGACCGTGTCCGCATTGGACTGTTTTCATCCGACGATTGGCCGCGTCCGCGGCGGGCTGTTTTCGCCCGACGACCGGCCGCGTCTGCGGCAGGCTGCTGTTATCCCTGACAGGCCCGGTTGACTTTCCCCTGCCCCCGTGCTAGTATAAATTAAATTTCAGAAAAGCGAAGGAGACTGAGATATGGCGGTTACACCGGAGGCCGTATCGGCCTATGAAAAAGCGTGGCGCATGGGCAAACGGGAAGACGAACCCATGGAAGCGCTGGATGATATATTGAAGGAAAAGAAGATCGCGGCGACGAGGGAGATTTCGCTGGGACTGGTCCAGATCCCCATCGATCAGATCGCGGGCACCAAGACCGCGGGCCGGAGCGCGGCGTTCAGCAAGAGCTTTTATCCGCTTCTGGAGCCGGGCAGCGAGTTCGCGTATAAATGGTGTTCCCTGTGCGGTTCCCATATGAAGGAGGGGATCCGGGACCCGATCAAGGCCTATGAATTCATGAACAAATTTTATGTGGAGGAGGGGAACAAACGGGTCAGCGTCCTCAAATATTTCGGCGCGGTATCCATCCCCGGGACGGTCACGCGGATCGTGCCCCCCTGGTCCGACGACAGGGAGACCAGAACCTACTATGCGTTCATGGAATTTTACAATCTGTCCAGGATCAATTATATCTGGTTTTCCCATGAAAACAGCTTTGAAAGGCTGCAGAAGCTGGTGGGGAAGCGGCCCGACGAGGTCTGGACCGACGATGACCGGATCGAGTTCAGCGGCACGTATTCCCGTTTCCTGATCGAGTTCGAGGCGCAGGGAGGGAAAAAGCTGACGATTACGCCGGGCGACGCATTCCTTTTCTTCATCGGGATTTATGATTATAAGGCGCTGTCGAATATGACCACGGCGGAAATTCGGGAGAAGCTGCAGAAGACCTGGGAGGAATTCAAGCTTCTGACCACCGACGATCCGCTGGAGCTGCAGATGTCGCCTGCGGAGGGCGGCGCGGTGAAGAAAAATATCTTCGCGCGGCTGATCCCGGCCAGCGCCGAAAAGGTGAACGTGGCATTCCTTCATGAGCGCACGGCGGAAACCTCCGACTGGACCTATGCTCATGAGCTGGGGCGCATGCACCTGCAGGAGACCTTCGACGAGCAGATCAGCACCACCTGCTATGAGAACGTGACGGAGGAGAACGCGGACGGCGTGCTGGAACAGGCCATCGCGGACGGAAACAACCTGATCTTCACCACCGCGCCGACGCTGCTGATGGCCAGCCTCCGGGCCGCTATCGAGCATCCGGAGGTGAAAATCCTGAACTGTTCGCTGAATACGTCCCATCGCCGCGTGCGCACCTATTATGCGCGGATGTATGAAGCGAAATTCCTGATGGGCGCCATCGCGGGGGCCATGTCCGAGAACGGCCGTCTGGGATATCTGGCCGATTATCCGATCTTCGGCGCCACAGCCAGCATCAACGCCTTTGCGCTGGGGGCCAAGATGGTGAATCCCCGGGCGAAGGTATATCTGGAGTGGTCCACGATTCGGAACCACAATCCGGAAGAAACCTTCCGGCGCAATGACGTTACGGTTATTTCCGGGCAGGATATGCTGGCGCCGGGGCAGGGAGCACGCCGTTTCGGGCTGTATCGGCCGTCGGACACCATGCCCGTGAACCTGGCGATGCCCGTCTGGCACTGGGGAAAATTCTATGAAAAAATGATCCGCAATATCATGGACGGCACATGGAAATTCGACAACGCCTCCACGGAGACGAAGGGGCTGAATTATTGGTGGGGCATGTCCGCCGGTATCGTGGATGTGCTCTGTTCGCACAACCTGCCCATCGGAACCGTCCGTCTGATCGACCTGCTGAAGAATACGATCTGCCGGGATGATTTCGAGCCGTTTTCCGGCGTGCTGTATTCGCAGACCGGCGTCGTGCAGATGGACGCGAATAAGGTGCTGAGCCCGGAGGAGATCATCGAGATGGACTGGCTGGCGGAAAACGTGATCGGTTCGATTCCGGAGACGGAGGATCTGATCGAAAAGGCGCAGCCGGTGGTGGACCTGCAGGGAATCGACAATAAAAACTGATTTGGGAGCGGCGGCTTTATGAAAATTCTGGCAATCGGTGACGAGGAATCCAAGCTTTTCTGGGATTATTATGAACCGGGGATGTTTGACGGCATCGATCTGATCCTCTCCAGCGGGGATCTGGATCCCCGGTATCTTTCCTTCCTCGCCACCTTTGCCCACGCGCCCGTGCTCTATGTCCGCGGAAACCATGACGATAAGTATGAACAGATCCCTCCCGACGGCTGTATCTGTATCGACGATGAGATCTATGTGCACGACGGGATCCGCATTCTGGGGCTGGGAGGCTCCATGCGCTACCGTCCGGGCGGGAATCAGTTTACGGAGCGCGAAATGGAGAGACGGGTGCGCCGCCTGTTTTTTAAGCTGCTTTATCACAGAGGGTTCGACATCCTGCTCACCCACGCGCCGGCCTTTCAGCTCAATGACGGGCGGGATCTGCCCCATCAGGGCTTTCGGATATTCCGGACCCTGATGGACAAGTATCATCCCCGTTTTTTCATCCACGGGCATGTGCACATGACCTACGGACGGCAGCATAAGCGCTATGACAAGTACGGGGAGACGCACATCATCAACGCTTATGAGAAATGTATTTTTGATTATGAGGACGAGAATCTGAAGGAGCATCTGCGGTGAGCGCGGCGGCCGAAAAGCGGCCAAAAAGTCCCGTTTTATGCGAAAAAAATGATTGACACGCGCGGATGCGTATAATATAATTGGAAAGTGTGGCGGCGCTTAAAATATTTCACCTGCCCCGGAGGAATGTTTTCCAAGATGCGCCATATTCGGACAGATCGTGCCGGCCGAAGGGCCGCGCGCATTCGTTATGCGGCATACCCGTTCAAATCCCGGGATGGGAGTGCGCAGATTTTGACAGGCAAGCTGTATGGAGGTACGCAATGAAAACATTTATGGCTAATCCGGCTGAAATCGATAGAAAATGGTATGTGATCGACGCACAGGGCCAGACGCTCGGCCGTTTGGCATCTGAGGTAGCCAAGATCCTCAGAGGAAAGAACAAGCCCGTCTTCACCCCTCACGTGGATACCGGCGACTATGTGATCGTGATCAACGCCGAGAAGATCCAGGTGACCGGCAAGAAGCTGAATCAGAAGATATATTATCATCATTCCGATTATGTGGGCGGCATGAGAGAGACCACCCTGAAGGAGAAACTGGCAAAGAAGCCCGAGCAGGTCATCGAGCTTGCGGTCAAGGGCATGCTTCCCAAGGGACCCTTAGGAAGACAGATGTTCACCAAGCTTCATGTGTATGCAGGCCCCGAGCATAAGCACGCGGCGCAGAAGCCTGAAGTTCTGACGCTTTGATCTGAGGGAATCGAGAAGGAGGATACAGAAAAATGGCTAACGCAGCGAGATATTACGGAACAGGAAGAAGAAAAAGCTCCATCGCAAGAGTATATCTTATGCCCGGCAGCGGCAATGTTACCGTGAATAAAAGAAATATTGATGATTACTTCGGCCTCGAGACCCTGAAGGTGATCGTTCGCCAGCCCCTTGTGGCGACCGATACCGTGGATAAGTTCGATGTGCTGGTGAATGTGAAGGGCGGCGGCTATACCGGTCAGGCCGGTGCGATCCGCCACGGCATCGCGAGAGCGCTTCTGGAAGCGGACGCGGATTACAGGCCCATCCTGAAG
This sequence comes from uncultured Eisenbergiella sp., assembly GCA_947627215.1. GTDB lineage: Bacteria > Bacillota > Clostridia > Lachnospirales > Lachnospiraceae > Gallintestinimicrobium. The sequence goes on from CANQVD010000002.1 coordinate 116,035, forward strand.
AAGGCCGGTTATCTGACCCGTGACCCTCGTATGAAGGAGAGAAAGAAATACGGACTTAAGGCAGCCCGTAGAGCGCCGCAGTTCAGCAAGCGCTGATCAAAGATTTACAGAGTACAAAAAGCCCGGAAATACGCCATTTTCCGGGCTTTATCTTTGCCCAAAATTCTGAAACGGCTGTCCAAATTTGGCGTGATTTGAACCGTTTTTTATGGGTTTACAGAGGCTGAAATTGGGGCCAACCGCCCTTTTTTGACCCCTTATGGGTTTAAATAGTGGTGGACACCAGGACTTACGCCGATTGAATTTTTAGCAGGGATGATATTCTGCTTGCTTTTTGATGAGATAAAAGCGTATACTATCATTAGTCAAAAATGCGTGCCTGCACATTTTTGGCGAAGGGAGAGACAGAGATGATACAACGACCAGGATATCTCGACAAGTTGATCGATAAAAAAGAAAACGGAATGGTAAAGGTGATCACCGGCATCAGACGCTGCGGAAAGTCCTATCTGCTGTTTGAAATCTATCGCAGATATTTAAACAGTATCGGTGTGGATGATTCCCATATTATTGCACTTGCATTGGATGATGATGAAAATATCCGGTACAGAAATCCGTTGGAACTCGGGAAATATATCCGAAGCTTGCTTGTGGATCAGGACAGGATGTATTATGTCTTTCTGGACGAGATTCAGAAGGTGGCAGATATCCCTAACCCATATCTGCCGGGAAGTGAAGAAACTGTAGGTTTTGTGGACGTTCTGTTGGGGCTTATGAAGATCAGGAACGTCGATCTGTATGTCACGGGGAGCAATTCCAAAATGCTTTCCTCTGATATCCTCACCGAGTTCCGGGGAAGAGGGGATGAGGTGCGCGTGAACCCTCTATGCTATCGGGAATTCTATGATGCTTATGGAGAGGATAAACGCCATGCATGGCGGGATTATTTTACCTACGGCGGGATGCCGCTGATCCTCCGTCAGAAAACGGCGCAGGATAAAAGCAAATATTTACATGATCTTTTTGATAAAATTTATTTGGACGATATTATGGCACGTCACAGGCTTGGTCACGACAAAACGGTGCTGGACGATCTGTTGGATCTGATGGCATCTGCAGTTGGTTCTCTGACAAATCCGATCCGCATTGCAAATACTTTCAGTTCGGTCAGAGGACTGTCTGTGACCAATGATACGGTAGGCAGATACCTTGATTATTTTATCGATGCGTTTATGCTTTATCGGGCGAAGCGGTATGATGTGAAAGGAAGAAAACAGATCGGTTCTCCCATGAAGTATTACTATTCTGATGTGGGACTTCGAAATGCAAGGCTGAACTTCCGTCAGCAGGAAGAAAACCACATCATGGAGAATATTCTCTATAATGAACTTCACGTTCGGGAGTTTGATATCGACGTCGGCGTTGTAGAAGTCACAACGAAAACAGACGAAGGAAAAAATAAAAGAGTACAGTACGAAGTGGATTTTGTTGCGAACCGAGGCAGTAAGCGCTATTATATCCAGTCTGCGTTTGCCATACCGGATGAAGAAAAGCGGACGCAGGAGATCCGTCCGTTTACAAAGATACAGGATTCCTTCAAAAAAATCGTTGTGGTGAGAGAGGATATTGAACCATGGCATGATGAGAATGGAATTTTATATGTCGGAATAGAGCAGTTCCTGCTGGATGAATCGGCGATGGATCTATAGAAAAAGGTTCTCCAAAACTGAATATCGAAATCAGCAGGGCGACGCTCTGGAAGGTAGAGAAGGGGGATCCGTCCGTTGCCATCGGGATCTACGCGGCGGTTCTGCATGCCCTGAACAACAGGGATACGGGGCCTTTGCCTGCAGCAAAGGACGATGCCAAGGGATGGACCATGCAGGATCTGAAACTGTTTGGGAGGGAGAGAAGAAAAAATGAAATTATATGCCGACAAGAACAAGGCTATAGGTGAAAAATCGCCGATGATATTCGGCCATTTCCTGGAGCATTTCCACCGCCAGATATACAGCGGTGTGTACGACCCGGGAAATCCGCTTTCCGATGAAGAGGGAATGCGCACGGATGTCATTGAGGCGCTCAGGAAAATAAAGACACCGATCATCCGCTGGCCGGGAGGCTGCTTCGTTTCGACGTACAACTGGAAGAAAGGGGTTGGGAAAAACAGAGCGGCTGTATTTGACAAGTCGTGGAGAGTCGAGGACACGAATGAGTTCGGCACGGACGAATTTATAAGCTTCTGCAAAAAAACAGGCTGTGAGCCATATATATGTACGAACGCGGGCACGGGCACGATTGAAGAGATGAGCGACTGGGTGGAGTATTGCAACCTCGAAAACGAGGGAGAGTACGCGAAAGCGCGGATCGGGAACGGTCACAAAGAGCCGTACAGCGTGAAATACTGGAGCATAGGAAACGAAAACTACGGGAGCTGGGAGCTCGGCGCGAAATCCGCCCCGGAATGGGGCAGGCTGACGGTGGAGGCGGCAAAACTCATGAAGCACGTCGACCCTTCCATAGAGCTTTCCTCGGCGGCTCTCGCCGACATCGACTGGAACGTAAACCTCCTTAAAAACGCGGGAAGGTATATAGACTGGATTTCGATTCATGGGTATTGGGATTTCCCGTCGCAGGGAGGAGAGCTTTCGGACTATGATAAGATAATCGAAAAGACGGGAAATCTCGACGATGCGGTAAGAAAAGTCAGAGGTCTGCTCGACGCGTTCGGCGTCGGGAAAAAGATAAAGATCGCGTACGACGAGTGGAACCTCAGAGGCTGGTATCATCCGAATGTGCACACGATAGAACAGGGACGCACAAAGGAGGACTACCTCTATCCGAGGGACAAAAACGATCTGAATTCGTCTTATACAATGGCTGACGCCGTATTTTCGGCGTGCTTCCTCAATATGTGCATGAGAAACTGCGATATTGTGAAGATGGCGAACTTTTCGCCTGCAGTCAATACGCGCGGCTGCATATTCACGTATAAGGACGGTATCGTCCTGCGAAGCACATACTTTGTGTTCCTGCTCTACGCGAACCTTCTCGGAGATATTGTACTCGACGAATGGGAAACAGAGAGCATGTATCTGCAAAACGGGATCAAAAAGACAGACGCTGTGGTGACTTATTTTTCCGAAACGGGTAATTATGCGATAGCCGCTGTGAACAGGGACGGCGAGGCGGAAAGTGATATCACTCTTTGCATTGACGCTTCGGGCGACGTTGAAATAAGCTATATATCAGGCGCTGACAAGGACAGCTTCAACGACATAGACCGCACAGAAATTGAGGTTCTGAGTGAAAAATTAGGCAGGTACGAAAAAGGGATGAAGATAACGCTGAAACCGCACAGCGTGAACGTAATATCAATAGCCGAAATTGGAACGCGGGGCGGTATTCGCTGACGGTCCATACAGCAAGGTATCGCCGTTTGCGTGATTGCTTTTATCAGAGCGATAAAAAGAGCTGCTTTGAGGAAGAATAAAAATACCGGAGGCAGGAAGAAACAGGAACTTTGCGGCAAGCGCGGCGTTCAAAGCTCCTGTTTCTTTTTTGCTGATTCAGTCTTCCCGTTTCATATCATAGTCGGTTTCCTCGTCCCAATTTCCCTGCGTATAGGTTTCATCCACCATGTCGCTGATGCCCGCCAGCAGCATGATAATGCCCTGTACTCGGTGGGGAGGAACTATATAAGTGCCCTTCTGGCGCTCGCTCTCCGCAATGAGGTCGGCGGCCAAAAGAGGCTTCATATGATGGTAAACCTGACCTGTGGAGCCGAGGCCGCACTTTTCCACAAGCGTGGACACCGTTTTGGGCCCGCGCAGAATTTCCAGCAGGATGGAAAGGCGGGTGGCATTGCCGATGCAGTCCAGCACTTTTCCGGCAATGCCGCTTTCGGCCAGAGAAAGCAGTTCCTCCGTGGGGACGGAATTCCGGATCCAGTTGGATTGTCGGCCGCTGGAAGCATATATGCCCATGTAGGTGATCAGCCCGCTTCCTCCTCTTTCCTGGGTCTTAAGGCACAGCTCTTCCATCAGATCGCTGAGCCGCTTGTCCGGATGCATTCCCCGCATGACCTGTACTCTGCCCGGATCCTTGCCGGAACACTTGCCGGGAAGCGTTTCCTGCAGCATTTTCGAAACCTGCTCCATCTGGGATGTGATCGTTTCCTGTAAATTTGTCATCTGTGCCCTGAGGGCGTCAATTTCTGCTCCGTAATCCCGCGCCATGCTTACTTCCAATCCTTTCTTTTTCTCTATGTGATGCGATCCCTTTACTTACATAATTCTGTATTTACGTAAATACGTAATTGCATAATATCATAAAGGAGGATGGAGGTCAATTCTCTTTTTACGCTGCTTCCAGCATCTATTCGCTGTTTGGGCGGCTGGTAGCCGCAGGAGAGGCGTTAAATGACAGCCATGCCGTTTCATTTACTCGGCATAAGATGTAGTGTCTGCGCTTGGTGCCGTTGCCTCCATAAGCAGGGTAATTCTGCATGGCCGAATCTTTTGATGAAAGCAGGAAGATTATTATGGACATCTATGTTAAAGTGAAGTACAATAAACCAAAATAGATACACAGGACAGTTGATCGCGTGATGAAATGTATTTTGCAATAGTGATTGTGGCTATATTTTTTTAATAAATCGTGTCATGGAAATTGGAAAAGACAGACAGGAGTGAGTGGGGAAATGCCGGAAATATCGTTGTTTTATGGAATTAGAGTAACCATGTATTATGATGATCATAATCCGCCTCATTTCCATGCGGAGTATATGAAAAGGTGATCGAATGTTTCCAAAAGTGGTACAGGTGATACCTGAAAAAAATTATTCCGTATTTGTATATTTTGAAGATGGAAAGATCGTATGCTATGACGCGTGTCCCATCCTTGAAAAAGAAGTGTTCCGGCCATTAAAGGATATTCACGTTTTTATGAATAGCTGCACAGTACTGAATGATACTCTCGCATGGGACATTCAAGGGGACAGGGATACATCGTCCTGTCTGGATATAGATCCGGATACTTTATATGACCTGCCCAGTTCGGGGGAGCCGTTTGAGATGGAACAGTATATCGCATAGATCGATGATATAGGTTTTCTCATTTAACTGCAAAATAGGTACACAGGACAGCTAATCGCGTGATAATAAATCAATGACGGAGGTAAAAGAACATGTGGTGGCTTCTCGCTTTATTGTCCGCCGTATTTGCGGCGCTCACGTCTATTTTGGCGAAGATCGGCATTGAAGGCGTAGATTCCAATCTCGCGACGGCTGTCAGAACGGTGGTGGTCGTATTTCTGGCATGGGGTATGGTGTTTTTGACGGATGCGCAGGGCGGAATCGCGAGCATCAGCAGAAAGAGCTGGATCTTTTTGATCCTGTCGGGGCTGGCTACCGGCGCTTCGTGGCTGTGCTATTATAAAGCGCTGCAGGTCGGGGAAGCGTCAAAGGTTGTGCCGATCGATAAGCTGAGCGTCGTGATCACGCTCATTCTCGCGTTTGTTTTCCTGCATGAAAAGGTCAGTCCGAAGTCCGTGATCGGCTGCATTCTCATCGGCGCGGGGACTTTGTTCATGGTTTTGTGAGCAGATGAGCCGGGAAAACCGCCGGATTTCCCCGGAGATTTAATGCCCGGCCGTCTTTCCCCTTGTGGGGATCGCCAGCAGCTTCCGAACGCGGAGTGCCAGCAGCTTTTCCAACGCATGAAGATGTTCCTCCGGGAAATTGAGGGAAGAATGTCGCCTGAAGGTGAAACCGATCATGCGGCGAAGCTGTTCCTTTTGCTTTGCACCCATCACGGCGGCGCATACTTCTTCGAAGGACAGCCGGTAAGGATTTGTTCGGGCCGCGGCGTATTCCTTCAGTTTTTCAAAATCTTCGATCTCCTCCCGCCCGGCATAGCATAAGAGGGACAGCCCGTTATCGAAAATGGGAGCCGGAGCTTTGATCCTGCCCGTGCGGTTGTCCCTGAGAATGCCGAAGTTTCCGAAATGTCTGTCTTCGTTGTAGATCAATGCGTCAAATACCAGCATGCTGCGGATATGCTCGCCGAACCCGGGGCCGAGCGCATCGTAATATTTCAGGCATTTTCCTATGCCGCCGGATCTGATCAGCCGCCCGATGGGGATATATGAGGTATCTGCATCGGTGAACAGCGCGCATTTGGAGGCTGTGATGCCTTTCCAGTTTTCCAGATCGTAATGAACGGCATTCAGGCGCATGGTCTCCGCGACCTGAGAGGCATAGTATTCGCAGTACGGTTCGCGTCCGGTGTTGGATGCACCGCGGGAGCCGCCCTTATAAAGATAGATGCCGTCATTTTCGATGAAGCGCCATGCCTTTGGAAGCATACCGTTCGTCGTCAGTTCCGGAGAGGTGGTGAATGCTTCCCGGCTTTGTCCCGCGCCGGTATAGGCCACCAGCGCGAGCATTTCAGAAAAACGGTTCTCATACAGGTTGTAATCCGCAAATTTCCCGTCAAAGCCTTCCGGCACGATCCAATAGCTGTCGTTGAGAGACAGTCCTTTGCATACGTCGATGATCCCTTTGGTATCGTTCTGGCTCAGCCGCAGCGTTTTCAGGATCTCATCCACAAAGGCTCTGTTCCTGGGGATCACGCGGCGCTCCAGCCAGCGGACGATCCCTTCGCCGGTGCAGGCCATATCCAGCGGAAGCAGATGACGGGATGCTTCATTGACGGATATGATATCGGCCACAAGGCCCTCCAGACCGCGCTTCTCCAGGGTAAATTTCAAAAGCTCCGTGTCGTAAATACGGAGGCTGTAAACATTTTTCTCCATTTCTTTCTGATCCTCCAGCGAAAAAGCTACTGTCTTGTCCAATGCGGATGCGATCTTCAGGATCATATCCAGCGACAGGTTCTGCGCGCCGCTTTCCAGCCGACAGATGCAGGACCGCTGGGTGCCGATCATCCGGGCCAGTTCAGCCTGTGATATCCCCTTTTCCAGCCGCGCTTCCACGAGCTGCGCAATGATATCCTGTCTGTGCAAAACGAGCCCTCCTCTGTACGGTGTTCTTTTCATCATGTTATCATATATGATAACGCATATCAAGTGAGGACGGGAAAATGTTTGCCGCTTTTTTTGCACCCCCCAATTTCGCCCTTGACAATAAGCGAACGATCATTTATTATAGAGATCAGGAGGCGGGAAGATGAGGCGGAAGGATGATGAGAAGGCGCAGCGCATCAAGGATGCTGTGATCCGGGTGGTTTTGGAAGAGGGCTTCGGCGACGCATCCATTTCCAAGATCGCCAGATGCGCGGGCGTGTCCCAGGCGACGGTATATATTTATTATGAAAGCAAGGAAAGCATGCTCCGCAGCATCTATACCGAGTGCGCGGAGGAGCTGTGGGAATATCTCGTCCTCGTGACGGGGAACCTGCGGGACGGCAGGCAGATCATCGAAAGGCTGGTCTGCGGCTATTATGCGTTCATGACGGAGCACGAAGAACTGTTCCGTTTCGTGGAGCAGTTTTCCAGTTGTCCCGCCCTGACCAGCAGTTGTTCGGAGATCCGCGGCCTGGGGAAGATGATGGGGCTTCTGCAGAGATGGGAGGACGACGGTATTTTTAAGCCGTATCATGTGCTCAACATTTTCAGCATGATCTTCACGCCGGTGAAGACGCTGACGGCGGGCGCCATCGTCTGCCGGGAGGATGAGGAAGCGCTGCTGCGGGAGCTGGTGCATATCATGCAGGAGGCGCTGCTCTTTCGGGATTGAGGAGGAAGGAAACGTTTGATCTTCGGTATGTGGGCGGCGGTGTGCCCGCATATTTTCAGGGGCTAAATTAAGTGATTGTTCGTTTATCCGGGGAGCGGAACAGGGACGGGAAGCGGACAGAACAGTTTGGGAAATACGGAAAGAGGGATGAAATATGGAAAATATGGAACGTTACAGGACGGAGCTGCTTCCGATCTCGGATGTGCTGCTTCTGCCGGGGGCGGACGCGGCGTTTCGGATCGGGGAGCCGGGACAGCAGCAGATCCGGAAATATCAGGAGAAAAACGGCATTTTTCTGGCGGCGCCCTTAAGGCCCGGCAAGAATGATGAGAATCTGACCGTGTCGGATCTTTATCCGAAGGGCGTGCTGTTCACGGTGAACAGCGTGGTGCAGGGCGAATCGGGGACGGCGCTGATGGCGCACATCGTCCGGCGGGTGAGGCTCCTGGATGCGGCGATGGAGGACGGAAAGTTCACTGCGGGCTATGAGGAGCTGCCGGAGGACGATGATCTGGGTGCCCGCGGTCAGGAAGAAATGCTGCGCTATATGAAAAAAGCGGTGGAGGAGATCACCCGGACCTTCCAGGGCGGGGAGCGGTTCAGCCGGGAAGTCGGCTCCTACAGCGATCTGAATGCGCTGATGGTGTATCTGGCGCAGTTCATGCCGCTGAGCAGGGAGGAGCGTTACCGTCTGCTGGATGCGGATTCCCTGCGGGAGCGTGGTCTTCTTTTCATCGACTATCTGCTCCGGCAGAGAGAGCTGTTGAAGCTGAACATCCAGATGCACGAGCGCTTTTCGGAGAAGGCCAACAAAATATACCGGGAACAGGCGCTCCGGGAGCAGCTTCGGGCGATCCAGGAGGAGCTGCACGAAAACGATCCGGACGCGGAGGAAGGAAAAGAGGATTACCGTGCCAGGATCGAGCAGTCGGATATGCCCGAGGAAGTGAGGAAGGCGGCGCTGGAGGAGGTCAGAAAGCTGGAGCTGTCCGGAAGGGACGGCATGGAGCAGAATGTGATCCGGAACTATCTGGATTTTCTGCTGGCGCTCCCGTGGCGGCCCGAGGCCGCGGCGGATATCGATCTGGAGCGGGCGCGGAAGATCCTGGATGAAGGGCATTACGGGCTGAAGCAGGTCAAGGAGCGCATCGTACAGCATCTGGCGGTGATGAAGCTGAAGGACGCGGATAAGGGTTCGGCCCTCCTTCTGGTGGGCCCTCCGGGAACCGGCAAGACCAGCCTGGGCAAGAGTATCGCGGAGGCGTTGGGCAGGAAGTATATCCGCATGAGCCTGGGCGGCATCCGGGACGAGGCGGAGATCCGCGGCCACAGAAGGACCTATGTGGGGGCCATGCCGGGACGGATCCTCGCCAGCATCCGCCGCGCCGGGGCCATGAATCCGGTCCTGGTCCTGGATGAGATCGACAAGCTGACGCCGGGCGGCTTTTCAGGGGATCCGGCCAGCGCCCTTCTGGAGGTGCTGGATCCGGAACAGAACAATACGTTTACCGATCACTATCTGGATCTGCCCTATGATCTGTCCCATGTCTTTTTCATCGCGACGGCGAATTCCCTGGACGGGATCCCCGCGCCGCTGCTGGACCGGATGGAGATGATCCAGATCTCCGGGTATACGCCGGAGGAAAAATTTCATATCGGGAAGGAACATCTGCTGGCGGAGGTGCTGGAGGAATACGGAATCCCCGCAGGGAAGCTGACGGTGGACGACGATATCCTCCGGAAGATCATCGAGGAGTATACCCAGGAGGCGGGCGTCCGCGGGCTGAAAAAGCAGCTCGCCGCACTGGCCAGATCTGCCACGGAGCAGATCGTTTCCGGCGCCGCGCAGGAGACGTACGCCGTCCGGGAGGAGGATCTGGAACGGGTGCTGGGCCGCCGGGTTTCCCGGCATGAAACGGCGCAGAAGGAAAATCCGCCCGGCGTGGTGACGGGGCTGGCCTGGACGCCGGTGGGCGGGGAGATCCTGTTCATTGAGACCACGGATATGCCGGGCAGCGGAGAGATCATCCTGACCGGACAACTGGGTGACGTGATGAAGGAATCCGCCCGGATCTCTGTAAGCCTCCTAAAATCCCGTCTGCCGTTCAACACGGTCAATTTCCGGGAACGGGACCTGCATATCCATGTGCCCTCCGGGGCGGTTCCCAAGGACGGGCCTTCCGCGGGCATCGCGCTTTTCACCGCGCTGGCTTCCCTGGTGACAGGAAAAAGGGTGGACGCGCGGCTGGCGATGACCGGGGAGATCACCCTGCGGGGAGAGGTCACGCCCATCGGCGGCCTGAAGGAAAAGCTGTACGGCGCGCAGCGGGCCGGGATCCGAAGGGTGCTGATCCCTAAGGAAAATCTGGAGGATCTGCGGGACGTGCCCGAAGAGATCAGGGCACAGCTCGCGATCGTGCCGGTGGAGAACGTGGAGGATGTTCTGCGGGAGGCGCTGGGGATCGAGCTTCCCCGCATCGAGCATGTGCTGTACCGGCTCGGAGACGGAGCGCGGGTGCCCGGCGGCCATGCCTGTTGATGCGGTCAAAGATTTTCAGGGGACGGTGCCGCCGAGCGTACTGTTCCTGTATATGGTTGGCGGGAGGATGTTTTTGCGATCCCTGTGTTCAGACGATGGAATCATCCAGCAGGAAATCCAGGATGCCGATATTGAGGACACCATTGTCATCATACCAGCGTTTTCGGATGTCGTGGCGGACGATCATTTTGGGAAAGGAATTGCCTGTCAGCCCCAGCGGTCGATTTTCAGCAGCAGCTTTTTCCTCGGTTTCCAGCGCCCAGGCGGATTGGATATAGGTCTTCTTTCCGCCGCGGGCCGCGACGAAATCAATCTCTCTGGCAATCTGAACGCTGCGCCCCTTTTTGTCCTTTCCTGTTCCGTAAACAATGCCGATATCGACACCGCATCCGCGGATCCGCAGATCGTTATAGAGAATGTTTTCCATGATGTGTGTCATTTCCTGTTGGCGGAATCCGAGTCGCGCGTTGCGAAGACCCAGATCGTCACAATAATATTTATTGGGATAATTAAAATAGTCTTTCCCCTTCACGTCAAAGCGGCGGCATTCCTCGAACAGGTAAGCATCCGTTAAATATCCAATATAGGATTTTACGGTATTGCCGGAGACGGTATTCTCACCGGTGCGTTTTTGCCTGGCATTCAGGGAATTTGAGATATTGTTCGGGTTGGTCAGTGATCCGACAGAGGAACAGAGCAGATCCAGCGTGGCGTCAAGGACATCTTCCCGCTGGATCTTTCTGCGTTCTACGATATCTTTCAGATATACTTCTGAGAACAGGGCCTTCAGATAATCCATTCTGGCAGTATCGTCCGGCCTCGACAGGATCAGGGGCATACCGCCGAAAAAGGCGTAGTTATCGAACGCATCCTCCTTTGCGCCGCCGACGGCTGCGTAGTATTCTGCAAAGCTTAAGGGATGAACGCGGATCTCATCGCTGCGTCCCCGGAATTCCGTAAGGATATCGCCGGACAGCATTCTGGAGTTGCTGCCGGTTACATAAATATCCAGATTAGGCAGGGAACGCAGATCGTTAAGAGCATCATAGAATGTGATCCGTTTCCCGGCGGGATTATATGGATTCGGCACCTCATCGGACATCTGGATTTCGTCTACGAACAGATAAAACGGATCGGATGAACCCTCCACACATGTCCGGACAGCATTGGCAAGCTCGAGCGGGTTTCGGTACCGGATATCTCTTGCGAGGTCCAGCTCATAGGAAAGAATACGGTTCCCGGGGACGCCGTTCTCCAGCAGATAATGTCGAAAGATCGTATGCAGAAGATAGGATTTTCCGCATCTGCGGATGCCGGTGATCACTTTGACTTGGCCGTCCCACATATAGGAAATGATTTTTTTCAGGTAAAGGTCGCGTTTTATCTCCATGGGCACCTCCGCTGAGAACTTGAATGGTATATTATATAACTTCTCAATTAAATTATACAAAAGAAGTGGGGAACCGTCAAGGGGTATAAGAAATCCCGATTAGCGGCACATAAATTTACAAACAAGCCCACACATAAATTGATAAACAAACCGCCCCCATACTTGACAAATCCGTCCAAATGTATTATGCTGTCAAAAGTGACTTTAACGGTTTAAAGTACGAAAAATAAAACCGCAGAAGAATGCGGGAATGAAAGAGCGCCTCCGGCAGCAGGGGGCGGACAGCATGAGGAGGAATGAAAAAATGACACGCAGCAGGCAGGGCTCTCTGGTTTCTTTCCGCCCGGACATCAAGGTGGTGGACTGCACCATGCGGGACGGGGGACTGGTGAACAATTTTGGGTTCACGGATGAGTTTGTCAAGGATCTGTATCTGGCGAATCTCAAGGCCGGTGTGGATTATATGGAGTTCGGCTACAAGGCGTCCAAGGAGATCTTCGATCCGGAGAAGTTCGGCAAATGGAAGTTCTGCGATGAGAAGGATATCCGCAGCGTCGTGGGCGACAACAAGACCGATATGAAGATTTCCGTCATGGCCGACGTGGGGCGGACGGATTATAAGAAGGACATTCCCAACCGCAAGGACAGCGTGGTGGACATGGTGCGGGTCGCTACCTATATCAATACGATCCCGGCCGCCATCGAGATGCTGGAGGATGCGAAGAAAAAGGGCTATGAGACCACGGTGAACATCATGGCGGTGTCCAAGGTCAACGACGACGATCTGGACGGCGGGCTGGAGCTTTTGGGGCAGAGCAGCGTGGACGTGATCTATGTGGTGGACAGCTTCGGCGTGTTCTACCCGGAGCAGATGGAGCGGCTCTGCGACAAGTATCTGAATGCGGCAGCCAAATACAATAAGATCGTAGGCATTCACGCCCACAACAACCAGCAGTTGGCGTTCGCCAACACGATCGAAGCCCTTTCCAGGGGAGTCAGCTATCTGGACGCCACGGTCAGCGGCATGGGCCGGGGCGCGGGCAACTGCTATATGGAGCTGCTTTTGAGCTTCCTGCGCAATCCCCGCTACAACAAGATCGCTGTCATGAATTTCGTGGAAAAGCATATGCTGAAGCTGCGCGAAGAGGGCGTGGTCTGGGGCTACGACATTCCCTATTTGTTGACGGGGATCCTGAACACGCATCCGTCCTCCGCCATCAATTTCATTAAGGCGAAACGGACGGATTACGCCATGTTTTATCAGGAACTGATCGACAACGCGCTTTGATCGGTTTTTGGCTCGTTCGGCGGGAGACTGTCGGACGGCATTGCGTCGGATGCATCGCGCCGGGTCATGATAGAGATGCTGTTCATTTCTCCGTATTTTCACCAGACGGGAAGGGAACGGGGGCTCTTTCAGGGGCCGGCGCGTTTTTTATTCGATCATTTTCAGAAAATCGGCCGGCTGGTACACCGGGATTGTTGTTCCCCGGTAGTCCTTTGTATTTCTGGTCACAATGCAGTCAAAACCCGCGCGCAGGGCGGTTTCTGTCATGACTGCGTCCTCATAATCCGAAAGAGGGGACAGAATGGCTTTTTTACAGTCTATCCCGGCGGTGTCCGCGATATCAAACAGGGTGAAGAGCATGTTCAGGATCTTTCGAGTGTCGGCGTCGCTGTGCGTGTGCCTGTGGATCAGATAATAAATATCCGTAACGGCTTTTGCGCTGATCCCGCCGTCAAACCGTCTGTTCGCCGCCGCCAGGAACAACTGCAGGGCATCCTGCCAGAAGGGCTCCCTTTTCTGCAGCGCATCGATTATAATGCAGGTATCGATGAGCGCTTTCATATCCTGCCCAGCCTTTCCGCTCTGGCTTCCTCCTCCGTGATCTCATCCGGGATGATCCCGATCAGGGAATTGGCGATTTTTACCCTGTCCTGATAGGGATTCGTCAATTTTGCCACAACTCGGCCGTTTCGGGTGATGAACACGTCCTCGCTTTCGGCGAGCAGCAGATATTTGCTCAGATTCATTTTCAGTTCTGTGGCCGTTATTGACATCGATGCGGTCTCCTTTCTGAATTGTTGTTTCTATTTATTATATCCGAATCGAATGATTTTATCAAGGAAATCGCACGATATATATAGAGAAATAGAACGATTTTCTATCTCATTCCGATCAGACAGGTCAGGCAACAGAGCGCGGTTCAGGGTGATATCCAAATCGCGGCAATCGGCAGGTGTTGACGGATACCGTGTTTCGGGGAAGAAGCAGGACGGCCTTCCCATTTTTTGGGAAAAAAACGGATCCGCATTGACAATATCGACTCTCGATATTAGAATAGAAATATCGAGAGTCGATATTTTATGTGCGGCAGGAAATCACGGAGAACGGTTTCTTCCGCGGGGAGGCAGTGATGAGAAAGACGGTTTTTCGGAATTATCGGTATCGGGACTGCGACGCTTTCGCCGACTGGCTGGGGGAGATGGCGGCGCAGGGCTGGCATTTGAAGGACTGGAGGTTCGGCCTGCGCTTTGAAAAGGGAGAACCGGTGCAGGCTCACTATGCGGCGGAGGTGTTCGCGAAGGGCAGCGAGATGGACACCCTGCCGGGGCCGGACGCGGAGGAGTTCGCGGAATACTGTGCCGCGGCGGGCTGGCGGCTGGTGGACGGCAGAGGCCGTTTCTGCATTTTCATACGGGAACGGGAGGATGCGGAGCCCATCATGACGCCGCAGGAACGGTTCGCCAATGTGAAAAAAGCGGAGCGCATTTCCTGGCTGAACGGTTCCTGTTCCTTCTGGATGCTGGCAGTGTTATACTGGCTTCAGCTTTTGACAGTGGATTCCGCGAGCTTTCTCTTCAGCAATACCATGCTGGGCATTCTCCTGCTGGTCACGCTGGAGGCCATGGGAGGACTCCTGAAAGGCTTGTCGCTGCTTGTCTGGTGTACGCGGACTGCCCGGCGGCTGGGGTCCGGCGAGATCCCGTATTATGGGAAGCAGGGGCAGAAGGTCAGGACGGCGCCGAAGATCACGGCCGCGGTGAGCGTGCTTTTGCTGATCGAAGTCCTGGCGATCCTGGACGGGATGAAGGCCGCGGCTGTGATCCTGCCGGTATACTTCGCGGCCGCGCTGGCGCTGTATCTGCTGATCGGAAGGCTGCGGCTGTCCCGGGACGGCAACTGGATATTTCAGTTGGGCGGCGGTGCGGTGCTGGCGTTCGCGCTGATCCTGGTTTACGTTCTGCTGACCTTTTCCACCGATTCCCGGGAGAAGGCCGGACAGGAATCCCATCGGAGCGTTCTGGGCAGCGTCTCCGTCTGGCAGGAGGGAGCGGACAGCGCACTGGTCAGGATCGCGGAGGAAAGCGGGGCTGTGTCCGCGCCTTCTCAGGGAATGAAATGTCTGCGTCTCACCGTTTACGAGAGCCGTTTCCCCAGGCTTCTGGACAGACTCTGGGAAAAAGAGGTGAAAAGGCCGGAGGAATGGCAGGACTGCACGGCGCAGTGGGGCGCGCAGATGGCAGCAGAGCAGGGGTTTCGCTGCTGCGTGCGGTATGAGGGCAGGCTGCTGGTATTTTTTGCGGCCTGAGACACCGCGGCCGCAAGGCATGGTCTGACGGCACAGAGGAAACGATATGGCGAGAGAACAGTTGCAGACGCTGACGGAGCCCATGTATTATATTTTGCTGGCGCTTCTGGAAGAGTGCTGCGGTGTGGACATCATGGAAAAAGTGAAGGAGCTGTCCGGCGGACGGGTGCGGGTGGGCCCCGGCACGCTCTATGCCATGCTGGGGCGGTTCGAGGAGTGCGGCGTCATCCTGCGCACCAGGGAGGAGGGACGGCGCAAGTCCTACCGCATCACGGACGCCGGGCGGGCGATGCTGCAGAAGGAGTATGAACGGCTGCGCAGGATGGTGGAGGACGGTCGGGGGCTGGAAACGGAAGCGCCGCCGGAAGAGATCCGCGAGCGCTGATCCGCGGCCGGGGCCGCGGACAGAAGGACCGCGAAGATCGTTCCGCGGCAGAAAGGAGAATCGAAATGTTCGGTCTGGGAAAGAAAAAGAAGACATCGGCGCGGCTGGAGGCGCTGGTGAGCAGTGTGCGGATGAACCTTTCCAACAATTACAAGGACGCCGCGCAGGAGAGCCTGCGGGCCTTTGAGGACGCGCTGAAGGAGCTGGAGGCCCAGGACGGAGCGCTGACGCCGAAGCAGAAGGCGGCCTATGAACAGCAGTTGGCCGCCTTTCAGGCAGAGATGAAGCACTTCACCCACAAAGACCAGAAGCCCACCTGGACGAAGTGAACCGCGGCGTCAGCCTGAACCGTGATCCCGACGGTGTAAGACAGCGCGGCCAGGGGAGAACAAAGACCCGGAACGCGCGGGCCCGGTGTCGGGACGCATCATCCGGCCGCGATCCTTTTCGGCCCGAAACTGCCGGAAAATACGGGAAACTCGCTTCGCTCAGACACCCCGTATTTTCCGGCACGGGCCAAAAGGCTCTTGCCGGATAACCGATGCGCCCCGGCACAAGGGCGCCGCGCGTTCCGGGTCTTTGTTCTCCCCTGGCCGCGCTGCCTTACGCCGCCGGGATCACGGTTCAGGCTGACGCCGGGTCCGTGTTCAGTCCGCGCCGCCCCGCACGATGTGGTAATAGGCGTTGGAGGTGACGCGGTACGTAAACGTGTAGAACGCGGCGAAGACGCAGAAGCAGACCGCCGTGACCGTCAGGAACAGCCGCGTGTTATCGATGTTGAACAGCAGGAGCAGGCGGGAGAGGATCGGGAAGGCGAAGGCCAGGTGGCAGGCGGAGAACAGCAGCGGCAGGAAAAAGACCGTCAGGATCTGCGAATTAACGCTCCTTCGGATCTCCCGGTCCGTCATGCCCACCTTCTGCATGATCCCGAAGCGGAGCTGGTCTTCGTACCCCTCGGAAATCTGCTTGTAATACATGATCAGGACGGCAGCGGCGACAAAGACCAGGCTCAGCATGATCCCCAGATAGAAAAAGCCGCCGTACATCGTGAGAAAATCAGCCCGGTTCGCTTCCCGGTTCTCACAGGAAAAAGAGGTCAGGCCGTACTGTTCGCGCAGCGCGGGATCGCCGAAAAGCTCTCCGAGCCTTCCCGACAGGGCCGCCTGTATTTCCGGATCTGCGCCGGTATCGAAGCTGCAGATCCAGCGGGGCGTGATCAGCCGGTTCCCGCCGAAATAGGCCAGATCCTCCAGACCGGAAACGGCCTGCTCCAGATTGGGGACGATGACGTTCAGCCCGGGGAGGATGACAGCGCTGGCGCCGCCGTCCTCCATGAAATCCTGCAGGACGCCGCGCACCTGAAAGGTGTTTCCGTGCTGGATGGAGAGAGTGTCATAGGGATAATCGAACCGTTGGCTGCTGCCGAGGCTGAGATAGGCCTCATTGTCCGCCAGCGCGTGATCGGTCCCCATGGAAGCGTTATAGTCCGCCAGCGGGACGAAATAGAGCTGATACATCTGAGAATCCGCGTTGGCGAAAAAGCTCTGCATGGAGATATCCGTTTCCACCAGATCCCTGTTCAGGTGTCCTGAAAAGTAGACGGAGCGCACCGCATAAGCCTCCTTCGGCTCGATGCCGCAGGACTGTGCCGCGGCGCTGATGCGGCTCTGCAGGGAACGGATATTTTCATCGGAAAGATCCTCCGGATCCTGCAGGATGCAGGTGATGTTCATTTCCCGCGGATAGCGGCGTTTCATCGCATCGTTCATGCCGAAATAGAGGCTCGCGGTGGAGGAGATCATCACCAGCACCATGGTGGACAGGATGCAGATGGAGGCCAGCCCGGCGCCGTTGCGTTTCATGCGGTAGACCATGGAGGAAACGGGGACGAAATGGGCGGGCTGATAATAAAAGCGTTTTCTGCGCTGCAGGAAGCGGCAGAATACCACAGAGCCTGAGATCATCGTCAGATAGGTCCCCAGGATCACCAGGATCACGGCACCGAAAAAGTACACCAGCGCAGCCACGGGATCCTCCAGCGTCACGGCAGTGTAATAGGCCGCGGCCAGCAGGGCGAGGCCGAGAAGCCCCAGCAGGAGATTCCCCCTGGGCGGCTTTTCCCCGACGGTCTCGCTGTGAAGCAGGGACAGGGCGCCCAGGAAGCGGATCTGGCAGAGCGCATTGAGGAGCAGCAGGCCGAAGATGACGGAGAAGACGGCCAGGGTTTTCAGGACGGCCTGCGGCGGGAGAGACAGCCGGTAGCTCACAGTCCCCATAAGCAGGTTGACCATGCCCAGCTCCGCCAGCTTGGAAAACGCGATCCCGGCGCACAGGCCGACGCTCAGGGAAAACAGGGCCACGATCAGGGTTTCCCAGAAAAGGATGATGCCGATGTGGCCTTTTCCCATGCCCAGGATGTTATAAAGCCCGAATTCCTTTTTGCGCCGCCGGATCAGAAAGGAATTGGTGTAAAACAGAAAGATACCGGAAAATACGGCGATCACCTTTTCGCCAAGCGCCACGGTCCCCAGCACGACGTTGGAGCCGGGCAGGGCGGCGACGGCCGCATTGTATTGGAGATAGACGATGATATAATACAGGGCCGCCATACCGGCGCAGGTCAGCAGATAGGGGATATAGAGCCGCGCGTTTTTGCGGATGCCGTCAAAGGCGAGACGGGGGTAAAATCCTGTTTTCATTGCGCCGCCTCCCGTCCCGTCCGACCGCCCGTCGCCAGCAGCGTCAGCGTGTCGGAGATTTTCTGATAGAACTGGGCGTCGGAATCCCCGCCGCGGTAAATCTGATGAAACACCTCTCCGTCCCGGATGAACAGCACCCGCCCGGCGGAGCTGGCCGCCTTGACGGAATGGGTTACCATCAGGATGGTCTGGCCCAGCCGGTTGACCTCCGCGAACAGGCGCAGAAGCTCATCGGTGGAGCGGGAGTCCAGCGAGCCCGTGGGCTCGTCGGCCAGGATCAGCCTGGGCTGGGTGATCATGGCCCGGGCCACGGCGGCCCGCTGCTTCTGTCCGCCGGAAACCTCATAGGGGTATTTTTTCAGGATGTCCGTAATGCCCAGACGGGCGGCGATGGGCAGCAGCTTTTCCTGCATGTCCCGCCAGGATTTCCCGGCCAGCACCAGGGGCAGGTAGATGTTGTCCTCCAGGGTAAAGGTGTCCAGAAGGTTGAATTCCTGGAACACGAAGCCCAGATGGTCCCGGCGGAAGGCCGCGGCCGCGGTATCGCTGATCTTTGACAGGGCCATCCCGTCCAGGATCACGCTGCCGCCGGTGGGCTTATCCAGCGCTGCCAGGATGTTGAGCAGCGTCGTTTTGCCGGAGCCGGATTCCCCCATGATCGCCACATATTCTCCGCGCTCCACGCGGAAGCTGACGTTTTTCAGCGCTTCCACCCGGCTGCCGCCGAAACGGCCCGCGTAGACCTTTTTCAGGCTGTTCACTTCCAAAATCTGCATGTCTTCCTCACTTTCTGCCCCGGCACCTGCCGGGGCGTCATGTTTTACAGGATGAGTGTAGCAGAAACGGGAAATGCGCCGCCATCGGATCGGCTTACATTTCCCGTCGGAAACTTACATTTTTGTAAGAAATGAGAGCACCGTGCCCCGTCCCTGAGGAAACGGCGTCCCGGCCCGGGGGAGCAGACGGACATAGCTGCGCGGTCCCGATGCCGGTGCGCATCCTCCGTCCGCCGTCCTTTTCGGCCCGAAGCTGCCGGACCATACGGGAAACTCGCTTCGCTCAAACAGCCCGTATGGCCCGGCACGGGCCTCAAAGGATGGCAGCCGGAGAACGGATGCTTCCCGGCACAAGGGTGCCGCGCAGCTATGTCCGTCTGCTCCCCGGGCCGGGATGCCGTTTCCTCAGGGACAGGGCGCGGGGACTGCGCTTCCCTTTCATTCCGTGACCCGGCCGCTCTGGGAGAGATCCAGCGACGCCCGGGTGCCCTGTCCGGGGGTGGAGATGATGCCAAGCCGGATGTTCAGGCTGTCGCAGATCCGTCGGCACAGGTACAGGCCGATCCCGCTGGCACGCTTGTCCCGTCGGCCGTTGCCGCCCGTATATCCTTTTTCGAAGATGCGGGGCAGATCCTCCGGCGCGATGCCGATGCCCGTGTCCTCGATGTACAGCATCCGGGGGCTTTTGCCGAAGATGCGGATGACGCCGCCGGGACGGGTGTATTTCAGAGCGTTGGACAGAAGCTGTTCGATCACGAAGGACAGCCATTTGTCGTCCGTGATCACGGTCCATTCCAGGGGAGCGTATTCCAGCCGGATCTTCTGCCCGATAAAACGGGACGCGAATCGGGCGATGGCCGGGCGCAGGATATCGTCCACGGCGTGTTCGCGGAACACATAGTCGGTGGAGGCGAAATCCAGCCGCAGAAAGGTCAGCGCCATTTCCACATACTGCTCTAGGCTGAAAAGGTCGGCGGAGAGCTGCCAGGACAGCGGGGAATCCTCGTTGTCCAGCGCCAGACGCATGGAAGAAATGGGGGTCTTGACCTGATGGGCCCAGAGCGTGAAATAGTCCAGCATTTCCTGATATCGGGCGTTCTGGCGGGCTTCCTGTCCGGAGAGCTGCGCCTGCATCGCGCGCAGGATGGCCTGGCAGTCGGCATCCTTCCAGTCCGGGTGCGCGGTCAGGAGGGCGGCATCGAAGGACGGTGTTCCGGCTTCGCAGTCGGCGAGAAGCCCGGTCAGGGCGCGGTGCTCCTTCCGGGCCCGCAGGAATCCGGCGGTGAGAAAGAGAAGGCCCAGAAGCGCGCACAGAGAAAGCGGATAGGCCAGCGCCGCCATGGGCAGACGGTACAGGGCGAAGGCGGCGGTCAGGAGGATCCCGGATGACAGATACAGAAGGATGCTCCCCTTCTGCTGCTTCAGATAATGGATCAGAAAATTCATAAAAATCCTTTCATGAAAGATTTATTTCAAAATGTATCCCACGCCGAAGCTGGTGGCGATGAAATCCGTAAGACCGGCGGCGTCCAGCTTTCTGCGCAGCCGGTTGACGTTCACGGTGAGGGTGTTTTCATCGATGAAGCTCTCCGTTTTCCATAGCCGCTCCATCAGCTTTTCCCGGCTGACGATCTTTCCCTTGTTTTCCATGAGGCAGAGCAGGATGCGGTATTCGTTTTTGGTGAGAGCGATCTTCTCTCCGTGATAGAGCAGCGTATCGTCTCCGGTGTTCAGAAAGGCGCCCCGATGCTCCAGAACGGGGGCGCTGCCCGCAAAATCGTAGGCCCTGCGCAGAAGCGCCTGGATCTTCGCCATGAGCACGCTCTGGTCGAAGGGCTTGGTGATGAAGTCGTCCGCGCCCAGGTTCATGGCCATGACGATGTTTATGTTTTCCGAGGCGGAGGAGAGGAACAGGATCGGCACGCTGGAGATCTTCCGGATCTCCCGGCACCAGTGATAGCCGTCGAAATAGGGCAGGGTGATGTCCAGAAGGAGCAGGTGAGGCATACAGGCGGCGAATTCTGCCGTGATGTCGGCAAAGTCCTGCGCGATATGCGTTTCGAGATTCCACTTCCCTGCCGCCCGGGCCACCGCCGCGGCGATGCCCGCATCGTCCTCCACGATCATGAGCTTATACATTTGCCTGTCCTCCTGTGCCTGAAATGTCCCGTGCCCTCAGCCGGAGCGCCGTGAAATCCGACGCGGGATCCCGGCGGGACTATCTGTATCATACACCGTTTCCGGGGAAAAATCCATTGGACTTTGTACAGAGCGAAAGAGTCAGGTTCCCAGTCCACTGATCGGCGGCCAGACGGCTGGAATTAATTGTACGTTATCCGCATTTGCTGCGGTTGAAAGCCGTGCGCTCTTTTGCTATACTCAAAAAAGAACCCGGGTTTTGGAGAGCCGAAGGTCTGGGCGGAGGCTGTTTTCATATGAATGTGATCGATTTCTTCGAAAGTGACAGACAGGAATACTGGCTGAAGGAGATCGAGAAAAGTGATTGGGGCGCGGGCGCTTTTCTGTACGAACTGCTCAGCCGGGGAACCTTTTTTGACGCTGTCGGGGAAGGCTCCAGAGTGCTGCTGCTGACCGAAGGTGATGAATTGATCTCTTTTTGTACCTATGCGCAAAAAGACGATATTCAGCCAACAGAGCTTACCCCCTGGATGGGCTTTGTCTATACGTTCCCAAAACACCGGGGGCACCGCTATGTGGGACTGCTGTTTGAGGAGATCGAACGGCTTGCAAAACAAGAGCATATTGCAAAAGTGTATATATCGACGGATCACATCGGATTATATGAGAAATATGGCTGCGAGTACAGCACACAGATGAAGGATATGGACGGAGGAATTTCGAGAGTATATGTGAAAAAGATTGAATGACACGCGGTATTGATCGGGGACGGATCAAACGATCCCGGAATATGATAAAAATTTGAGAAACAGGATTGTTGAGTTCCCCGCGACATGGTATCATTCTTAGGGGTTCACGGAAAATGCGGTTCGCGCGTTCCGTGCCCGCGTCAGACAATGGCGGAATCTGTCGGGAAAGGATATTCTGATGGCCTCGGGATCCGAAAGAAAACCATCCAATCATATATGTATCGGTCTGCTGGCCCATGTGGACGCCGGAAAGACCACGCTGGCGGAGCAGCTTCTGTACCGGACAGGCAGCATCCGCAGGCTGGGGCGGGTGGACCATCAGGACGCGTTCCTGGATACGGAGGCCGTGGAAAAGGCCCGGGGGATCACGGTCTTTTCCAAGCAGGCGTGCCTTTCGCTGGGCGAGTGGGAGGTGACCCTGCTGGATACGCCGGGGCATGTGGACTTTTCCGCGGAGATGGAGCGGACGCTGCAGGTGCTGGACTGCGCGGTGCTGCTCATCAGCGGCGCGGACGGCGTACAGGGGCATGTGGAGACGCTGTGGCGTCTGCTGGCCCGGTATGAGATCCCCGCCTTTCTGTTCATCAACAAGATGGATCAGCCGGGGACGGATCCGACGAAGCTGATGGAGGAGCTGCAGGCCAGGCTGGACGGCCGGTGTACGGCGTTTTCCGTGGTGACAAAAGAGGGCGCCGGGGGCCCGGCGGACGGGACGGGGTTCGTGCCGGTCCCGTATCCGGAGGATTTCTGGGAAAACGCGGCGGTCTGTGATGACGCGCTGCTGGAGCGTTATCTGGACGGCGGCCGGATCGGAGAAGAGGAGATCCGGAAGCTGATCGGGGAGCGAAAGATTTTTCCCTGCTTTTTCGGTTCCGCCCTGAAGGGCTTCGGTGTGGAGGAGCTGCTGTCCGGGCTTCATCGTTTCCTGCGGCCGCCCCTTTATCCGCAGGCGTTCGGCGCCAGGGTCTTTAAGATCACCAGAGACGCCCAGGGGAACCGCCTGACCCATCTGAAGGTGACGGGCGGCAGTCTGCGGGTGAAAATGCCGCTGACCAACCGCCGGGACGGGATGGAGGAGGCGGATGTCTGGGAGGAAAAGGCGGATCAACTGCGACTGTATTCCGGCGCCGGGTACAAAACGGTCCAGGAGGCGCTGCCGGGCACGGTCTGTGCGGTGACGGGGCTGTCCCATACCTTTGCGGGACAGGGGCTGGGCCATGAGACGGCGTCCGTCCTGCCGCTTCTGGAGCCGGTGCTGACTTACCGGGTGGTCCCGACGGAGGACGACGTCAAGTGTGATCCGCATGCGCTGTTTCTGAAGCTGAAGGAGCTGGAGGAGGAAGAACCGGAGCTGTCCATACTTTGGCAGGAGGAAACGGGAGAGATCCACGCGCAGGTCATGGGCGAGGTGCAGACGGAGGTGCTCACCGGGCAGATCCGGGAACGGTTCGGCATCCGGGTGGCGTTCGCCGACGGCAGCATCGTCTATAAGGAAACGGTCGCCGCCCCGGTGGAGGGTGTGGGCCATTTTGAACCGCTACGGCACTACGCGGAGGTGCATCTGCTTCTGGAACCCGGCGAGCCGGGCAGCGGACTGCAGTTTGCCGCCGCCTGCAGCGAGGACGTGCTGGACCGGAACTGGCAGCGGCTGGTCCTGACCCATCTGGAGGAGAAAAAACATAAGGGCGTGCTGGTGGGCGGGGAGATCACCGATATGAAGATCTCTCTGGTGACCGGCCGGGCCCATATCAAGCATACGGAGGGCGGCGATTTCCGCCAGGCCACCTACCGGGCGCTGCGGCAGGGGCTTCGGAAGGCGCGATGCGTGCTGCTGGAGCCGGTCTATGCCTTCCGGCTGGAGGTGCCCGCGGAGAATCTGGGCCGGGCCATGAACGATATTCAACTGCGGCAGGGGAAATTCTCGGCTCCGGAGCAGGAAGGAGAGTTCGCCGTGCTGACCGGCAGCGCGCCGGTGTCGGAGATGACGGGCTATCAGCGGGAAGTGACCGCCTACACGAAGGGCCGCGGCAGGTTTTCCTGTACGCTGAAGGGCTATGAACCCTGTCACAACGCGCAGGAGGTGATCGACCGCTTCGCCTATGATCCGGAGGCGGATCTGGAAAATCCCACCGGCTCCGTGTTCTGCGCCCACGGCGCGGGTTTCGTGGTGTCCTGGGATCAGGTGGAGCGCTATATGCATCTGGAAAGCTGTCTGCAGGCGGAGGGTGCGGCCGATACGGCGCAGGCGGACGAAGGGGCGGATCTTATTGGAGCAGGTCCTGCCGGGGCAGGTTCCGACGGACATCGGACTTCCCTTCCGGCAGGCGTGACGGATGAGGAGCTGGAGGCCATTTTCACCCGCACATACGGGACGGCTGGACAGGAACGGGCCGGATATAAGAAAAAGCGCCTGATGGAGCCAACAGCCGGGCGGCGGGGAGGAAGCGCGGGCACAGCGCAGCCGGGCGGCGCGGGAAATGCTGCGGGCGCACCGCGGCCGGGCGGCGCGGGAGCAGCGGCGGATGCGCAGCGCGCCTTTGGCGGCTCCGGACCGTACTTCTCAAAAAAAGGAACCGCCGGGCAGGAGGAATTTCTGCTGGTGGACGGGTACAACATCATCTTCGCCTGGGAAAAGCTGCGGGAGCTCTCCAGGACCAACATCGAAAGCGCCCGGAACCGGCTTATGGACATTCTTTCCGATTATCAGGGCTTCATGGGCTGTACGGTGATCCTGGTATTCGACGCCTACCGCGTCGAGGGCGGCCAGGGCAGCGTGACGAAATACCATAACATTTACGTGGTCTTCACGAAGGAGGCGGAGACCGCGGACCAGTATATCGAAAAGACGGTGCACCGCATCGGCCGGAAATATCAGGTGACGGTGGCTACCTCAGACGCGTTGGAGCAGGTGATCATCTACGGCCAGGGCGCAAGGCGCATGTCCGCGGCGGAGCTGCTGGAGGAAATACAGAGCGCCCGGGTGCAGATGCGGGAGGTCTGGGAGAAAAAGCGCGGAACGGCGAAGAACTACCTGTTCGATCATCTCCCGGAGGATCTGGCGGAGTGGATGGAAGAGGTGCGGCTGGGAAAGCGCAGCGTGGACGGCTGAGAGCCCCGGACGAAGTGAGGCGGATTATGTTTTTGGAAAAGGAAATCTTTTTAAAAAAATATGCGCTGACGGAAGCACAGTTTCAGGAGGCCGATATCTCCTGGCAGGAGCTGTGCGCCATCGCGGAGGATTACGCCGGGCGTCTGGATACGTTTTACGGTATCAGGGACCGGTTCGTGCGTGAATTCATCGAGGACCGGGAAACGCAGACGGGCCTGCATACCTACCGCACCCGGATCAAAACGCCGGAGCACCTGGTGGAAAAGATCATCCGCAGGCGGATCGAGAACTACCGGAAATACAGGCCGCTGAACCGGGAGAACTATCTGAATTTCGTGACGGATATCATCGGATTCCGCGGCATTCTGCTTTACCGGGAGGACTGGGTAATTTTCCATAAATACCTGCTGTCCCATTTTGCGAATCGGGAGGACTGGTATGTGCGGGACTGCCTGGAGCTGCCTGCGGACGGGCGGGACCGGTATATGACGGAAGCGCCCAAGGTCCATATGCGGCAGGGGGATTACAGCGACATTTATGCGGACTGGATTTCCAGCGATCATATTTACGATCAGAAGTATTACCGTTCGGTCCATTATGTGGTAAGATATCAGGGAGCCTATCTGGAACTTCAGGTCCGTACCCTGTTTGAAGAGGGCTGGGGAGAGATCGATCACCATATTCTCTATCCTTATAAAAAGCAGGATCCGATGCTGACGGAGTTCTCGGAGCTTCTGAACCGGCTGGCGGGCATGGGGGACGAAATGGCGTCCTTTTACCGCAGGCTGCAGAATGTGCCGGGGGACGCGTTCATGAGCAAAAAGAGCATGGTGGATCTGGATGCCGACGGCGCCTGTGAACCGCGCAGGAAGCAGGTCGTGCGGGTGGAGCCGGAGGAGATCGAAACGGCCCGGGACGCGATCCGGTCCATCATTTCCAAATAAGAAAAGAGAGATCTGTACCGTCTGCAAAAGGACGGCAGAACGGAGTGCGCTATGGAACATCATTTTTTTGCGGGGATATCCCCGGAGGATTTTGAGCGGGCGGACCGGATGCTCGCCCTGGCCCGGGCGGGCCGTATCAAGCAGCATCTTCTGGGGGACCGTTCCCAGACCCGGTACGGCACGGTGGAGGACCGGGGCATGGATGATTACTGCAATTTTCTGAAGACAAGGCTGGGATACGAGATCCTGAATCTGAAAGGGGCGTCCGGAAATGAAGAATATTGAGAGCGTCTATATGAATTACGATTCCCTGCTGTCGGAATTCGGGGAGGATGTCATTCGCAGCCGGTATGCCTTCCTGGACAGGGAATGCGGGGAATTTTTAAACAGCCTGGAGATCGGGGAGAAGGTACGGGTGGACGAGGTGCTTCTCATGCACGCGGTGCTGGATTATTTTTCGGATGTGTCCAGATTGAAGCTGTTTCATCACATCCATCATATCAACGAAATCAAGGTCGTGGCCTATGAGAGCTACTGGCTTCTGCGGCGCCGGCCGCTGCAGGTGACGGCGGAAGGGCAGCAGGACGATTTCCTCTCCTTCGTGAATGAGAAATTCGTCTTTTCCCGGATTTCCGCGTTCCTGATTAAAGGGCATAAGGATCTGGTTCTGAAGCCGGAGGATAAGAAACCGTTTTTGAATTACCTGGATACGCTGTATTATTTCCTGAAATACAGGCAGTATGACGCGCAGATGCTGGAGCTGATGATCCTGGGCTTTAAGGCCGGGGAAATCTGGGGCCGGCAGGGCTGATCGGCAAAAGAAGCGCGGGGAGACCCGCCGGGATGAAAAAGGAGGATTAGGAAAATGAACGGAAAAGGACTGATCACGGCCGCGGGGGCGGCGGGCGCATATCTGTTCGCGGTTTCGCCGCGGCTTTTCGGGCGGCCGGAACGGATGCTGAAGGTTTATTATGCTCACAGGGGCCTGCATGACAACGGGGCGGATGCGCCGGAGAATACGCTGGCCGCCTTCGCGAAGGCGGCGGAAGCGGGCTACGGCATGGAGCTGGACGTGCAACTCACCCGGGACGGTCAGGTGGTAGTGGCGCACGATTTCGATCTGGACCGGATCTGCGGCGTTGCCGGGGCGATCGACAGCTTCACCTATGAGGAGCTGCAGCAGTTTCCGGTCTATGGCAGCAGCCAGCGTATACCGCTGTTTTCTGACGTGCTTTCGCTGGTGGCCGGGCGCGTGCCGCTGATCGTGGAGCTCAAGTACAAAGAGGGAAGCAGGATCTGCGAGAAGACGCAGGCGCTGCTGGATGCCTATGACGGCCGGTACTGTGTGGAGTCCTTTCATCCGGCGGTGCTGCTCTGGTATAAGAAGAACCGGCCGTCCGTCTGCCGGGGACAGCTTTCCATGAACTATCAGAAGAACGGCGGGGCCTGGGCTCCGGACCGTCTGGCAGCCACGCACCTTCTGGAGAATTTTATGACCCGGCCGGATTTCATCGCCTATGACTGGCATTCCATGCGGGCCCTGTCGAAGAATATCTGCAGGAAGCTGTATGGCTGTCCCAGCGTGGCCTGGACGGTGACAAGTCAGGCCGAGCTGGAGGAATGCCGCCGCTATTTCGATTATTTCATTTTTGAAGGGTTCATACCGGAAAACTGAGAATCGGAGGGGAATGCGAAGGCCATGCACAATCAACTGACAAAGAGCGATATCAAAAAGATGGAGGAGGAGATCGAATACCGGAAGCTGGTGGTGCGCAAAAACGCGCTGGAGGATGTGAAGGAGGCCAGGGCCCAGGGAGATCTGTCGGAGAATTTCGAATATTACGCCGCCAAGCGTTTTAAAAACAAAAACGAGAGCCGGATCCGGTATCTGGAGCGGATGATCAGAACCGCGGAGGTGATCTCCGACGATTCCGCCGAGGACGAGGTGGGGATGAACAACCGGGTGGAGGTGTATTTCGAGGAGGACGGCGAGACGGAAACCTACAAGATCGTCACCACGGTGCGGCAGAATTCGCTGCAGGGGCTGATCTCCACGGAATCGCCGCTGGGGAAGGCGCTGCTGGGCCGCCGGAAGGGCGAGCGGACATTCGTGGACATGGGCGGCGGAAACGGCTACTGGGTGGTGATCCGGTCCATCGACAAGAGCGCGGGGGACGACGACGAGCTGCGCAGCTTTTGAATGGGAAAGCGTGCGCGCTGCCGGGCCGCCGATCAGGGGCATATATCTTTGTCGCGGGATATTCCGCCGTCAGGGGCGCGGTGCGTTTTCAGGCATCTGAAAAGGGCCGGGGATTATGAGAATTCATCTTCTCCGGCCAGCTTTTTGCAGAGGGCCAGAAACGGCTCCCCGTATTTCTGGTATTTCAGCTCGCCAACGCCGTGGACATCCAGCATTTCTCCCTTTGTCTGCGGCAGCGCGACGCACATCGCTTCCAGCGTTTTGTCGGAAAAGATGAGATAGGGAGGAATGTGCTGCTCCCGGGCGATCTGGGTCCTGAGCCGGCGCAGCGCCTCGAAGGGAGAGGAAGACGCCTGGTCCGGCCCGGACCGGGAGGCCGCGCGCCGCCGTCCTCTGCCGTCGGCGGGGCCCTGCGCCGGGGCCGCGGGCGCGGGTTCCCTTTTGGGAGCCGCCTTCATGGTGAGCACCGGAGAAAAGCCGTCCGTCTGTTCGTAAAATTCGCGCCCCTTTTGCGTCACCCGTACGATGGGATACCGGTCATCCGTGACGGTGAGGTAGTCCTGGAGAACCAGATGGTTCAGCACCTGACGCAGAAAAACCATGGACTGCGTTTCCAGGGAGCCGTAATACGGGTTCCGGTCCATCCGCAGGCGCAGGATCTTTTCATTTTTGCTGCCCCGCAGGGTGTCCAGAAGGACGTTGACCCCGTAGCGCATGCCGCTGGTGAGAGCGCAGCCAAGCAGCGCCCGGGCGGTTTCGGTGATGTCCACCGTTTCAAAGGAATGCAGGCAGTTGGAACAGGCGCCGCAGTAATTGGGACCGTATTCTCCGAAATAGCGCAGCATGTAATCGCGCAGGCAGTCGGAGGTGTGGCAGTAAAAGGTCATCTTTTTCAGGCGTTCCCGGTCGCGGGCGCGCACCAGCTCCAGCGTGGCTTCGTCCAGCTCGTCGTTGTCCCGGTCCGACTCGATGAAAAACTGATTGGTGATCACGTCCTGTCCGCTGTAGAAGAGAATGCAGTCCGCCCTGGCGCCGTCCCGGCCGGCGCGGCCCGCCTCCTGGTAATAGCTTTCCATATTTTTGGGCATGTTGTAATGCAGGACGAACCGCACGTTGGATTTGTCGATCCCCATGCCGAAGGCATTGGTGGCTACCATGACGGGGGCCGTATCGTAGGTAAAGGCTTCCTGATTGGCCCGACGTTCCGCGTCCGAAAGCCCGGCATGATAGCGGGTCGCCCGGAACCCGTCGGCCAGCAGCCTGTCGCAGACCTCCTCCACGGTCTTGCGGGTGGCGCAGTAAATGATGCCGGAATCGTCCGGATGGGAACGCAGATATTCCAGGACGCCCTTATATTTATCCCTGTCGTGCCGCACTTCAAAATAGAGGTTTTTCCGGTCGAAGCCGGTGACCGTCATGTGCGGGGCGGACAGTCCCAGCATGCGCACGATATCCTCCTTCACCTCTCTGGTGGCGGTGGCGGTAAAGGCCGCCATCACGGGCCGTCTGGGAAGCGCCTGAACGAAATCGGGGATCTTCAGATAGCTGGGGCGGAAATCCTGTCCCCACTGGGAGACGCAGTGTGCCTCGTCCACCGCCACCAGGGAGATGGCCGCTCCTGCGGCATAAGCCAGAAAATCCTCCGTCAGAAGCCGCTCCGGCGCGACATAGATGATCTTGTACCGGCCCTCTTTGGCGTAGGCCAGCGCTTTTCTGTACTGGGCATAGGTGAGGGAGCTGTTCAGATAGGCGGCGTGTATGCCCATCTGATTCAGGGCCCGCACCTGATCCTTCATCAGGGAGATTAACGGCGAGATCACCAGCGTGACGGACGGCAGAAGAAGCGCGGGGATCTGGTAGCAGATCGATTTTCCCGCGCCGGTAGGCATGATGCCGCACACATCCTGTCCCGAAAGCAGGCAGTCGATCAGCTCCTCCTGTCCCTCCCGGAAAGCGTCATATCCGTAAACGGTTTTCAGTATTTCGTATTTTTTTACCTGTAATTCTTTGGAATCTTGCAAAACGTTCACTCCCGCGGGGACGCATCCGGCATCCCTTTCCCAGCGTATCAGAATTCCGGCCCCCTGTCAATCGAACGGATGCCGCCCCTCGCACCGTCCCGCTGCAGCCCGGCAGGATATGCCTCCGGCCCCAGGCGCCGCCCGCCGCCTGTGCGCATTCCGTCGGTCAGTGTGCAGGAATGCTTGAAAAATGGGGCGCAAAGCGGTATACTGAGTAAGAGCGGGGCCGGATAGGCGCGGCGGGCGGCGAAAAACGTTTCGGAAAGCGTTTTGACCGCGGCGAAGTTCTGCGCGGCTCCGCATGAGATTTTATGCCGGAAGGGCATGGAAAACGGAAGGAGATCAGGATATGGCGGACAGGCCGAAAATACCGAATATGGGAGATCCCGTGAAGAAGGGACCGGATCCGGAGCAGGTGAAAAAACAGAATCAGGAGAAGGCCATCCGGCTGGCATGCTTCACCGCCGTCGCCGCGGTGCTGTTTTTCATCGCGCCGTTTGTGCTGAACCGGATGTCGGAGGACGTCAGAGCCAACGGGCTGGTCCTGCTGATGCTGATCATCAATCAGGTGTTCATCGCCGTGGTGGGCTGGCAGTCGAACCGGTTCCCGAAATACGGTATTTATATCCCCATCGCCTATATCGTGCTTTACGCGGTTTCCGAGCTGGTGTTTTACGGACAGATCGGCTGGGGCATGGAGGTCAATTATATGCAGACCGGCTATATCGCGTATTTTCTGAATAAATTCCTGACCCGGAAGCGGATGCTGGATGCGAAGAAGAAAAACAAGCCCTTCCCCAAGGGGATCAGCAGGCGGTAAAGGAGCGGACGGCGGGCGTTGCCCCGGCGGCAAAGCGCCGGGGAAGAAATGCCGGCCGTTATGTGAAGCCGCCGTCGATGGTGAGAATCTGCCCGGTCATGTAGACGGGGGCGCCGGCAAGCTGCAGCGCCAGCGCGGCCACCTCCTCAGGCGTGCCCAGCCGGTCCGCGGGTATCGCATCGATGAGCGCGCGCATTTCCGCTTCCGAAAAATGGCGGTTCATGTCCGTGTCGATGACGCCGCAGGCGATGGCATTGACGGCGATGCCGCTGGGGGCCAGTTCCTTTGCCAGCGCCCTGGTCAAGCTGTTGACGGCTCCCTTGGAGGCGGAATAGGCGGCCTCCATGGAAGCGCCCGTGTTTCCCCAGACGGAGGAAATGTTGATGATGCGGCCGCTTTTCCTGCGCACCATCAGCGGAACGGCGAGCCTGCAGGTATAGAAGCAGGCGTCCAGATTGGTGGCCATGAGCTCCCGCCACTGAACGGGAGTCATGTCCTGCAGCAGGCCGATATGGGATATGCCGGCGTTGTTGACCAGCACGTCCAGGGAGGAAACGGGGGCGAACAGACGGACCGCCGTTTCCCAGTCGCCCATGTCCCCCACGAAGGGCACTGCATTTACGGAAAAAGTGCCGGACAGCTCCGCGCAGAAGGCGCGCAGCGCGTCCCCGGAGCGGCGGCATGTGAGGATCAGATCATAGCCCGCGCCGGCATAGGCGGCTGCGATGGCCCGTCCGATCCCTCTGGAAGCCCCGGTGATCAGGGCTGTTTTTTTTCGCATGAT
Source organism: uncultured Eisenbergiella sp. (assembly GCA_947627215.1). GTDB lineage: Bacteria > Bacillota > Clostridia > Lachnospirales > Lachnospiraceae > Gallintestinimicrobium. The sequence goes on from CANQVD010000002.1 coordinate 147,943, forward strand.
TTTAATATCCTTTTCTGCGGCATACTGAGATCTGTAACCATCATACCACATAACCACGCGCCTGTCACGGCGCAATGCGGAGGAATGAAAATGTACGATCTGATCATCATCGGTTCCGGGCCCGCGGGTCTGTGTGCCGCCATCTACGGCAAAAGGGCGGGGCTTGATACGCTGGTGCTGGAAAAGCTTCCCATGGGCGGCGGTCAGGTGCTCAATACCTGGGAGGTGGACAATTATCCCGGACTGCCCGGCATCAACGGCTTCGATCTGGGCATGAAGTTTCGGGAGCACGCGCAAAAGGCGGGGGCTGTTTTCGAGGAAGCGGATGTTACGGGGCTGACGGACGGACCGGTATCCAAGCTGGTGCATACGGCGCAGGGGGATTATGAAGGCCGGGCGGTCATCATCGCTTCGGGGGCCTCGCACCGGAGGCTGGGCGTGCCGGGCGAGGAGCGCCTTGCGGGGCGGGGGATTTCCTACTGCGCTACCTGCGACGGCGCTTTCTATAAGGGGAAAACGGCAGCGGTGGTGGGCGGCGGCGACGCGGCCGCGGAGGACGCCGTTTTCCTGGCCCGACTGTGTGAAAAGGTGTATGTCGTACACAGACGGGACGCGCTGCGGGCGGCCGCGAGCCTGCAGGAACGGCTGCTTTCCCTTCCCAATGTGGAAATGGTCTGGAACTGCACGGTGGAGGAGATCCTGGGAGAACAGCGGGTCGAGGGCCTGCTGCTGCGGGATCGGGTCACGGGAGCTTCCCGCAGCCTTGCGGCGGACGGCGTGTTCATCGCGGTGGGGACCGTCCCGGAGAGCGGCGCGTTTGCGGGAACGGTGGAGACCGACGGAGCGGGGTATCTGCGGGCCGGGGAGGACTGCGCGACGAATGTGCCGGGGATTTTCGCGGCGGGGGACGTGCGCACCAAGGCGCTGCGCCAGATCGTGACCGCGGCGGCCGACGGGGCCAACGCCGTGGCGTCCGCAGAGGCATGGATCCTTTCCCGCTGAAGCGCGCGGAATCGGCGCGCCCTGTTCCGGACGTTGGAAAGGACCGCCGGAGATCCGTCACGGAAAAGTTACGAAACGGTCATGAAAAAGTAACAAAAAAACTGTCGGCGGAAGGAATTTTGTGGGCAATTCTTGATTGACAAAGCCTCTCACTCATGATATAGTATTCCCTGGGTGTAATATTTCCGTAACAAATGAAACAACTGCGAAACCTTTGTAATAAGTCTTCGGCGGTCCTGCGGACTGCCGCGAAAAGGGGAGCGGTCAAAGTACGGGGGATCTCATGAGACAGAGATGGATCAGAGCAGCGGCATATGTACTGACGGCAGCGTTATTCTTTGCAGGCAGCGGCCTGGAAGGTAGGGCGGCGGAGCTTGAGACCGCTTCCCTGCCCGCGGCGGGGCTGGGGCTTGCGCTGGGAGACGGCGCTTCTGTTTCCGAGATCCGGGAGAATGTGAAGAAGAAAGCGGAGGCCGGCGACAGCGCGGCGGAGGAGGAACAGGCCGCTGAGACGGAGCAGGCCGGAGAGGAAAGCGAGTCTGCGGAAACGGAATCCGGCAGTGTCCCCGAAGAGACTGGCACGGAGGATGCGGAAACCGGGACGGAGACCGCCGACGGAACACAGACACAGACCGCGGAAACGGAATCCGAGACGCAGAGCGCGCCTGCCGGGACGCAGGAGCCGGAGTCCGGGATCGAGATCGTGGAGCCGGTGACGCCTGTCCAGAAGGCGCCGGAGGATGTGCTGATCATTGCGCAGGTGAACAATTACGTGAATATCCGCAGGCAGCCCGATACGGAGGCGGAGGTCGTCGGAAAGCTGTACAACAATTCCGTCGGCACTCTGATCGCGGAGGAGGGCGACTGGTATCAGATAAAGTCCGGCAGCGTGGAAGGCTATGTGAAGGCGGAATATTTCAAAACCGGGGATGAGGCGCGCCAGATCGCGGATGCGGTGGGCGACCGGATCGCCACGGTCAATACGCAGACGCTTCGCGTCAGGTACGAGCCCAGTCTGGACGCTCCCGTGCTGGGGCTGATCGGACAGGGAGAAGAGCTGACGGTGCTGGATGAGCAGAACGGTTTTGTCAAGGTGAGCATCGAGGAAGGCGACGGCTGGACCTCCACGGACTATGTGATTCTGCGCACGGATTATGTGACGGCAGAGTCCGTCGAGGAAGAACGGGCGCGGCTTGCGAAGGAAGAAGCGGCCAGAGAAGCGGGCAGGAAGGCCGCTCAGGAAGCGGAGGCCAGGATACAGGAGGAGGCGCAGGCGGAAGCGGCGCAGCCTGCCCAGACGGAAGCGCCGGCGGTGACGGCGGTCGGTTCCGGCATGGGTGTGGATGTGGCTGATTTTGCGCTGCAGTTTGTGGGCAATCCTTATAAACGGGGCGGCGTCAGCCTGACCAACGGCGCGGACTGTTCCGGGTTTGTCCTGAGCGTTTATCAGCATTTCGGTGTTTCTCTGCCCCACTCGTCCTCTGCGGACAGGAAAGTGGGTTATGCGGTGAACGGGCTCGCGGAAGCGCAGCCTGGCGATCTGGTCTGTTATTCCGGTCACGTGGCTCTCTATATCGGCAACGGGCAGATCGTCCATGCCAGCACGACGAAGACGGGGATCAAGGTATCCAACGCCTCCTACCGCAAGGTCCTGGCGGTCAGAAGGATTTTCTGAGAAAAGGTGCGCGGCCGGCCCGCGCTGTGCAAAAAAACGGGAGGTGCGCCTCCCTATAGAAAGCAGCATGGAATGAGTACCGGGAAAAGCCCTTTCTTTTCCCGGTATTTTTCTGTACGGCGCGGGAAATGACAGACGCCCGCCCATCGGAAAGGCCCCGGCAGAAAGCGCCGCCGTTCGCCTCCCTTCCATTTTCCCGGACCGTAGAAAAACGTCGGTTCCCGGCGAGGCATTTTCGAGCCCGGAACCGTTACGTTTTTCTTCCGAGCGAAAGCGTGTCCGGAAAAGGGGCGACGCTTTCTGCCGGGGCCTTTCCGATGGGCGGGCGGACTGCTGCGTGCCGGCCCCAATTTGTTGGCCGGGCGGGCCGCAATGGATTGACAAACGAAAATCTATGGGCTAGTATAAAATGGAAAAACGGAAACGGGGGTTTCACGGTCATGAATGAAAAAAGAATCGCATCGATCAGAAACGGCAGAACGGCGCTGGGCATCGAGCTGGGATCCACCAGGATCAAGGCGGTGCTGGTGGATGAGACGCACACGCCCATCGCGTCCGGGAGCCATGAATGGGAGAACCGCCTGGAAAACGGAATCTGGACCTACAGTCTGGAGGACATCTGGACGGGCCTGCAGGACTGCTACCGGGATCTGGCTGCGGATGTGAAGGCGCAGTACGGAGAGGAGCTTGTCACCATAGGCGCCATCGGGTTCTCCGCCATGATGCACGGCTATATGGTCTTTGACGAGAAGGGCGAGCTGATGGTCCCCTTCCGCACCTGGCGCAATACCGTCACCGGAGAGGCGGCGGAAAAGCTGTCCGGGCTGTTCTCGTTCAACATTCCCCAGCGGTGGAGCATCGCCCATCTGTATCAGGCGATCCTGAACGGGGAGGAGCACGTGGGACGGATCTCCTACCTGAGCACGCTGGCCTGCTATATTCACTGGAAGCTGACGGGCCGGAAGGTGGCCGGGATCGGCGAGGCCTCCGGGATGTTCCCCATAGATTCGAATGTGATGGATTATGACGCGAAGATGCTGGAGCAGTTTGACGCGCTGGTAGAGGAGAAGCACTTCCCCTGGAAGCTGCGCCAGATCCTGCCTGCGGTGCTGATGGCCGGCGAGGACGCGGGCACGTTGACACAGGAGGGCGCGGCGCTGCTGGATGTGTCCGGCAAACTGAGAGCGGGAATCCCCGTCTGCCCGCCTGAGGGCGATGCGGGTACCGGCATGGCGGCCACCCGCAGCGTGGAAAAGCGCACCGGCAATGTGTCGGCCGGGACCAGCGTGTTCGGCATGTTCGTGCTGGATCATGCGCTTTCCAGGATGCATCCGGAGATCGATATGGTCACCACGCCTTCCGGCGATCCGGTGGCGATGGTGCACTGCAACAACTGCACTTCGGATCTGAACGGCTGGGTGAATCTGTTCGGAGAGTTCCTGAGCTGCTTCGGGAAGCTGGACAAAAACGAGCTGTTCACGGTATTGTTCAAAAAGGCGCTGGAGGGTGAGAAGGACTGCGGCGGCCTGCTTTCTTATAATTATTTTTCCGGGGAACCTGTGACCGGGCTGGAAGAAGGGCGCCCGCTGTTCGTGCGCCGTCCCGACAGCAGCTTTACCCTTGCCAATTTCATGCGCGCGCAGCTCTATTCGGCGCTGGCGACCTTAAAGATCGGGCTGGATATCCTGCTGAAGGAGGAGGACGTGCAGATCGATTCCATCACCGGGCACGGCGGCTTTTTCAAGACCAAAGGCGTAGGGCAGAGCATCCTGGCAGCGGCCATGAACGCGCCCATTTCCGTCATGGAGACGGCGGGCGAGGGCGGCGCGTGGGGCATGGCGCTGCTGGCGGCCTATATGCTTTACCGGGAAGAGGGTCAGAGCCTGGGCGATTATCTGGACAAGCGGGTATTTGCGGATATGACCGTGGAGACCATGGAGCCGGATGGCGCGGATGTAGCCGGATTCGATGCGTTCGTGGCGCAGTATCAGGCGTCCATGGAGGTGGAACGCGCGGCGGTGGCGACGCTGAAATGAGCGTCGGCCGGGGCTGTGAACCGGCGGAATGCTTATGCGGCGGGCGGCCGCAGCGGTTATGAAACGATGAAAACCGCCAGGCAGAAGGAGCGGACGGAGAGAGAATCGGATGCTTCCTTTTGCGGAAAAGAGGAAAAATGCTGGAACAGTTGAAAAAAGAAGTTTATGAGGCGAATATGGCGCTGCCGGCTCACGGCCTGGTGACGTTCACCTGGGGCAATGTCAGCGGCATCGACAGGGCCAGCGGGCTGTTTGTCATCAAGCCCAGCGGCGTGGAGTATGAAAGGCTGACCCCGGAGGATATGGTGGTCATGGATCTGGCGGGAAACCGGGTGGAAGGGCGGTACAATCCTTCCTCCGATACGGCGACCCATATCGAGATCTACAGGGCGTTTCCGGAGGTGGGAGGCATCGTGCACACCCATTCCACCTATGCGACGAGCTGGGCCCAGGCGGGGCGGAGCATTCCCTGCTACGGGACGACCCATGCGGATTATATCTACGGGGAGGTCCCCTGTCTGCGCTGTCTGACCAAAGAGGAGATCGAGAGCGCCTATGAGGAAAATACGGGACACCTGATCGTCGGAGGGTTCGCCCGTATGGGCAGGGACCCGATGGCGGTGCCCGCGGTGCTGTGCAAGAACCATGGCCCCTTCGCCTGGGGGAAGGATGCTCATGAGGCGGTGCACAACGCGGTGGTGTTGGAGGAGGTGGCGAAGATGGCCTACATGGCGGAGACCATCAATCCCCGCATTCAGCCGGCGCCCCAGGAGCTGCAGGATAAGCACTATTACCGGAAACACGGCGCCAACGCCTATTATGGGCAGCGCATACAATAAACTGCGAGGAGGAACGGCATGGATAACTTAGAGCTCATGAAGCGTGCGAATGATGTCCGCAAGGGCATCGTCGCGGCGGTACACGGCGCGAAGGCGGGTCATCCCGGCGGATCGCTTTCCGCGGCCGATATTTTCACGTTTCTTTATTTTGAGGAAATGAACATCGATCCGAAAAATCCGAAAATGGAGGGCAGGGATCGCTTTGTGCTGTCCAAGGGACATACGGCCCCCGGCCTGTATTCCGCGCTGGCGAACCGGGGCTATTTTCCGGTGGAGGATCTTCCCACGCTGCGCCATCTCGGTTCCTATCTGCAGGGACACCCCTGTATCCAGCATGTGCCGGGCGTGGACATGTCCTCCGGCTCCCTGGGCCAGGGCATTTCGGCCGCGGTGGGCATGGCGCTGGGCGCACGGATGACGGGACAGCCCTTCCGCGTCTATACGCTGCTGGGTGACGGGGAGATCGAGGAAGGGCAGGTCTGGGAGGCGGCCATGTTCGCGGGCCACAGGAAGCTGGACAACCTGGTGGTGATCGTGGATAACAACGGACTGCAGATCGACGGCCCCATTGACGACGTGTGTTCTCCCAATCCCATCGATAAAAAGTTTGAGGCGTTCAACTTCCATGTGATCAACTTAAAGGACGGCAACGATATGGAACAGATTCGCGCCGCCTTTGCCGAGGCGCGGGCCACGAAGGGGAAACCCACGGCCATCATCGCCCATACGTTAAAGGGCAAGGGCGTGTCCTACATGGAGGGCAGTGTGGACTGGCACGGCAAGGCGCCCAACGACGAGGAATATGAGATCGCCATGGCGGATCTGGAAAGGATCGGTGAAGCATTATGTCAGAAGTGAAGAAAATGGCTACCAGAGAAGCCTACGGCAAGGCGCTGGCGGAGTTCGGCGACAGCTATCCCGATATGGTGGTGCTGGACGCGGATCTGGCGGCGGCCACCAAGACGGGCGTTTTTAAGAAAAAGTTTCCCGACCGTCATATCGACTGCGGCATCGCGGAGGCCAATATGATGGGCATCGCGGCGGGGCTTTCCCTCACCGGCAAGATCCCGGTGGCCAGCACCTTCGCCATGTTCGCGGCGGGCCGTGCCTTTGAGCAGGTGCGCAACGCCATCGGCTATCCGCATCTGAACGTGAAGATCGGGGCCACCCATGCGGGCATCACCGTGGGCGAGGACGGCGCATCCCATCAGTGCAACGAGGATATCGCCCTGATGCGCACGATCCCCGGCATGACGATCCTGAATCCTTCCGATGCGGTGGAGGCCAGGGCCTGCGTGAAGGCGGCGCTGGATCATCAGGGGCCTGTTTATATGCGCTTCGGCCGGGCGGCGGTCCCCGTCATCAACGACCGCCCCGATTACCATTTCGAGATCGGGAAAGGACAGCTTTTGCGGGAAGGGACGGATGTGACCATCGTGGCCACCGGTATTCTGGTGAATTCCGCGCTGGAGGCCGCGGAGAAGCTGGCGGCGGACGGCATATCCGCCGAGGTCATCAACATCTGCACCATCAAGCCGCTGGATGTGGAGCTGATCGTGAAGAGCGCGAAAAAGACCGGAAAAGTGGTGACGGCGGAGGAGCATTCTATCATCGGCGGTCTGGGCGGCGCGGTGTGCGAGACGCTCTGTGAGAATGCGCCGGTTCCCGTTTACCGCATCGGCATGCGGGATGTGTTCGGCGAGTCCGGCTCCGCGGCGGCCCTTCTGGTGAAGTACCGTCTGGACGGCGAGGGCGTGTACGGTCAGGTGGAGGAGTTTTTGGGGTAACGCGGAACGGGGCGGCACGGAACAGAAAAGGAGTGTAAGGAACAGGCTTTATGGCGACGCTTTATATCAATGAGACGAAGAAAAAGGGCAGGATCAGTCCGGAAATTTACGGACATTTTTCGGAGCATCTGGGCAGATGCATTTATGAGGGGCTCTATGTGAAGGAGGATTCCGGGATCCCCAACAAAAACGGCATGCGCACCGATGTGGTGGAGGCGCTGAAGGAGCTGCAGATTCCGGTGCTGCGCTGGCCCGGCGGCTGCTTTGCGGACGAATATCACTGGAAGGACGGTATCGGTCCCCGGGAAGCGCGCAAGAAGATGATCAATACCCACTGGGGCGGCGTGGTGGAGGACAACAGCTTCGGGACCCACGAGTTCATGGAGCTGTGCGAGCAACTGGGCTGCAAGGCCTACGTCAACGGCAATGTGGGCAGCGGAAGCGTGCGGGAAATGTCGGAATGGGTGGAGTACATGACCTTTGACGGCGTATCCCCGATGGCGGATCTGCGCCGGAAGAACGGCCGGGAGAAGCCTTGGAAGGTGGATTTTTTCGGCGTGGGCAATGAACCCTGGGGCTGCGGCGGCAACATGACGCCGGAATATTACGGGAACCTGTTCCGCCGGTATCAGACCTATATCCGTCACTATGACAACGCCGCGCCCATACAGAAGATCTGCTGCGGCGCCAACGCGGACGATGTGTACTGGACGAAAAAGCTCCTGGAGACCTGTTTTTCGGCCCCGCATCCTCAGGGCGGACACGGATATATGAACGGCATGTCCCTGCATTATTATGTGGTTCCGGGCGGCTGGGACAAAAAGGGAAGCGCTGCGGAGTTTACACAGGAGGACTGGTACAAAACCCTCTCCAAGGCCCTGTTCATGGACGAGCTGATCCGGATGCACGGGGATGTCATGGATCAGTATGACCCGAAAAAGGAGATCGGCCTGATGGTGGACGAGTGGGGCGACTGGTTCGACGTGGAGCCCGGCACCAACCCCGGTTTCCTGTATCAGCAGAATACCATGCGGGACGCGCTGGTGGCTGCGGTGACCCTGAATATTTTCAACAGACACTGCGACCGGGTGAAAATGGCGTGTATTGCCCAGACGGTCAACGTGCTGCAGTCCGTGATTCTTACCGAGGGCGAAAAGATGCTTCTGACGCCCACCTATCACGTGTTCCATATGTATAAACATCATCAGGGGGCGGATTTGCTCGACAGCACGCTCACGGGCGCGGGCATGGCCGGACCGGAGGCGTATGAGGTTCCCGCCCTGCAGGAGTCCGTTTCAGAGGAGGCGGACGGCACGGTGTGTGTGACGCTGGCGAATCTGTCCGTTGCCGACAGCTATCCGGTGGAGGTCGCGTTCATGCGGAAACAGCCCCGGGAGGTGGAGGCGACGGTCCTGACCGGTGAGATGTGTGCGAAGAATACTTTTGAGGAGCCGGATACGGTAAAGGAAGAACGTCTCGACGGCGTGACGGTCACGGAGCGGGGCCTGGCGTTTGCGATCCCTGCCTGCAGCGTCGTGAGCCTGCGGATCCGCTGAGCGGTATGAAAGAAAAAGACGGGACAAAAAAAGCGGTTTCGGACGGGGACAGGGCCCCGGGCGGGCCGGGGGTTCTGGACGGGGCAGAGGCATGGGCTGCGGCGGGCGCCCTGCAAGCCGCATGGGATTCGGATGCGGCGAAGGACCGAACGGCGGCCGAACGTCCCGGGCCGCCGTCCGGCGGCACCCGGCAGGATGTCCGGAAGCGCTGTCATAAATGCCTGCTTCGGGAAATGGACGAGACGGCCTATATGGAGAAGCTGCACCGCTATATTGTGCTCCTGGACAGCGATGTGAAGGCGGGGGAGGCGCTTTACGGCGGCCGCCTGGAGATCTGCAGGGCGTGCGATTATCTGGAGGCGGGGACCTGTCTGGCCTGCGGCTGCTATGTGGAGCTGCGCGCCGCCGTGAAAAAGAACCGCTGTCCGTACAAAAAATGGTAGATTCCGCGCCGGTATGAGGAGGCGGAAGCTTCCGCGCACAGCGGTGTGCCGCACGGAAACGGGATCTGCCGGGACGGCGCTGATTTGTGTGAAAATTCTGTATATTACGCACAGGAGTCAGAAAATATTGCTCCGGCGGGGGGAGTATGGTATAATAAGTGTGTGTTACCGATAAGGGTGAGCCTGCTCATCCGGCGAGCGGCGAATGGCGATCATGAACCGCAGGTTCATGATATGACCAGAACAAGGCGGAGACCTGCTTCACTTCAGCGTGCCGGGAGATATGCGGCGGCAGGGAGCCGTCTGATTTCGACAGAAGGGATGATGAGGGTATGAGGATTATTATCAGCGGAAAGAACGTTGAGATCACGGAGGGGCTGCGCAAGGCGGTGGAGACCAAGATCGGCAAGCTGGAACGGTATTTCTCGGCCGGCACGGAGGTCTATGTGACACTGAGCGTGGAGAAGGAAAGGCAGAAGATCGAAGTGACAGTCCCGGTGAAGGGGAATATCATCCGCTCCGAGCAGACGAGCAACGATATGTATGTTTCCATCGATCTGGTGGAGGAGATCATTGAAAGACAGCTCAAGAAGTACAAGAAAAAGCTGATCGCTCAGCAGCAGGCCAACGCGAGCTTCCAGCCGGATTATCTGGAGAACGATTTCGATGAGGATGAGGAAGTGAAGATCGTCCGCACCAAGCGGTTCGACATCAAGCCCATGTATCCGGAGGATGCCTGCGTGCAGATGGAGCTTTTGGGGCACAGCTTCTTCGTGTTCTGCAATGCGGAAACGGATCAGGTCAATGTGGTTTACAAGAGAAAAGGGAATACATACGGACTGATCGAGCCGGAATACTGATGGAGGCGCGGCGGGGCCGGGCGGCAACGCCCGGAGGCCGCAGCAGTTTTCAGGGAAGTACGGGATGCCGCGCCGTGCGCGGCGGTCCTTTTGAAGGGAACCGTCCGGGAAGCCTAACCGCTTTCCGGACGGTTTTTAGGGAGCGGATATGGCGGTCGTCAATGTGCTGGCATTTTGCCTGCTGGTTTTGTCCCTGAGTTTATATTGGAAGGAAGAGATCGTGGACGTGCTGCCGATGGCGGCCTGTTTCCTCGTTTTATTTCTCTATCCGCTGGCCATGGTGCGCCACCTTTCCTGTGTGGATCTGGCTGGCCTTTTGTTTGTATTGGCCTGGGGCGTATGGATCCTGCGGCAGGACGCGGAAAGAAGAAAGCAGCTTTGGAAGGAGACCGGCCGTTTGCTGCGCCATCCGGGCGTGACGGCGGCCGTGCTGCTTCTGGCGGGCACTGCATTTCTGGTGCGGGGACGGGTCGCGGTCTGGTGGGATGATGTGAACTATTGGGCGGCGGATGTGAAAGCGCTGTATCTGCTGGACGGTTTTGCATCCAGATATACCAACGTGTCGCCGGAGTTCGGGGATTATCCGCCGGGGCTGCAGCTTCTGAAATGGTGGTTTCTGCATCTTTCGCCGGGACACTTTTCGGAGGGGCTGATGTTTGCCGGATATTATTTCGGAGTATTCGTTTTTTTCCTGCCCCTGCTGCGCCGGCTGCGTGGCGGAACCGTTGGGAGGAATCTGATTTTTGGATGTCTGGCGGCCGCTGGGATCTGGGTCTTTCCCAGCGTGGCGGAAGTCTTTTACTGTCAGGGAATGTGCGCGGATCTGGCGATGGCGGCGCTGTACGGCGCTTTTCTGGCGGCGGCGACGGACGGGCGGGGACACAGAAGGAGTTTTTACAGCCTGCGCCTGTCCCTCTATCTTGCGGTGCTGGTGCTGATCAAATCCGTCGGTTTTCTGTGGGCCGGGTTCGCCTTCCTTTTCCTGTGCGGATACCGGCTGGCTGCCGGGGACGGGAAGCCCTGGAAGCAGGCGAAGCTCCTTCTGCTGCCCGCCGGGACGGGCGGAAGCTGGCTGATCTTTTGTCTGGTCCGGCGGCGCGTCGCCAGGCTGACCGGGGCGGCGGTATCCATGGCGGCGGGGCATCTGCCGATTTTGCTGGAGGAGACCCGCGCGCAGCTTCTTCGCGCTTTCGGGGAGGCCTTTGTGTTCTGGCCGCTGCATCGGGAACATACCTGGGCGCTGGATCTTTCACCGCTGGTGCTGCTTCTCATCCTGACGGCCGCGGCGCTGGCGTTCTGGCGTAAGGGTGTGGTTTCCAAAAGGGCCGGTCGGCTTCTCTGTGTGTTCGTACCCCTCAGCGGACTCATCTTTTACGGGATCGATCTGGTGAGCCACTTGACGATCTTTGCGTCCGAAATGCAGTATCTGGATCCCTATGCCATGCTTTCCTCCATCGAGCGGTACGGCGCGCCCTTTGCGGTGGGCACGGGGTATCTGCTGGCCTTCCTGCTTCTGGAATGGGCGGCCGGGGCCTTGGGGGGGACCCGGAACGGCATGGCGCATGCTGTGATGTCCGACGTGAAACCGGAGGTACGGCCTGAAGCGCCGTCCGGAGGGAAAGCACGCGCGGGTTCGGGCGCGGTGTGCCGCGTTTATCTGGCTCTTCTTCTGTGCGTGACGGTATGTGCCGACTGGCCGCAGGCAGGCCATGCGCTTTTCGTATATTGGAGCGGGCGCCGGGAGGCGCTGTCGGACCGGGCGGAGATGACGGCCGGTTCCGCCCCTTTTCTGAAGATGCTGGAGAGGATGAAGGAGCCGGCGAATATCGGGCTGTATTTCGATGCGGACAGGGGCGTCCGGAGCGGGTCTGAAAAAGACGGGATCGAGGTCGGGATACGGCTGATCTGTGTTCGGGACGCGGAAAAAAACGCCTGGGTGAACAATGCCTATACGGCATATGAGGCCGCGCCGGTATCTCTGGTCTTCGCCGGAATGGATGCGTCCTATATGGGATACGCGGAGGCATTGTCTCCCATTCTGGCTTCCCATGCGGGATATCTTTATGCAGATCCCATGAGCGCCGAAAACGAGGCGCTTTTGGCGGAAAATCCGTCCGTTTTTGTGGAAAATGCGGGGACGTTTGCGCCGGGCGTGCTGTATAAGCTCGAAACGAAGGACGGCGTTCTGCATCTGACGGATACGGGCATCCGGGCCGATATTTCGGGAGAATAGCGGCGGCCTGAAAACCGCCGCAGGGGGCGCAAGACGGCCGGAAAAGGTCCGGACCGCCGGAGGGCGGGCAAGAAAGAGGAACAGAAGGGAAAAGGAACGGTATGGCATTTCAGTCTTATGTTTTTCCGGTATTTCTGCTGGCCGTCGCTGCCGTTTATTACGCGGCGCCGGCCAGGCTGCGGGCGGGAGTCCTGCTTCCGGTAAATTTGATTTTTTTCTGCTTTGCGGACTGGAGAGCGTCCGTCTGGATCGGCCTGGCCATTTTTGCGACCTGGGGGACCGGTCTGCTGCTGGAACGCGTCAGGCGTGGAATGCGACGGTGGCTGCTGGCTGCCTGTCTGCTGTTCCATCTGACCCTGCTGGCCCTGTTCCGGTATCTGCCGGTCTGGGAGGAGCTGATCAACGGCTTTTACGGCGGCAGGCTGCAGGCGGTGCATCTGGATGCGGCGGGGGCCTTCGGCTGGGCGGCACCGCTGGGCATCTCCTTCTATACGCTGGAGGCGGTGGGATATCTGACGGATGTCTATCGGGGAAAATGCGGGCCGCAGAGGAGTCTGCTGCGCGTGGCCGTTTTCCTGTCCTTTTTTCCCAATCTCGCCAGCGGCCCCATTGAGCGGGCGGAGCGCTTTTTCGTGCAGTTGGACCGGAATGAGAAGCTTTCGCGGCGTGCGCTGTGGGACTACGACCGCGCGATGCAGGGGCTGATCGCGATTCTGCTGGGATTTTTCATGAAGCTGGTGATCGCGGACCGGGCGGCCATTCTGGTGGATCTGCTTTATGGGATGTATGCGGACGGAAACAGCTTTACCATGCTGATGGCCGTCCTGTTCTATTCCGTACAGCTTTACTGCGATTTCGCTGGCTATTCCCTGATCGCCGTGGGAGCGGCGCAGATTCTCGGATTTGAACTGACGCGGAATTTCCGGCAGCCATATCTGGCCGCGGGCTTTTCCGATTTCTGGAGAAGGTGGCATATTTCCTTAAGCAGTTGGCTGCGGGATTATATTTATATCCCGCTGGGGGGCAGCCGGAAGGGGGCACTGCGGAAGGCGCTCAATCTGCTGCTGGTATTTGCCGTGAGTGGACTGTGGCACGGCGGAGCGCCGACCTTTCTGGTCTGGGGGCTTCTGCACGGGCTGTGTCAGGTCCTGGAGGATCTGGCGAAACGGGGCTGGCGTCTGGCAGCGGGAAATTTTCGGGCAGAAACAGTTTTTAGCAGATGGGTCGGCGCCGTCTGGCGTTTTTGGTACCGGCTGTTCACGTTCGCCGCGGTGAGTCTGCTGTGGATCCTCTTCCGGAGCGATACGCTGGAAATGGCAAAAACCTGTTATGTCAATCTGTTCACCCGCTGGCAGGGCTTTCTGATCGCGCGGGAGCTGCTGTTTGCCATGGGATTGAACCAGGTGGAATTTGGCATTGCGGCGGGAGCGGCCCTGTTCGTCTTTCTGCTGGATCTGATCTCGGAGCATCAGAAAAAGGAAGCGCCGGCATGGATCTTTGCCGCGCCCGTTCCGGTGCGTTTCGGAATCTGCCTGGCGCTGCTGCTGGCGGTATTTGTGGCGGGTGAATACGGTTCCGGCTATGACGCGTCGCGGTTCATTTATCTGGGCTTTTAGGGGAGGAAACAGATATGAGACGGAAAGGAGTCCGGTTTTTCCTGTTCGTCTGTCTGGCGGCGGCGCTGCTGCTGGCGGCAGACGATATGCTCTGCGTCAAATCGCTTCACGGCGTGGACCAGATGCGGTACCTGTATTGCCAGCCGGATCATAAGATCGACGTGCTGTTTCTGGGCAGCAGTCACGTGTACTGCAACGTCAATACGGAGGTGCTGTGGGAGGAGCACGGGATGGCCGCCTATCTGTGCGCCTCCGCGCAGCAGCCCCTGTGGAACAGCTATTATGCGCTGAAGGAAGCGCTGAAAACCCAGTCCCCGAAGCTGGTGGTGCTGGATATGTATTGCCCTTCCCGTTTTTATGAGGATTATCAGCCGGAATGGAACGATGAGAATCTGGCGGGGATGCGGCTTTCCTTCAACAAATATCAGGCGGTCCTTGCCAGCGCGCAGACGGACCGGGCGGAGCTGCTGCTCGGATTTCCCCGGTATCATACCCGCTACGACAGGCTGGAGGCGGAGGATCTTCAGAACTTCCCCTGGGATCGCGCCGAACAGTCCTGCTGGAAGGGCTATACGCCGCTGGTGACCAATGTGGGACTGACCGAATACGATTACAGTTATGTGACAGGCGTGCGGAAGATGACGGAAAAATCGCAGTATTATTTTGACCGGATCGAGGAACTGACGCGGGAGAAGGGGATCGCGTTCGCCCTGGTCTGTGCGCCCTATCTGCCGGAAGAGGAGGATATGGAGGTTTACCGTTACGTGGAAGGGCTCGCAAAAGAAAGGGGACTTTTGTTTCTCAATTACAATACGGTGGAGCGGTATCGGGAAATCGGCATCGACTATGCCCTGGATTTCGCGGATTTCACACATCTGAACGAGCAGGGAAGCATCAAATATACGAAGCATCTGGGAAACTGGCTGGCAGAGCATTATGAGATTCCTGACCGGCGGGGGCAAAGGGGCTATGAAACCTGGGAGAATCAGCTTCGCCGGGAGGGAACCAGCAATCCGTCCTGACGTCCCAAAGCGCGTGCGGACCGCTGCGTTTCAGGAGCGTTCAGAGCTCCTGGGCCCCGGTATAGGCCTCTACTGCCGGATCCCGGATCTCCAGCACGCGCTTCCATTCTTTTGTGCCCTCCGCCTTTGCCGCGCTGCTGCGGTGCCGGCGCAGGAATTGGCTGAGCTGGTAGCAGTCGATCCAGATCTCGTTGTCCGATTCCTTCTGGGATTCGTCGAAAATCAGTTCTATCCCCCAGTGCAGGTGGACGGTTTCGATATTGTTCACGTTTTCCTTTACGCTGTATCCGGTGTGTCCCATATAGCCGATGACCTGTCCGGCCGTCACCGCGCTGCCCTCCCGCAGGTCGGACTGATAGGAATAGTTCTGGCGGAGGTGAGCGTAATAATAGTAACGTTTTTTGTCAAAGCTGCGGATGCCGATGCGCCAGCCGCCGTACTGGTTCCAGCCCAGCGCCTCCACATAGCCGGATTCGACGGCGATGATGGGCGTGCCTACCTGTCCCATCATATCATGTCCCAGATGCGGCCGGCTGTACCCGTAGCTGCGGGCCGCGCCGAAATCGTCATAGTCTGAGTAATCAAAATCGGCGGCGATGGGCGAATAAGCTTTCAGACCGTAAACTCTGTGCCAGGACACGGACCCGTCCGCTTCCCGGATTTGCGCTTCATAAGGTCCTATCATGCCGGAGAGCACCGCGCCGTAGGCTTCTTTATAATAGGGATAATATTTCAGCTCCTTTCCCGATTCCTCCAGAAAATCCGTGGCGGTCTGTCCGCTGCCCGCATGGTCCAGGGCCGCTTCGGCTGTCTTTTCCATATCCCGCATCGCTCTTTTTTCAAATTTTCCGACCCATTTGGAAGCGGTGTGGGCCAGAAGCGCCACCCAGTCCAGCTCGGTGCCCGCTTCATGCGCCTTTATGTCCTGTTCGCAGGCGTATTCCAGCGCCTCGCAGGGAACGGTGAAATCCACCCATTTGATATAGTCCTTTTTTCCCTCCGCCGTGTTGAGGGTCCCGATCTCGATGCTGTCGGAGATGGCCGCTTCCCGCAGGTCCTTTCCGCGGATGCCGAGGAGGATCACGATGAGCAGAAGCTCCAGGAGGAGCAGGATTCTGTATTTCCGAAAACGCATGCGCATGCACCGCCGGTGTCCGTTGGTTCATTTTATGAAAGGGGAGGGGAGCACAGAACAGCAACAGTTCGGCCACAGTCCGGGGAACTGCCGCGTCCAAAAGCGCCGCGCGGGTGTGTTCCTTTTCCGGACACGCTCGCGCTCGAGAAAAACGCAGCAGTTCTAGGCTCGAAAATACCTCGCCAAGAACTGGCGTTTTTCTAACGGTCCGGGAAAATGGAACATACCCGCGCGGCGCCTTTGGACGCGGCAGCTCCCCGGACGTGATCCCGGAACGAATGCAGTTTCCGGCGTTCCGATATAGCCGGAGAAAGCACCTGCGTACCCACCGTGGGTACGCTTCCCATAGTTTCCCATATATACGTATAATATTTAGTTCAATAAAGGCATTGCCATATAGATTCCGTGCTTTTGACAGTTGTAATGGAAACGTATGCTGCCTGTTATTGTATGAATCATTTCATTACGATATTATTGGGTGGGGATATAGCATAAACTTTAAAAATTTCCCTTATATACGGGGAAAATCGCCGCCATAAAACAACACGTTTCAATTTTTACAACGATTTTACAACGATTATTATTTGCAACTATTATTTTAAAATATTTTTCAAAGAAATTCAAGAAAGGAATTGTCAAATGAGAGAATTGAAGGTTAATGAGGGGATAAGTCTTAATGAAGTTGTTTGTTTGCGACCGTGCGATGCGATTAACCGCTATCGGCTGGGCGCAACTACCCTGTTTGAAATTGGAGAGCAAATAGGGGCGGTTGTGATTATAGGGAAGAGGAAGCTTTTGTATAGGCCGAAAATGGATGAATATTTTTCCAAAAACGCGCAATGATTCATGAAAATAAATAGGGGTACATATGACAGAGAATCTTTTTGATGCTGTAAAACGATCCTTAACTATGCGACAAGTAGCGGAATCTTTAGGTTATGAACCTAACAGATCGGGTTTTATACATAGTCCGTTCAGCGCCCACAAAGACAAAACCGCAAGTTGTAAACTATATAAGGATAGTTTTTATGACTATAGCACGAATACCGGCGGGGATTTAATAAAATTTACTGCTATTGTTAAAGGGTTTAACAACTGGCAAGCATGTCAATACCTTATAGAAACTTTTTCTCTTCCCCTTTCCTTATCAGATCATAAAAGCAACCGGGAAGAAATAGAACGGCAGAAAAGCGAACGTCAGCGGCAGAAGGATCGGAACAAGAAATTTCGCAAGGCTTATTTGGAAGAGATAGAAGAATTAGAACAATGGGAAACTGTTTGTAAAAAGGCGATTGAAGAAAAGATTTATGATCCATTGTCAGAGGAACAAAATTATATTATTCTCGAATTGCAAAAAGTTTCCAGAAAACTTGACATTCTGTGCACAACAGATTGTGAGACATACCGCAGACTTAAAGTAAAAAATAATCTTCCTTCAGAACGGCCGCAATGGCTTTTAGATGTTCTTGAAATTTTGAAGGATGATGGAAAATTTCAAGCTACCGAAGCGGAAATAAAACAAATTACCGCTAAGAGAAATCACGAGTTGAGTAAACGGCCACCATTCATTGTGCCACTGAAACCAAAAAGGAAGGACGGTGAAAAAAAACGAGTGCAAGAATAGAAGAATTTTCAATAGATGAGAAATTAGGAACCGGGGAAAAAATAAAGGAACGTAATAAGCGCAATCTTACTACCACAGAAAATGGAATAATAAAATCTAAAAGGACAATAGAGCCCCCTGTTATTAAAAAGGGAAGTGCGATTGATCTCAAACATGTGGAACCGATTGATTTTATCGTAGATAACTTAATATCGCCAGGATTGGCAATGATAGCATCTGCACCAAAAGACGGAAAATCGTGGTTTGTGTTGCTTTTGTGTCTTTGCGTTTCCATGGGGAAAAAATTTCTAGGATATGACACCCATCAATGCAGTGTCTTGTATTTGGCGTTAGAAGATTCGGATAATCGCTTAAGATCCAGAATTAAACGAATTTTTGACGGTGAAAAATTGCCGAACTCATTTAATTATTGTACTGAAATTGGGGATCTTTCCAATGGCTTTATTGAACAGATGGAATATATTTATAAGCGATTAAATAATTTGCGTCTTATCGTGGTAGACACACTCCAATGCATACGGGGACAGTACAATAATAAGGATGGTGGTATATATGGATATGATTACAAAGAAATGAATACATTAAAAGCCTTTTCCAAAAAACATAATCTTGCAATTTTGCTTGTGCATCATACAAGCAAGGCGGAAAGTCCAAACGATCCATTTTTCACAATTTCTGGTACTCGTGGTTTGACCGGAGCGCTTGATCTGATGATGATACTAAGAAGGGAAAACGCCGAGGACAAACAAGCAAAACTATATATTCGCGGACGTGATGTTGATAATAATGCCTTTGTTATCGAGATGAAAGAATGTAAATGGGTAAAGGTTGGAACGTTGGACGAAATTCAAGAACAGAACACAGTAAAACAATTTCATAATAATTCAACTGTGAGGGCGCTTAACGAAGCCCTGAAAGACGCCGAACAATGGCGGGGGCGCATGTCTGATCTGATCTCATTTGCAGAAAAAAGAGAGATATATATAAGCTTAACTCCTAAACAGCTTTCAAATGAAATTGGTGTTCTTGAATGCCAATTAAAAAAGATTGATGGTATTGAGCATACTGTAATTAACAACGGAAAGGGATCAAGCATACATGTGTTCAAAAAACACAAGAAACAATAACTCTTTCTATATATACCCTAACCGTTTATTTTGTTGATAACCGTTGATGACTATTTATGGGCTATCAACGTTATAAACGGTTGTCAACGTTATAAACGGTGCAGAGATATATAGGTGCAACCGTTGATAGGAAGAATGAGAAAAGAACATAGTATTTTTCAAGGGAGGTGAAACAATGGGCTACAACGATTTTCCCCGCTGGAATCAGCTTGTTTCTGATTTCTTGTCAGGTAAGACCACGAAACAACCGGCTTCCAAAGAATCCGGCAATGCTGACAGCGTGAAGGAAAAGAAAGAAACTGTAAAAAATGGGAAAGAGTGAAAATGGCGAACTGCGCCCACAACGCAACATTATAAAAAGGGGGTGTTTTTTTGCGAAAGCGTGAAGATATTAACTATCCGACGGCACAGATTGATTCTATTGAACCTGATAAGAAACGGGAGATTGTGAACGATCTGCTGAACCTACATTCTATGGGCAAGCCAGAGACGGATGCAGATGTGAAAGAACGGATTGAAAAATACTTTGAATACTGTAAGATTTCCGGCTTGCGTCCGTGCGTGGAATCTATGGCGATTGCCCTGGGCGTTTCCAGACAAACGCTATGGAGATGGAGAACAGGTGTTAATTGTAGCCGGGAGCGGCAAGAAATGATTTCAAACGCTTTAACAACTATTGCGGCATACATTACACAAGCCATGCTGCAAGGGCAAGTTAATGTTGTATGCGGAATCTTCTTGCTAAAAAACTGGTTCTCCTATATAGACTCTGCGCCGGATGTGATAGAGGATAACGGACAACATATGCCCGGCCGGTCGAGAGCGGATCTTCTGGGGATTGAGGATGCAGTACCAGAAGAGAATGCGGAACCGGATTTCTAATTGACCAGAAAGGAAAATATCTATGGATCTTCAAGAGTTAAAGAACGACAAGCTGACGCGCCGTAATAACAGCATTCAGGCGCATAAAATCATCAGCGTGGAAAGAAACGGAGGGCGCTTGAATGTGGCCGCACCGTCATACATAAGCGGCGGTTGTATTTGTCTGTCAGGCGTGGCGGATGCCGCTGATCTTGTGGCTGGTGACTATGTTGATTTGCAACTAACATACACATTAAGTCATGGACACGCTGGAAGATATGCCGTCAAATATCTAGGCCGGACGGCCTCGCAGTTTATACCAAAATACGGTGAGGATGTGGGCTATTGATGCCCCTGATAACGCGCAGAACGGCGATTTCAGCCCTTTATTTTAACGCTTGATATTCTTTAACGCTGATGCGTTCTAATTGCCTTATTTGGGCTTATAAACGGCCCGGAACAGCGGTTGTATTTGTGGCTGGTCGCTGGGCTGTGTGTTGGCTCTTATCCGCTTGCTATCCGCGAATGTGTCAATAAATGTATACTTTTATTTACTTTAAATATTGACAAGTAAAAGCGTATATAATATACTATTTATATACTTTTATAAACGTATATATATTATTAAACTTTTACAGACGATGAAAAGCGGAGGTACAAAAGATGAAGGTTGTGGGATACGCAAGAGTTAGCAGTAATGGGCAAAATTTGGCAAGACAAAAGGCGGCGTTATTGCAGTACGTTACGGAAGAAATGTTGGT
Source organism: uncultured Eisenbergiella sp. (assembly GCA_947627215.1). Classification (GTDB taxonomy): domain Bacteria; phylum Bacillota; class Clostridia; order Lachnospirales; family Lachnospiraceae; genus Gallintestinimicrobium. The sequence goes on from CANQVD010000002.1 coordinate 168,520, forward strand.
TACGGATAAAGCATCAGGGAAGGATTTTGAACGTGCCGGATATAGTTCACTTAAAGTAGGAATTGGAAAACTTGAAAGGGGCGATACTTTGTACATAACGTCTCTTGATCGGCTGGGACGCAATAAAGAAGAAACACTATCTGAATTAAGGTATTTTAAAGAAAACGGAATCCGGTTGAAAGTGCTGGATCTTCCCACTACTATGATTGACGTGACGGGGGCGGAATCGCAATCATGGATAATTGAGATGATAAATAATATTCTGATTGAAGTGCTAACAAGCATTGCGCAGGAAGAACGGCGAACAATACGGCAGAGACAGTCAGAAGGGATAGCACAGATGCCGATTAACCCTAAGACCGGCAAGCGCAAAAGCCTGAAAACGGGAAATGATGTAGGAAGGCCACGCGCACAATTCCCCAAAGAATGGGAGTCTGTTTATAGCCAGTGGAAAGGCGGACAAATAACCGGCGTAAAGGCTATCGAAACACTGAAACTGACTAAGGCAACATTTTATCATCTTGTAAAGCGTTATGAAAGCGGAGAAAGATAATAAATTTCTACGCCAGAACGGGAGAAGGGGCGCGATTATATCATCGTTGGAAGCCCGGCAGGGGGGGGTCTTTTCGGCGGTCGCGCTCGCGGCGGGTGAGTCATCTTAGCGGCCCAGAAAATAAAATAGGCCACATGCCAGAAGGGAGGTGACAGAATACCATGCATCAGGCAACGGAGCGGGACGTTTGCTTTTTATCCGAAAAAGCATCACAAGGGGCGATTGATCTAATTATTCGATCAGGCTGTACGTTTTTCAGCGATTATGACGAGTCGGAATTTTCGGTCTGCACAAAATATTTAAAGGCCACAAAACGCAATCTTGTGAAGCTGCTGGATGAAAAAATTTCAATGTATTCTGCAAAATCGAAAGGGGTGAATTAAATGGGATTTTTGAAAGAAGGAGTTCTGAAAAGACCGCTGAAACAGGAACCGAAAACAGAATGGCGCGCCGGTCAATACGGCCTTTATCAGACGCAGACACAACCGAAAAGAAATGAAGAGGCGATTGATAAAATGGCCCGTACATCTGCACAGAATAATTCCGGCATGGCAGACGTGAATATTTTAAAACATTACTCACGGTCTCCGGAAACCTTTGGGGAATGTTCAAAGACGGCATATCAAAAAATCGTTGAATTAGGAGCTTCCTGTATAATACAAACATAGGGGATTCCAAGGAAGGTGGTTGATAAAAAGATACCTCAGAGTAAA
>CANQVD010000003.1 GCA_947627215.1 uncultured Eisenbergiella sp.
GGCATGAAAAAAGAACATCCATCATGATGTTCTCTTCCCACTGCCGTCACATAATCACTTACTTTGCGTAAGATCCTGAATGGGATTGGACGGTTATTTCTGCGTTTTGTGAGTATCTTTGCTTATGCTGTATCCTAAGACAAAGCATGTCAAGCCGAAACTCAATACTGCTATCAGTCCTAAAATATCCATAAGCAACAGCCCTATTTTTTCAGATTCCTTTTCAGGTTTCTATGTATCAGGAGGATCGCAGACCCTCCTAAGAGGGCTAACCGTCTACCATCCTGGCGTTCCCCAAAAGAGATCAGCGTCTATCCCAGCATCTATCCCTGTTCTTTTGCCAAAAGAAATCTCTTGAATCAATACGCTAAACGTGGTATATTATAAATAAAGAAGGGCACCTGCTGGTAACAGGCACCCCTCAGGAGCTGCCGATAGACGGTTAGCCCAAATCAAAATTAGGCGAAATAGTCGCTTTCCTTTGGTCTGGATGGGCGGCTATTTCTGCGTTTTATGAGTATCTTTGCCTATGCTATATCCTAAGGCAAAGCATGTCAAGCCAAAGCTCAACACTGCTATCAGTCCTAAAATATCCATAAGCATCAGCCCTCCTTTCTTAGATTCCCTTTCGGTTCACTATGTAATCGGAGGGTCGCAGACCCTCCGAAGAGGGCTAACCGCCTACCATCTTGGCATTCCCAAAAAGATATTAACATATATTTGCGTAAAATACAACCGGGGATGTTTTTTCGTGTTGCTCGCGGTCCCATTTATGGTCAGCATATCCATTGAAAATCCGTAAAGGTTCGTAAAACCCGATTAAAAACCCGTTGAAGCGGGAAATAAAGGGGGTGTCGCAAAATCATCAAAAATAGATGATTGAGCGGCACCTTCGCTCATGATAGTCAAAAAATCCGGAGATCTCTCTGCTCTTAGAGGGTTCTCCGGATTTTTGGCATACTTTAATAAGCCTTCGTGGTCTTCGCTTCTTTGCTATGCACTTTTTACTTCAAACAGGTAGGTTCCCGTCCGGCTGCTTTGGATTTTTGCGTGCAGTTTATTCAGGTTGTATCCCATACACAGCAAAAGTATCTCCAGTTTCACCTTGTTTTTCCCTCGGAGCAGGAACCTTTGGAACTCATAGTCATTTTTCAGAACGCCAAATGCTCCCTCCACCTGAATGGAGCGGTTCATTCGGTACTTGATCCCCGTTTCGCTTAAGATGTTTTCATAGGATTCCTGCCGCTTCTCCAAAAAACTTTTTGAAACATACAGCCGCTTGTTTCCCTTTGCCCTGCTGCACTTCTCTTTATGGGGACAGTTGCTGCAGTCCTCACATTCATACACCGTTACTTCAGACTGATAGCCGCTTTTGCTTCTCTGCTTTTTTATAAAAAGCGGCCTCAGTTTTTTCCCTGCATGGCAGGTATAAGTATCCGTCTGACCGTCATATCCCATGTTTTCCCGTTTGCTGATATCCTTTTTAAAGCTGCGTTTCTTCCACTTCTCATAGGTCTGCGGCTTTATGTAGGGCTTCTGGCCTGTTTCCCTCAGATATACATAAACTTCTTCACTTTCATATCCGGAGTCTGCTGTCACACTGGGATATCGGAACCCCATACATTTCTCTATGACTTTTAAAAATGGAACCAGCGTCCAGGCGTCGTTCCGATCCTGGAAGATATCAGTCCCGACGATATATTCGCTGTCTACCGCGATCTGTATGTTATATCCCGGTTTTAACTGGGCGTTCCGCATATGGTCGTCTTTCATATGCATGAACGTTGCGTCCGGATCCGTTTTGCAGTAATTATTCCTCCCCTGGAAGCTTGCCGTATGCCAGTCGTAAATGGTCTGCCGTTCCAGATATCTGCGGAACAGCTCCAGGTATCGCTGGTTCCTTCCCTTCCTTTTTCCCCTGCCGTGGACAAAGACCGTCCCATCCTCCCGGCAGCGTTCTTCCAGAAAACGGCAGATGGCTTGCAGATCCTGCGTCCTTGTCTCCAGGGTCACGAAAAAGGACTGCAGGTATTCCAGGTTGACGGCCTGTACGGCTTCCTGCATCTTCCGGAACATTTTTTCCTCCCACTTCCCAATGGATTTCTTCCACACGAAAGTGTATTTGTTGGCACAGGCTTCCAGCTTTGTCCCGTCAATGAATACTGTTTCTTTCGACAGCTCTCCTGCATGGTCCAGCCTGCGAACCATCTGATAGAAAAGAGCTTCACAGGCGTCGGCCAGAAAACCGGTCCGGAACCGGGCGATCGTACTGTGGTCCGGTGCCTTCTGTCCGGCTAAAAGCCACATGAAGTTGATGTCCCGCCTGCAGGCGGTTTCGATCTTTCGGGAAGAATAAATGTTTTGTGAATACGCATAGGTCAGGATCTTGAACATGGTCTTTGGGTCCACTGCCGGATTTCTGCCTTTGGCAGAGTAAGCCTGATACAGCAAGCTGTAATCCAATTCCTCCAATTCGTGGCTCAGCAGTCGGACAGAATCATCATCAGGAACCAAACCTTCCAAATTTAATGGCAAAACCAGTTGATAAGGTTCGCCGAATTCGGTATAATTTTTATGGTATATTGAATTACTCGACATAATTAATTATACCACGGATTACGGACTCTTTGGGGTCCGTTTTCTGTTTTTATGCAAAAAGATAGAGCTGTTGCTCCATAGGTGATTACTCATCTATTTTGCAACAGCCCCTTTTCTGTTTTTTTTGACTGCTCCCGTATCAACACGCGAGCCTGAGGTCGAGCGTGACATCGAATACAGGGAATCCATCTTCCCCGCCTTCCTCAGACACGAACGGCCTGACCTCGCAGCTGTCGAACCACTTGTCGCCGCGGACATCTCGGAACTGTATCTCCTGATCTCCGTATGCAGCGGCAGCATCACGCAGTTTCTTCAGCACATCGCTGACTTTCATGCTCTACTCCTTTCGCTGATCAGTTGTCTTCGTCGTATATGTATATATTTAATTGTTTCCCAAGCCAATCAAGCCCCGCTCTGTTAAAACTGTAAAAATCATCAACGCAAGTCATATACCCTGCATCTACAAGCCGGTCCAGATCCTTGTCACGGCCGCCAAAAAAATTACGATACGGCCGATAAAATCTCCTGCCGTGTCGGGTGTATAACCGTCCGCTGATGTGGGAAGAATTAAGCCCAATGGTGTGAAGTGCCTTTTGCCTCAGAGTGCAATAGGTTATCATCTTCCCATTTTTTTCCTCATGTACATATTCGTCCTTTGGAAGTTCTACTGTCTTCAACGAATCGTTTCCTTTCATGTTCTTCTCCTTTCCTAAACGAATGTGTAGCCCCAGGAGTCCGCTTTCGGCTCTGGACAGGGGCTCACTGCTCTCACCGCATCCGGGTCCGGTGCATAGGGATCTATCCCATGGCCCAGCAGCCACTCGGATTCCTCGATCTCAAATTCTATTGAGGATCCCTCTCCCGCAAGCTCAGGTATCTCTTTCGTGGTGAAGAACGTGCCCGCACTGTTCACAGCTGCCTGGGCGCGGCTCATCCTGCAGAAGATCCCAATGCCTTCCGAGTCGTGGCTGATGTCATAGGCGTTCCAGCCGTCCGGCATCGTCGCCCTGTTGAGGGCCGGGTCGCAGAAGCGGCCTTCGATCTCACGTCCGTCAGGAGCGATGATGTTCATCGGCCTGCCGGTCCTTACCGCCTCTGAAAAATCGACGCCTCTCATGCGTGCTCCTCTCCGAACGCAGGATAGTCCTGCAGGTTCTTTTCCACGAACTGAAAACTGACCCGTTTGTATGTCCGCTTCCAATCCGACACCTTCTCTTCGAGCTCATCCACAGCTCCCATGAGGATATACGCTTCACCTTCGATGAGGAAGCCGTCATCCAGCGGCTGATAATATACCACCTTATCCTTAGGCCCTTCCATGGGCTCGACCACCATGATATAGGACCCGAGCGGGTTCCCAGGCTCCTTGTAGTTATCTGAAAAGTTTGGTTTCCCGATGAAGAGCCCGGACTTTTTGAGTTTTTTTACTTGCATGATACCTTTCATATGCAGTTCGGGCGGAACCCTCTGCCACCCTGTAACAGCAGCGTTAGAAGCGGTCCTACCCATCCTCCTTTCCCTTTCAATGTCTACACTTCTGCTCCCGATCCTGTCCCAGCCGGTTCAATAACTGACTGAAATATCTATGAATCCTTCATATGCACCGGAGGCTTCCACCTCATCAATGTCATCAAAGATTTGAGAATCATCATCTTCGATACGATATGCGGTAGTTTCGTTCATCACAAACTCCTGTGAGTGGCTGTTGAGCCAATCTTTCGCCGCATCCTCATTTTCCGCCTTTAAATTAAAAATGATCGTCCTCGTGTTTATACATCTGAAAATCTTCGCCATGACTAACTCCTTTCTTCATGCCCCGTTCTATTCCTCTGCATCCTCAGCATACCCGGACACGTTCATCACATAGTCGTGCGTCGGAAAATCCCTGTAGACAGATACCATCATCTGATACATCTGTCCGACGTGCGAATTGACGAGCTGTTCAAAGTGCAGATAGCAGGCATGGAACAGATTTTCTTTTTGCGTAGGCTCAACGAAGACAATCGGCTCCCCGTCGAAACGGACAGCAGCGTGATCCTCATCCGTCACGGGGTTGGTATACGAAAGCCCGCCGTTTTCCCACTCCTCAGTGAACTGCATCTGAGCAGCCGCACCGTGAAAGCATGGGTGAAAATGGACAGTAACACCCTTTGGCGCATACTCTTTGAGGAGCCTTCCTGCCTCGGCCACGGCCTCACGGCCCTCAGGGATGGGCTTATTCCCATCCTCCTGCAGGTCCATGATGACCTTTCGCGCCAGGGCTCCTGTGACGACCAGCGCTCCCGTCTGAAACACCGGTATGATCCTTTTTTCCATCATCTTCTCCTTTCCCCGCCGTTGCAGCATCCTTACAGCTTCTCGAACACCCCGGACCGGAGCATATCCTGTTTCCAGCAGGGGAAATCAGGATATTCGCTCTTGTCCGCACGGGTCTGCCAGAGCCGGTACATCTCCCGCTCGGAGAACACGCCAGCGCTTCCTTCCTCATATGAGACAAATCTCATCTCTCATTAGCCTCCTTTTTGGCATAGCCCTCAATCGTGCGGATGTTGTCCTCCATGGGAAAATTGAGGACGAACATGCCCCAACCGAGGGCATCCAGCATATCGGTGTATTCTCTTTCCAGTTCTGAAATGCGGGAATACGCACCCCTGAAAAAGCTCGGCTGCTTCCTGGGCTCGACATATGCGACCGTCTCATCGCGGAAGTGCCGATGGAACTCCGGAAGATCCGGGGCGATGCTGTACAGATCGTCGTTTTCCTCATTGGTCAACGTCAGATAGCGAGCGCTCCCATGGAAGCAGTTCAGGAGATGCACGCCCTGCACACCGTTCTCACGCAGGATCCGGGCCGCTTCCCTCACCGCCTCATTTTTGTCCTCAGGGAGTTCTTTTCCATCATCACCGAACGCCTGACAGATCTTATACGCAAAACCTGCGTCGATCACCAGCGCTCCCATCTGATGTACAGGAACTATCTTTTCGTTCACGTCTTTTCTCCTTTTAACTCCGGTCAGCCGTGAATCGGCTGACCGGAATTTGCATGTTGTTGTCAGAAGCAAAAGTCAGTTGCTGCCTCTGGCCTTGCTGCTGCCGCCGGACGCATACAACCGGCTGGTCCCATCCAGCAACTTGGCATACTCCCCGTTGTCCGGAGGGAAGCCGTACTGCGCGAGGACGGAATCGACCAGTGCGATGCGCGCCGCCTCTGACCGGATGAAGGCAAGATCTGCGGAGCAGGTCGTGCGCCCTTCCAGGTTCTCGGCAGCGAGGATCAGATACAGATCCGTGTCGCTGAGGCTGTCCGTCCTGACCCTGTCCTCTTCCGTCACCTTTACGAAGTCTATTCCGTTCAGGTAGGCGGTGACGAGGCCATAGCTGAAGATCACGCCGTCCGCCAGCAGCTGACGCCGCAGCTTCCGGCTGATCTCTTCCGTATCCTCAGGACACCCGGTCTTCCCCGCGATGATGGCCTGGATAGCCTCGCGCCGATGCAGGGCCGCTTCCCGCAGGATATCGGCCGCCTTCTTTCGCACGGCTTTTCTTGCATTCCTCGCGCTCTCCTGTTCGGTGAGCTCTTTTCCTTTCCGGCTCATGCGGATCAGGCATACGGCCTGCGTATGGTCGAAGCGCACGTACCAGTACTCCCCGCCGTCGGCAAGGATGTTCCGGACGCCGTCGTAGTCCGCGCTCTCATGTCTCTCATCCAGAGAGAACTCGCGCACGACCTCCCATTTGCCGGAATAGTGCTCGCCTCTGACGGATGCGGGGGCCTCCTTGACACCCGCCTGTGCCAGCGCACGCCGGATCCTCTCCTCATTTGCCTGCCGCTTCTCATCGGCTGCCGCACGGATGCTCATGCCGAGGATGTCGGTGGGGTTAGCCGCCGTGGCAAGGATCTCATTGCGCTTTTCGACATCGCGCACCTTTTCCAGGGCGATATAGTCGGTGATGGAAAGCTGGAAACCGGCCTTCTCCCGTCTCTTGATCTCCTTCTGGTCGAGCTTTGCGATGTTCAGCCGGTGCTTCACCGTGGAAGCGGAGAACCCGGTCTTTTTACAGATGGTATCCACCGTATCGCCGAGGTCCAGCATCATCTGGAAGCCCTGGGCCTGTTCCACCGGCGTGATGTCCTCCCGCTGCATGTTCTCCAGCAGCATGATGGATATCTGGTCGTTCATGGACAGCCCTTCCGCGATCCTGCAGGGGACCGCCGTGAGCCCGGCCAGCTTGGAAGCAGCGAGCCTACGGTGCCCGATCAGCACGGTATACCTTCCGTTCTCAGCGGGAACGACCGTCAGGTTCTGCATGATGCCCTTCTTTTTGATCGAATCCGTCAGTTCCTGCAGGTTCCCGATGTTCCGTCTCGGATTGTACGGATGGGGATCCAGCAGCTTTACATCTATCTCTTTCTGGATCATATTTTTCCTTTCTGCGGCATTCGTCCGCTGTTCTGACAGGCACATATCGGCCTGCCGCTGATGACCGTTATAATAATAGGAAGGAACGCGCGGCATATGCCGTACGTCCCCTCCCATATCGGTCTGTTTCCGTATCCTTCCCTGCAGTGCGTCACGCATTGTTCGGCAGGTTCTGCATCGCAAAGAATTTAAGCTGTCTGGACGCCTTCTCCTGCATGTCGAACAACTGCTGCAGGCCCAGAGGCTTCCCTTTTTCCTGCTCCATGTAGAACGCATGGTCTTCGATGATCCAGAAGATGTAGTAATAGATCTCGAATCCCGTGCAGGTTCCACCGCACTCCTCGCTCATGAGTTCCTGCGCACGCTTCGTGCTCCGGATCGGGAGGTCAGCCCTCGTGGCGATGTCGTCCAGCACCTTCTGCGGGTTCGTGACGGTCACGCCCGCCAGTTTCTTCATCAGGGCGCTGCTGTCCTCGAACATGCTGTAGATCATACGGCACTGTTCACGGAAATCCTCCACGTGGCAGCCCTTGTGCCGAAGCTTCAGCGGCTCGCCGATGCGCATCCGGGTATTGCCGCAGATCAGCTCAGGAACCAGCGTAGCGCTGTTGCGTCCGATGTCGCTGGTCACCATCCGCAGGACGAACTTCGCGCCATCGACATCCACCTGCGTGCCGGAACTGTTGACGCTGTTCACCAGCTCCTCCTCCATGAGCGCATCGTTCATGTAGAACGTTGCCTGCGTCATCTCGTGGGAAGTATTGCACCCGGCGAACTCAGAGGACGAGAACTTCTCCTGCATCTCTTCCAGCAGGATCCGCAGAAGATCGGCTACCGGCATGACCGTGTAGTCCCGTTCATCGCCGCTCATCACCGCAGACACCTTGTCGTCCCTGACGAGGATCAGTGCCTTGCTGGTGAAATGGCCAAGGAACATCTTCAGCGTCTCCGCCCTCTCCTTCGGGCTCAGCGGGGAATGGTATGGCTTGTCATCATAGGTCATGATGGACATGCCGGAGATCCCAGCACGGTCGCAGAGGGATTTCAGGGCCGTGTAGCGGATCGGGACCGTGCGCAGCTTATCGTCCCAGGGGAACTTCAGCATGAGCTGCATGTCCTCCATGCACTCTTCCACTGCCGAACGGTCCACATCGATCGCGTGCTCCTTAATCACGGCATCCGTGAACAGCGGCGCGTTGTCCAGTTCCACAGGCTCGATCTCATTGGTGAACACGAGGATCCACCGGTCAGACTCTTTCTGCTTCTCGAAAAAGTCCAGCATCTGTTCCTGCTCTTCGAAAACTATCTGTTCTCTGTCTTTCATGTTCTTCTCCTTTTCATTTAAAGGTGAAGCCATAATTTTCTTCTTTTCTCTGACGCCTTTCGCGCCTCCTCCTTTCCTTATTTTTGCAAAAAAAATAAGCAGATACCGAAAGATATCTGCTTGATAAGAAAATTATGCACTTCGTATAATTGTTTACAAAATAAGTATACCACCGATCTGGATATGGCGCAACAACAAAATGCTAAATGTTGATTTTCCTCACGCTCTTTGACTACCTTGCTATGTAGCTATGTGCTTCGTTGCTGTCTACGAGCACTCGGAACTTTCTCTCTGCAGGGGCTTCCCATGGGCGAAGGTGCAAAGAGAAAAAGGCGCCGCATACCGCAGCGCCTTATCCCGATCAGTACCCAAACTCGGTTGCATAGAAGCATTCTCCATTGCACCAGTATGCTGCAACCGCAGCATATTTCCACGGTGCATAAAGGATATTGTCTTTATGAGATGGGGATCCCATGAGTCCATCAAACGCAAATTGGGCGTCAATTCGGTTTACACGCGAAAGGTTTTCTCCCATCTCTTTCCAGGGACCGCCAATAAAAGCAGTGGCAAATATCGTACTATCCGGCCTTGTATGTGACCAGCATACAGAAGCCTCCTGCGAACGCAGACAAGCGACCGCATACAGATTTGCATCCCACTCCAATGGCGTAATGCCGGCATCTTCTCTGGCTTTATTCATAAACTGAAAAAGTTCAAGAGACGATGCAAGTTCAGGATTATTGAGGTCCTCTGTGTCATCCTTCTGTTCCTGTACGGTTCCTGTTTGCGTTTCTGCGGCGATCATATTATCCATGACACATGACATGGTAAGAAGAAAGGCCGTGCTAAGGGACAAAAAACCTATCGCCAATTTATTGATTCTCATCATTTCCTCCTTTCGAGGGATGCCGCGTGGCTACCCCTCAAACAACATGACAGTTACTACGGCATCCTTTCCCTTCAGGGTATAAATGCCTACTCGCGTGTAGTCTGGCGCAACCATATTCGCCAGATGTGTAGGGCTGCTTATGAACCCTTCAAAAACTGCCTGCGCATGGTCGCTCTTAAAAGTTTTCCTGCGCGCAAGGTTTTCGCCGGCTACCATCGCATCCGGATGTTCAGCCAGGACGAGGCTGCAGCCGGTCCCGCCCTCAGGTCCAGGCCGTGTGTGGGAAAAAGATTCCATTACTTCGCCCGCCCGCACGATTGCGAGCTCCAGAAGTCCCTCATCTCCTTCCAGTACATTCAGTCCCATCTGGGTCCGATAGTCGTTGAGCATCCCCAACAATTCCTGATCGGCATCCGCTGTGCCCATCGTCTTGATGCTGCCTGTGCCAGTGATCATAATAACGACCACTGCCAGGATGGACAGTACCTGCCAGATTTTTTTTGCCAACATGGTCATCACCTCCTCTCTGCCGCAAAAAAATAAGGGCCTTCTGTTCACCAGAAAACCCTTATAAAAATTATGCAGCGTTCAAAATGTTCTTATAAATAAATAGTAATACGATAACACTCTGTTGTCAACATTTTTTTTGAGATCTCTGGCTGCGCCCCGACGCATACGATCCCGTTTCGCAAGAACAACGTTCTTTCCATTTTGCGAAATGGGTTCAGAACGGCATGGAGCGTCATATTTTGTGCAAAAAAAGACCCTGCTGACTTTCAGTGAAAGCCGACAGAGTCTTTCCGCCCCACCCTACATCTTCGGGTCGTTTGACAGACATTGTCTGGATGGTGATCGATGACACATATGTGGGAGATCATTCTTTTACTTAGATTTGCCCGATGACGGAATTTGCATCTTCGAGATACCCGTAGGATTCATCCAGCATTTCAATAAATCCTTCCATTTCCTCCCCGCGCTCTCCATACTGCAAGGATTCAGGAAGATTGTCGTGAGCTTCCTGCTCCTCATCCTTGACCTCCTCCAGAATGCTCATCGCCTGTTCTATGAGATCAAAGGCTTCTAACAAACGCTTTCGTCTCTGCTTGTTCGTGTTTCTCGCCTCCTTCTAAAGACCCTTCTGACTCTCAGAAAAAGCCAGAAGAGCCCTTTTGTTGTTTTTTTTGTATTTGTTGACAGTCCCCGTGTCAAAGGACATCCGGATCGATCCGTTCGAAGCTGAACACTCCTGTCCAGGGGTCCGCGTCCCATCCGAGCTGATCCCGCTCCGTGCGCTTGATACGCTTGTTCCAGGCGCGGCGCAGGTCGTTCCAGTCCGAGAACCCTTCGCTCATGGCCTCTGATGCTGTCATCGCCTTCAGCCGCTCCACACGCACGTCCTTCACCAGCAGGAAGATCCGTGCCGCCTTCTTTGGCATCCGAGCGGAAGGGCTCCAGACTCCCGGCCAGGTATATCCTTTCCCGTTCGGGAACCGCCTGTCATATTCTGCAACGCCCATTCCTTCGTCCGCAAGGTACATATATCCGACGATCTGATCGGACGTCCCGTCCGCATACACCGGCGCCCAGGTTTCTTTGACATAGAGGACGTCGCCCTCTTTGTATGGGAGCCGTATCTCATGTGCGTCGCCGTCCTCCCACCAGGACCACGCGAAGCCGCCGTGGTATCTGCGGATATTCTCCGTCTGAGGCTGCGGCCTGACCGGCAGCCGGAACGCGGTCTTTATGCCTGACCTGACGGCCAGCACCATGTCGTTGTCAAAATAGACCGGCTTTGCATGTCTCTCTTTCTGCACGTGAAATTCCTCCTTTCGGCCTATTCGGCCCCATCTTGGGATCGCGTTTGACCATCTCCGGCATCATCACGTCGATCGCCGCACCGTCGCCGATGTGCGCGACGCTCTCGGTATCCCCTCTGCACTCCGCGACCTTTCTGCCGTATTTGACGGCCTGATCCCTGTTCAGGGCATTGAAATAGCAGAGCGTCGAGCGGCTGCCGTCACGGTCCTCTGTCACGAACAGGTTCGTCCCGCCGAGGTTGCGGCCCATCCCGAAGGCCGAGAGCATGTACATCGGTTCCCCGCAGGTTTCCCAGACACTGCCGTCATAGAGCAGGTATCTGTCCGCGGCCCTGCGGATCAGCGCCACATCCTTCTCCTCAGATGAGGATATGATGACGGATCTTTTGGAATATCCCATATCGTCCTCATCAGATCTCTCCGGCACGCAGCGCTCCAGCGTATCTACGATATACTGAGGCCGCCGCCAGATCAGGCTGACTGCGTGACCGCGGGCGACCCGGACGGGTTTAAACAGCCGTCCGCGGTACGCCCGGTACTCCTCCGAGAAGATACGGCGCTCGCCGTCCATGCGTTCAAAATCCTTCACGCACGCCGCGTCCTCGTACACGGTCCTGAACGTGCGTGTCACCATCGCCACGGGGAAGTCCTCTGCTGTCACCTCAGGGATCTCAACGTCCACTTTTCTGGGCGTATACATCCTGCGTGGGATCCTGTGCCGCCTTGTGGGCAGGAAATCCACCGACGCTTTGTATCTGATCGTGAGTCTCACAGCATCACTCCTTTCACCTCTCACATGCAGGATCTTTAGAACTTGTGGTCCTTTTGGGGATCCCGCTTTACCATCTCCGGCATCAGCACATCGATCACAGCACCGTGGCCGATGCGGGCAACGCTTTCGGTGTCCCCTCTGCGCTCCGCCACACTCCTGCCGTACATGACAGCCTCAGTTCTGTGAAGGGCGTTGAAATAGCAGCGTGACGAGATGTTCTCGTTGTAGTGCTCGGTCACGGACATGCTCGTCCCGCCGTGATTGCGGCCCAGCCCGAAGGTCACGATATAATACATCGGCTCCCCACAGGCTTTCCAGGCGCAGCCGTTGAAAAGCAGGTATCTGTCCGCGGCTTTGCGGATCGTCCTCGTATCCTCCTCCTTAGATGAGGATACGATGATAGAGTTCTCTGTGAACTCACCTTCGTCACTTTCCCAGCTGCAATGCTTCGGCACGCAGCGCTCCAGCGTTTCGGCGATATATCCGCCCCTCTTCAGGATCAGGCTGATCGCGGCGCCATGCGTGACCCGCACGGGTTTGAACAGCTGCCCATGATACGCCCGGTATTCCTCCGAGAAGATACGGAAATCACTGTCCATGCGCTCAAAGTCCTCATAGCACGCCGCCTTTTCGCATACAGACTGGTATGTGTGCGTCACCATCGCCACGGGGAAATCTTCCTCTGTCACCTCGGGGATCTCCACGTCCACGTACGCGGGCACACACCTTATGCGGGGGTTCCTGTGCCTCTTTGTGGGCAGGAACATTTCCGTGGCCAGAAATTCGATCGACAGTTTCATTCCTTCTCCTCCTTTTCTTCTTTCATCGCCAGGGCCTTTGCCATCTGCACATACCACTGGCCGTCGATGTCCTCGTCCGTGATGTCCCGGATCTTTGACGGATCCTTCACCCGTCTCCACCAGCATTCCGCGCCATAGACGATCCGCTTCAGCGAGAACACCCAGATGCCGGGGTTGGTCACCGTGCTGGTCTCCAGGACGCCGGTCTCCTCGGTGAACGAGGTGTGCAGCATCCAGGGGAGCTCGCCCAGGTACATGCCCAGATACGTCTTCCCGGCTTCCTCTCCTGCCATCCTGACAGAACAGAGCGTCCCGGCCTCTCCCCGGTTCCATATCTTTATGGGCTCAGTCTCGATGCCGTTGATCGTCAGCGGAAATTCGATGTACCTGTATTTGTAGTTCGGGCATTCCCTGCAGGCGTCCTCCGGTATCTCGTGGGCGTTCGCCAGCATCGCACTGCCGTCCTCGCCTCTTAGACAGCTGCAGACTCCCTTTGTGAGCGTCGGCAGCCAGTACAGGCAGTCGTGCCTTTTGGGATCCTTTTCCTTCTGTTCCATGGTCTCCTCCTTTTCTTTTTTTTGGGCCTTGTGCGTACCCTCCGTGGGTACGCAGCCCCTCATTTCTGTTCTCCTTTCACCACTCTGCTGATGAAGGAATAGAGATACACCATCGCGACGGCGATGCCGATCGTGACGCATCCCTGCATCTCGGCGTCTCCGTCCAGTACGGGCATCGCGAGCACCGCAGCGCCAACGACGATCCCGCAGGCACAGACGGCCGCGATAGCTGTCTCCATCCCGTTCTCCTTCAGAAAGCGGTGGATCTGGATCCTCTTCTTGATCCGATGCCGGATCTTTTTCTGCTCCTGGATCCTTGCATACTCGTTTTCGATGAACTTTGCGTACATATCCATCTTGTCCTTCTCCTTTCGATGGAGCAGAGAGCATAGTGTGTGTTCTTGGCCTTTTTGGGGCCCTCCTCCTTTCTTTGGGCATAAAAAAAGAGCAGAGAAAAAACTCTGCTCAAAAAAGAAAACTATGCAATCGGCTCAAATTTAATTTACACTTACATTATACTATCATCCGGCGTTCCCGTCAATCAATTTTCCGGACACAGCGATCCCCTGCTATGGCGTGGGTGCCCAGGCCAGTCACTGGTCTCCGTCCTTGGCTCCTCGCGTTTTCGCATCAGGACACCAGCGACGTTATCCTCATTGACACTCCACACGACTTTAGTCGTGTGGAGTGTCAATGCATGCTTCTAAATCCACGTGATCACTTTAGAATCCACCCGCTCTCGCGAGCGGGAACCCAGCCCTTGCATAGACAATCCGTGCACCCAGATTATTTCAATCCACCCGCTCTTGTGAGCGGGAACCCATTGCGACAAGGCCATCGACTGCATCAGTTTTAATCCACCCGCTCTCAGGAGCGGGACCAGGAAAAAAAAAGAAAAATATCGACAACTTATACATTTCAATCCACCCGCTCTTACGAGCGGGAACGCCGGTGAGCGTTTTGTTGTGCGCGATCGTCTCATTGCATTTCAATCCACCCGCTCTCACGAGCAGGAACGTGATAGCGTACGCTGATCATGATGATGTTGCCATTTCAATCCACCCACCCTTTCGAGTGGGAATCAGGTACTACGGATCGATTTTAGGCCCCGGCCATTTCAATCCACCCGCTCTCGCGAGCGGGACCCGGCGGATCACGATGGAGACAGTGGAACGGCTCATTTCAATCCACCCGCTCTCGCGAGCGGGACCTCCTATAGCCCCTGCCTTCGATGTCGTGGGTGAGATTTCAATCCACCCGCTCTCACGAGCGGGACCACTACGGGATCGCGCTCATGGCGCTGGAGACGGACATTTCAATCCACCCGCTCTCACGAGCGGGACCCGGCGATCCAAATCAGTACACCACTCAACAGATAGAATTTCAATCCACCCGCTCTCACGAGCGGGACCCCGTCGAAATAGGAATTCATGACTTCCGCGACTATTTCAATCCACCCGCTCTCACGAGCGGGACCAAAATCCCAATCATCCGGCAGGGACAACATTATCATTTCAATCCACCCGCTCTCACGAGCGGGACCACGACATAATGATCCTAACGCCACAATATGAGCAGATTTCAATCCACCCGCTCTCACGAGCGGGACCGGGGATTTTTTGTGATGTGACCCAAGATTGACCAATTTCAATCCACCCGCTCTCACGAGCGGGACCGTGGATTACGATGTGCGGGAGGTGCCGGCGGATGCCATTTCAATCCACCCGCTCTCACGAGCGGGACCCACAGTGGGGAACGATACTTAATTCCGCTGTTAAATTTCAATCCACCCGCTCTCACGAGCGGGACCCTGATTGCGTGTTTAGCTCTAACGTAATTGCCGTTAATTTCAATCCACCCGCTCTCGCGAGCGGGACCCGGCGGATCACGATGGAGACAGTGGAACGGCTCATTTCAATCCACCCGCTCTCGCGAGCGGGACCCACGCCGTTAATTGCGTTAATTCTGTTAATTTTTATTTCAATCCACCCGCTCTCACGAGCGGGACTATCATATTCCTGCAGTTCCGCAGCCTTTTCCTTAAATTTCAATCCACCCGCTCTCGCCACCCGCTCTCGCAAGCGGGACCTTGGGAACGTATCCAAGCCCACGACTTTAGTCGTGCGGAGTGTCAAGAGCGGGAACCAGGTACTACGAATCGATTTTAGGCCCCGACCATTTCAATCCACCCGCTCTCACGAGCGGGACCTTCCACCGAGCGGACTCCCCGCTTGTATGCAGCAGCCATTTCAATCCACCCGCTCTCACGAGCGGGACCGATGCCGCCGGCGGTGTAGGTTTCGTAGATTTTCTATTTCAATCCACCCGCTCTCACGAGCGGGACCGTACACCTGTGCGCAATGGCAGCGGACAGTACACCATTTCAATCCACCCGCTCTCACGAGCGGGACCGAGACAGCGCCCACCACGGTGACAGAGCCCCCGCGATTTCAATCCACCCGCTCTCACGAGCGGGACCACGTTGCGCGCACAGATGTGCGCAATGCAAGCGATTTCAATCCACCCGCTCTCACGAGCGGGACCGCGGATTCCCTGACAGCCTCCAGATACAGAGGTTAAATTTCAATCCACCCGCTCTCACGAGCGGGACCCTCCCGTACCCTGCCGCCAGCATGCAGCTTCGCCCAATTTCAATCCACCCGCTCTCACGAGCGGGACTGCAAATTCTTCCCGATTTTGCAGTGATTTTACTCAGCCGCTTGCGAAAAACGGCAGTTTTCTACGGTCTTTCGTACATATTCTGACACCGCAGGCCGAAAATCCGGTGCGAACCGTTTAGAAATTTATGCTCCATACCTTGTAATCCGTGTCGGCCAGAGCACCCTCTTCATCGAACGTGACGGTCAGGGATCCATTCTCTACATCGAAGGCGTTGTGGAACGGGCTCTCCCAGGAACCGTCCTCATTCTGCGAAAACCCTTCGATGGAGCCCATGTCATCCACGGTGACGGTGCTGGACATCCCGTTCAGGAGGTCGTAGGATACCTTGCCGCTCTTGATGCGGAAACCGGATACCCTGCAGCCATCGCGGATCGTAGGCATATCGATAGGCGGCTGCAGGTAAAAGGTGATATCCCCGCCGCCGGGAGCGGTCATCTGAGTCTCGACGGTGCTGCCCTCGTAGATGACTTCGTTCACATCGACATCCCCAACGAGCTGGAAGCCCTTTTCTTTCAGCATCTGCAGCGTCGTCCAGCCGACGGAGACATCCTGACCGGCGATCTGCACATCAGCCCTGTAGCGTTCCGCCGGGCCGCCGGTATCCACTTCCGTGCTCACCTCGGTCCCCTCTTCCTCTGCCAGGATCTCGTCCAGCACGGATTCATCCACATAAGTAGGGATGATCACCTCCATCGTTTCCTCTTCCGTCTCGGGTACTGCCTCCTGCTTGTCCTTGCCGCATCCTGCGATGACTGTCATTGCCAGGATCAGTCCGATCAAAACTTTTTTCTTCATGGTTTTCTTTTTGGCGCACCGTGCCGACCTGTACGGTCCATGGCCGGCCGCCATTCTCCTTTCTTTTTTTGTCGGGATCTGTGGATCCTCCGCCCTTACTTCTGCTGTTCCTGCTGTTCCTGCTGTTCCGGCCTGTTCAGCCCGAGCAGTTCATCGAGTGCCGTCCGGATCACAAAAAACCTGTTCCCGGACTTTATCGCACGCACCGTCCCCTGATACAGGAACTGACGCATTGCGTGATAGGATACGCCGCAATATTCCGCTGCCTGCTGGACGGTCAGCAGCGGCGGAGCCTCCGCCTTTTTAATATCACACATTCTCTCTCTTTCGGGCGGAACCTGTACCTCTTCGGGCGTGTCGGGTCCCCACCCTTCCTCCTTTCTGTTGGTCTGCGCGTTCTGCGCATCTAATCTGTTGACCACCTGCTTCCATCTGTTGCCGGCGGACCTTTCCCCCGGTGATTCCCCGCGTAGGGATTCTCTCCCGCTTCCAGCATCCTGTATCTGCCGCTGTCAGGGTCCAGGTTGAACGGCACATAGAACCGTTTGAAATATTTCTGGAGTTGGTCAGCGTACGGTGCAAAATCGCAGTTGTCCGTGAGCATGCCCCGGAGGATATCGGTGCCGCACCCGAGATATGATGCCAGGTCCTGTTTTCGTGCTCTTCTTATCCGTATATTAAAGCCGACAGCCGTTGCTGAATAAGGATCCCTGCCGTTGCTATGGACACTGAGAGCCTCATCTGAGAAGTCGTCCGTGACGTAACGCACGTAGGAACCGTCCGATGCACGGTAGAAGGGAACCAGATAAGGGTCGAAGATCCTGTCCAAAGTCTCCTTCAAGTCATAAAAGCAGGTATCTCTGTTGAGAAGCATGGACATATAAGGCTGGCTCACCCCAAAGACTGCCGCGAGACTCGCCTGCGTATGATTCCAATCACTGTTCCTCGCACCGCCGTGACCCTCGTGCGGGCACAGGATCCCTTTCGCGATCATGTTCAACAGAAGCGATGCGCTTGTGTAGGACAGGAACTCATCCGGAAGATTTATGATCTGATGCCCCGCCCTGTGCTGAGAAAACACGATGTTGTCCTGCAGCCACCCCTTCTTTTCCGCGTTGATGTAGTATGCTCGGGACACGCCGCATATCTGAGACATCTCCCTCTGCGACAGGCCGAGGCTGTTCCGTAAGTTTACCAAATCGATCTGCATGACTCTCTCACTGCAAGGCTTTCATCAGCCGGTCGATCTCCTTCTCCAGATCGCCGTACTGCTTTGCATCGTCCGCCAGATGGAGCCCATCGTTCAGCCGTTCCTTCTCTTCGATGGTGTAGGCGCTGCTCCCTGCAGTCTTCTCCCCTTTCTTGTCTTCATTGTCTTCCGCCTTGACTTCCTCTGGGATCTGCGTCCCGGGACCGCATGCGGTCAGCGCGGCTAAGATAAGGAGGAGAGCCGCAGTACAGACGTACCGTTTTCTACGCAGTATGGTCCTGATTTGCTCTTGCAGCCGCATGTGCCATCCTCCGTTCCTCTATCTTTTTCCAACACCGTATGACCACCGCCCGGGATATCCCCATTTCATCCGCTATCATTTCGGCGGACCAACCAGCCCCGGTCAGGGCGATGAGCTTTCCAATGTCGAGCTTTGCCAGATCCACGCATTTGCCGCTCCTTGACCTTCTCCTCTTCTTGACGGGAGCATCCTCTGATCTCTCTTTGTTCTTCTCCATGCCATTTTCCCTCCATCACATTGTTCTTTGCCTTCAGCTCAACTCACCAGACCCAGGTCTCCACGATGCAGGCATCGTCCGCAGGCGACCGCGGAAAGCAGATGGTGAAGCCTGCTGCCAGGATATCCTTCCGGAGACTGTCCGCATCCGGCGCGGTCCTGACGACGTTCGTCGCCCTCGGCCCGCCGCCGTCCCATACCCGAGCCACGTACACATCCGGGAAGTCCCGGGGCTTGTTGTAGATCGTGACCATCGGCAGCCGCAGGCCGCTGAAGTCCACATCGCACAGGGTCTCTACTTGTTTATTGATCTGATCGATCATATTCCTCACCTCTCTCCGCATCGCGGGGTGCCGAAGCCTGTGAACAGGCGGTCTCTGCCTCCCATTCCTTGTGTACCTCTTCAAAGTATCGCTCTTCGCACCGGTACGCCAGTTTGCAGTGCCGGAATGCCCTTTTTGCAAGCTGGTAGCTTTTCCGCTCACGGGCGCGCTTAATGTCGTTAATGAACAGTTCTTTGTCCAGCTTCTGGATTCCTCTGGAGATGGCTTCCTCGTCGGATGCAGGGAGCGGATCATCATATTCGCTTTCATACGTATAGACAGCCCGTCCTGTTTCCGGATCGATGAAATATACCTGGACACAGTCGAAAAAGTCTTTTTGCTCAAAACTTGCATATGTATAGAACTTTTCGCCATCTACCATAATCTCATAGCCATTCTGTTTTTCGGCCTTGATAAGCCCGCTTGTCTTGTCTTGTAAAATCGAATAGAATTTTTTTCGTTTCAAACCTCACACCTCAGTCCACAGCTTCCATACACGCCGCACAGCTTCGTGCTCCAGCGCTTCCTCCAGTTGCAGGTTGTTCCTGGTACAGTATTCCTGAACAAAAGCCCGGAACGCGGCATTATGCCTGTAATCGTTTTCGATCATCGTGTTCCCCACTCGCTTCTCCTCCTTTCACTTTCATGAGACACCTACTGTCACAAAAGGGCCTCTACGAGACCTCCTTATCCTCCAAAAAAAAGTGTTTCTCTTCCAGCCGTTCAAAGACCGTCTGCCCGCCCGACAACTGGATGTACGGCAAAAAGATCTCCTCAAACTTTACGAGCTCGATGTCGAGCAACGCCATCTGTGCGGCCAGCCAGTCTTTGAGGATCCTCCACGCCACGCGCTCCGCCTGCTCCCTGGTCGCCTTGATGCCGCTCCTGGGGTTCTTCTGTTTTTCCGCTGCAGGACGGCGAGGCACTCGTCTATCTTCACCGGCATCTTAACCGGGATCATCTGGTATCCAGTATCGATCAGGAAGGACAGACCAACGATTGTCTCGCCGTCGAAGTCCTTGATGACGCTCTTCGCTTTATGCTTCCGAAGGATGTATTCAATCTCAGAAACCGTTTTGAAAGCGTCCACCGTTGTCGTGTAGTTCATGATCGGCATGATGACCTTCCTCTCCTTTCGCAAACTGCCTGCTCCGCAGCATACAGAACAGCAGTTCCACCATTGCCCGCTTCCTCCTTTGAGGGAAGGCGTAACGGACAGCACACAGTTTCCAGTCCCGGTCATCGGACAGTATGGTGGGCGACTGGAACTCGTCGTTCACGTCCGCCAGCATTGGCACCGGCACCAGGACACCAATGCCCTCCGGGATATCCTGGATCAGCTCCTTGTAGACCGCCATCGGCATGACAAGGTAGTTCTTATCGCCGATGTAATTCTGTCCATGCCCGCTGTAGAAATCGTTCCTGCAGCTCTTGACTTCGTAGCCGATGAATAGCCCCTTTTCGATATCGCTGACTGACATCTGCCCCGGCGGATCGAACTGCAGGAAATCTATCCGTCTCACATCTGACGTTCCGTAATCAATGGAGACCTCCCTGGCCCAATACTTCCCTCTTCCACTCAGCCTCTGGCAAACAAGAAGATCGCTGAGGAACCTGGTCGTTTCCCTGCGTGTCATTACCCCGCTCCTCGTTCCGCAGCCTGCACTTCCCGGAACGGCTTCGGGAGAGGACGCCAGGCAACGACCGGCGCGGTATAGCCTGACGAATCCGTGAACCTTCCGCCGCCCTCGTAATAGACCACATCGTCCTGCCAGAATCCGATGCCCTGTTCATTAACGAACCGGATGCTCCCCCATACCTTCCGCTTATCCGGCAGACGGTCTCTGCACTTGACCCAGCCGTCTCTCTGCTTTTCCTCCAGCAATGAGGAGAGCGTTTCTATGATGGCAATGTTTACCTTTTCGATGTCTTCCAATGGCTCGGTGATCCGGTCAAGATTTGTCTCCAAACGGGACTTTAGCGTGCTGATCAGATCTGCAGTTTCTTTATCCATTTCCTTCCCTTACTCCTCTCGTCTCTCTGCTTTTCGTCTTTGCCCAACTCTCCCCTTAAAACGCGCAATCTTCACATTCTTCACGCTTTATCCATAGTTTTTCCGGATGATCCCGCACGAGGGATCCCCGCGTCTGAGCCGGCAACTGCCGTGCTGCTCGCACTGTTCGCAGTGTGCCTCATTCAGCCATTCGTGTACTTCATCCCATGTAAAGTATTCATCATCCGCGTCCATAAAAAACGCATTCAGAATTTTATCGCATGTCTGGCATAATTCCCTGCTGAAGAACTCTCCGTCGCATTTGCCTTTCTGCTTCGCATATCTCTCTCCGCGCTCGATCGTGCGGCCGCAGAACTCGCATGTATGCGGTTTTCTGGCTTTCGGATATTCGTCTGTGTAAAATTCCAACATCTGTTCACACCCTCCTCGTGCTAACGCTTACTGGATCCAGTATTCATTCGGGACTTCACGGATCATGTCATCCAGCTTTACGACCTCGGCGTTATATTTCCACTGAAATCCGTTCGAACTCCTGTCCGCGATCAGATACTGTTCTTCGATCGCTTTGACGATCCTGATCTTCTCCATGTTCTCACCGCGCAGGATATCCAGGGCTGCTTCGAGGCTGTCGTATCTGTGCCTGATCCCGATGTAGGCATAGGCGATCTTCAGGCACTGACCGGCGGCTTCAAGTATCTGCTTTTTGGTCAGCGTCATGATCTTTTTCGCCGCTTCCTCTTCTGCCCAGGCATATTCATACGGTGCGATGCCGTAGTAGTCGCCCTCATAGATGTCATATCCCAAATAGCCGCCTGCATATCTGGCCCCGACCGCTGGGAAGAAGATATCGAAATAGTCTGTGACATACTCTGCATCAAGATCGCGCTGGAATTGATCCAAGTCTGCTTCCAGATCGGAAAAAGCCATCTTAAATTCAAAGGCTTCATCCTCATCCCCGTCGAGAGCATTCACAAGTGATTCCTCGTCGCTATCGTACCAGTGAATACCTTCGCAGACCTCCATCATGTCGCATATTTCTGACTGGATCCTGTAGAGGTTGAGATCACGAACGATCGGTTTTTTGTAACGCAGCCGCTTTGCCTTTTCAGCTCGCCTGGAGTCCCGTACCGTCATATGGCCCTCCTGCTCATGTGCGGCACTCTACCGCCGCATCAGTTTCTTCCTTATATATATCCGCGTCCGCGCCGCTTACCCGAAATCGGACAGATCCATCTGCCGCGCCGGCGGCTCGAAGTTCATCCATAGTACTTCCCGCTTTACTTCCCGCTTCTTGCTGCACACCTGCGAATATGCCGTGGTACTTACAGTCGTCCAGCCTTTCAGAATATCGTTGTACAGCTCACTCTCGTAGCCGCTGATGATGACGCTCCCCTTATGCTGGAGCAGCGCTTCCAGCAGTTCGACGTGGTCCTGTTCGGACATCTCGTGCATGTACTGCTCTCCGCGCCGTGTCTGCAGCAGGTACGGCGGGTCGCAGTAGATGAGCACATTGCGAAAATTGAAGCGCCGGATCAGATCGACCGCTGGCTTATTTTCAATCTGCACACCTCTGAGGCGTTCAGCCGCCTGCATGATCTTTTCCGGGAGGACGCACCAGTCCTGGGATGCGTATGACCTCTCCCGCCCCTGCACGTCGTTCTTCCAGCCGACGACCTCGCCGTTCGTTCGGAAGCCGTGTCCCATGTTCATCCGGATGTAGAAATTGTAGGCTTTCTGGAACGGCTCTGTCGGTTCCTCCTGGCACGCCCTGTCATAGACATCCCTGGAATACGGCGTCATGTAGATCATATCAGCGAGCCTGCCGGGATCCCGGCGGATGCAGTCGAACAGGTTCACCACATTCCCGTCGAGATCGTTCACCGTCTCGATATGAGACCGTGCCTTGTTGAACAAAACTGCCCCGCTCCCGAAGAACGGTTCCAGATAGCTGTGATGCTCCGGGAAGTAACTTATGATCCACTTCGACAGGGACCACTTGCTTCCCGGATATTTGATGATAGCTTTCATTTATCCCCCGCAGCGTCCCGCCGGTCACAGGCCGGATGCGTATACGATCTGCTTCTTTCCGTCGGTCCGAGGAACTTCCTCGCCGACAAAGTGAAACTTCAGCGTGCCGGCGGACGTTCTCGTACAGAACTCATCCCACCTCGCCTTGGACATGGCAGATACGGAGTCGTGCGTGAACAGCAGATAGATGGTCTCATTGCCGTCAAGAACGCACTTGATGATCCAGCCCGCCTTGGACTGGCGCAGCTCTGACACGCTCTTCGCGTTGTAGCGCTTCTGGACCCTTGCCGTGGTGCCGGGGAACTGAGTGACCTTACCGGTATTGACGGCCGAAGGCGCCTGCGCCTCTGCAGGCTTCTCCTGGATGGGCTGGGCGTTTACGGCCTGCTGCCGTGCCTGAGCCTGCTGCTGTACGCTGGGCTGAGGCTGTGCGGCCTGTGGCTGGCTGTTCTGGTACTGCTGACGGCTCTGCCCGTTCTGCCCCTGGATGTTCTGGTACTGCTGGCGGCCCTGCCCGTTCTGTCCCTGACCGTTCTGGTACTGCTGGCGGCCCTGCCCGTTCTGTCCCTGACCGTTCTGGTACTGCTGACGGTTCTGCATGTTCTGCCCCTGGCCGTTCTGATACTGCTGGCGGCTCTGGTACTGTTCCTGCCGCTGTCTGCTGCGGTTCTCCCGCTGCTGGCGGTCCTTTTCCTGCGCCTTCTCTATCTCTTCCCGGAACCATGCGTTGTACTCGCAGCTGCGGAACGCCATGATCGAGCTCTCGATCGCGAACGCCATCGTACGGAGTGCCTTGTCGTCAATGGGCACGCGCACCGTGATCTCCGGCGCCGCACCGTTCTCCGGCACGATCAGGCCCCGCTCGTCCGTATGCCCTGGCCTGGCGATGGCCGTCATGATATAGGGGCTCTTGCTGCCAGGCGCCAGAGAAAAGATCCTGGAGAGCGCCTTGCCGTCTGTGCGCAGTTTCTGCTGTGCCGCCTTCTGTTCGGAAACACCGCCCAGGCCGGAATCCCATACGGCCTTCGGATACTGCCCGCCTTCCTTTCTGGATGCCTCCGCCCGACGCCCGATGAATCCCAGCGAGATCTCGCGGGCAAATGCGCCTGCTTCATCCATATCCAGGTAGCAGTCGATGTGCTCTGTCTCCCTTTTGTTCCCATCGATGTTCACAAAAGAAAACAATACCTTCCCGATACCGAAACAGGTATTTTTTACCTTCAGGAACGATTTACGGCTCCATGCCTCAAAGATCGCTTCGTTCACTGTTCGCTCCTTTCACCGCGTTTCTTGCGTCCGCTTTTGTGTGGTGTTCTGTTTATACTGTTATTATATAATACCATTTTGCATATGTCAATATTAGTTATATTCTTTCAGCCCTTTCCGGATCTTGGAAAACCCTGAAAACAGGCGCTTTCGGCGCCTTTTTCCCTCCCTCATCCGGATTTTTCCGTACCCTCGGAGGGTACAAAACCTCATATGAGCGCGGCGTACCCACGGTGGGTACGCACTGTCCCCACCCGCCCGAAACCCACAAAAAAAAGACGCCCGCATCAGTGTCTCCACCGTGCGGACGCCCTGCTCTTTCTTTGCCGTCAGTTCCATCGCTCATTCCTTCGCATGATGAGCCGACTCAGTATCGCATATGCGATAACCACCGTCAGACAGATGATGATACCCGGCGCAGTCTGTATCCAGACCACGAAATAACCGAAGTACGGGATCCAGAAGATGTTCTTACCCACCACCTGTTCCGGCGTAACTGGCGCGAGATCCTCCGTCTCGTTGTTGTCGCCCTGCGTGATATAGTTCCCATCCTCATCGACCGCGACGACCCTGTGCGTCACCAGCTCATCAGAGAGCCGGTACGCGATGATATCCCCGATCTCGGGATCCCGCTGGTTCTTGTCTATGTAGCATATGGCGCCGGGCGAGAACGTAGGGACCATGGAGCTGCTCATGACCACGTATGTGCGGATGTTGAACAGCAGAGGGACCACCATGGACAGCGCGATGACGCATATCGTCAGGGTGATCAGCGTGTCGATCACATTGAATACCTTTTTCATATTTCTACTTGGGCAGGACCGTCTTCAGGCCCCGCCGCTCCTCCTTCCTTCTCTGCAGACTGAATGTGCCAACCAAACCTCATAGATGCGAAAGACCCGCGACCTCATCCTCTGTCTCCAGCATCCTGTCATAGCTCTTCATCGCGAGCTGCGTCGCTTCCATCTCTATGGTCCGGAACGCCTTCCGGTACATGCGGTTCAGGGTCCGGGGGTTCGCCTTCCTCCGGTCCACCTTCGCGTCCAGGGAGAGCCCCGCGACCTGTCCCCAGACAGACCTGCGCGGCATCGCCTGCCCGTTCTTGCCCTGGAACACCGGTCCTTTGTATATCCCGCGTTCCTGGATGAAATCCAGCAGCTCCAGCCGCAGCGGTTCAGGGATATGTATCACCCGTGCGTGCCCTTCGATATCCACTACCGCCGTTCCCTGGTCCACGACATCGACGGTAAGGTAGGCCAACTCGTTGACCCGAAGTCCCACAGACCCAAGTGTCCTGACGAGGAGGTACGCTTTCTTGTTGTTCATCCTCTTGGCCGCCTGGAGGAGCCTGACATATTCCGCGCGCGTCAGCTCCGGCATGTCGTCCCTGGGCCCCCTCTCATGAAAATCCGTGAGCATCCAGTCCCTCTTCCCGTAAAAGTTCAGGAAGCTGTTCAGGCAGGATATCCTGTTGCATGCCGTCAGATGGGCAAACCCCTGGTCGAGCATCCAGTCATACCATTCCATGACCGTGACCTCGTCGATCTCCCGGTCATCCGCAAGATACTCCAACAGATATGTCATAATATTTTCATAGCATCGGATCGTCTCTTCTTTTCTTCCTTTGTTCCGCAGGCTCTCTATGAACCTGGATATCTTTTCCTCGTCGATCGTCAATCTTTCTTCTGCCATATGCCTTTTCTGCCGTGTTTAAACGGCTGTATACCTCCTTTCCCGTCTTCGACTCTCCCGGCAGCCGTCCGGTCGCCGGTCAGGTTCTTTTCTTCCCCTTTTTCCTATTTTCCCAGAGCGCCCGTCCGCAGACTGAGAGCCCCAATACTTTTGCAACAGGATTACGTACTTTCCTTTCGGTCCACCCGCGTCCCACGCGGGCCGAGATCGTCTGTTTTGCATACTGCTTCACCTTGTTTCTTCAATCCACCCGCCTTCGCGGCGGGACTGTGGGCGCGGACAGGCGGCTCCTGCACCTTTGGCCCGCGCCTCTTCTCACCCTGCAGATACCACAGATCAGTACAGATCGTATACCTCAGGCGCCTCGCAGCCCGGATCGACGTACTCGACCTCATAGTCATCGAAGGACTGCGGCTCAGAGACCTTTGCAGTGATCTTCACGCTGCGGTGGACCTTGGCGCTGTTGACAGGGGCGGACATCCCGTCATGCTGCCACCAGTACAACCTGCACACCTCCATGCTCCCCTCGGGGCGCGCGGCAGCGGCATCGCCCTCGAACAGGGTCATGAGGGCTTTCTTCAGGACTTCCGCATCCTCCTGGGAGAATCCGGTGAGCTGGCCAAGCTGGAGGCTGACGCTTCCCTTGACCACGTAGAGGCCGAACTTGACGCCGTACTTCGTGCCCATGCGGTCAGAGGACTTCTCTTCCTTGTCAGAGCCGTTCACGCTCTTGGTGATCTGGTACTCCGTGATCTCGACGGGGTCAACGCTTCTGGCGGTGCGCACGGTCACGGGCCCGCGGATGCCGACCGAAGCCGGTACGCCCTGGAATGCCAGCACGGCGCCGAAGCTGCGCATGTCGATCCACTTTTTGCATGCGGCGTCGATGACCACGCTGCTGTCGGCCTTCTTGCCCTTAGAGAACTCGCCGTAGATATCATTGGCGGCCTTCAGGCGGGCGTGGAGGGACTTGCACCCGTCGTCCTCTCTCCCGTCGGACTGCACGAACACCGGGAGCCCCATGTCCTGCATGCGGTTCCTGATCTTGCGCTTGATGCAGACGTCCGTGATCTCGCCGTAGCCGTACACGTCGGTACGGGGCTTGTTGTTCTCCAGAGGGTCTCCGTTGGGGTTCGCACCCTCCACCGCTACGATTGCCAGGAAATCGATCTTGCCTTTTAAGTTCGTCATTTTTCTTCTCTCCTTTTCTTATATGTCAGTTTTTTCCATATTCAGTTTTTTCCAGATGTGTATCTTAGGCGGATACGCGCTCTTCGCCTGTCCCTTCGGGCTCGGCAGCCTCAGGCTCTGTGCCATCGGTCTCTGCGCCGTCAGTCTCTGTGCCGCCGGCCTCCTTGTCCTTTTTCTTGGGGCCGCGGACGAAGTCGAAATAGGACTCCTGGGAATAGAACCCGCAGAGGTAGATATCTTCCAGCGGGCCGATCTTCTCAAAATCCCCTTCCCGGAAGAGACCCGTGATGTTCATGATAGCGTTCTCATAGTACCTCGCTTCTCCGCCCAGCCGTTTGAGGTAAGGCTGGAGCTTGTTGTGGAGGAGCATCCACGTCTTTGCGGGGGACTGAGAGAACTTCGCCATGAGCTTCTTGGCGTTGGTCGGCCGTTTCCTGCTCGGGTTCTTGATGTAGTACAGCTCCTCCGCCTTGTCAGCGACGGCTAAGAGCCGTCCGTACAGATAAGATCTGTCCCGGTTCTCCTTATCCAGCTTCAATACAGGGACCTCCTTCCCTCTTGCCGCGCGGTCCTCCTTCACCAGGGAACACGCCAGGGACACCATGCGCCTCCAGTTGCTCTCGCTGCCCGCGCCTGCGGGGTTCGACGCGCGCCTGACCGCCTGCTTGACGATATCGGGAGCCATCCTAGTGCCGTCCAGCACCGCACTCATCACGCAAAGGATCAGCCTGGCATACATCTCCTCGTTCCACTCTAAGGACAGGATCACGTTCTCGCCCTGCTGTACGGGCTTGCCGTAGAGCAGCTTCGCCATATCGTACACGGACGGTATCCCATAATACTCATACATCTTCTCCGTTTTGGCATCATAGCGCGTATGGATCCAGCCGCACCTGGACTGCCAGCTCTTGATCCGCCGCAGGTACTCGGATGTGGCGAGCTGTCCGTAGAAGCGCACCGACGTCCGGCCCTTGATGGGATCCTGCAGGACGAGAATGTGCATGTTCTCGGGCATGTCGGCGGGGAGGCGGTAGCCTGCCAGCGCCGCACGGAAGCGTTCGACATACCTGCGCTCCGCACGCGCCTCCTTCTCCTCCTCGGTCTCCTCCTCTTCCATGTGCGCGTCCGTCAGCCTGGGCACCGCCGCGCCGTTGTCTCCCCAGATGATCAGGACCATGTCCTTGGCCCGGACCGCGTTCCGGCTGACCAGCCATCTGAGCGCATTGGCGACCTTCTGGGAATCCTCAAAGCCGATGGAGTACGCATTCTCCGCGCTCAGGAGGCGCCCCATGACGGTAGGCTCGTTGGCGATGCCGTTGGAGAACAGCTTGCCCATATCCCCCGCGGAGAGCAGGAACTTCGGATGCATGGTCGTGAGCGGCTGTACCGTGCCGGAGATCATGGACAGCCCCATCTGGCGCGGCTGCGAACGGATGTAGTCCTGCCACTTCTTATGGAGGGACCTG
This sequence comes from uncultured Eisenbergiella sp., assembly GCA_947627215.1. GTDB lineage: Bacteria > Bacillota > Clostridia > Lachnospirales > Lachnospiraceae > Gallintestinimicrobium. Next base: position 28,362 of record CANQVD010000003.1, read on the forward strand.
TCCTTCCAGCAGTCGCAGCACTGCCCCGTCTCGGGATCGTCCCCGGTCCCTTCCTCAACCCGGAAGCGCACCTTGTACGCCAGAGCCGCCTTCTTGACGGTCCCGTCGTCCTGCCTCTCCAGCGCTCCCGCGCCGAGCAGGTCCGACATCATCCCTGCCGTCGATAAGTACTTATACACCGCCTCCGCCTTGGGATGGGTATGGGGCGAATCGATCCAGTCCTTCAGGTTTTCCATGTACGCCCGGTGGTATGCCGGCGCCTCGGGGTCGTCCGCCGCTTCGCCGTAGTCCTCCGCCAGGTATTTCAGGCCGTCGCACAGGCCGTGCGGGCTGATGCCGCTGCTCCTGCAGTGTGATGTCTCCGTCACGGAGATCACCGTGTACGCGGACCCGTCCGTCTTATCGACCTGTTTCGCGCCCAGGAACTTCCCGTCCGCGTCGATGCATACTGTTACATCGGCGGACATGGCCGCATGATAGACCGGCAGGAGCACCTGCCCGCCGTCCTTCGGATACAGCCCGGCGATCTGCTCGTTCCGATCGTACAGCTCCAGCAGTTCTGCAAATAGATTGAAGTTCAAGCCAACACCTCCTCGTCCTTGGGAATCCCGAACTTCTTGATCCCCATCGGCTTGACCGGGACCGTCAGGGTGCATTCCTCCGGACGGCAGAAACGGATGATCCCCTTCTCCATCACGGGGTTCCAGAACCGCCTGGTCATCTGCCCCCTGTCCTCCGGCCTGACAGCCTCATCGGCATAGGTCATGCCGTGGAACATGAGCCCGAACGTGAACGGCCCTTCCTGACCGTCGTAGCAGCCTTCCCCTTCGCCGAACACACAGGGCTGCACATCCCCCTGGCACTCGCGGGACCCGAGGAAGATATCCCTCCTCCCGCCGCGCCGGATGTATTTCTCGGCCATGGCCTCATGCTTGCCCGGGTTCCTGTCGCACGCCAGCTCCGGATGGTTCTCATTCCACTCGAAGTGTGCGCGCACCTGATAGCGGACATCCCTCAGATAAGTATAGAAGGATAAGTCCTTCCCGCCGTTGTACTTGGGGACCAGGATCCCCTTCGACTGCGTCCGGATCTCGTTCATGATGCGGACCTCGTCAATGATCCATACCAGCGTGGGCTTATAATACACCGACTGGAGGATCCCTTTGAGCGCCTCGTAGGTGGGGATCCCGTACGAGAACTTCTCGCCCCCGGTCCTCGTGAGCGGATCGGAGAACAGGGCGTAATCGCCCGTCACTTCAAATTCGAGCTCTCTGCTCCTAAAACTCTTGATCACTTATCTGCCGCGGCGCCATGCTCCCGACGTGCTGCGCCGCCCTCCTTTCCTGTATTCCTGTCTGCCACGCACACCGCGGCGGCGGCTGTTAGTCCCGTCCCGTATACCGCCAGCGCTATGGCGAGCATGCGCGTCTCCCTTACCTGCACCGTGCGGTCCGCATGGACGGCCCCGGTCACGCGCTGACCGTCCGCCTCATACTGATCGAACGACCCGGTCTCGGACACGGGCATCCGGCGGTATGCGCCCGCGCCTGGGCTTCCCCGCACCACGCTCCCGCCATGCGTCCAGAGATATCCCGCAGCGGCGATCATCAGAAGGCCCCAGACGGCCCAAACAGTCACTGTCTTCTTTCCCGGCATCTTCCTATCCTTCCTGCAGGCACCGCGCCCGCGCACCTTAAGACATCCGCCATACGATATACCCCGCCGCCTTCCTGGCGTTTCTCTTGTTGACCGCGTGGATCCCCTGCCCGAACTTCCACTCGCTCAAATACACCGGCCATTCGGGGCAGGCGCTCACATCAATTTGACACTCCACACGGCTAAAGTCGTGGGATTCTTGCAACCTACCGCTTTACGTGGCTGGCCAGTCCATTTCTGGGAGGCCGCAGTGCAAGATATGGGTGTGCCATCACCCTTCCTGAGACAGGACATATAGTCTCTCAGGCAGCATGTCTGGCATCGCTGCCGCCGACATACTCAGTCGAGCTGCATATATTCCATGCGCCGACGATATCTCTATGTGTGCGGAATCCGCACTCGCAGACAAAGTTCCTGTCATCCGCGTGATGCCGTTTTCCGCAGTTCGGGCAAGTCTGGCTTGTGTATGCAGGGTTCACATAGAGCACTTCGATCCCGGCAAGTCTCGCTTTGTATTCGATGTACTGCGCGAGACGATAAAAACTCCAGGTATGAAGCGATGGGTTGTTTTTCCGACTTGTTCTTGTCGTGGTGCGGATGTTGGACAGCCGCTCCATTTTGATCACTTTTACATGGTGTTTCTCAGCCGTTTTGATGATCTCACGGCTAACCTTGTGGTCGATGTCCTTCATGATGCGCTGCTCTTTGTTGTTGATCCGAGCGAGCGCCTCCTGATGCTTTGCCTTCTGCAGGGCTTTTCTCTTCGCGGCGAAGTGCCTGCGCATCGCTTTATTGCGGCGTCCATTGCCATAGAACTTCACGCTGCCGTCAGAGCACCTGCTTACGGCTGGGCATTTGATGCCAAGGTCTATACCCATGAAGCAGCCTTCTCCGTCAGATGCCTCCTGCTCTGGTTTCTCATACACGATCTGAGCCATGATCGTACCGTTTTTGCGGACGATACGCATGGTTCCCAGCTTTGCACCGAAGAAAAGGGCCTTCTGCCTCTCCGTCATTCTGGTGCGGACAGCGATCCTCTTGGTCCTGCCGTCCATCATAACAGGGAACTCGATATCCGTACCGCGAACCCTAAAACCCTGGTTGTTTATATAACAACACGGTCTCTTTAGTATGGTGACAGCGGCCTGTTGGACATTTTTGCCCAGGTTGGAGCGTCTGGCATTCCGGCGGTCTGCTTCACGGCATGCCTTTTGATACTTCTTGAAAACTGAATTCGCATCCCGAACGCATTGGTTTCGAAGCGCGGATGGCAGATATGCATCGACGTCTTTGCTCGTGAACTTTGCGATGGATCTGCCATCGACTGCATCGGCAACCAGCCTGTTGACTGTTGCGATATATGTGGTCATCATCTCTGATACCAGCATATACTGCTCTTTTGTCAGATACAGTCTTACTGTTTCTGATAACTGCATGTTTTCACCTCCTTGTTCTGATCCTGCAGCTGCGGTCATTGCCGCAAAATAATGTGTACACAGTCCGATTTTCGAACAAAATTTTTAGCATCCAGCGGGCGAATCGCGGAACTAACTGTGTACGACCTGCACAGCCTTGTGCGACCATTCAAAAAATGTTGGGCTTTCATCCCACTATTAAAATAGTGGGCTTTCCCGCTCAACCATTGTAATTCATGAAATTGATGAAATTCGCGTATCCTTCCATCCCGGGCTCCTTTCCCTCTGTGTTATCGTATGTTATCGTTTATTTACAGGATATATAGTAACACCGCATGTATATATTGTCAATAATACTTATAATTTTTGGTTCGTTTCTAAATTGAAACGCAAAAAAAGACCCTGCCTTTTCGGCAGGATCCTCTCCTATCTTGTCACGGTCTTTTCTTCCGCCTTCTCACCGCCCGCACCAGGCCGCCCCGGACCAGGTCTATAGCGGTACAGGACGCGAACACCAGCGTGACCTGTAGGAACAGCACCGCCAGATATCGGAACACCGGTGTGACGCACGCCCTGTCCGCCATCGCCTGTGAGAAGCCCTCTCCCAGCTTCCCTGTCAGCATGTTCATCCAGGGAAACCACCTGTCAGCCAGATCCGCCTGCGCATGGATCAGATACACCCCCAGCATAGCCGGACTGATCCGGCGAATGAGGGCGGCCAGCTTTCCTTCCCTGATGTGCATATGCGAGAACGCGCAGAACAGGCCCAGCGCTCCCGTCAGACAGAGAAGAAAATTGTAATGATACGGCACGCTCGCAAAATAAGTCAGGCTGCCGCCGTTCCTCTGCAGGACGGTCTCCAGCACTGCCGTCCCTGCGGCGGAGCAAAAATACAGCGCCCAGCCCGCGCGCGCCGACCGGACCGACCCGGCACCGTATCTGCGGATGTATCCGCCGATCAGGTACAGCACCAGGAACCAGCCGAAGTCGTACCCGTACCGGTCAGACGCGAACCGGATCGGGCTGAGTGACTTGCCAACGCAAAAGAACAGGATCAGCGCTGCCAGCATTCCCCCAAGGTCCATTCTGTCCATCCGCTCCAGCGCCGCGTTCAGCAGCGGGGAGAAGCAGGCCATGACCACATATGCGGTCACGAACCAATACTGCCCGGACTGTACCGGGAACACGCTGTTCCAGATATGGTAGATCCCAAAGACCTCTGAAAAAGATACCGCCCCGAGCACGGCCAGCACGACCGGGATCAGGATCGAATAGAACAGCGTCTGCGCGATGACCCGGACCGGCCGCTTCCAGGAAAACGGGGCTGCGGACAGGAAGTACCCGCTGATGAGCACGAAGACGTTCACCGCCGGGATGCACAGCGACTCCAGCACCGTCTGCAGCACGGCCAGGCTTCCCGTCTGCGCCGCCGTCCTGTCCAGATAGTGCAGGACAATGACCATGTACATGGCGGTGATCCGCAGCAGTTCAAACCCCGCCTCCCGCGCTTTTCCTTCCATAGCCGTTCACCCCCGCACGAACAGGAACACTATGACCCCCAGCAGGAGCACCAGCGCGATCCCCGAAAAGATCTCTGCTCTTGTCCCGAGGCTTCTCTTCTGCTCACCGGTGCTGCCGCCGTTTTGCCGTCTGCCGAATGCTATCGCCAGGAATGTCAGGAACAGCAGGAACAGAACCAGCAGTGCGAGCGGCAAGTTGTACGATTCTAACAGGTCGAGCATCAGCTATTGCCTCCTTTCTGTGCCTCCGCCGCGGGCGCTGTCCGGCCCCGGCCTTTCCCTTTCTTCTTTTCCGCAGCGGCCGCTGCCTCTTCCCGTTCCGCTTCCACCGCCGTAAGATACGCCTGCGCGGTCCCGTCGGTAAACATCCCAACCGCGATCTGGCGGACCTTCGCGAACATGGCCGGATACTGCATGGCCTCTTCCATGAACCGGTCGCGGCCGGTCTGCTCCACGCCGACCATATTTCCGGCGCCGCGCAGCTTCATATCCTGCTCCGCTATATCAAACCCGCTGGTGGTGGATGCGATCACCTTCAGCCGTTCATTCTCCGTATCCTCAGAGTTCAGGATACAGTATGACTGGTATTTCCCCCTGCCGACACGGCCTCTCAGCTGATGGAGGCTCGCAAGGCCGAAGCGGTCCGCTGAGTTGATGACGATAACGGATGCGTTCGGCACGTTCACGCCCACCTCCACCACCGTTGTGGAGATCAGGATCTGGATGCGGTTCGCCTGGAACTCCTCCAGAATGGCCTCCGCCTCCGCCTTCTTTGTCCGTGCCGTCAGTGCCGCCGCATTGATCCCGTACGGCAGGAAGTAGGATTCATAGATCCGGAGCGTATCCTCAACTGAGAAAACGCCTTCCAGCTTCTGTTCGTTCTTGTCAACTAACGGGCAGACGACGTATGCCTGACGCCCCGCTTCTATCTCTCTGCGTAAAAACCGCATGATGGAGGGCATGCCGCTGTAGATGGCTGTCTTGACCGGCAGCCTGCCCGCGGGCATCTTCTCGATGCTGTACAGCTTCCTCTGACCGTTGTAGATAACGGTCGCGATGCTCCTGGGGATCGGCGTGGCGGACATGGAAACGACATGCACTCCTGTCCCGCCCTTTGCGATCAGCGCTTCGCGCTGCTTCACGCCGTACTTGTGCTCCTCATCCATAATGACCAGCGCGAGATTCTTAAAAGCCACGTTCGTCGAGAACACCCCGTGCGTCCCGATCAGGATGTCGATGGAACCGTCGGCGAGCCCTGCCAGGATCTTCTTTTTCTCAGACGCCTTCATCGTTCCTGCAAGAATCGCTGCATGGAACCCGTACTTTGACGCCCATTCCTTCATTTCCGCGAAGTGCTGCTGTGCCAGAACGGTGGTCGAGGCCATCATGACCCCCTGTCCCCCGTTCTCCGCCGCCGCCATCAGCAGAAGGAACGCGACGATCGTCTTCCCGCATCCCACATCGCCCTGGATGACCGCATCGACCCGCCTCCCGTTCTGCATGTCGCCAAGGAGCGCCTCCAGCACATCCTTCTGCCCCTTTCCCTCCGTCAGGGCATAGGGCAGTGATGCTTCCATGTCCCTGGTCTTGCTGAGCGTGCGGACCGCGAAGCCGCTGCCCCTGGACATGGCGCGTTCTGCATCTTCCAACTGCAGGCTTAAATAGAGCAGGTCGTCGAACACGAAGCGCTTCCGTGCCAGCGTGACCTCATCCATCGTGTCAGGGAAATGGATGCACCGGTACGCATCCCGCCTGGACAGGAGCCGGTAGCGGCAGCGGAGCGCCTCCGGAAGGGGATCCGCGACCTCATCGGCTTCCAGGGCTGCCCTGACGCACTTGGATATGTTCTCATCCGAGATCCCTTTGATGTCTTTGTATCCTACAAAGATCCCGTTGTGCTGTTCCGCCTCCTTAAAAACAGAAGGAGCGAACATGCTGTATGTCCTATAGGCCGGGTCATAGCTCACCTTGCCACAGGCGATGATCCGGGCCCCGATGTACGTCACGTACTGCCGCACTCGGTACGGCTGCTCTATCCATAAGACCTTCAGGATGTTCCCGCTGCCCTCTTCACGCAGCTCCGCCGCTGTCATCAGCCTGCCGCCCCGCGTGGCATGGTTCCGGATGCTTTTCAGGATGCCTGCGATCCCACAGGTCTGCCCCTCCGGCGCTTCCGCCAGAAGGGTGATCCGGTCCAGGTCAAAATAGTGGCGCGGCCTGCAGTCCAGCAGTTCCTTCACGGTATGGATATGTGCGCGGCTGAGCGTCCCCACCTGCCGGCTCGTGATCTCGAAGATCTCTGATAGTTCCATCGTTTCTTCCCTTAGTGCTTCCTTTCGCACTTCTACCTGTGCGGTGTAACATTGTTATTATTTATTTACAATAACATTTTAACACAGCACGAAGAAAAGTGTCAATATTCCTAATATAGCAGGAAAAACAGACGCTAAGATGGTGCGCCTACTCTTCCTGTAGGCTGTCCTTTTTCGAGTCCCTTAGGTTCATAGTCGAAATTTTGATAGAGATCCCGAGCTGTCAGAGGGACAAGAAAACCGCCGTACAGGTTTCCATTCCCATACGGCGGCATCTTTCGTCGTTTCTGTTCCCGGAGAGTCTTTTTCTCATCTGGATGCTGCTTCACGCTTACCGATCAGCCAAAATACATTCTTTCTCTAGTTCCACCAGCAATAGTCAGGTATGGAGTCCCTGTTCTTTCGTTATATCTCAGGAGTCCACCATTTTGAATATAGGAGTCTGCTGTACCGCCAAATTAGCCGGCGAAAATCGTTATCTCGTTTGTTCCCCCAACAGATGTCAGGTACGGCTGTACGTTATCCGGGTTATACATCAAGTACCCGCCATTCTGTATATAGGACTCTGTCGTTCCGATAAAATAACTGTCTCCACCGTTCTGTACGACCTTTCCAACATGAGCATCTATCCATCCCTGAAAGTGCCCTCCCTCTATTTCAAGCTCGTCGATTTCCTGTGCTGAAATGAGTTCTTCATCAAGCATAACAAGCCCGCCGTTATTCAGCACTGCCCTGGAGATCCTGCAATTTTTCTTCATATATACTTGCGCAGCTTGTTTCCTGAAATCCTCAGGAGTAGGCCCTTCCTCATCTAAGACCAACAACCCGGTCTCTCCTCCATAGAAGTAGATCTGCCCTTTTTTTATTAGAATAGAATCTATACTTCCATCCATCACGCCAAGCCAACCTGCCCCTTCACCGTTTGATTCGGATTCAGGAGCGTCCAGTGTCATTCCTCCTTCAATCTCTCCGTAGTTCAAGAGACCTGTAAGAACAGCCCCTTCTTGTACATTGCCACTGTACTCAATTCCTTTACCAGTACTGACGGTCCCTGTGTTGATCATTGTCTCACTTCTGGAAACAGTGATCCCGCCGCCTGCAGTGATGTTCCCTTTATTTGCAAAAGCACCTTCTCCCTGCAGATAGATATCGCCCTGGGTCTCTAAAGTTCCTTCTATAACACTGCCATTTTCAATGGTGATGGTTTCCTCTGCTCTCAGTATGCCTGATATCGTACAGGCAGGGACCACTCCCTCATAAACAGCATCTTTCGGTGTCCGCCAATCAATCTCCTCTGGGAAAACGGACAAACCTTCCCGGTATGCAAGCCTCACTGGTACGTTGTCACCAAAGGCAAGCGTCTTCCCTTCAGGGACGACCATCTCCTCAAAGACAAACTCGGAACCTGTTTCATCATCAACTACCGTTATTGACGTGATCTCCTGATCATTCAGTAATTGCTGTACCGTTTCTGGCGAGACCGGCATGGAGAGCATCCTATCAGGCCCGGTGATACTGTCTATATCCAGACCTGAAGCGTCTTTGATCTTCTTTTTAAGTTCCTCGTCTGACACAAGTTCTTCCAAAACAAAATCCTTGATATCAAATACGGTGAACTCCTCAGCAGTCCCACCGTCCGGACGAAGCCTTGCCACCTGTCCTCCTGAAGCAGAAACAGTACCGCCGTCCTCAACTGTACACTCTACCTGCCCCTCCAGGATGTAGACATCCATGTGATCCGCATCGGCTTCCACCCATCCGCAGGTCCCCCGGATGCCGACCATCATAGTAGAGGTCTTGATGTCAAACGATTCGTTTGCCGCCAGCGGCCGTTCGATATTGAAGAATAAACCGCCGGATTCCAGATCCAACTCCAGGGCTTTTCCTTTCTGATTGATTTGGACAGCGCTCTCCTCATCCATCTTTGCAAGTCTCTCGGTATCCAAGTCAATCCAGGCATAGCTCTCCCCGCCGGTATGCATATGGTATCCGTCATGCAGGAGCATCTGTTCCGCAGGCTCGACTTCCTCACCCTTCTTGTCGTTGATGTCCACCATGCCCAGCAGCTTCTGCAGGCGCATGGTGTATGCTCTCCCGACGCCCTGCGCGACGTACCGGCCTACGAAGACTGCGGCGATGATAACGATCAGACTCACTATACCCAGGATGATTTTCTGTTTCTTCTGCATGGGGGACCTCCAGCAAAACTGCTTTTTCAGCGGTCGTTCTGGAGGTATGATAGCATAGTTTTAACTCAATATCCATATTTTGTTTGTTAGCAGCACAAAAAAACACCCGCGACGCCGTACGCGCGCAGATGCTCTCTTTTGTATTACACAGAGTTTCCGCCCTACCGTGACGTACAAAGTTACCGAACAAACTTTGCAGAGCATACTTTTCTGAGAAAGGGTTCAACAGCTGCGATGACCGCGGCGTAGAAGACCCCAAACCCGTAGATCAGGTAACGCTGCATTCCAAAGAACACCGTACAGATGACAACTGCCATCCCGGCATTCAAAATGAGCATTCCCAAAAGGTTTTCACTGCGGCTGCGATATTTTTCCCCCTTGCGGTATCCCACAAAGAAAATGATGATAGCCGCTATATACACGAGAACTGTATATAGATAGCATAAACCCTGTGGATTCACAAGAAAGGCCACCGTACAGAGCAGGCCATGCGGGAGCATGCACATAGTATGCAACATGGCTCTTGCCCAGTGTTTTTTAAGCAGACGCAGAGCGATATCCCACTGCATCCTTTCAATCTTCTCCAACGGGACCTGTTCATGAGAGATGTTATAATTCTCGATTGCCTTCGGCATAACAATAGAACCGCCTGCGATCCCGTTCATAATGTCTTCCCATGCCATCAGGTCATTTCTGCAATAGACATATCTGTTTTTCAATCGATCTGACTCTTCGTAGACGGTCCTGTAAAAATCCTTCGTGTCCGCATCGGTAAACAGTTCCACGTCAGCCTCATCCATTTCGTAGAGAACGCGGCATAGAATTACAGATCGCATCTGTCCAGTCATTGAAGAACTATCCTGACTCTTCACATTCACAGGCAATGCGGTAATGCTTAGTTTCAAGCTTCCGGCATCATCCATCACAATCTCTGTCTGTATGTGTGATCGAATTTCATACAGGCATCCACGAAGGGCTCCGTGTGCTCGGAGTATAAAGCTCTCGGAAAACAAAAGGATTGCTATCGGGCCAATTATTGTAAAAACTGCAGCAAGAACTTTCTTACCGGCTCCCTTCCCAATCGCTCTATGCCAACAGACATACAAGGCACCGAGGATAACAAATCCGATCAGTACCTGCATCTGGGACCGGATCAGGGCAAGCAGCACTGCCATAACCCACATCGGGACCAGCCCTGTCCAGCTCTTTCGAATCATCAGTTCTGCACACGCGATTGCAAACAAATAAAACAGAGGGTAAGCGAGAGCCTCAGTCAGAATACAGTGGTTGATGAGGACATCCGGAAAATCAAGCGTCAGAGGGACAATACAAACCACAGCCGTCAGAAGAATGGCTATCGTTCCAGGTTGGAAGCGGCGCCGATACCAGTCAAGATATACGGTCAGACATAAAACCGCGATAATCGTCTGGAAAACTACTACCCCAACGAGAAAATGCTCCTCCCCGAGAAGGATCCGATGGATCTGGATGAAAAGCGGATATATGGGCATGATGCCCTGAGCACCCCAGGAATCAATATATTGGTAGCTGTCAGTAAATTCCCTGTATCCGCGTTCTCCCACGCAAGTAAAAAAGATAATATATAATATCATTGAAATGAAAACTATTATTGTACCATTTCGCGGCGCTCGTGATGCTCCAGATATTCCTTTTCTCATCTGATACCTCCGTCCAAAAGAACTTCGTGACAATGATCAACCACCCATGACCTTATGGACGTGGGTGGCTGACCCATGCTGACGTCGAACATTTTCAAAACAATTAGTTGATGATCAGCAGACCCGGTTCATACCTGTCTCCAATCCGATCGGTGAGTGAAATAACAGCTACATCGCCGCTGCGTACTTCGACCTCGATATCATACAGCCCAGCCTTCACGGTCCTCGTCTGACCGGGGTTGTCGGCGCCGAAAGCTTCCTGATACCACTCGTCCATACCGCCTTCGAACTGTCTCGCGGCGTTCTCAGGGAGCCTGCTGGGGAAATACTGCAGGTGTTCTGCGCCGCCGTTCTCGGACGCGATCTCGAAGTTCAGCACGAGCACCCCATCCTTCAGCCAGATATCCGAATTATCCGCCACGCCGTCCATCCCATCGGAACGGAACCGGTCATCACCCAGCGCATAATTCCAGACATCGTCGTCATCATCTACCGTTCCGTCATGGTTCAGGTCGCTCTCGCACACATAGATCTTGTCGGGGATGCGGTACGTCCCATACCATTTCTGGATGGACTCCATCAGCATCTCCTCATGTACGCCGTCGATATCCATGACATTGAGTGCGTCCTCGACATCCTGGGACAGATCCCTGTCGATGCCCATGTTGCGTTCCAGATGCTCATATGCGCCGCGCAGGCCCGCGAACAGACGGAGCGGATCTTTGAGCTCGATGTCCGCGAGCGTAAAGGACTCCGTCTTTGTCTGCATATACTCGTTGAGCTGCTGTTCGGACGGCATGCTCACGACACCATCGAGCCCGTTGCGGCGTGCTACGGTATATTCCAGCTCATCCTGTGTATAGGAGTCCCCGAACTCGAAGTCTGACAGCGACACAGAGCGGATGTTGGCGGTATCGTCCTGAGATCCCGCCTTGATGTACATCCCGGTATCATCCGTATAGTACACTGTCACGTCCTCACGCACGTTCCCGTCCTCGTCCACATATCTCCATGTAGGCGTGATCTTCATGCGGTCGTCCGCATCCTGAAGGTTCGCCATGGTATAGAAGGTAAAGGAGAAATCCGTCCCTGCCGCCAGCGTGCCCATCCCGGGGTAGCGGTTGGAGGATCCGTTGGCGAAGGGCAGGATGTTCTGGTCTTCATCCCAATCGTCAACCACTTTGCCGTCATTGGTCCGGCGCACATCTTTTCCGCCCAGCCGGTCGTAGGATCCGGTCTTCTTTTCCCATCCTTCGGAAGCGAGGGACATCCTCTGGCTGGAGACAGGCGTCTCCTGGAACTCCTCGAAGACATCGCGGTCATTGATCCCAACGACCTGGAACCCGTACATGCGGCCAGATACCTCGCATTCGATCGTGTATGTCGCCACATAGTTGGTCATGTTCATGTTCGCGAGCCATTCGTCGTCATTGATATGGTTCACGCCCTGCTCATCCACCACGTTCTCGGCGGCCACACGGTAGAGGATCTCATAGCTGTCGCTCTCTTCCACCCATGGCGGGATATAGAAGGTATCCGCCTCAAAATCGGGAAGCGTGATCCACTGGTCCTTCTCGAAGAACTCACCGTTGAGTTCCACGTCAAACGGGAACTTCACTTCCTTGAACGCGGTATATTTATCGTACTTTGAGGGATCTCCGGAGTCCCCGTAACCCAGGATCTCCAGATGCGTTGCCGGGTCAAACTTGAAGGTGTATGTACCATCCAGCAGGAACTCGTAAAAGTTGGGATCCCTCTGGTCCCCTTCCAGGGCGTTGACCTCATTCTCTTTGATCAGTTGGGTTTCCTCGCCTTCGAAGTGGTCCCCGGTGTCAGGGTCCAGTACCGTAACAGGAGAGATGACAGGCGTATGCACATGGATGGGCTCGTTCTGTTCATACCCTTCCTTGATATGGAGATCGGTAAAGATCCTCGCCGCCTCGGTATCAGGCTCTTTCCTGGTGAACCGCACCTGCATGTTCGTAGGGTATTCGCCGTTCGCCACGTTGGAAGGGATCTTGACCGTTTCCTCAAACTCCTCTACGGCATAGTCATCATCGCCGATCAGGTCGTATGTCAGCGGGGTCCCGGACATACTGTATCCGGCGTCTGACATGTACACCTTTCCATTGATCACGATACGGTCATTATGGACGGTAGCCTGTCCGATGGACATCTCCGCCTCCTGCCTTGCGGCTGCTCTCGCCTCTTCAGGCGTATTACCGCTAAAGGATCTGGTATAATTCGCATCTTTCTCCGGCCATTCAACATGAACGTTCATGTCAGGGAACCAGGTGTCTACGGTCTCCGGATTCGTCACACCGTTCACAGAGATGTCAAAATCGACCGTATCCTCTTCCCCTGTGTAAACAATAGTGTCGCCCGGGTAGACGCTGTTCTCGATATAAGCATCGCGGAAGTCATAGACCGCCATGTTCATGATATAGAAAAATGTAGCCGTGCGGTCAACCGTGTAACTGTAGGTCTCGGTCGTATTCACTCCATTCAAAGGATATGTGATCAGGAACGTAAATGTCGTGGATAATGTCTCCTTGTGTTTCCCGATCATGAACGACCCGTACCAGCCGTCCACCTCGAAGCCGTTCTTCACCTCTTCGGAGGTAGGGATCCCCTTCGACAGATCGAACTTTCCACCGGGGGATTCGTTCCACGTCCGGTAATATGGCTCGTCCTTGCCGATGGTCTCCACGAAGTCCTCTGCAGGCGCATCAGTAGGCGTTACGGTATCCTCGTCTTCCAGTTCTCCCACAAAGAAATACTTGTTGAAATGGTTGTCGAGCTTCCCAGGATCCGCCCATGCTTCCGCCGCCTTCAGTGCGTCGATGCTGTCCTTGTCATAGACCTCTCCCATGTACATGCCGTTTGGCGCAAGAGCTCCGCTCGCATTTTCTCCGTGACAGACCACCATGACCGCGTCAAACTTCAGGAAATACCCGTCGGCATTGGCGATCTCATCGCACCAGTCAGAATACTGTGTGAGGATGAGCTGCATAACGTAGTCGGCATTGATCGTCCACCGGTGTTCGACGTACACGCCGTCGTCAGATACGACCTCAGACGGCGTATAATGCGTGGACAGGGCGACCGTTACGTGCTGATCGGGCACATAGGGTTCTTTCGACCCCGGCATGCACCGGGAGATCGTGAATCCGATGGTCTTGTAATGTGTCCCGGACGTCCTCTTCCGGTCCCTGGACTGGAACACGAAGTTCCCGTCGTCATCCATAAAGATGGAATTAGTCACGGACACCCCATCGTATCCTTCAGCCTTCACCCTTACTGCAGGATGCGCGGCCATTCCGATGACAAATGCCAGGGCGAGCACCCAGGCAAGGATCCTTTTTCCCATTGCTTTCACCTTTAAAACCACTTCCTTTTTCTGCGGATCAGCACGACGGCTGCAGCAGCCGCTCCCGCGGCGACGGCAGCCGCTATAGCGGCGGGCACGGCCAGGTTTCTCTCCGTACTGACCTCGCCAGTCACCTCTGTCTCCTGCTCCTGCGCAGTCTCAGGGACGCTCTCGGTCTCTTCCGTTCCCCGGCTGGTCCCGATGAAGACATCACACTCTACCGTACATTCCTTCTCCGTCACGGGCAGTTCCAGGAACCCTTCATGATCGGACGTGTACTCGCCGGCTTTGCTGCCGTCCGCCCTGTACAGCGTATACGCCTGGTTCCTGCGGTCCACGAGCACCCTTACCCACGTCCCGTCTGGATACGTGCTGCCGAGCGACAGGGCATATCTCTCGATGTAGGGATCGTCCACGTCCTCCTTCTGCAGAGAGGCGGTCAGGTCGAGCACATCACTGTCCTGATAACTTCCACGGAAGATGAAGCTGTAGAGGACGGTCCCGTCGGAGGTCCCGAACATGATCTCGCCGGGATGCCCGTTTAAGTACTTTCCTTCAATAGTCTTGGAAGGAGCGCTGGACAGCACCTGGATATAGCACCGCTCCCCGTTCTGAAGGAAGTAGGCGTAATCCTCTTTTGCGGCCTGGTCCAGATTCTCGTGGTAATGCGAATGCATTACTGTCTTTACATTCTCCTCTGACTCCGCCGATGTCTCACTGTAGCCGTTTCGCGCCGTCTGACTGACCGTGCTGCCGGATGAGGGCGCCGAAGCGGCCGTCCCTTCTGAATAGCTGCCGAGCGTTCGTCCGTCTTCAGTGGCCCCGCTTCCGGACGGAACGTTTCCGCTCCCTCCCGTGCTGTAGCCGCCCGTGCTCCTGCTAGTACTCCCGCCTGCGCTCCCGCCCGTCCAGCCGTCAGAAGACTCTTCTTGTGAGCTTTCGTCTGTGCCGGCGTCCTCTTCGTCCGTACCGCCCTTCTCCTTCTCTTCGGCCCCGGAGCTCTCTTCCGCCTCAGAACTCTCCTCAGCGTTCGGCGGCCGCCATCCGGGGTCCTTCTGTTCCTCCCCGTCGGGCTGGAGGCTCCCGCCTCCGTCAAAAACGGTCTGCGGCTTTGTCTTCGGCTCCTGCAGCGCCGGGCGCTGGAGCGCTTCCTCCGGGACCAGCCCATGCTCCACGCACCACTGCACACCCGCAGTATCCAGGCAGTCGTTATCGATGAGCCAGTAGATATCCGTCTCATTGAATTCCCCTTCCGAGTTCTGGATCAGCCACAGGGTATCCGCGTACCCAAAACCTCCTATGTAGTCCAGATAGAACTCCAGGAACGGCGACAGCTCCGCCGCACGCACCGGTTGTACCGCGAGCATGACCGCCGCGGCCGCCGCACAGACAGATACGAGCAGTTTCTTCAACATTTTTATTTCCTTCCTTCCCGCCCGCGCTTGGGCTTCAATATGTCCCGACGCAGTCCATGGACAGGACCTGATATCCCTCCGGGCCGCGCACGACTCCCACATCGCACAAAAGCTTCACCGAATCCCCGGGCTCGATGTCAACGCCGGTCATGTCCCGGAACCAGCCCGCATCGCCGCAGCTGTAGACAGTGAGAGCCGCATCGCACCTCACATAGGTGATGCCGTCCTTCCAGACGAGCGAACGGTCGGTAACGATGTCCGCATCCAGCTTAACGTGGTTGTCTGTGTACCACGCGGCGGCTTCCTTCGCGTGTTCGCTGACGCTGATCTCCTCCATGCCCCTCGTCAGGAAGTCCCCGGCGTAGCAGTCCTCCAGCCTGGAGCAGAACCCTTCCTCGTCCGCCATCACGGACCGATAGCCGCTGCCCACCAGGACGGTGAGGTAATCCTTCGCCGCCTTCTGCAGACGCTCAGCGGTCTTCTCCTCCAGCGTACCGATGTATTCCTTGTTCATGCAGTACCTGTCTGACTTCCGGAACGGGACCTGAAATACCTCACGGTCCAGAACCACGCTTCCGTCGTATACGGTCTCGTTGATGTACGACACCGCCCCGTCCTCTTCTTTTGTCTGAAGGTCCGCTGTCATGTCTTCCTCCCGGAGCGGCTCCTCCATCCGGCTGGCAGCGAACCATATGCAGGCAGCTCCCGCCGCGGCCAGTACCGCCGCCGCGATCCTTTTTCCTTTTTTCCTCATGAATCATCACTCCTCCACCTATTCCTCAACCTCGACATGATAGAACGCACATGCGGCGCCCTCCACCGGGCTGTCGCCGAACCTGACCAGGTACTCCGTACAGCCGTTGGGGACCATGTAGCAGGCATAGCGTTTTCCTTCATATTCGATGCCGTATGTCTTATGGGAATATCGGATCCCGCGGTAGCGCAGGTTCTCCCCGTCCATCCCGGTAAAGAGGATGTTTAAGTATAGCTTCTCCTCACCGGAGTAGTCGATATGATACTCGGCCGCATGCCAGGTCATGCCTGCGGACGCCGGGATAAATCCGTCGCCCATCGCCGCCATCATCAGCTTCGCGGCGTCCCCACCCTGGAGCACCTGATCCAGCGTGACGACCATGGACTGCAGGCTCGCCTGTTTATCCATCACCTCCGCATAGCCGGAGTCCCCGGCCTCCAGCGTGCTGTACACGGTGGAATAGGAAGCCCTGGACGTGGTCTTGCCCTTGCGCTGGTTATTCAACTGAATCGTCTTTACATCCGTCCCTTCTCCAGCCGCACCGCTTGTCTCCTCTCCGGTCTCTTCCGCAGTTTCCTCCTCTGCCGCCGTTTCGGAAGTCTCGGCCGTTTCTGTCTCCTTTTCCTGTACGACCAGGAATCCGTCCCCGGTATCCTGCAGGCCGTCCTGCAGCGTCTCGGTCTCCTCCTCCACCAAGTCCTCTTCGGGCCTTGCCGCCGTATTGCCATCATAGAGGCGCATGCTCCTTGCCACATGCGCAATGCCGTCCTGGCTCTTTTCCGTCGCCTTCTCGTACTGCGTGGAAGGGATGCCGACGAATACGGACCACTCCTCTTCTCCACTGCCAACGACCGCCAGCTCGCCTGTGAAGTCGTTGTAGAGCTCCTTCGTAAGAGCGACGGATGCGTTCACGTCCGCGATGAGCTTGACGACGCCCTTCTGTTCATCGGTCTCATACGACAGCGTTTTGCCAGTCTTGCCGAACCAGATGCCGAACAGGTCCTTCCCTGTGACCGCCTGTTCCACACCCGCTTCCTGCGCGACGGACAGGTAGGAAGTGCCCTTCTGCGCGGCGATGACGACGTCTTCCATGCAGAACAGGAAGTAATTTCCGTTCAGGTCCTTATACTCATAGGTGATGGACGGCTCGAACCCCATATCGTCCGAGATCTTGGATACCGCGGTGGCGAACTCGCTCAGCCCCTCCGGTATCTCGAAGCAGATGCCCGGCACGGCCGTGACCATCTCATAGCCTCTCCTGCTCTTCTCGTATACACCCTTCTTTCCGCCGCATCCGGCGAGCAGCACGCACAGGAGCGCGGAGACGGCCAGCACCGTCCATATTTTCTTATTCACCGACCACAATGATCTCCGTTTCATACTGTTCCTCATCCTCTTCGTAATCTACCTTGTCAATGGCCGTGTCCGTCAGGTGATACACATAGATGTCGTAGTCGCCCTCCGGCATCCAGGACACGTTGTATTCCAGGCGCCCCTCGCGGTTGTTCATGCCGAAGTTGTAGGTCTCGCCCTCAGCATTGATCAGCATCGCGCTGATATTGCCCGCGCCCACATAGCTCACATAAAAGATCGTGTTTTCCACAGGATCATCAAAATGGAACCGGAAGATCTCCTGCTTGTTGTCGTTGGAGGACTCGTTGGAATCCATCGTCACGTCCAGGATATCGATGTTCTTGGGGTATGCGTTGATCATCCATTTCCCGGGCCCTGCCTCCTTTAAGGAGATCGTCAGTGTCCCTGTGCCAGCGGACTTGTTGGCCGCCCCCTTCAGGAAGGTGAGCCGGTCCCCCTGCGGGCTGGTCAGGTATGCCTTGGCCTCCTGTCCGTCCAGCAGGCTCTTGGTACTGTATTCGATCGTAAAGGTGACGTCGCTGGAGAGGTACTGCAGCTCCTTGACGTACTGCTGGGAGAACACCGCCATCTGCTCGCTCTCGGAGCTGTAGTACGGCACGTTCATGTCCTCTTCTCCCGTAACGTCCGCTTTTGCGTTCTGGTAATAGATGCACATCCCGGTCCCGTTCACCAGATAGTACCCGTCCTTCCAGTCGTCCGGAAATTCCAGGGAGAGGTATCCGTTCGCGGTCGAATCCGCCCGGTCAATGGAGAACACCTCATAGGAGCGCAGGAACCAGATGTCCGCGGTGATGTCCTTCTCCATGTACCGGCTGCCAGCGTAGAATCCCACGTTGTAGACGCCGTCCTGCTGCAGTCCCGTGAATACGCCGGACTGATTCACCATAGAGGCCGTTACCGGTGCGCCGTTGATCTTGATGATCTTGACGCTGTTCGTGCCAACGCGGGACATCACGCTGTACATGGACGTGCCTTCGATGCAGTTGGCTTTTACATCCACCGTGATGCCGTCCTCATCCCAGCGCGCGCCGTGCAGTCCAAAAGAATAACCGATGTCCTCGTAGCGCTCCACCACGATATCTGTCAGGGATGTCTCCGCCGACGGATAGGCGATGATCTCATTCCCGTACAGCGTCGGGAGCAGGACCTTATTCCTCATGAACCACAGGAGCCGGTCGTTCGACGGCTCATTTGTGACGCCCGACGCTGTTCCATTTCCCATGTACAGCCTCCGAAAGTTCGTAGCATCCTTTATATAGAAGACCTCATTTTCAAGTTGGTCCTTCTTATATAGGATGATCTCATACGGATCCTTCTTTCGCTCGAAGATCTGGATGTCGCAGCCCGACAGGAAGATCATCTGCGCGGCCAGGAAAAGGAGCGCGGCGCATCTAAGCAGTCTGCTCTTCATCAGCGTCCCCTCCTTCCGCCTTCTCCTGTAGGCGGTCCAGCGCCCTGGCGGCTGCCCTGTCCTCCAGGATCCCCTTCAGCTTCACATACAGCCGCAGCCGCTTCATCAAGCACCGCTCAGACACGATGCAGTACACGGCATACACGACGCACAGATACGCCGCCAGGAGATAGAACCCTCCATCCCCTTTGTCAGCGATATTTATGGTCCCTAATATCACAGCGTTAAGCATTGGCTTCCGTCCTTTCCCATTGCCCTCTCAGCTCTGGATGTACCTTCTGAACACTTCCTGGATGACCGCGTCCACCACCGCTTCGTTCTCATATGCGGTCCCGCGCAGGATCCCCGTCAGCGCATCCGACCGAAACACGCCGTCATGCATCAGCGCGGCGACCGAGTCCCCCGCGGCGATCTTCAACTCCGCGTCGGACAGGGACGCGATTCCTTCCTTTATGCCGTCCGCCTCCTCACTGAACGCGGCTTCCGCTTCCATCTGCCGCAGGATCCCGATCACCAGCTCCGCGGGGAAGTTCTGCGAGGTCTTTTCGTTCACCTCCTGCACCACCGCCCTGACGGAGTAATCCATCGGTTTCTTCATCGCGGTCATCTCCCACGACGTGCGGTAAGCACGGTAGTACAGGTCCTCATCGATGCCGGACAGCGCTTCCCGGATCCGCGCGATATAGTCCCTAATCATCGGGTTGTGCGGTATGATGTCCGACCCGTCGAAGATGACCAGCCCCGGCTTACAGGAGATGTTGGCCGCTATCTTATACCGGCTGTGCGCCGCCAGGATGTCCGGAAGGAGGTCTGCGTAGATGTCCTCGAAGATGTCCTCCTCGCCGCCACCGTCCCGGTCATAGCAGATCCCGATGCGGACGGATTCGATCACCCTGCCCTTCTCGTTGACCAGAGGCCTGGTCCTCTCTATCTTTGCCCAATCGCGCTTGCGGAAGGGCTTATATACTTTCTTTGCCATCTTTTTTCTCCTCTTCATGTGGTCTCATGGCAGTAAAAATGATATTGTTTATTTACGATATCATTTTAACACCCGAGCATTTTGTTGTCAATATTTCTAATATTTGAACGCACGGCAATTCCGCGGTTTCTGCGCGCATTTCCGGGATTTTCGAAAGTGCATTTCTGTCTGTCAGGCGTTGTTTTTTTTGTGTACCCTCCGAGGGTACACAAATGCGTACCTCCCCATCCACAAGGAAATGCAGAGTATAGAAAAACAGTCTGCGAAGAAATGGGATCTGTCCCTTTCCTCAGCCGCAGCAGACTGTGGTGGTTGGTCAGACATTCTGCGAAGCTGCAGATCCTTCCCGCATCTGCAGCAGACTGCGGTGCTGGCAAAACAATCTTCGAAAAGTGTGGCGCGTTCTTTTCCGCTCACGAAAAGAAAGGGAACCGGAGCATACCCACGGTGGGTACGCACCTCTACTCTTCGCTTCACAAAAAAAACGTGGGGCAGATGTTGTCGTGGCATGGGGTTGGGATTTTCTCAAAAAATGAAACGGATGGAGAATACCATCCTTTCTTTTTCAATATCTTTAGAAACGGGGATATTTGATCTTGGATGAGAAAAAAATATATCTGCTGCATCCAGGGGACCAACTAACATGGAGTGGGATGGATGTCTGAGTATCCGAAATGGATTATCTGGAAGGATTGTCTGAAAAAGATTATCAGAAAAGTTGTTGGAACTATTTATTTTATTATAGCGAGCGAAGAGAAAAGCATCCCCCAGCGCCCGAAAACCCCAGATTTCAGGCGGGCTTTCGTTTTTTACTGCCCTTTTCCCTGATTGATTCCACTTTTCAGATTTTTGGGGGTCTGAGATAAACTCTTTTCATACAAATCTTTCCACCTTTTCCATAATGCTGTGTTTTCCTTTCATCCAAAATTCTTTTAGATTTCCGAAAGGGTTCATCCACTTTTCTTTTTGAAATCTTTCTATTTTCACACAGACCGCTTCCACTTTTCACACCGAAGCCGCAGCGGAACCCGTTTTAAGGTCGCTCTCTGGAGGAATGGAAAAAAAAAGCTCCCCGGGCGGCGGGAAGCCTTCTTTTTGGGAACTGCAATTAGGAACTTGTGAAAGTCCCTTATGCTATACTGTATGAAGTTTGCTTTACGCTGGCATCGCTATCTGTTTTGGACGCCGTGCGGGACCGTAGCGGACCTGGAGCCGTTTGGCGAGGGCCTTGACTACATATTCATCAGCTACCCCCAGATCCAGGAACGTTTGGTGGGCTGTATCTAAGAGGACGCTCACATTGTGACCCTTGTCAGCGAAAGCGTATATCGTGCTGTATAACTTGTTAAGGAGGGGATTGACTTCCCGCGCCTCTGGTGAGGAGATGATGCCGTGGTGGTAGAGGTAGGTGCGGAAGCTGCGTTTGAAGTAGCTGTCCTGACTGTCCTTGATGCCGGCGTTAGGTACTAAGATGTATGTACCCTTGCGGACGGACACGCTCCCGTAACGGTAGCGACGCCTGCGGTCGGGCTCAACATTGTAGAAACCTTCGCCCAGCAGATGCTCCAGCTCGCGTAAATAGGATACGACCAGCCGTCTGTTGCGGATCTTCAGCCGGTCTCTGATCTGGTCGATGTTGATCCGGCAGCCGTACTCGCCGTGAAAGCTATTCATAATGATCAGGAGCGTACGCTTGGCATACAGGGACAGATGACGGTACGCAGCATAAAAGCTCTCCTCTGAAGGATCAAAGAAGGAATGGTTGACGTTAAGGTAGTGGACCCCCTCATATGTAACTGTGTCGGAAAAGTCGTTGTCCAGAATCCGGATGTCCATAACTCCCGCCCACTGCGTATTCGATGCCGTGATGATGGCCTTGCGAACGAGTCCGGCGATGATATGGTATGTTGCCCGGGTCGTGCACCCCAGGACGCCTGCGAGGTCGGATGTACGGTATGCTTCGATAAAGCCGGAAGAGTCTGCGATAGTCGTGAAATAGATCACCGCATCCAGCTCCAGAGAGCTGACGCCGCGGCATGTACTGCCGTCAGCAAGCACCAATTTGCCCGCTGTGAGCTTGTCCAGCAGAGTGCTGGATATCTTGTAGGATCCCATCAGGGATGACATATCGGCAGCCACGCATATCGCCTCCTTTCAGCTTTTAATGCAATTTTATAACGAAATTTTCTTAATTGCAAATGGCTGAAAGTGTTCCAAAAACGACGACATTTAGCTGAAAGTGTTCCAAAATCGACGACACTTTAAAAAAAAAGGGGAAAAGTGTTCCAAAAATGACGTCAAAATTCGTTGGATTTTCGCGAAAAAATTTTTTCAGATGCGGATGCCGAAAAGTGTTCCAAAAGTGGTGACACTTTACGTATTCTCGTTAATCAGATATGTATTATTGCGTTTTTATACGGGATTAAAACCATTTAATCCTGTATTATTTCTCCCAAAAAGCCCCGAACCCTTGTCGGTAAAGTGTCACTTTTCAGTATGAAAAGGCCCAAAACACACTATATATGGTGGTTTAGGGGTGCCCCAGGACACAAAAAAGCCCGAAAGTGTTCCAAAAACGACGACATTTGGTCGAGAGTGTTCCAAAAACGACGACATTTAGCCGAAAGTGTTCCAAAAACGACGACACTTTTTCCGGAAGACCCCCCGGGAAAAGCCCTCCCGAGGGGAGGGAAAAAGAAAACCTCAGAAAGTGTTCCAAAAACGACGACATTTGGTCGAGAGTGTTCCAAAAACGACGACATTTAGCCAAAAAGGTTCCAAAAACGACGACACTTAGCTGAAAGTGTTCCAAAAATGACGTCATTTACCCGGAATGGGGTGTGACACTCCTTTTTCACTCCAGGACCAGGCGGTTGCGCTCTAGGTTAAGATCCTCCATCTCATCCTCGGACATGGGAATGAAATTGATCCTGAACACATCCCCGTCGATGGAATAGGACCTTATGGCGATCTTTTTGTTCACGAACTCATCCAGAGCCGCACGGATCTCCTTCATGTTTTTCTTTTTGTTCGAGCTGGGGAATCTTGCGCTCATAAAAAAAGTGGAGTAACTGAGCATCCCAGAGCTTTTAGAGGACTGGACCGCCTTGATCCTTTCCTTTTGGATCGCGTAAAAGATGACCTGGGAGAGCTTGTTCTCCAGCGCCATCATCTCTCCGGAAAGGACGCTGATCACCTTCTGTTCGACGACGGCGCTATGGATGTAATCGCCGACGGTAACGGCGACGGTCTCCTCTCCGCTGTCGCCCTCCTTGATGACGACGTTGTCGAAAAAATTAAAGGATATGAGTTGTCCATCCTTCCGAAAGGTATAAGAGTAATCTGTGAACTTCTGGACCCTGTTCTTGATCCTCTCCTTTTCTAATGAGTTGACCTTCGGGCGGCCGATGACAGATCTGCACAGGTCCGTCAGATTGATCACGATCTTTTTGTCAGAGTAAAATGAATTGCGCGTCCTGGCGAGCAGGGCGGAAAAGATGTTGCGGTCCATGGAATCCATCGTCATGATCGGGTTGGTCTTCGCCTCTGTCGGGTTCACCGTCATTAGGAGGACTTCCCTGCCGTCGTCATCATAGGTCTTGTTCTCCAGAAGATCGCTGTCCGGGGCCATCTCTTCCTTGTACTGCTTAGCGCTGAAGATGGGCAGGGGAATCAGGTCCTCGGGGAATCTGGACGTGAACGCGCCGATGTTGCCGTCCAGGGACTTCGTGATGTAATCCCAGATATCCGTGATCAGGTCCACCCGGAAGGCCAGATAGATCCTGCTGGGTGCGATCCTCTTAATGGCAGGATATGCGATCAGCATGCTGTCCGGGTCCCGAAACCACTCCTCCTCCTGGTCGTGGTTCTGCTGAACGATCTCCTCCAGGGACATCGTGCCGTACATCTGGCGGTACTCAGCGGGCGTGACGGTCTTAGCGACCCTGATGATGTGGGCGGCAGGATGGTCAGGGCTGGTCAGCGGATATGTGTTGTAGTCATTCAAATAAGTTTTATGCCAGCGCAGCTTCTTGCGGTAACGGCTTTTCTTGACGGTCAATATTTTCTGGGACAAGCTGTACTTTTCAGACTCGCCGTCGAAATAGGAGTTCATGACTTCCGCTACCGAATGCTGCAGCGTGTCGGAGGGAAAGCTCAGGATGTTCTTCTGAGTCTCGAAGAACTCCCTCAGAGGTGTGCTGATGTGGTCTGTGATGTCCGTGATCAACTGGCGTGAATAGCTCATCTTTTCTCCTAAAATGTAATATGTGATCCGTTCTCTGATACCTATTATTATAGCAGAGAAAGAGTGAAAAAGAAAGAAGGCTGCAAAAAATCTGTCCTGTGCTGGAAGCAGCAGAAAAAAAGCCCCGGACAGCTCTTGTCTGCCGTCCGCGGCCTTCTCTCCTATATGAAAGAGGCTCCGCCCAAAAGTCCCTGGACGTGCGCCTGCCCTTTCTTCGTGAGCTTCACAGCGGGCAGCGGCGGACTCTGCTTCGTCCCGGCGGCGGGGCCTGCGGGGACGGCCTTCGGGCGCCCGATCTTTGCTGTCCCTGTCGCATCACCGTCTTTCTTCGGGTCCCTGGCGCGCCTCGGGACATCCCCCAGGACGCCAAACTCGCTCAGATACCGCGACGGGCTTAAGTCCATCCCCTCCCGCTCTTTTACATAGAAGAAATACAGGATGTCCTTTGCCCTGGTGGCGCCCACATAGAACAGCCGGCGCTCTTCCTCGAACTCCTCTGGGGTCTCAGCTTTTTTGTACGGGCAGACCTCCTCGTTGCAGTCGATCACGATGACCGCCTTCCATTCCAGCCCCTTCGCGCTGTGGAACGTGGACAGGCACACCCCATCCTGCTTCCTGTCCTTCCTCATGTCTTCGAGCTTCTGGGCGTAGAACTTCGCGTACGCCTCCCAATCCTGCATAGCGGAGAACTGTGACGCCTCATCTGTCAGCATCTGCAGTACCGCATACAGATCATCCAGGTTCTTGCCGGTGAAATCCGCGTAGTCTTTGAGCCACCGCTTGTAGCCGATGGTGTTCATGCAGTATTTTATGAAGTCGGCCGGAGCCTTTCCTTTGAGCTCTTTGATATGATAGCACATTTCAAAGATCATAGACCGGGCCCTGTCAGCCCTGTTCCGGTCTTCGATCGTACTGCACCGCTCCATCAGCGCCCGCAGGTCGAACAGGCAGTCCTTGAACACCTCTGCCTTCAGATACCGGGAGGGGCGGTTTAAGATCCGCTGCAGGTCCCCGTTCTTCCAGGTGCCCTCAGCCAGCCTCCAATATGCCATCAGGTCTCCGAAGATGAACTCGTTGTGGTAGTCCCTCGGCCGCTCGGTCGTATAGAAGGGGATCTCGTCCTCCTTCTGCGCGATTAACTGTCCCACCAGGATCTGGTTCTGGGCGTTGGTGCGGTACAGCACGGCGATCTCGTTATAGGGGACGCCGAAGGAGCCGTGCAGGCGCCGGATGGTGGCCACGACGCTGCGGGCCTGTGTCAGCGAATCCGTGAACGCCGCGCAGGAGGTCTCCCCCTCCCCCTGTCTGAAAGCCCGGAAGTCCTTTTTGAAGCGGACCTCATTATAGGAGATCAGCCGGGAGGCGCTGTTCACGATCTTCTCTAACGACCGGTAGTTGGTCGAGAGGAAATACTCCCTGGAGTTTGGATACGTCTTTTTGAAATCCAGCATGATGGAGCTGTCCGCCGAACGGAATCCGTAGATGGACTGATCGTCGTCCCCCACCACAAAGAGGTTGCCGTTCTCCCCCGCCAGCATATAGAAGATGTCCGCCTGGATCCGGTTGGTATCCTGGAATTCGTCGATCATGATGTACCGGAACTGCCGCTTCCAGAAAGCCAGTTCCTCCGGCCTCTCCAGCAGGCACGCACGGCACAGGATGAGCATGTCATCGAAGTCGATTTTTCCATGTTTCTGCTTGAAATCCTCATATGCGCCGAGGAATTGCACGAAGTTCTCACTGCTGCAGACGTTGGGATTGTATCTGACCGGATCCATCTGTCCGTTCTTGACGTAGCTGATCTCGGTCAGCAGCTGCCGGATGTATTCCTCCAGGTCCGTCTTCTGCACGCGCCGGTACAGGTATTGCCTAAAAAAGTCCCACTGTTCCGCTTCCCGGAGGATGCTGTCCGTGGAAAGGCCCATCGCCTTCCGGAGCACACGGAAACAGACGGAGTGGATGGTGCCGAACAGGATGCCGCTCGTCCCGAACGCCGTCTCGTATCTCTTCTGCATCTCCTCTGCCGCGGCTCTTGTGAAGGTGATCACCAGCAGGTTCTGGTGAGGGATTCCCCTTTCCGCCAGACGGTGGACGTGCTCGATTATGACTGTCGTCTTTCCTGATCCGGGACAGGCAACGACCAGGGTCTGCCCATCGAGGGCATCTGCCGCTGCTTCCTGGTTCGGATCGAGGGAAATGGAAATGTTTTCTGACATGGATGTTCCTCTGGTGCCGCTGACTGTGAATGATTGCTATGATGATGTTATCACATTACGAGGGGTGTTTCAATGAAATCCCCGCACTGGATGACGCCCAATTCCTTCGAATCCTTCCTGTAGCAGAAGACGAAATTCGAGAGGGGCGCGTCCTCGTCCGTGCTGATGCGGCGCACTTCCGCGATAGCCTGAAGGATCGCTTCCGGATTGGCCCTGCTGGCGGGATGGATCAGCACATCATCTGAGCTGACAAATGCGGCATAGATATCCTCTCCAAACCCCTCGGCGATCCGTGTGGCTACGCCCGGATAGAAGAACGCCGCGGCGCCTCCGGTGATCACGGTGCTGGAGAGCAGCAGGATGCCGCCGCTTTTGTGGAAGATGCTGTCGTCATCCTCTGTCAGAAACCGTCCGCTGTCCGTACCATCGGGACCCTCGAAAAGGAACTGCCTCAACGGTTTCAGCCTTGGCGGGAACATGACACTGGTGTTCTGCAGCGCTTCCACCAAAAGCTCCGGTACATCATCATCTTTGTCCAGCATATTATAGCGGAACGGCATCGCTTTCCCATCGTAATATGAGTACAGCGCCAGGACGATGTCTGTGATCTGGATCGAGGGGACGTCCTGCAGGCGGCTCTCCGCCGTGCGGATGTTGTGAGGATACAGGATCAGTGCTCCGCCGATGTCTTGTCTCATACTTTTTGCGCGTACGGCCTGAAGTACAGGTCCTGCGCACCCTCCTTCCGACTTTTTTTTGAAGGAAAGAACACGGCAGAGGCAGGTCATCCTGCCTCCGTCTGCCCCTCCGCCGAGTGGACTTCTTTCGCCCTTTTTTTTAGTCCGTCCCAGAGCTTCTGCAGGATCCCCTTCAGGCCGGAATACTCCGCCGCTTCGTCAGCGCCTTCCACGACGCCCTTGGCGGCATCCCGGACGTCAGGGTCGTCCACGATACCCTTCACACCCTCGACGGTGTCCTTCGCACCGTCCTTGAACTCCGGTGAGCTGACAAAGTCCCCCGTGTCCTCCAGCACGCCCTGGACCGCCTTTTTTGTCTCGTCCGACCGGACGACCTTCCCCGCTCCGGCAGCGGCGTCCTTTGCCGTCTGTACGATGACTTCTTTCGCATCGTCGGACGTGAGGAACTCCTGCACCCTTCCTGAGATGGAGGAGGCGATCTTCTGCCCGTTCTCCTCACTGAAAACGGCTCGACGGTTGTTGTACAGCATGGATGCCGCGATAACGAGGATCACGATAGGTATGATCTTTTTCAAACTTGTCCCCTCCTTCTTTCGAATGCTTCCTGCAGGCTACTTGCCGACTTTCAGCGGCGTATCGAAGAACTTTCCATCCGTGAAATAAATCCCGAACTCTGCGCTCTCCCTATTGTAGCGGTACAGCAAATCTGAGAGAACCTCTTCTTTTCGGTTGCAGTGCCGGTTGGTGTCCCTCAGGCTATCTTTCACGAGATCGAGACGGTACTGCGATGCGGGATGGATCTGCACCTCATGGATGCTGGTGAACGCGAGCACGATGTCCTCTCCGAGGGCGTCCGCGATCTGCCGGAGCACTCCGGGGTAGAACGCCGCGGCGGAGCCATAGACGAAATGGTCCGTTGTGAGGACATATCCCGCCTCGCTCTTTGGGATGCCGTCCTTCGTGAGCCGGCAGGGCTCCGGCGCCCTGTCAGACCCTGCCGTAAGGAGGAGCTCCTCCGCTGTGTACAGCCTGGGCGGGTACAGCTCGCTGGTTCTTTCCAGCGCCTTCATCAGGATGTCCTTCTCCCTTTTTTTGCTCATCTTGATGCCGGTCTTGTACATCGGCGTTTCCTGCCCGCCCTCCGTATCGATGAGGAGCAGCGCGATCTCGCACGCCCGCAGGTGCGGAATCTGATCGAGATCTGGGATGTTCTTTTTGGCGAATCCGTAATTGATCGGTCTCAGTATGTATCCGTTGTGCATGTTTGTTTCCTCCTTATGTCCTTGCCAAGGCGGTCAGCAATGTTCTTCAACACGCCGGGATAGAACGCTGCAATGGCGCCGTTGTTCAGAGTTTCGTTCGTGAGAATATATCCCTCCTCGCTTTGGGGAATGAAACTGTCGGGTGAACTACTCGGTTACAAGTAACCGAGCTTCTTGTTTCAACCACTACAGCGTCTGCTGCAATATACACAGCAGACCGACTTACACAGTGTCCGCAAGCGTTAGGTTCGGGCTGTTCCATCCCTACCAAGGTATGTTCATGCCGCCAATGACTCGTTCAGGACACGAAGTCCTTCCCGCAGGATGTTGAGCGTTGCGTTTTGATCCCTGCTGATATGATGGCCGCAGATGCAGTCCATAATGCGGATCTTCAGGTCTTTCATCTCCGGATGCATCATTCCGCAGCGATGGCATATCTGACTGCTTGGAAACCACTTATCGACCCTGACCAGATATTTCCCTCTGTCGGAAAGCTTATATCCGAGCATCCCGAGGAACATGCCGTATCCGTTGTCCATAGTCGCTCTGCCGTTCCCAAAACCTCTGCCCGCCAGAGAGCACATGTCCAGATCCTCTGCGCATACAACATCATACCGATTGGCTATCTCGGTTGACAGTTTATGCAGATGGTCGAGGCGCTGGTTTGCGATATGCCGGTGGATCCTGTTCACCCTCCGGAGCTGTTTTTCATAATTGGCAGATCTCTTTTCCCCTTTCCGGGAACCCTGCATGCGCGACAGGCGCCGCTGTGCCTTTACCAGTTTTTCATGGCTCTCGCGGTAATACTTATGGTTCGTGCCTTTATTGCCGTTGCTGTCGATATACAGTCCATCGGAAGCGTAGTCCAGCCCGATCGCATTGGTGAGATCCGGTACGTGGTCACAGACAGGATCCGGGATCTTAAATAACACAGAAACATAGTATTTCCCGTCGGGATCCTGTGACACAGTCGCAGACTTCAGCAGCCATCCATCCTCCGGCTGTCTGTGGATGACCGCTTTCACCCATCCGATCTTTGGAAGCCGTATGGCACCGTCGCTGACCGCCACCGTTCCGTGGCTGTTGTTCGTTGTGTAGGATTTCCTGCTGTTCTTTAATGACTTAAATCTTGGAAATCCGGTACGTTTTTTGCGTGCCTTGCTGAAATGATTCCCAAATGCCGCCTGCAGGTGGAGCTGTACATTGCAAAGGGCGAGGCTGTCCACTTCCTTTAGATATGGATATTCCTGCTTATACATGGCGGGAGTCACCATTGGGATCTTACCGTTGGCCTGATAACCGGCTATCTTATCCGCGAGCATGAGATTATAGATTTTCCGCGCGCAGCCAAAGGTCTTGGCGAACATAATGCTTTGTTCAGTTGTTGGGTACACCCTGTATTTGATCGCTTTATTCATAGCTGACAATCCATTTCCTTTTTGAACGTGTATATATCTGCTTCATCTCTAATTGCCAGTGGGTACTAAGGATGCAACTGGAAAAACTGTGCTGTTTCGCGGACCACAATGGCACGAAAAGCGGATATGGAGAAATAGGTGTTCTTGTTGGCCGGAAACAGAAACATAATAATGACTGCGGCAGTGAAAAAAACGAGCCAGGCGGGATAGCTTTTTTCAATACTTTTCATCAGTTTGCCTGTCAGGCCATATTCCCTGTTAGCGGCCAGCCAGCCGGATGCGTTGGCCACATTCATAAGTACGAGCAAATACATAGCAGGCCGCATTATATTCTGGCAGGTGCCTGAACTGATATCGCCCGATAAATATAGGGACGGCGTGAACATGGAGGCAAACAGAAAAAAGCTTCCGATTGCCGTTAAAATGGGATGGAAAAAACGTTGCCCTGAATGCGACGCGATTTTCCAGATCACGGGAAACACCAGCAGAAAGCTTAAAATCGCAAACGTGTTCATCCAGTGAAGAAAATAAGTGAATGCCCAATAAATAGAACTTATTATGGCGTGCAGCAAATCCGTGACTTCGATACCATATTCCCGGAGATATCCACCTGGCGCCAGAATATGAACGGCAAAACCGGACAGTGTAACAGCCAGAGCAGGTAAGACAGTCACCATCTTTCTGATACAGGTCCTGTACCCCTCGCATAATTTTTCTTTATGGTGAAGCATTTGCATAAGAGGCTGCAGCATCAGAACGACGGTCATGACGCATGCCTGAAACCCCGTGATTATCGTTGAACCGCCGAGAAAGAAGGCCATCGCCATTGAAATAACGACCAACAAGGTCACAACGACCAGACGCCGCGGAGAGGAAGAATCCTGACCGGCAATACGCCGGATAAATAGGATAATGGCAATCTGTAAAATCAGAGCGGCCTCCATAAACACATAAAGTGCGTCGCTGAACCGATACAGACCGGCCGGGCTGGGCATAGTCTGAAGACACAGGAAAACAAGGACCGAGGCGCATAGGAATCGCTGCCAGCGGTACTGACTGGCACTGTATGTGCTGCCGCCGTTTGGAGGATTCATCGGCTGCGGAAATACTGCGTGCAGCAGAATGAGAATACAGCCGCAAAGTGTTCCTACAGTAAAAAATACTGTAAGAAAACAGAGTCCTGTCGGCAATATTCCGGGTAATAATGCCATCAGAAATACGTATGTATAAGCTCCCTCTCCGCTGTTCCAGCAGTCCGCAGTCGATCTGAGGGCGGTTTTGAGCGCTGACAAGATACCGCCGGTATCCCTCCATACAGTCTGTGTAGATTGCGCAAAGCGATAATCGTCTGCGGTGGGAACCGCATAGAACGACAGGAAGAATATCGGAACCAGGGCGGCGATAAGTACGGAAATCCATAATATAGAGATCCATTTATCAGGGTGTCTTTTAAAATATTCCATTTTCGCTCCTATCATTATAAACAACAGTGGCGTTAGCCGCAGATTTGCGGCAGTTAGATTGGCGCGAACCAGCCGCTGTACAGGGCCAGACAGGACCAGAACAGGGACAGCCTCCTGTCCACGAATGGTGTCTGCACCGCCCTCTCCAGCGCCTGCTTCTCCCCCAGGAAGTCCACGTGCTGCTTGCCCCGTGAGATGGCCGTGTTGGGGAAGTTACGGAACAGGAAAGTTCTGTGAAAGCGTGTCAGGCAGGTGATGACACAGGCTGCCTCGCTGCCCTGAGCCTTGTGAACCGTCATGGCATATGCCAGGGTGATGTTGTCCAACTGCTCGCCGGTATACTCTACCAGCAGGTCATTGAAAAACCGGACAGTCACATATGGCTCGTCATCCTTCACTCCTGCATCCTCCACGGTCCCGATGTCCCCGTTGACGACCTCCGCGCCGTTGACCGTGTTCATCACCCTGTCCCTTGTCCGGAAGATCTGTCCGTGATGCTCCAGCTCATTCTTGCCGGGAGCCGGCGGATTGTTCTCCATCTGGAGCAGGCGGTTCATCTGGACCGTCCCGGCATCGTGCTTGCGGTATGGGCAGAGCACAAAGACGTTGTCCCGTCCGTACTGTGCCACGCGCTGTTTATACAGGGCGCACATCTGCCGCTGGATCTCTGACAGGCCGCTCATCTCGTAGATCGTGAACTCGCTGCCGCTGATGATATTGGTCTGGCCGCTGTTGATACGCCTCGTCGCCTCATAGATCTCCGAGCCTTTTGCCTGTCGGAATACGTTGGACAGGCGCACGACAGGGACCAGCCCTGACTGGATGATGTCCCTAAGGACCGCGCCCGGGCCAACGCTTGGAAGCTGCCCTGCATCGCCCACGATCACCAGCCTGCATCCATCTCCGATCGCGCGCAGGAGCATGTAGAACAGGTAGATGTCCACCATGGACGCCTCATCCAGGATGATAGTCTTCTTGTCCATCTTCTCATCTGTGGCGCTGTCGAGCAGGTCCTGCGACTCCCCTGCCCGCAGGCCCAGGAGGGAATGGACCGTGCTGGCCGGGATGCCGCAGGATTCTGTCAGCCTGCGTGCGGCCATGCCGGTCGGCGCGATGCAGATAACCTCCCTGTCCGGTTCCGCTCTTGACAGGTAATTGGTCACCAGCTCCTGGATGGTGGTCTTGCCCGTGCCGGGGCCGCCGGTGATGACGCAGCACATACTGGTGACGACCGTCCTGACCGCAGTTTCCTGCAGGGGATCCAGCCGGATGCCCCGGCGTGCGGCCTCGCTCTCGATATGCCGGTCGAGATCCTCGTGCGTCGGCGCTTTCTGGCTGCTGATCTGCACGAAAATCCGCGCTGCCTCCTGCTCCATCCGGAACCGCTCCGGCAGGATCAACAGGCAGCGCTCCGAGCCGTCGTACCAGGCCATCTTCCGATACACCAGCTTCTTTGCGCGGATCATGCCGCAGGTGGCCTCCAGGATCTCCTCGTTGGTCACGTCAGGGCTGTTGAGCGCCTGTTTGACGCAGCTCCCGAACAGGTCCTTGTCCATGCACAGGCTCCCGGTGGTGTACTCGTGCTCCGTCAGGACGTACCTGGCGCACGCTTCCATCCGCTCCGGATCGTGCAGGCTGACTCCCTGCTTCCGTGCGGCTGCGTCTGCCATCGGAAAGGAGATGCCCCGCACGGCGCACAGGGTGTACGGCGACCTGCGGATGTCCTCCACCGAGATCCCCGCGCGGTACACCTTCGCCCCCAGGGAGGGCGGGATATTGAAGGGCATCAGATACCGGATGACGGCCTGTGCGCCCTTCTTTTCCGTGTAGGACTTCACGATGCCCTCCAGCTTCCGCTTGGTGATCCCCTTTACGGCCAGCAGCTTATCCGGCTCCTGCTCCAGCACCTCCAGGGATTTCTCCCCGAACTGGTCATAGATCCGGGCGGCGGTCTTCTCGCCGATCCCCTTGATGATGCCCGAGGACAGGTATGCCACGATCCCGCTGCGGCTGGTATCGACCTTCTCTTCAAAGGAGGAGGCGTCGAACTGCAGGCCGTATTTCGGGTCTTTGACGTACCTGCCGTGCATGATGTAGGTGATCCCCTTCGCCGACGGCAGATAATATCCCTTCACGGTCACGCGGCGGCCGTCCGTGAGCAGGTACGAGTAGACACAGTAGCCGCTGCGCTCGTTGTAAAATAGGGAGAACGAGAACCGGACCTCCAGTTGCCCGTCCGTTGGCACCGCAGGTTTTTTAGCTGGCAAAACAGCCGGCTTCCCAGCGCCCTGCAGGAACGGCTGACCGGCTGCCTTCGCGCTCTCCATCTGTCCGAAGTACACAGCAGCGCCTTCCGCGCCCTCCACGCGGCGGAAGACTGCTCTATGGCCCTCCACCTGCCGTCTGCACTCGTCCCAGGACGCATATGTAGTTTTCCTGACAGTGCCGTCTACGGCATACACAGCGTACACCACATTTCCTCCAGCGCTCCGTTCCTTTTCTTTCGGGCGTTATCGTTTTCTACAATAGAAACAATACCATTGTGGACACAAAGGCCAAACAGCAGCGCCCTTACGGGCGCCGGTCGTTTTTTCTTTGCCTGTTAAGCCTTTGCTACAGCCGCGGCATCCGCAGCATCCATGATGTCCGCGAAGCCTTCCTCCCGCAGTTTCTCGTCCAGCTCCTCATAGGAGACTCCGTTGGCTGTCAGCAGCGTCCGCAGCTCCGTCAGGTACGGCAGGAACATCTCCACTGACATCTCTCCGATGTGCATCAGCGTGAACACCCCGTGCACCTTTAAGGTGAGATGGTAGTATAGCCCCTTCCGGCCCAGGATCCCGTTGTCCACTGCCAGATCCAGGTAGCGGTGGATGATATACCTCTTTTTCATCAGGTCGTCATCCGCCGGCGTGGACGTCAGGCGGAGCTTGCCTTCCCTGACCTTGGCCGTGGCACGATAGCCGTGTTCCTCACAGACGTATGTGTGGGTCTGCTCTATCCCATGGGGCTTCCCGCGCAGCACCATCGGTTTCCCGCATACGGGACAGCGCGGGGGTTTCTCCAGTTCCCTGTTGATCACCGACATGGGTCGCTGGCCCCGACGGTCGTCGTTTCCGCCGTTCGGATCCACAGAGGAGCGTTTTCTGCCTGTTCCTTTATTCTTTTGTTTTCTGTACTCCTCCAGATCCTCGTAGTCGTCGAAGCGGCGGAATTTTGTCATATACACTCTCCTTCTTTTGCCTGAATCCTCTGTCGTTCTCTAATATTTAGTATACCACGAAATCCCTTATTTACAAGAGGGTCTGCTGTTCGGAGTGCCTGCAGACTGACAGCGAATCCGCGTGCGCGGCCGCCCTGCCCGGCCCTCTCCTGCCCTGGATATGGATCGCGGCGGCCCGGCTCAGATGAGGAAAAGCGTTTGCGTCTCTGTCCGTTCTGTGTTAGGATTTCTTCAGAGAGAAAACGCGCCGCCATGCGGGGCAGGAGCCTGTCCGGGAAGCGGGGACATCGCGTTTCGAGGGGAAAATGTCATGGGAAAGGTAGACCTGAAGGGAAAGATCTTTGGCGGGCTGGAAGTGGTCGGTGAGGCGGAGCCTAAGAAGATGCCGTCCGGTCAGACTGCCACGTGCTGGCAGTGCAGATGCCTGAAGTGCGGATCCGTGAGGACCTATTTCGCCACCAGCCTGAAACGGGATCTGAAAGACTGCGGCTGCAGCAGGAACAAGCCGATCGAGGTTGGAAGGACGTACGGCAATATCACGATCCTGTCGGCTGAAGAAAAGAAGGACCGGCGCACCGCACAGTTCCGGTGCCGCTGCGAACGCTGCGGGACTGTCTTTGTGGACACCGCGCAGGGCATCTATCTGCACCAGGACGGCGGATGCGTGGAGTGCAGGAAGGAAAGAAAGTGGGAAGCCAAGCTCTGTGACCTGAAGCAGAAATATGTGGGAAAAGAATACGGATCGCTGGAGATCCTGGACATATCCCTGAGAAACACCCGGAAGGGCAGATACACCGTTAGAACCGCCTTTGCGCTGTGCAGATGTGTGTGCGGCACGGAAAAGGAGATACCGCTTGACAGGATCCTGGATGGCGCCGCCCTGACTTGCGGCCATGACACCCGCAAAAACCTCGGGATTGGCCACGACCTGGCGGCAAAGGCAGCGGTGGGCGGCACGAGCGTTTTGTGCATCATGCCCGGCCGAAAACTGAACAAGAACAGCTCGACCGGCAGGACCGGCGTGTGCGAGTTGAAGGATGGGAAGTACAGGGCCTATATCAACTTCCAGCGCCGGCAGTACAACCTTGGAGTATACGACGATCTGGAGAGCGCCGTGAAAGCGCGAAAAAGTGCTGAACAGGAGATCTTTGGAGATTTCCTTTCCTGGTATGCGCAGACTTTCCCTGAGATATGGGAAAGGATCAGGCGAAAAGAAAGCTAAGCCCGTTGGTGATTGTGTGGACAAGGATTTTTAGAGAGGGAAAAGACAATGGACCAGAATGGAAGCGAAAAAGACAGGCCCGCATGGGCAGGCCCCTACACCGGGGAATATGATGATATCCTGTATCTGCCTCACCATGTGTCCCCAACAAGGCCGCCGATGCCCATGAGTGAGCGAGCCGCTCAGTTCTCTCCTTTCGCGGCGCTGTCCGGGTATGGGGATGAGGTGCGGGAAGCGGAAAGGCTCACGGACGCCTGGAACGATCTCGAAGAGGACCAGACGGAGCTTTTGGACGCGAAGATCCAGGTCCTTCTGCAGGCAGTGGACTCACATCCGGAGGCGGAAATCACATATTTCCGGCCAGACGCGAAAAAGGAAGGCGGAGCCTACAGGAATGTTAGCGGGCGGATCGAAAAGATAGATACCGCGCGCAGGATCGTTGTATTCGCGGACGGAACGACGATCCCGGTCGCGGAGATCGTGGACATCCGGTGCGAGACGCTCTTCCCTGACTGGACGGATGCGTAATTTTTTTTACGATAGGCGGAGACGCCTGTGTGGATTGAAAGATGTAGTGGAAAGTGTTTGCGCAGTGTTTTCTCTGTGCACCAGCGGGAGAACGGCGCTGCAGTATCATTAACCGTTACCGGATGCAGAAGCCGAAGCTGACGCCGCTGGCGCCGGTCGCGCCGCTGCCGACGTCGGCATAGCCGCGGCTGTTGACGTTGCAGAAGTTGCTGCTGTTCATCGCACGCGGAGACGCCCCCAACCACCAGTCGCTGCGGCGCAGTGCGTTCTTCAGAACCGTCAGGTCATTGGGGTCAGTCAACTGCTGATAATACGCATACTGTTTCCCTTCCCCTGCGTAGCTTCTCAGGTAACCGTACTGTTTTGTGCCAGTGCCTGTGTTTTTCCCTGCCTCCGTTTGCGTCCCGTCCGCGTTATAGCCGTATTGGCCGAACAGTTCCACCTCTCGGAACAGGAACAGGTTTTCCGTAGTTTCCTTTATAGTGGAAGATTTATTACCGGCGCTCGCCTTCTTCTTTACCGGGACGATCACGGCTTTCAAGTCTTCCGGAAGACTCTGCTGGTAGACGGAATCCAGATAGTTCCTCATTACCGTTGCCCCTTTGGAGTTGTTGGCTGTCGATTCCATCCTGACATATTCTCCTGTGATTCCTGCCTTTGATGCTTTTGTGCCAGTCGTTTTGACGCTGCCTTCACAGTTCGCAACAAAATTGCCGTCCACAACGTTAGGCGCACACATGCCGAAGGTGGCCGTATAACCGCCAGAGCCGTCCGCCGGGGTGTCATGGTCGAAGCCGAGGATGTTCACATAAATGTATTGATCACTGATTGCGGTATTTCCATTGCTGTCGTATGCTACACTTGTGGTCCCGGCACCCAGATGCACTTCCTTCGCGCAGCCGTTCAAGAGACACTCTCTTCCGCGGCGCGCCCGGGCCTGCCCCTGACGCGCCGCCCCCTGAGGCCTGTGAGTATATGAAGGTTTTTTGGTCGCATATGGAATACTCACTATGCCCCTCATTTACCCTCTCTTTCCCTCTGGCATTCTGTCCTCCTTCCCATTTCCAGCCCTCCTCCGGGTAATGCCCATCATCGGCGGCGGGGCGCCGCCGGGTGGGTGTGTTGCTATTTTATTCTCCGTCCAGGCTGCAGTCTCGCTTCTCGCATATCGCAAGCCCCCGGATCATGTACAGATTGCTTTCCCTGCGGCTTTCCAGCAGAGATATGGCCGTTATTCTCATTCCATTTTCCAGGATTTCCGCTGCTGCGCTTGCCTTCAGGTCCTCCAGTGCCGCAAGCTGGCTTATCCCGCATCCTTCAATGATGCGGATGTCTTGATCGCCTGATGCGCCTTTATGTGGCGCCTGGCACGTCTTCCCGATGTCAACTTCTGTATTTTTCTCCTGTGCAGATTTATCAGAGGACGCGTCCTTCGATTTTGCCGGTATGGGAATTTTCTGCATACCCTTTTGAAGGACTTCCTGAAAACGGCTGTTTTCAAAGGAATGAACGTCCGATATTTCCTCACCGCGGTACATGACATAGCTTACCGCAGCGTCAGAACACGCCTGTGCCACTTTTTTCTCGCAGACTGCCGGGAAACCGCAGGTACAGACATCCTCTTTGATTGCCCTCAGTTTGTACCCGGTCAGTTCCGATATCACATACGCGCTCCTGTTATACGCCCTGTAAAAAGTCCCCTGCATCTGCAGGACGACAGTGTCTGGATATTTTGCTTCCAGTTCCTCAAACCTGTTTCCCATCCGTTTCCTCCAGCCTTATTCGAGTGACAGTCGCGGCCTCCGGTCATATGAGATCGTATTCTCTCCGGTCAGGAAGTCCTGGATAAAGAGCCTGTTGAAGTACCGATCCAGTTCCTTCGCCGCGTATTTCATCTGTTTCGGAATGGTCCCCCTGAAGCTTTTGTAGCAGCACAGGATTTGTTGGAAGGTCATGCGGCCCTTCAAGAGAAGTCCCGCGTATTTGCGCAGCCTGCGCTTTTCATTCCTGACATAGCCCCTCTTCTGGCGGCATACAAGCTTTCCGGAGGCGGTCAAATAGTAACGCTTCTTCAGATACCTGAAGTGTTCAGTGAAGCGTATAATCTTCAGCTTTTTCCGGTTTACGGTTATCCCGTTTAAAGAAAGGAGCACTGGGATCCTGTCTTTCAGGTATTTCAGGTGTTCCATATCTGGGAGGATGATGTAGCCGTCGTCCATGAACCGGCCATATGCCATGACCCGGTCCACCTCCCTGACTGTGTGGTCAAAAGCATTCGGATAGAGCGTTCCCGCGATCTGTGAGGCTGGCTGCCCCAGACCTATACCTCTCCCGGTGTCATCGCACAGGCTGGTTTCCAAGATTCCCATGATCAGATCCGGAATCCGGTAGTTTCTCAGGATTCCCATAAGCCTGTCCTGTTCTATGCTCCCAAAATAGTTTCTGAAATCGAAGAACAGGATTCCGCCCTGTCGCCCGTATTTTCGGTAAAGTCTGCGGATGTAGAGCTTAAACCGCCGTTCCGTGTGGCTGGTTCCCCTTCCCTTGATATTTGCGCTGTTGTCGTAGAGCAGGGATTCTTTTACTGCCGGCACCAGGACGTTATCGCAGATACATCTCTGCAGTACGCGGTCTTTATAGGCCGGCGCCTTAATGTTGCGCACCTTTCCTCGCTCTTTGATCCGAAATTCCTTTACCGGGCCTTTTCGATACCTTCCTGTCAGGACGTCCCTGCGAAGACGGTAAGCGTTTAGACAAGTATCCGCGGTCCAGTTTTGGACGCGCGCCTTCCATGAAACGCCCCTTCGGCAGAGGTCGGAGGCATGGATGAGGTTTTCCATGCTAAGAACCTCTTCCGGCGGCACATCCGGATGTTTTTCTCTTTTTGCAGTTTCTCTTGCTGCTTTTCTGCGTTCGTAACGCAACTGGTGTCTTTCTTTACTGTTCATTTTTTAGACGACCCATCTGTTCCCGGCCGGCAGATGGGTCTGCTCCTTTTTTTTAAGGCGGCCGGACCTCCTGTACAGTGTATAGCCGAACGGGCATGAAAGCGCCGCATCCGCATTATCCTGTGGGAATCTTGCGGACGCGGGCACCCATGCAAGAAGCGTCATCCGCCCGCCGGCATCTGTACATCTGTTTACCCAAAAGGGAGGGAAAACTGCTCCTTCTCCGCAAAGCGCTGATTTTGCCTCATTGGCTACTCTGTTCTGGCTTGTATCTGCGGGAATCCGAAGCTGACGCCGTTGGTGTTGCTCGCGTTGTTGCCGTTGTTGGCATTGCCGTTGCTGTTGACGTTGCAGAAGTTGTTGCTGTTTATCGCATTTGGAGACGCCTCCCACCACCAGTTGCTGCGGCGCAGATTTTATCAGCTGTTTTCCCATATGGCTTATGGGCTGCTTTCGCTGCCCTTGCCTTTCCATGTACGTTTCCTGTCGCTGTTTATAAGGCCGCTTAAAAGCTTTTCTTCCAGGTCGATCAGGCGGCAGAGTTCTCCTATCTGATCATAGGTGATGGTAATTCCACCTCGCATTGACGCCGCCCTGTCCCTGAATACGGCAGCCTGATCCAGCAGTTCTCTTTTCCTTGCCTGCGCGGCGCCGTCTGGGTTTCCCTGAAGGGCCTTTTCCCCAAGCTGCCTTGCTTCCTCTTCCATTTCCCTGGCTTTACGGTCAAGGTCCCGGATTTCTTTAAGCGTTCCCTCGCCTGTGACATGTACCAGTGCCCGGATGTCCTCGATGTCCTGGCACAGCGCTTCACAGTACCCCTTCGCAAGCTTGAATTCCAGTATCCTTCGGTCAAGTTCCGTGGGGTTTGTTGGATAGATAGAATTTCCAAGCCGGATATGGAGCATCATCTCGCTGGAATGGTCTGCCATGGGCCTTGCCAGATAATACTGCCACGATGCAGGAAGTTTTCTGACCCTCCTTAATACCTCCTGACGGAGTTTCATGCCGTTATGCAGAAATTCGCTATTGGATTGCTGCCGCTGGCTTACCGGTACTGCCATAACTGTTTCCTCATCTGAACTGGCTATTGTTTGATCTCATAACGTCTGCGGTGTCTTTGATTGAAAAAGGTGCAAAAACAGCGATTTTTCAAATTTATAAACCGCCGCTGGCGCGGCTTTCGCCCGCCAGCGGCGCAGGCGCTTCGCGCCTGTCCCACACGCGCCCACTAGGGGCGCTGATGGAGGATCCGTGATGTTCCGCATCCGTTACCGGATGCAGAAGCCGAAGCTGACGCCCTTGGTGTTACTCGCGAAGTCGCCGCTGCTGGCATAGCCGCTGCTGCTGACGTAGCAGAAGTTGTAGCTGTATATCGCACCCGGAGACGCCTCCCACCACCAGTCGCTGCGGCGCAGTGCGTTCTTCAGAACCGTCAGGTCATTGGGGTCAGTCAACTGCTGATAATACGCATACTGTTTCCCTTCCCCTGCGTAGCTTCTCAGGTAACCGTACTGTTTTGTGCCAGTGCCTGTGTTTTTCCCTGCCTCCGTTTGCGTCCCGTCCGCGTTATAGCCGTATTGGCCGAACAGTTCCACCTCTCGGAACAGGAACAGGTTTTCCGTAGTTTCCTTTATAGTGGAAGATTTATTACCGGCGCTCGCCTTCTTCTTTACCGGGACGATCACGGCTTTCAAGTCTTCCGGAAGACTCTGCTGGTAGACGGAATCCAGATAGTTCCTCATTACCGTTGCCCCTTTG
This sequence comes from uncultured Eisenbergiella sp., assembly GCA_947627215.1. Classification (GTDB taxonomy): domain Bacteria; phylum Bacillota; class Clostridia; order Lachnospirales; family Lachnospiraceae; genus Gallintestinimicrobium. The sequence continues at coordinate 69,415 of CANQVD010000003.1, forward strand.
GAGTTGTTGGCTGTCGATTCCATCCTGACATATTCTCCTGTGATTCCTGCCTTTGATGCTTTTGTGCCAGTCGTTTTGACGCTGCCTTCACAGTTCGCAACAAAATTGCCGTCCACAACGTTAGGCGCACACATGCCGAAGGTGGCCGTATAACCGCCAGAGCCGTCCGCCGGGGTGTCATGGTCGAAGCCGAGGATGTTCACATAAATGTATTGATCACTGATTGCGGTATTTCCATTGCTGTCGTATGCTACACTTGTGGTCCCGGCACCCAGATGCACTTCCTTCGCGCAGCCGTTCGTGTAACATTCACTAAATGTCACCGGCGCGCGTCCGGAAGCGACCTCTGCCTGGATTTCATCCCAGCTCCATTCATTGATGTGCTTCACCGCCGGTTTCACGACCGTGATCTCCACTTCATTGGAATAGTAGGTCGTCCCGTATTCCGTGTAGGATGCCTTCAGTTGGTATGTACCGTCCGTGGTAGGCGCTGTCGTATAGTTCAGGCTGTACTCTGACGCCGCCAGGGTTTTCTTTTCGCCGGTGTCGTAAGTGACCGTCACGGTAAACCCGTCGGGACTGATCGCCGAGCCAGTCTCATATTCCAGCGTATTGCCGGGGACTGCTTCCAGATGCAGATCCACCACCTTCGGGTGCATGCCGGTCCGGTAATCGATATCAAAAGTGAAGTTCCCCTTGCGGATTACGCCGTCCTCGGTGTATGTCACCGTGACCGTATAGCTGCCGGACTGGTAAGGTGCCACCGGCGTGGACAGGGTGTACTGATCCGGCGTCAATACCTGGGAGGAGCCGTCGTCATAGTACGCCTCAACAGTCAGATACTGCGTCAGCTCCGTACCGGATTCCAGGGTCGCTGGGCCGTCGTATGTGACCTTCAGGCCCACCAGCTTCCTGGTGGCTTTCACCAGGTTCGTGATGCTCCCGGAATCGGAAAGGTGCTGCCACTCTCCCTTGTCGTTAGTGTAGGTGGCGTGGCCGTCGTCATAGGTCTTCAGGTCAAATTCAACGGTTTCGCCCTTTACCGTGCCGTTTGCGGACACATCGGTGATGCTGTTGAAATTGTATCGGCTGACGAATTCTTCCGACGCCGTGTAAGTGCCCGCGGGGATGTCGGAGAAGGTCACTGTCTGGGAAAGATACCCTTCCCCGTCCGCCTTTGCGACCCCTTCAGGGAAGGAGACCATCCGGTTCCAGGTATGTTCTTCGCCATTGATATCCGTCCCCGTTACGGTAAACATAAAGGTCGGAGTCCCGTTGGAGTAGTTGATGTCGTCCTTTTTGATCTTTTTCGTCAGCGTCAGCTCACGGGTCTTGATCTTATCCACTGCATCTACCTGCAGATCCGTCGCGACGTTGTCGGCATTGATAGAGAAACGCACCAGCTCATCGGAGAGGCCGTAGCCGGCAGGGGCCTTGTCCTCTTTGAAGTAATAGGTCCCCCAATCCAGGTCCTCCACATGGATCTCGCCCTTGGTGTCCGTCACGAGGCCATCCTGTATCAGCGTGCCATCGTTCTGATAGAGCGAGTACTCCGCGTCTGCAAGCAGGTGAGCGCCTGACTCATCTGTCTTAACCAGCGTGACGCTTCCGTGCGTGCGGCCGTTCTCCACTTCCACCCGGACCGTCAGGCTCTCAGGCCCGATCTCCACAGGGTGCTGGGTGGAATCCAGGATATATCCGGGCAGTGCCTTGGTCTCGATGAGGACGTAGCGACCCCAGGCGAGGTCCGTTTCCTCCCAGGTGCCGTTGGCGTCTGTCTGACCGGATGCCGCGGGTTTCCGGGTTGCAAGCTCCGCCGCCGGGATGGTGTCCTCACTCTCTTCCAGCGGGTACAGCGCGAAGGATACGCCCTCCAGCACGTGCCCCTCCGGGTCGGTCTTGATGACCTGCAGGGTGCCGGGCATCCGCTCATCATAGGCGGTGACTGTCACTTCCCTGTTGTCGGGAGAGAGCGTTACGGGGATATCATCCACGAACTCATAACCGTTGGGAGATTTCAGCTCCTTCAGGACATAGTCACCGTAAACAAGATCAGAGATATTGAACTCGCCGGTCTCGTCCGTGCCGTAGGTCCCAAGCTCCTTCAGCCCGCCGAGATCAGTCCCGTAGTCGCGGTACAGGGTAAAGAACGCGCCTGTAAGAGGTGTCTTCGTCTCTGTTCCGTTTTCCAGCTTCTCGTATTTCACGAGCTTGATGGACGCCGGCATCTGCGGGTCCACCGCCGTCACAGTCAGATCGCTGCTCACATTGAACCGTGTGACGGTAAACGGGATCTTTTTCTCCGACAGTTCATACCCGGCAGGGGATGTCTTCTCCTTGAAGTAGTAGGAACCCCACTCCAGCTCATCTACATAGATCTGTCCGTTTGCACCCGTTGTCAGGTCGTCCTTCACGATACTGTCATCCGCCGCGTTATAGAGCGTGTAGACCGCGCCGGGCACGACAATGGAGTAATCCAGGTCATTGTGCTTCGTCAGAGTCACGCGGCCTTTTGAACGCTCATCCTCAACGGTGTAGTACATGACGTTCGTGCTTCCTGCGGATACCACGACCTTCTTGTCCGCCATCGTCTCATACCCCAGCGGCGCCGCGGATTCGTGCAGCGTGTATTCCCCCGCGGGAATGTCGCGTAAGATTAGCCGTCCGCTATAGTTGGTCGTGCCGGATGCCACTACATCCTCGCCATCCAGCAGTTCGAACGACGCGCCGGAAAGGACTGAATTGTCCACGGGGTCTTTCTTTTCGAGGATCAGGCTGTACCTGGGCTTGGAGAGTTTCACCTGTACCAGGTTGGAAGTCAGATCGTCCTGCTTGGTCTCCTCATGGGTAGAGGAGTCGATCATCGTAAAGCTCGCGGAATAGCGGTTCTCGGTCAGCTTCTCTACCAGTTGCGCATCCGCAGGGGCTTTCATGTTGATGACCACAAAGAGCTCCTGTCCTTCTTTGAGCTCTCCAGATCCGAAGTCGATCTTCACGGCTTTCGCGCCGGCGATGTTGGTCGTCCAGTCACCGGTGGACGGGGAAGCGGTCTTGGCATAAGTCACGACCGGATTGAAGCCCAGGCTCTTTGCATAGGAGGTGTCCACAGACACCAGCGTGCCCTGCCATTCCTTGTTGGGGCCTGTCTCCAGGATGTCCGTCAGCACCAGGTCCTTCGTGATGCTGTAACCGTTGGTGACCTTCAGCATGTAGCTGTACTGTCCGAAGAGGTCCTCATAGGGCGCCTGTCCTTGCGCTGCCGCTCCGGATTCATCTTTTTCGACATCCTGTACATACATGCGGGAGTAAGTGGTTTTTACCCACTTATTGAGTGCCATTTGTGAGGAAGCTGCGTAGGCGATGGTCTCATAGTCGCTGTCCCAACTGATCAGTTCGTCCGTTCTGCTGTTTCCGTTGATGTCGCTGCCAAGGGACGTGGATGCTATCCAGCTTCCGTTGTCCTGCTTGTGCAGGTCGGGCCGTACTGTCAGGCCAGACGGGACGGACACGCCATAGACCTGATAGCTGCCGCCGTATACAGAGTAATTTTCAACCGGCAGCCACGCGTCCACCGCCGTGACCAGATCCGAGACGGGAGATACCGGTGCGTCTGAGAAGTCGAAATGGAACTTCACCAGCGTACGCCCGCTCCCCTTGTAGTTCTCATCAAATGTAATGGTGCAGTGCTTCGCCAGTTCATCGGAGGAAAGCCCTAAACCGGAGACGGTCACATGATCCCAGATGGCTTCAGGGAACGTCACATCGGCCGGGAGCTTCAGCCCTTCAGGGAACAGAAGCACGCTGTCGATACCGGTCAGCATATCGCCCTCCGCGGCCTGGAAGGAGGTGATATTCCTTGCCACAGTGTTGAACCCCTTCCCGGTGTTGGTGAAGCTGGAAAGGATAACCTCGTTGTCAAAATCGCTGTAGACGCTGTGGATATGCAGTTCCGCTTTTTCACGGTCCAGGTAGGATCCGTAGGTGCGCATATCGTCCGCTGCCATGGACTTGTCGGTATAATGATCCGCGGTGAAGCTGTTATTGATCAGATTATTCGCATCATCGTACAGCCGCATAAAATAGGTGTTGGCGACAATGCCGTACTCCAGGTTGTCCTTCAAATCTGCCTTTGTTTCTTTGTCTTTGATATGGAACTTCACACTGCACTGGATCGGCATGTCTTCGATGCCTTCCGCCAGGCCGTTGATCTTGACCGTGTAGAGGTTCGTCCCCGCGGGCAGGGGGATGTACTTCATGTCGCCCAGCTTTCCGTGGGCCACTTCGGTCCGGTCGTTGTATTCCATGCCCTGGGACGCATAGACGATGTACTCATAGGTATTCCCCTGGATGGGAATGCCGTTGTCGTTCAGCAACTGCGACGTCGAGGGCATGGTGATGGAGGTGAATTCATACTCGTCCTGTGCCAGCTTGCGGTAGCTGCCGTCGTCCCTCATGATGTAGAGCCAGTCGTCCACATATTCCAGGTTCCATGTGGCTCCCGCTCCATTAAAGCGCGGAGCGCCGTGGATCAGGGTGTGCAGCACGAAGGATGCCATCTCTCCGGACGACATGGTGGCGCCGTTTAAGTAGCCTCTGATGCCGATCCAATGCCCGGCGTAGGAATAATCCTTATCAAAGCAGCCATCATTTACCACCGAGTAGTTGGTATGGCCTGTGCCGCTTTTCCAGATATCGTAGATGACGCCGGGCGTATCAAAGAAGTCAAAGTTGCTTACATTGATTGTCATCTCGTCCTGTGCCAGAAGGCTTTCCGCAGACTCATCATTGAAAGTCCCACAGAGCTGTGCCTTGATGGTTGTGGACGCTGTCTGGTATGCAGTCCTGGGATATGCAGCCCACACTTCCAGTTCGTAGTCATGCAGCTTCCACCAGAATGGATCAGGATCGAACCCGGTGTTGGAAAACTGCAGCCATCCGTCCGCTGTCTGCGGGCTGGTGACGTCCTTGCTCGCGCGCAGGAATACCGCGTCGGGCGCCAGTTGTACCCGGATATCTGCGGGGGCCTTCAGGCCGCGCGCGAAGAAATCGATATCCGGTGTTAAAGTATACTTGACGAAGTAGTAGTCACCGGTGGAGGTGCCTTCGGGCAGATACTGCGCAAGGCCGTCCGTGCCGGAGAACTTTTCCGCCGTGATATCCAGAGAGAAGGTATCCTTGGCGGTCGTGTCCTTCCAGGTCAGGGTGTTGGATGTTACTGTCGCCGTGCCGTCCCCGTAAGGGAGGTACATCGTGGCGTCAACGTCCTGACTAAAGCCGTGGACGGTCTCCCGGGCCTCAAAACTGTAGACCAGTTCGAAGTATCCGGAGAACACAGATCCTCCTTCGATGGCACGGTTGTTGGTGAGCGTATAGGTATCCTTTACCCTGTCCCAGGTATAGGTCCAGTCGCGGGTCTTCGTGGCAGTACCGGCTTTGTCGGCGCCCACCAGTGCTTCCATGGTGCGGGACCGGTTTGCGTTGCCGATGCCGTTTAAAGTGATGACCAGATCCCCCGGCTGATACCCTTCCGCCCGTACCTTCTTAGCGGAGTAGGATACCACCAGGGTGGCCGTCTTCCCGGTATTGGCTGTCTCATCCCACTGATAGGTGGAACCGCTCTGTTCCTTCCAGGAGATACCGAAGCTCACGCCTGTGGGGTTGAGCGTTTCCTTTGTGCTGATCTCATATGGGGAGCCGCCTGACATCCCAGCCGCGAGCGCCGTCTCCGGCAGACACTGGAACGCGAGCAGAACCGCCAGGGCCCCTGCAAGGAAATGTTTGATCTTTTTTCCAAGTTTCTTCATCATTCTCCTCCTCCTTAATCCGGGACAAAGCTATTGTCCAGGTTCTTTAAGAAATCGGTCCACGCCTCTTCATAGGTCTCATGGGTGCCCTTCTCGCAGGACTCATGATAGATGAGGATCTCAAAGTCCTTGATGTCCCCGTCGCTCACATCCCTGGAGATGGATACCGTCTGAAACAGCGGATCGGTCTTCTTTCCCGCTTCCAGCGGCTGTTTATAGTACCAGTACCCGTCGTTGGAGTTGTAATCCCAGGCGGAGGTATTGTAGTCGAGGGTGGTGTAGTCCAGCACCGACTCGTCCGTGAACAGCGCCATGACGCGCACATAGACGGGGGCGTTTCCGTTGTTGACCACCTGGACTTCCTTCGGAAAGCTGATCCCCGCCTCCAGCTTCGCGGGCGGCTCGTACTTCTCGACGATCTGCGTCCTGTCAGAGCCGATGCCGAACAGGTTGTCCGCGCTGTCGGATGAAGTCTGGTAAGCCAGAATCCCGCCGATCAGAAGCAGCGCCGCCAGCGCCGAGACGGACAGCGCTTTTTTATTCTTCAATGCTTTTCTCATTATAATCTGGCAAGGAGACACGGCTATTTATAGCCATGAGGAATTGCCTACTACCCTTGCCATAGTTCACCTCCTTACATTGTAGTCAGCATGCATTGCGCATGATCATACCAGAACTTGTATCCGCAGCTGCGCTGCAGGATCCGGCAGTCACTGTATTTTGCAGTGATCTTAGCACCATTGGTGCAGCGGACATCAAACCATCCGGTCGTGCGCACCATGACCCTGCCGGTATGGATGCCTGCATATTTTCCGGACCTGACGTCTGCGCGTACAATATCGCCGGTCATGAACCCGAATCTCCGCTTCGGCCCGCGCTTGAACTTTGTAATGATGATGCCGCAGCTGTTCGTCAGCCCCCTGAACCGGGAGCCCCGGCCCATTGCTTCCGCGTGCAGCACACAGCCGCATGTCCGGTCACGGTATCCTCCCTCCGGCACTGTCCCTACGCACAGGGCGTCGTAATGGTGATCCTTCGGCAGGCCAAGCCGCGTGCGGTTATACTTTGTCCGCCCGCCGCTGGAGCACTCCACCTGTCCGAAGATCCCGAACAGGGCACGCTCCACATATCGCCGGCAGGCATTGGCCCAGGCGCTGTACCTCTCCCCGACGAAGGGCGTATGACCTTCCAGGATCCGGGTGATATGTTTCACCCTGGCGTCATTGAGGCTGGTCCTGCTGTTCTTCTTTAGGGCTTCCAGATACTCAGGGAGCGTGCGGTTCCCTTTGTCACGGTTGCATGAGCGGCATGCCAGCGATGCATTCTTTACGCTGCTGCTCCCGCCGCGGGATCTCGGCACCATATGTTCCCATTCCAGGACTGCATCCCCGGACTCGCCGCCGCAGTACTGGCAGGTGTGGCCGAATCTCTCCAGAAGGTACTCCCGGATTTCGGTTCCAAACAGTGTGCCGTGCTGATATTCCTCCCCGGAGATGTCCGGGTCAGCCAGGAGCTGCTGATCGAAGCGGACTGCCTCAAAGCTGCACTCTGTGATGTTGATGTACCGCTTCAGTTTCCGCGTCCAGTTGATGATGTTGTCACCGACCGATCTGACGCTCGGCGGCAGCCAGCCTTCCTTACGGGCACAATCGAACCTGCCGCCCTTACTGAATCTGCACCGGCGGTAGCGGGTCTCCCGCTGCCTGCGGCTGCGCCTGGTCATCCGTCTGGTGTCCAACGCTTTCTTAACCTTCTGTCCGCGGTGGTGGATCTGCATGTACATCATCACCTCATCCGTATCGATGCGGACGACGGCGATCCCGGTATGTGCCGAACCCGGGTCGATCTTGATCCGGTAACCCGGCCGATCCGGAAGCTCGCGCACATCCCGGTCTTTTACAATGACGGCAGCCGGGTATTTGCGGTAAAGGACTGCGCGTTTTTTGTCCATAAGGATGCGCGCCCTCCGCTCGGTCATGAACCCAAGCGGCTTTTTGTGCTTGTCTAAAGCAATGACCATGCTGTTTCCTCCTGTAATAGCGGTCAGTTACGCCCTTGTCATGCGGTATGCGCCCCGCTCGTGGGCAGGGACCGCGTCTCCTCGCACAGTTATCCGGTTTCCCGGGATGGATGGGCGTCCAGGCACAGGCTGCCCTGTACCCGGACGTTGGATCTTCCACATGCGTTTCTGCCAATGCAGGAGACCTGCACGGCGTGGGTACTGCACTGCGGCCCTCCGGCGGCCTACCCTTAACAGTACCCCACGGCAAATGTATTGGAGAAGCGTACAAGGCCGTGATCGCGCACTAACATTGATGTGCTGCTCAACTTCCTATTGAAACCTGCATGAAAATAGACCCGAAGGTTTTACTTCATGCCCGGTTATTCAATAGCCGGGTCGTTGACCTCGCACCTCTCTTCCTGCGTCCGGAGAGCAGGACCGCAAGGAACCCTGCCGCGGAGATCACGAATACGGCGAGATAAGGGGCAAGCCCCGCATCGCCAGTCTGGCGCAGGTGGCTCTCAGGCACGCGCAGCACGCCGGCTACGCCCTGGGAGGGGATGTTCTGCACGCCCGCGACGCCTTCCGAAGGCGTGTAGGGCGAGGGCGCGTCGGGATCGTCCGGCTCATCCGGCTCGTTCGGCGTCCGGGGTGCTTCATCCTCATATTCTGCCATGAACAGCCATTTCACCCTGCCGGAATCCAGCGCGTAGCGGTTGCCCAGCTCCTCGGGCACGTGGAGCGTAAACTCCAGGGTCCCCTGCTGTCCCGCGTTGAAGGTGCCCAGCAGCCTGTACTCCAGGTCGGTGTTGAGCTTGCCTTCGTATACCTTCTTGCTGGAGCCGTCCGGCATCCTGCAGGTGATCGTCAGCTCGACCTCATCCAGCGTGCCGCCGGACTCGACGGTCGAGGACGCAAAATAGAGCACCATGGGTCTGCTGAAGCGGTTTCGAAGCTCTACGGAATCCGTCAGCGTGTCGCCGGGCAGGATGCACGGGAACGCGGTGAAGAAATCGTCGGGCGTATGCACCAGCTCCCTGCCGTTCTCCAGCAGGTACACGGAAAGCTCTTTTTCGTCAGCCTTTTTGAACTTGTTGAACTCATATCCGTCCTCATAGAGGCAGGATTCGATCTCCACGCTGCCCCATGGGTTGGACGTATTGAAACTCGGGGTGATATTGCGGGCCTGGATCGCGTCCACCTGGATCGACACCTTCGGCGCGATCCCCTCGTCCTTCTCATTCCAGACTGTCGGGAAGGTCACTTCCTTGAAGATGTCGAAGCTCTCTCCGTGCTTTAAGACTTTTGTGTAATACCAGTATTCGCCGGTCTTTTTCAGGTTCTTGTCCAGCCCGCCCAGGCACTCTTCATCCATGTCCTGCGCGGTCTTGGAGCCTGTCTCGAACCCCAGCTTCACGCGGATGTAGCAGTCTACACCCTCATTTGTAACGCGGGGGATCTTGGACACCGTCTCGCCCGGCGTGATCTTCTGCCCGTCCGTGTAGGACGTCTCCTTCCCGTCAGCACCGATGGCGTATTCCTCCAGCTCGATGTCAACGATCCCTACTTCGAAGTAGCTCGTCACGTCGGTCCGGACCGTTGTCTTCGCAAGGATACCGCCGCCGCTCGTGAAGAGGGAAAGTCCGAAGAGCACAAGGGCGGCCATCCGGAACCATTTCTTTTTCATAAATTCCCTAACAGGGATGCCTGCGCTCATGAGCGGCTTACGCGCCGATCACTTCTGCATGTGCTCCCTGTATCCTCCTTCCTCCAAAAGATTCTGCTCCCGCGGCTGTCTGAGAAATAAGGTCCTTTCGGGTCCGCCGCGGGCCGGGGCATAAATGAGGATGCCCCTCCAATGAAAAGGGGGAAAACGGACTTCCCGCTCTCCCCCTTGTCCGCCTGTCTCAAAACGGAAGCCTTTCTGACGCGGCCCTGCCGCGTGTCAGATCATCACGTGAACTACTCGGTTACAAGTAACCGAGCTTCTTGTTTCTGCCACTACAGCGTCTGCTGCGATATACGCAGTAGATCGTCTTACACAGTGTCCGCAAGCGTTAGGTTCGGGCTGTTCCATCCCTACCAAGGTATGTTCATGCCTAATGTTAGCGGGCTTTCCTCTCGGCTATAAATAGCCGAGAATCCCCGCCTGTTTTCATCACTTGGAATACACGTCGGTGATGGAGTTCTGGTTCGCGTATACGCTCCACACATCGGCCGGAGCGGTCTTGCCGCCGTTCAAGTCAGAGGTTTGGATGCCAAACGCCTGAACGTTGATCTGCTGCACGGACTCCTCCAGCGGATTGCCGGCGTTGTCGGTGGAACCCTCGATCACGTTGATGTACTGGACCTCGCTGAACAGCGCGTGCGTGCTGGAGCCGGGCGTCAGGGGCGTCATCTCGGCATCAGAACCGTACGCATACAGGTACTCGCGGGCGATCACCTTGCCGCCGTCCATTACATCGCGGTGGCCTACCTCAGCCCAGGTGCTGTCGATGGAGTATTTGAACAGCTCCTGATCCGCAGCCGGATTCCGGGTGCCGTCCTCATTGGCGGTGACAACGTTGGCGACAGGGATCTTCACGATCTGGAACACGAACGCATCAACATCGCCCTCATTCTTGACCGTAGGGTCCTTGGTGATTTTCTGGTTGGGGGTCACGCCTTCGGGATCGGGATCCTTGTCCCACTCGGGCTCGGTCTCGGTGATGTCCACCTTGCCCAGGGTAAATTTGTTGACCTTAGAATCCGTGTCGGTCAGGTAGGCCATGATGCCTCCTACGCCGATCACGCCCACCAGGGCCGCCGTCATTGCTGCCAGTTTCACGTTTCTTGCTTTCATTTCTTTCTTCTCTCCTTTTCTTTTTGAAATGATGGTTTACAGGTTCCCGCGGCATCTATTTCCCGCCGTTGTAACCATATTATATACTCGTGTTATCGTTTAGTCAATATATAAACGATATCATTTTACACAAAATTGCGCAAAAATGTCCACACGGGCATGAGACAGGCGGACGCAGGGGGTGGATGCCGGGTCTATGGAAAGGCGGAAAGCGCCATATCCATCTGTTTTTATCAGCGGCGTTCGTTTACGGCGGTTTTCTGCCGGACGTCCGGCTCTTCTGTCATGCTGTCATGTCAGGAGCCTGGATCTTCGGCCTGGCACTTCGTGCCTTCACCGCACGCACTCTGGGCAGGGGTAGGCCCCTGCGGCTGCCGCCTGTTCCATGCCTCTTACCGTGCGCGCATCGCCCGACAGCCTCGGGCAGCCCGCATCCGTGTGATAGAGGAGCCCGAACTCGTCGTCCGGCGCCACCGTGTAAAGCTGCCTGGGGACCATCCGGCTCCCTGCCAGCGCGTACACATTCACGTAGCCCTTCGCGTACGAGAGCTTCATGCCCTGCAGGAATGAGATCACGCCTGGGCGGTCCATCAGGCTCGCCCAATCCTCGCCCGACACCTCAGGCATGGTGAAGGTGTAGGCCGCCTCATACAGCAGGTTGTAGGTGTTGTGATAATTGATGTAGTACTCCGTCTGGGCGCGGACCGCGTTCACCGCGGCGGCGGATGCCGCCCTGGCGGCCGCCTGCTCATCCGTCAGGCCGTCTGCGTCCGTCCCTAAGTATGCCCGAATCTCCCCCGCCAGCGGCGGATACGCCGCAAAGGCTTCGGCCGGGCTGTTAAAGTGCACCGCCGCGCCGGCATGCCCCGGCGTCGTGTCCGCGCACTCCATCTGCCCGTCCAGCCAGAACCGGACCTGATACGGCCCGATGGCGGTGCTGTAGGGGTTTATGGGTGTGGTCACCAGCTGATACCCGCCGTTTAAGTACTCGTTGTAGGAGCAGTAGAACCCGTCGTTGTCCACCAGCACGATGACCGGGACGTAGTAGCGGATGTCGCCCGTGCTCTTCTCTCCCATGGATACGGACAGGGAGCCGTAGAACGCATCCACTGCCCGTGTGCGCTCTTCTTCTGTCCCGAACGCCAGGCCATCGGCCATGCCGCCCTGTGCGGCCGCCGCCGTGCATGCGCTCGTTAGGTCCCTGGTGTACTCCGCCTGCCGCCTCTGGGCCGTGCCCGTCACGGACTGGCCGATGAAGGCCGGGAGCAGGATGCATATGAGGATGGCGAAGAACAGGACCGTGTAGTCGCTTAACTTCATGTCAATCCTCCCGTTGCGCCCACCATGCCGCCGTATACCGCCATGGTCCCGCCGGAGCCGCTGCCAAGGAACATGCGGGTGAAGGCGTTCGTGATGCTGCTGCCCGTGCCTTTGACCGTGACCGTTAAGTAGTCCCCGTTCTTCATCAGGTACGGCTCATCCGAGCCGCCCCCGAACATCTCGTCCAGGATCTCCTCCCGGTAGTAGGACTTATACCCCGTCCGGTAGGAGTGCCCGTCCGCGGGGTTCCCCGCATCGTCCTCCGTCACCGGGTATGCCACCTCGGAGCGGTGCTCCAGCTCCACCTCGAAGGTGCCCGCCCGTCCGATCGAGTTCACGAAGGTCAGGTAGTTCTCCGGGGAGATGTATCCGGCGGCGCGGCTCTCGTCCACGAACTGCTCGGCTTCCGCCTGCACAAAGGACTGGACCGCATCCTCCGTCTTCAGGGAGATGAGGATGACCGGCACCAGGAACAGCGCCACTATGGTCATGAACGCGGCTGCGAGCCTGCCAAATATATCGTCCATCTGCTGTCAGACAGGGGCGATCCTTTGTAGGGAACCGCTCCCCTGCCCTTCCTCCTTTCCAGATATCGTCAGCGGACCGGATCGAACCGGACCGCTGAAAGGCTCCCGTCTGGGGCAAATTCCAGGGTCTTTTCGTAGCGCTCGTCGGGGAAGAGGTGCATCAGCGCGTCCATGCTGCACTCCCTTGCGTAGTCCAGGATCGGCATGTCTTCCCCCATGAACGCCACCGTCCGCCCCGTGACCTCTATGCCGTCCGCGTAGATCAGGACGCCCTCCGGGGCCGCCAGCGCCGCATAGGCCGCCTCCGCGGCGGATACCTCCACCCGGGCTTCTCCCGGCGGCGCTTCCTCCTCGAACAGGCTGCCCGTCTCCTTTGCGCTCTGGTAGACCAGGGTGTAGAGCCCCGTGTCCAGGGACGCCAGGTATAGGAGCACGCCCGCGGCGGCCGCGAACAGGAAAGCGCCCAGGTAATAGTGCAGGAACTCAGATATGGATTCCATACAGCGCCCTCCTTCGTCTGTCCCTTACTGCTTGGTGAAGACCAGCTTCGTGATGCCGTCGGTATTCGCGTCGCGCTCCAGGCTCCCTAAGAACTTCGCGTTGGGGGCGATGTAGGCCGGGTTGGCCGCGCCGCCCACGTTGCGCTTGGAGGCGTCCGCGATGACGCCCGTCTGGTTCTTGCCGTAGTCAACGGTGGAGGAGCCGATGACGACCTCGACGATCACGTCGTCGTCCTTGAACTGCGTGAGGACGTTGCGGACCTCGGAGCCCGTGATCTCCACGCCCTCATACTGCGTGTACATGCTCTCGGACATTTGCCCGGCGAGCCGGTTGATCTGCTCCACACCCGCGGAGCTGGTGGACTTGGCAGTCATATAGATGCCGAACGCCAGCGTGATGACCAGTACCGTGATGATGACGCCGCCTACGATGCGCAGTGCGCTGTTTCCAGATTCTTCCATGTTTTTTTCTCTCCTTTGCTAATGAAATCTGCCTGCCCGGTCACATGCCCAGCGCCTGTGTCAGGGACGAGAGCATCTGTACCGAAGCGATCACCATCGGCGCCAGCAGGTAGAGCCCGATGACGGAAAAGAGCGGGATGAACGCGAACATCCTTGCCCGGGACGCCTTGTGCCTGGACAGCTCCATGCTGTCAAGCCGACGCTTCTCCTTGTAGTACTCGCGTTCCGTCTGTATCTCGTCAAAGGCGGCCTCGATGCCGACCGAATCGATCGCCAGCAGGTTGTCAACAAACCGTTTGAACGGCGGGAAGTGCTTCTCCCGCTCCCGCAGCGTGGCCAGTGCCTTTTGCTCCCCGTAGTCTAAGTTCATCAGGCACTCCGTGATGGACGCCTGGAAGCTGTAGGCGAAGCGCTCCATCCATTCCAGAATGGTGGAGAGCGTCATGCGGTCCACGTGCATGAAGATCAGCATCAGGGTCGAGAACTGGTTCACCTCGTCCTCCTTGCCCATCTGGCTCACATTCAGGTTGTAGGCCAACAGCCACTGCGGGATCCAGAACCCGATCAGGAAGGCCAGGAAAGCCGGGATCAGGTAGAACACCTTGTAGTAGGTCCTGGCGATCTGCGCGATCCGCTCCAGGATGACCTGGGCCACCATCATGGCATAGGACTCCTGGGTCAGCTCCGTGGTCTCCATGATGTCCGCCGCGATCTCCTCCTGCGTGGCGGGGATCTTCTCGTACACCGCCAGCTTCTCCGCCGCTACCGCCTGCATGGTATCCAGGAACGCCTCATCGGCCACGCTCATGCTGGAGAACGCCTCGGAGAAGTTCTGCCGCAGGTTACTCTTCTGATAGAACGGGACCGTGACGGTGACTGCCAGAACCGACAGCCCGAACACCAGGCCGAACACGATGCGCTTTAAGAGGAACGCCTTCGGGCCCGTCTGGTCGCCCGTGGACTTTAGGTCCATGTCGGTCTGCAGCGCTCTGGTGTAGTGCCGGTTGATCTCCCGGTTTAAGACCTGTGTGATCACGGGCATGGCCGAGATCCGGCGCCAGATGCTGTCCTCGACCACCTGGTCGCGCCTGTCGTCATGCAGGATGCACACCAGCGTGTAGCACAGGAAGGTGATGGCGAAGATCGCCAGCATCGCCGCCAGGCCGTAGATGCCGCTGTAGATGTGCTCCATGCCCTCCATGATGTTGCGCGCCCAATACTCGATGGGCTTGATGAAGATCACAGGGAAGATGGAGATCGTGACCAGCCCCTTGAACAGGTACGCCAGGTTCTGGCGCCGTAAGAGCTCCATGTTGACCTCTTCTTTTAAGTAGTTTAAGTTCGATAGGAACAGGGACGAGCCGTTCTCCAACTGCTTGTCGCCGTAGTCCGTGATGGACGCGCAGATGCTGGCGAAGGTGGTGAAGAACCGGTTGGGCGATCCCTGCACGTAGCGCTCCGCCGCCTGTGTCGCGTCCGGGCTCGTCACCATGTCGTAGATCCGGTGGATGTGCAGCGACAGCCCGTAGGGCAGGCTGTCCAGCGTCATGTAGATCGCCTCATCCACCAGCTTGCGCTCATGGTAGTAGTGCCGGATGTCAGCCAGGAAATCGGAAAACTCCGTCAAAAGCTCCAGCTCCATCCGCTCGATCCGGCTCCTGGCCGTCTGCGTGAAGATGATGTATGCCACAAACAGGCCCGCCACCGTGAAGTACAGATCCCCTCCGGCCATGAGCGCCGCGGCGATGATCACCAGCAGCGAAAGCCCCAGGGACCTGGTGACGATGTTCGTGGTCCGCGCGTTGGCGTCCACGATGTCGCCAGGCTCCACCAGCATGACCCGGGAGCGCAGCTTCCGATACTCCCCCCGAAGCAGAGGCAGGTGCTGGTAGACCGTGCCCAGGCGGTGCTGCCAGTTGGTCTTCCCCCGCTTCTTACGCTTTTTCGTGCGGCTGTTTAATACCAGCCACACGATACAGCTGATGAGCAGGATGCTGACCAGTATGATGAGTATGAAAAGATCCCTTCTTTCCATCTTACGCTGCCGCCCCTTTCCTGTACTGCTCCAGCATGCGCATGTCGCCCAAGAACTCCTCTTCCTCGCTGACGGAGAGCTTTGAACGGATCTCCTCCATCATCGCCTCAGACGGGAGGTTTTTCAGGTAGAAGCACCCGTCCTCCCATACCACCAGGTCGCGTGCGGTGAACAGCTCGCGGTCCGTGGAGCGCTTGTAGTATTCCTTCGCATCCTCCGCCGTCATGTCGGACGCCGGCAGGCCCTTCCTGTCGGACGGGTACGGCTCGCTGGACGCGGGCACGATCTCCGTGATCCGCTCGATGTGTCTGTCGCCCCGCACATTCACCAGATGGCAGTCGATGTTGACCACCTTGGCCGCCATGGAGAAGGCGTCGTCGCGGTTGGAGTAGAGCTTCAGTTCCAGCAGGTTGTTCCCCAGCGCCTCGATCAGCGCCTGCGCCGTCTTGGCGTGGTGCGTGAACATGGCGAACAGGGATGCCACCATGGATGTCTGCACGATGTAGCTCGCCTGATGCGCGTCCGCCACCTCGCCGATGATGTTTACCGCGCCGTTGGTCTTTTTCTGCAGGTTCAGGCCCTCCTGTGCGGAGAAGTCGTCGGTCTCCTGCAGGGAGACGATGTTGCGGTGCGGGTATGCGTAGCGCAAAGACAGCTCGAACGCCAGCTCCTGCAGACGGATGTTGAACGTCTGGTCGATGTAAGAGATCAGGCTCTTTAACAGCGTCGTCTTGCCGGTGTTCTGGGAACCCGTGATGGCGATGTTCCTCTGTCCGCGGATCAGCCATTTGAGCAGCGTCAGCGGCACCGTGTTATTGGTGTCCGCTACCAGGTCCTCCGGTTTCACACTCGCCACCGAATTGAACTTCCGGACGAAGAACGCATAGGAGTCCGCTACGGGCGGCCGTACCACCACGACGCGGGAGCCGTCCTTCATCGTCGTCACCACCGCCGCGTCCTTGCGCGAGAGCATGTGCGGCGGGTCGTACTTGTAGACGTTGTTGCAGACCCGGACCAGCTCGTCCTGGCTGCCGAAGCCGATGCAGCTTAGGCGGATGTTCACGCCCTGGAACAGGATCCAGATGGCGTTGTAGGAGAAGTCCTGGTTCCTGACCTTCTCCGTGATGTCAAAGCCGCCTTTCGGGATACCCGATACGCCCGCGTCGATCTCGTCCAGCGTTGCCTCGAACAATAGGTCCGCCGCGCCGAAGCCCTTGAAGGACTCGAAGATGCGCTGGGTCAGGATCTCCAGCTTGTCGGAGTAGGATAAGCGGATGTCCTTCATCACCTGCGCGTACGCTTCCCCGATCCGCTCCTTCGTCACGTCGTAGACCTCGTTCCCGTCCGCGTCAAGCGTCGGCCGGTTCAGCCCCGTGTCCACCATCATGTGCACGAAGCCCCGCTCGCCGTAGCGCTTGCGGAAGACGTAGAAGAGGATCTCGAACCGGTCCTGGCTGGTCAGCGCCTGGGGGCGGTTCGTCGGGATGTAGTCGTCGATGGACGCCTCCGTGATGCCGTAGCGCGGTTCCTGGATGATATCCCGGATGTACGCTTTTACCAGGCCCTTGGCGCCCAGGTTCCCGTAGGCAGCTTCCTTCAGCGCGGTCCTCAGCTCCGCCTTGCGGCGGGAGCGCTTCTCATATTCACGGCGGGAGAGGTTCATTTCCTGCAGGTTCCGCTTCTGGATGGCGATGAACGCCTCGTTCACGGCGCGCACCAGCGTCTGGATGTCCTTCCCCTCCGGCTCCTCGAAGCCCGTGTCCGAATAGCGCATCAGCATCCGGTAGTACCGCCACAGGGCCAGCCCGATGAGGGCGAACACGGCCGCAATGGCCAGATAGTTCAAAAGTCTCATTGATCTTACCTCCCATGCGAGCCTGCCTCAGTCGGCATATCTCCCGCGCCTTCCCTTCCTGTACCGGCGGCTCTTTCCCGTGCGCTTCTCCAGCGAGAAGGGGCCGGGGCCGTCATCGTCCGCCCCCGAGAAGGCTTCCTTCAGCTTATCGGCTGCGTCCGGCTCTTCCCCTTCCGGCAGCGCTCCTGCAGGATCAGGTGCGTTTTCCGCATCGGGAGCGTCAGACGCGGCCTCCGCGTTTGGAACGGCCTCCGCGTTTGGAACAGCCTCCCCGCTTGGGGCAGCCTCCCCGCTTGGGGCAGCCTCCCCGCTTGGAGCGCCGTCCGCGGACTCTCTCTCCTGCCTGGCGCCGAACGCCCCGTCGGCCTTCTCCTCTTCCTCGATCAGCACGGAGAGGACGTCCTCGGCCTGGTCGGCCCACCCGGTCTCTCGGGGCTTCTTTGCCTTTTTGCCTTTTTTGGAATTTTTGGCGTTTTTGGCGTTTTTGCCGCCCTTCTTTTCAGGCTTCAGGGTCTCTTCCTCGTCGTCCTCGTCAAAGCCGCCGCGGTTCACCTGCATATACTCCTGGCCCTTGCCGAAGAGCTTCTTTTTCCGTTTCCTTCGCACGTGCGCCGCGTCGTCCACGGCCAACAGCTTCCTGCCCGCCGCAGATGTCCGCATCAGCCGCACCGCAGAAGGCTCCGGCTCGTCCTCGGCCTCCTCTTCCTTCCCCAGGAACTGCCTCGCGCACTCGAACAGCAGGTAGTTGTCCCCGCTCTTGTCCTCGTTCACGTTCCGTCCCGCGAAGGCGAGCACCGTGCCCTCCACCGCCGCGTCGTTGAAGTGGACGCTCCTGGCGAAGGTGTAGATGGTCTTTAAGCCGATGGCCTTGCGGATGGCCGCCGCGGTGAAGATGGACTGCTTCTCAAGGTCCGTCACGACGAACAGGAAGTCCTTGTTCCTTACCGGACGGTCCGGCACCCGCTGGGGGATGCACCGGATGTTCTTCATGCCCTTCATGGATTCGTAGAGGCGGATGCAAAGCTGGCGGTTGTCCTCCGGCAGGAGCACGAACACGTTCTCATAAACTGTCTTGGCGGCGGTGAGCACCCCTACCGCCTCGTCGATGTTCTCATAGATCTCCAGCTCGAAGTCCTGCTTCGCACTGATACGCAGGATGTCCAGCCCCCGCTCGGTGTCAAGGAGCGGCGTGGCCGCCTGCCGGAACGACTCCTCGTCCAGCTCGGAGAACTGCGCCTGCCTGAGGAGCGCGTCGATGCCCGTATCGTCAAATACCGTATCCAGCGCGTCCAGCCGCTCTAAGCGCTTCTGCCTGCCGACCAGGATGTCCTCCACCGTGGTCTCCCTGGGGTTCGTCAGTTGCACCACCAGCGTCTGGCGCCCCAGCTTCAAGGCGCTGCAGGCGGCAAGGAGCGCGGTGAGGCGCGCCGCCCCGTTCTCGTGCAGGTTCCAGCCTGTCACGGTGTATATCATATGCTCTGCCATCTGTTACCTCCTTTTCCGAAGCCCGGACAGCGGCGTGCCCGTGCTCACGGACGCCAGCCCCGCCAGGGCTCCGGACAGCTCGCGGCTGATCCCCGAAGACCCCTGCGAGCCGTTGTACAACAGCCCCAGCAGGCAGGTCTGGTCCTTCTCGTCTAACGGCAGCTCCACGTACGGGATGCCGCCCTGCCTGCCCGCGTTCAGCGAACAGCTCTTTAAGATGGACTGCGCGCTCACCTTCTCTGTCACCTTGTCCAAAAAGAAGATGCTCGTATCCTCCTCGTGCAGGTACTGCAGCACGTCCACCGGCGCGTCCGCGTCCTCTTCGTCCGCCCACGCCTGCGGGTGGAGAAGGCTGGAGAGCGTCCCGGGACGGTAGCCGGTCAGGATGAGCTTGAAATTGCTCATGGATAAAAGCGTCCGGTCCGGGAGCTTCCCGTGGATGACGATCACGCTGTCGAACCTTTCAAAGAATGCCCGGGAATATGCCACATCCTGCATGAACGATAAGCCGCTCTGCTCCTTGATCTCCATGCCGTCCGTCGCGCCGATGCAGCCGTAGAGCTCGTGCGCTTCCGTATTGTCGATGATCAGAACCTTCCTGCGGAACACGTCCGCGAACAGGCTCCCTAAGTAGTAAGGGATGTCCGGACGGGAAACGCCGTCCAGGACGCTCACGAGGCGCGGCAGGGCCGCATCAGTCTGTTTCTTTCTGCTCATGGTCAGTGTCCCTCCATTTTCGACTGGATTTCGGCCTCCGCCTCGTCCGCCGGCACCTCTTCCGTCTCATACGAGCTCTCTGTCTGCGTGCTTTGCGCCGCGGGAGAGTTCCCGTCCCTGCCCAGCAGCGCCTGGCCGGCGGCGTAGTCCGTCATGCCGTGCCCGTCGTTGGCTGCCGTGAGCGCTTCGCTGGCAAGGCCCGACAGGCGCTCCTCCAGCTCCAGCCTCGCGAACTTGTTCAGCGTCTCCTGCGCCTTGGAGAGGATGTTGGGGTCGGAGTTGACCAGGTCGATGGTCTCCTGCCGTACCAGGTAGTTGGGCGTGGACGCATCCTGTAAGTTGCTCTCCACGTACCGCGTGGTGTAGATCCGCGTGCCCGTCACCGTGAAGGCGTCGATGGTCGCGCTCGCCATCCGCACGATCTCCTCTTCGGACAGGTCCAGCGTGAAGGTCGCCGTGTCCATGGACAGCCCTTTCACCTGCTTCTTGGCCAGGACCACGAAGTCCTCGCCGGTGGGGAACATGATCCGGACATCCACGATGTCGTTCTCCTGTTGGTCTAACGGCAGGTTCACCACGCGCATCTCATATTCGCGGGTGTCGTGCCCGATCAATACCGGCGCCGTCATGTTGCGCATGATGGGCATCTTCTCCTCGATGTCCACTGCCGCCAGGCACCCCAAGTCCTCCTCGGTGATGTAGTTGTAGTCCTCCAGCCCCGTGTAGACCTCCTGGAGCATCACGTTGACGCCTTCTTCGATCGTCTCGCCCTGGCCGATGAACTGGCTCGCCACGTAGAGCACCTGTTTGTTCGCTTCCATCTCGCCCGTCAGTGCCGCGATCTGCTCGTCCTTGTCGGTGATGTAGTTGTAGCCGACGATCATGACGACGATGCAGCCGATGAGCAGCAGCGCCAGCGTCGCCAGTGCGCTGTTTGCAAGTTTCCTCCGTCTTCGCATCTGTTTCCTTCCTTTCCGGCGGTGCGCCCGTCCCCACGGCTTACCTGCCCGCGGGGGAATAGTTGATGATGTGGCCGCCGATGACGTAGCGCTCGGAGCCGTCCTCGCGCTTCTGGATCTCCTTGCGCGCCACACGGATCAGGCACTTTTGCCCCTTCACCGGCAGGTCCCCGTCGCGGCTCGCGGCGAAGTGCGGCACCGGGCAGACGATCCCGATCTTGTCGGCAAGCAGGACGTGCACCACGCCCTGGGTGATGTACTTGACCACGCCTACATAGTGGCCGCCCTTCTCAAATGAGTTGAAGTACTTCTTGACGGGATCCACCATCGCCTGTTTGCGGGACACGTCCAGGCTGATCATGTTCTCGAAACGGTTCTGACCCATGCCCTTGGTCGTCTTATACCTGGCCACTTTGAGGATCTTGACAAGGAACTCATCGTTGACGTGGTACTCCTGGTTTAAGTTCTCCAGGGGCGTCCAGGACAGCTCGGAGCGCGGTATCGTGCATTCCACGCCGCCTACCTCCACGGTCACGTCGTTGCGGTGCACGCTCATGACGCGCGCGTTGCTCTTTAGGCCTGCATAGAGCAGCGGCCTTCCGTCAGAGCGCTCGGCGATGAAGTTCCGCTTGCCGTAGTAGTCCATGGCGTTGATCCGGGACGCATAAACTTTGCCGCTGTTTTCGTCAACCTGAAATACCATAAACGAGATTATCGAGTCGATCCGGTGGTTCATCTCGTTCATGATCCTGCTGTGGCCTTCCGCCGTGCCAAGCTGGCGCTCGTCAAAGTCGAACAGGTAGGTGGCGGGAATGTTGATGTCAAAGAGCCCCTCGCCGTATTTCACCTTGGCGATCGGCATGTAGCTGGAGTCCACTACGCCGGTGATGATGCCCGTCAGCGGCGCCTGGTTGAGCGCGTGGGAGAGCTTTAAGTACTCCTCCTTGTAGCGCTCCGCGTCGGAACGGATTGACGTCTCGCCTACCAGCCGTATCATGCTCCTGCCTTCCCGGTAGAGCGTTTGCTTCTGGGCTTCGGTGGCGGGCGTGTTGCGCTTGCGCCGGTAGATGGACGAGAGCTCTTCCATCGCCTGCGAGTCGGGGTTGGCCTTCATGCCGCTGCTGTCCTGGCTGCGGTACATGGCCTCCGTATCCTCGTCGTTGGCCGTCTCCTCCGCGATGGGCTCGCTCTGCAGCTCGTACTGGCTCTCGACCTCGACCAGGGCATCCGCATCCTGGGCGGGGGCGACGGTGTCGGAACTGTTCAGACGTCCGTAATACATGATCTCGGCTTCCATCGTCTCCTGCTCGCTCACCGGTGCGGGCCCGTCCGCTTCCACTTCCTCCTTCACGGGGATGTCCTGGAAGTCCGGCTCCTGCACGGGGTTTTCCGCCGTCTCCTGTGCGGGTGTCTCCATCATGGTCCCGGCCTCCTGACCGGTATCCAGTTTCTGTTTCTGGGTCATTGATGTCTTCTCCTTTCTTATCTCCGGCCGGGACAACTGCCCGGCGGATTATTCTCCCTATTCAGTTGTTTTTTTGGCTCTTTCCGTCTTACGGTTCCTCAGTCTGTCGGCCGTTCCCTGCTCCGGCAGAGCCGGATGCCCATGGCTTCCAGCGCTTCCCACGCGGGCTTCTCTCCCGGCGCCGCGGGCCCGAACAGGTCCTCCAGAATCCCGGCCGGCATGTCCGGCGAGGCGTAGAACAACACCTCCACAGGGACCCTGCCGCCCGGCGCCGCCCTGGCCTTGGAAGCGAGGGCGCGTGCCTGGATGCGCAGGTACGTGAGCGGGAACAGGGTGTCTGTCGGGGATGTCCCCGCCGCAGATGCGCATATGACGCGCTGTGCGTGCGCGGGCGCTCCCAGGTCCAGCCCGGGTGTATCCACCAGGCGCGACATGTCCCGCCTGGAGAGCGGCGCCATCGCCAGTTGTACCCGGGAGAAGGCCGCCTGGCGGATCGGGGACGGAGTGTCAAGGAACGGTTCCAGACACTTCCTTGTGCCGGAATCCTCCGACAGACGCGCGGCCTGCTGTATGAACCCCCGGATTCCCAACCGCGTCAGGAGCGCGTACGCAGCTCCAAGGGTACGCTCCTGCAGCCAGTCTGCCTCCTGCAGGAACAGGATCAGCCCTGAGAGCAGGGACTGTGCCGCCGCTGTCAGGATCCGTCCGTCAGGCCCCTGCGGGAGTCCCGCTGTGAGAAGGAATTGTCTGGACTCCTGCCAGGCGGCCTGCCTAAACTCCAGGGGGCTGCGGCAGGAGGCGTACAGCCAGGACGCCAGATCCGCTGTCTGGCCCGCCCCTGCGGCAAAATCCAGCAGCCAGGCGGGAACGAACGCACTCTGTGCCTCTTCCATGATCGACTCCGCCTCGCGGCGGCCCCGTACCAGGCATATCAGGCTGGGTCCCGCCCTGGCGAGCGCACCTGCCGGGAGGAGCGGCCCCTTCGGGCCTGTAACCTCTTCCATAGCTTCCCCCTTTCCGCGGACAGTCAGGACTCATCCGTACGATAAAAGGTGTGGTGCCCTATGCGCTGTGAGTACGGATAACGTCCCCAATCATCATATTCTGACCCCTCGGGCGGGCGCCGGTAGAACAGCACGCTGCGATCCCCCAGCACGTCCAGCTTTCCGGAGAGCACCGCAGCTGCGGCCGCAAGTGCCTCTTTCGTAGGCTCCATCGCCTCGATCCTGCTGTTGTCCGAGAACTGGAGCACGCCGTCAGAGCCTTCCTGATAGATGACATCATGGACGTTGTCAGGGAACTGTGGCGAGTCCACGCGGTTCTTCACAACCTGCGCGACCGCCGCCATCCCGTTGAACCCCTCTCCCGCTGCCTCGCTCATGATCAGCTTCGCGGTCAGGAGCACGTCGTCGGTCCCGATGTTCGCGTTATTCTGTTTATAAACAATATCATTGTATAACGCGACATCTTTAATGTCAATATTTTTAATATTATTGATTTGGACTCGCTTGAACACGGTGAACGGGAACGCGCTGACGGTCACGGTGCCTTTCCCGGAGGAACAGTGCACGAACTGTCCGTCCCCGATGTAGATCCCGCAGTGGTTGATACCGTCTCCGTTGTTCAACAGGCCGATATCGCCCGGCATCAGGTCCTCCTTCGCCACTGTGGTGCAGCACGTCAGGATTGACTTCGTCGTGGAAAGCCCCGACCATACCTCCTCCGGGAACCCCGCCGTGCGGTACGCCCACTGCACGAACCCGGAACAGTCCAGGCCGTTGGCCTTGCCGTCCCCTCTCACCGTCCACCAGGTCTCATCATACCCGGCCTTCCTCGCCTTGCCGCCCCAGAGATAGGGGACCTTCCCTACCAGGGACAACCCCGCTTCCACGATGCCGCCCCGTGCCGCGTTTGGCGCCGCCCACAGCTCTGCCTGCGTGCGCGCCTCCTTTTCCGCGTCCTCCTTCTTCTGCTGTTCCACCGCCGCGCGGATCTTCTTCAGCGCTTCCTGGATGAAGGCGTCCATCTCGGCTGAGAGCACTTCCTCCTTCGTGAGCATTCGCCCGCCGTTTGTGTAGATGCCCTCGTTGGTCACCAGCTCCTCCAGCCTGCCCTTTAACTGCTCATACCGCGCCCATACTTCCCCGCCGGCATCCACGCCCATTTGCCCAAAAACATCCTCCGGCGTGCAGGGCTCTATGACCGCGTCGGCATACGGCGTTGACAGCCGCTCGGGCACCGCCGTCTCCTCGCCGATACATACCCACCTGCCGTCCGGGCCTTCCTCATATGAGGGAATGGACTCCGGCTCTGTGATGAACCTCGTGCCTGCCTTCTCATATGTACCGTCCGGCAGCAACGTGTACTCCTGCACACGCATTGGCACTGTCTCCTCCAGCACGCACGGGGTGACGGAGAGCTTCCATGCCTCGATATCCGAGAAAGCTGCGGTGCGCGATGTCCCCAGATGCTCCCGGCACGCCATATACGCGCTCAGCATGCCGGTGTAGTCGAACGCCGCCGCGGGATCCCCCTTTTCGTTCAGGCATTCCCAGGTAAGCTCGTAGTCATACCCGTTCTCCAGGATCATCTCATCCAGCCGGCTGTGGACCTCATCGAGTTGGGCGTTTATGACGTCCCCCGCCTCATGCGTTACCTCCAGCGCGGTCTGCTGTTTTTCATACCAGGCAGTTGTGTCTGTTCCCGATACATACGCCGCGTCCGAATCCATGCATGGCGCCGCCAGCATCACCGCTGACAGGAACGCTGCCGTGTATCTCCTAATGTGTTCTGAACACCGCATGATCAAGCGCCTCCTTTTCCCTTTCCGCACGCTCGCGCATACGGTATTCTGCCTGTACATCGTTCATTGTCATGTACGGCGGGTCCGCCTCCGGCAGCACAGCCTTCCTCCTGGTCTTCCTGGTGCTGGACAGGGGCGGCAACTGCGCCGACATGTCCGCCTCCGTAAAGATGAGGGGACGTTTCTCTTTTTTCCCCGCCTGCGTACCCACCGTGGGTACGCTGACGGACGCCTTCTTCTCTTCCGCAGCCTTCGTACCCTCCGAGGGTACGCTGACGGGATTGTTCTGCACAGGTGTTTTCTGGTTCTTCTTGATCGCAGTCGTCTGCGCGCTCACGTCCGTCCGTACGGGTGTGCCGGATGCCTGTTCGGCCTTCGTACCCTCTGAGGGTACGCCCGGATTCTTCTCCCGGACGGGCGCCCCTGACGCAGGCGCGGCTACCAGAGAGGGGCTGTCTGTCTCTGTCTGAACAGATGGAGTCCTCTGCACTGAACCAGCGGGTACGCCCGGCGCATTCCTCTCTTGTATGGCCGGTTCCTTTGCCTGTGCAACCATCGCGGGTACGCATCCGGTTATGGCGGCCGCCTTCTCTGTCAGGGGCGCCGTATCTGCATCATGCGCGGATTCCTCATCTGTCAGAGGCGCCGTTCCTGCCGTACTGCCTGCCTCGGTCACGTTCCCCGCAGGGACGCACTCTTCAGGTGCTTTCGCCTCGGGCCCGCTCACCGAAGGTGTGTCATCCGCAGGAGTGCTCACAGAAGGTGCGACGGGTGCCTCATCCGGCTTTCCCTCATGCCCCGCTGCCGCCCTCGTCTCATCTTTCTTCTTGTCATTGGTCTCTTTCTTTCCCAGCCCGCCGGAGAGGCCGCGGAATCGGATCCCCTGTTTCTTCGGACGCGAAGCGGGCGTCTCGTCCATCTTCCTGCTCTCATCTGCCGGTGCACGGTATACATCCACCGGCCCGGCGTAGGGTGCTTCATTTAAAGGTGCGGCGCCGGGCCCTGTCTGCTCAGATGTGGAAGCCTTACTGACAGGGACCGCATCCGTCAGGACAGGCGTGAGCTTCTCTTTAACTGCATCGGCATCCTGGACGGCATCTGCCTTTGTCTCCTGCGCGGCCTTCGCATTCGTGGGCGCTTCTGCAGTCACCCTGCTGTACCTCTTCGGCGCCTGCTTCACGGGCCCCGTCTGAGACCCGTAGACGCCGCCCTGAGCCCCGAAAGGCGTTTTTGCGGCTGCCTGGCCGTATAAGGGGCTGTAGGCGCCCGCACGGGCCTCCTGGACGCTCTCCGTCTCGTCAGACCACAGGATCGGCTCCGCGGCGTCCGCAGATGCGCCGTCCGGATACCCGCCTCCGTCAGGACCGTTCGGATTCCCGCCTCCGTCAGGTGACGGATGATAGTCCGTGATGTACTCCCGCACGATCTCCTTGTAATATGGATGCCGGTCCATGCCGAACTTGTGGAGCTTGATGTAGTTGTACCCCGAGACGAACACCAGGAGCTCGTTGGGGGCCAGCCGCCTCACCTCGTCCGGCGTCAGGGCGTAGCGCTTGTTCGCGCTCTCCGACCTGGCCGTGTAGGGATGCATCTTCAGCAGGTCCGCACGCCCCTCCACATACCGGTCGCTCTTGGACACCACCGTCATTTCTCCGCTCTTGACAGAGAAGAACTCCTCCGTCACCGGGTCGTTGGTCTTTAAGACGATCTGCGTCATGCACTGTGAAAGGATCGTCTGCCACTCGTCGTTCAACGGGTACATCTTCTTTAGCTGGTTGATGTCCTGCAGGGCGATCATGATGTCGATGTTGTAGGAACGCACCACGCTCAGCTTGTCCGTCATGTCCGGGATGATGCCGCAGTTGGCAAACTCGTCCAGGATGAAATTCACCTTGACCGGAAGCCGCTCACCTTGCTTAGAGTACTTCGCCTTCGCCAGCTTGATCAGCGCCTGGAACTGGATGGAGAAGTACAAGGCCACCAGGAATTTTAAGGTGTTCTTCTCATCTACGCTCATGCCGATGTAGTAGATGCACTTCTCCTCGCCGGGGGCCGTCAGCGATACCGTGTCGATGTCCGTGACGTTCCGTACGTTCTTCGCCGCGAAGATCTGGAGCTTTAACATCAGGCCGCTGATGGAGCTCTGGCGCACCGTGTCGGATGAGTCCATGAACGTACGGAACGAACGCTTTGCCGGATGCGAGATCGGCAGACGCCCGATCCGAGCCAGCACGCCGTTGATCCCCCAATCCGTCAGCTTCATGTACACGTTCCCCAGCGTCTTCTCCTCCTCCGGGATGTCCGGGGAGAGCACCAGGTATAAGATCATCGACTGCAGCAGTGAGAACGCGCAGTCCTCGAAGAACTTCTCGACCTTCTCTCCCTCATTTCTGGTGTTGTCGATGATCGTACGGGAGAAGCTGATCACGTCCTTTACGACCTCGTCCTCATCCTGCGGGTTCTTGATCGCGTATTTTAAGAAGTTGATCGAGTCAGAGTTCTTCAGCTGGTCAGGGTTCAAATTGATGACCTTCACGTTGTACCCGTGCTCCCTGGCAAGGTGCGCCGTGTACTCGTACAGCTCCCCCTTCGGGGACGTGGTGATCACGCTCTCCCCACGCCGGATCGCCTGCATGATCGTCGGCAGGATCACCGAGTAGGTCTTGCCTGACTGCGACGAGCCGATGATCGCGATGTGCGGGTTCAGCGCCGCGTAGCTGTCCACCCCGATGTACCTGTCGTGCAGGTGCTTCATGCAGTACAGCTGATCCTCATTTGTCCTGTCCGCTCCAAGGATCGTCCAGAGGTTGTCCTTGATCGGGGCCCGGTAGAACACCGCCTTGCGCTCCGCCTCCGTCATCTCCCGCGCCGTCCCATACGTCCCCTTCTCGCTGATCTCGTAGTTGCCGTCGGTCACGTGCGTGTATCCTTTCCCCAGAGACTTGCGGACCACGTAGCAGATGTAGTTCGCCACAAGGAACAGGATGACTGTGACCGGCAGGCCCGTCCTGAAGGCATATCCCGGAATGCGAGACAGCACGATCCGGTCCTGCGCCCCGAAGATCCCCCGAATCAACTGCAGCCCGCAGCCACTCAGCACTGCCGCCG
Source organism: uncultured Eisenbergiella sp. (assembly GCA_947627215.1). Lineage (GTDB taxonomy): Bacteria > Bacillota > Clostridia > Lachnospirales > Lachnospiraceae > Gallintestinimicrobium. The sequence continues at coordinate 97,299 of CANQVD010000003.1, forward strand.
CGAGGAGCGTCCCCAGGATCTGCCACAGCCATTTCCCTTTCATCGAGTCGAAGTCCGTCTTTAAGTCGTACGCTGTCTCCCCGAACGCCGTCTCCCCATATCTCTCCTGGCTCTTCTGGTACAGCCTGTCCAGTATCTTCATGACTCTTCAGCCGTCCTTTCCTCATATGTCTCGTACTGGATGCTCAACACCCTGCACGTGTCCGCGCCTACGATGTTCGCTACGATCGGCAACTGGTGCGTGAAACAGATCACCCGGTACTGCTCCGGTTTCTGCTCCAGCGCCGCCCGTGTCGCGAAGTCCTTCAGTTTTATCAGGTCCGGAATGCAGAACAGAAGCGTGTATACATCCTTCTCTCTGTCATACCCGTCGCACGGCGTCGTGCAAAACTGGCTCTCACGCATCTCCTCATGTGCCAGGAACGCTTCCCTCAGCCGGGTCTGCCAGCCTTTCTTCTGCATCATACACGCCATCCTCCTTCCCTCAGATGAGGTCGTCAGCACGTACAGCCTCCGATATACCTGACTGACCGCTTCCAGGCCCGTCCTCTTCTGGTATTTTTTCTCGCATACTGCCATCCGCGCGTATACCACCGGCACGTCCGCCAGCATGATCGCATCCTCTATCTGCTCCGCCTGCACATCGCCGGTCCTGCGGTTCAAAAATCGTGCCATGTTCACCGCGAACGTCATCTCTCCCATCGGTTCCCACTTCATCAGTGTGCGCCCTGTGTGGTATACCGCATAGTTCCCGCCGGGCGATATCAGCAGCCCATGACCTCTCGTATGCATCGCGCCGCCTTCCATGTAGTCCGACATCATACTCTTCAATCCTGCACGTGTCGCCTTATCCTCCCAATACCGTCTGATCTCCCTGGAAGTGTAATATACCTCCATGTCCTCCGGTATCCGCTCGTCCCCACATGGCTTTTCATCTGTGAGGATCTTAGTGCCAGCCGCGTACAGCAGTGCGTTAATCTCCGACTCCCTCAGCAGGCGCTCGCTGTTCTGATACCACTTCTTACGGTCTTCCTTCAGGTTCTTCATATAGTACGACACGTTCTCCCGATAGTAGCGTATCTCTTCTTTCGTCAGCGCCTGCTCATACTCTTCTCCGGTTCCCTGCCATGTGTGGTTCGCAAAAAGGATACGGCTTGGGTTCTTATATACCTCCAGTACCCCTTCCTTCTCCATCTTGCGTATCATCCGCCCCGCCATTTGCCGATTCCATGGCATCGCGTTCAGTGAACGGTATGTCATAACCCCGCTCATACTCAGGAGCCGCACCAGCTCCCGCCGTATTCCCTTCGTGTAGTTCTTTTTTGCATTCATATCGATCTCTCCTGTCCTGTCTCAACTTCCTTTTATCCACTGTCCGTTCGGTCTGTGAATAAGGCCGCCAGTGCTCCAGTTTTTGCCCCGCTTGTCAGCCGCTGGATTTCTGGGGTGCTTTTCCCGTGCGAAATTCTGGTTGTGCTTCATACCCCAATAAAATTTTCGGGAAAAATCCCCTAAAAATGCGGGTCGGAGCGTATCAAAAAGGTATAAAAAATGTCTTTGTTAATTTTTTAACTTTTGACCTTTTTGGAGCGGTCGAAAGGAGTTGAAAAAGGTTCCATTATTTGTAATAAACAAACTCAGGACGCTCATATAAATCACCTTTTTGAACAGCCAGAGCGATCGTGTTCGGGACCGCGAGATTGACGGCGGCGACCTGATCGATCAGGCTCTCGTCCTCGATGACGATGAGGACGCAGTAGTCGCCCAGCGCCTCTTCCGGGATCCTGTTCAGGATGGAATTCTGCAGGAACAGCAGGTTGGAAGTATTGTCCTTGTGGATGTACACCGTGTCGATTAGCTTGTTGTCATGGATGTACATGAACTGAGCGGGGAAGTCGGAACGGCAGATGGTCTGGAGCTCCTTGGGAATGACGATCCCGGTATCGGACTCGGGGCTGTCGTCCAGCATGGCCCACATGCACAGGACGGATTCGCGGCTGATCTCCTCATGCTTGTAGGGTACGAGGTAATTGTGGTCGATAAAGGAGATATAGTTCGACCTGTAGAGCTGACTGAGGATATAGCGGTATGCGTTCTCGCTCTTGCCGGGAAGGATGGTGCATACCTGGGAAACGGTCATACACTTGACCGCTTTAAGGATATCGTTGATGAGCATCGCATCATTTGACAACCGGTTCATTTTAGGGTCTCCTTTCTTGTTTGGCGGTGGTTAATACTGTATTACGAGGTCCTTATCCTGTATTCGTCCCCCGCTGTACTGTATTACGGATCATCTACACAGGATTACGCGGCCTTTTTACCGTATTATCACGGTATAACACTGTATTCCCGCCGCTTTTTACTGTATTGTGAAGTCGTTACACTGGATTAAATGCTTCTATTCCCGTACTGCGGGCCGCTAATCCTGTATTCCTGCCACTTAATACAGGATTATGCGGTCTCCGGCAATCAGGAATCGATCTGATTCTTCTTTCGAAGGATGTTGGCATCGGTGGTGAACGTGAGGACCTCGTGCTCGGAAGCCTTGATATCTACGAACACCTTGTCGCCGTTGCTGATGAGCATCGCCTGCCCTCTCTGGAACCCGAGGATCCGTTTCTGGTCGTCGGCGTCCAGCTTGATCAGGGACGCGACGCGCTCGCACTCATCGTTTTTGAGGTTGAGGAACAGCTTGATCTCGGTGTTGTTCAAGACTGCTACGCCGAACCCGTCATCGCTGAGGAAGTCATGGATGTCCTGTGTCGCAAGGATGACGCATCCGGCATAGCCGCGGATCAGCTTGACCATGCGCTGCACCTGCTTCGCGGCAGCCTGATTACCCATCATCTTCCACACTTCGTCCATAAACACCGCATCAAAGTGGACGCGGGAGGATTTCACCATGTCGTAGACCGCATCGAAGGCGATGTACAGAAACGCGGGGAGGAGCTCCTCCGGGATGTCGCTCTCATCGATGTCGAACACGATGTAGTTGTTGTCGAACGACACGTTCGTCTGTCCGTTCATGTTCCTGCAGGTCCCGGCCACGAACACGTTGAGCACCGAGGTGACCCGTTCCATGCCGGGCTTGTCAAGCAGGGCATTATAGAGGTCGCTGATGACCGGCATCTTTTTCAGCACGCCGGGTGCCGCGTAGATGGACCTGTTGTCGTCCGTGATGCCGAATCTGTGGTAGAGCGCGACGATGTAGGAGTTCAAGTTGTTGGTCTCCATGAGGCCCATCTGCTCTTTGCCCATCAGGAGCTGGATGAAGACGATGATGCTGTTGACCTTCTTTGTCAGCAGGGAGGTCTTGGACTCGGCCAGGTCTTCCTCCACGTCCTCCATGCGGATGGATTCCTCCGGCCTTATCTCCATGATGTTCACGCACGTCTGCGCGGCGGGCGCCAGCTTGATATAGGTCCCTCCCACGTTGTTGCATCCGGGGATGTACTCATACCCTTTCGCCGGCAGGATGAAGAACGTCCGGATGCCCGCAAAGAGCATCCCATAGGCCAGGGTCTGTTCGGTGAAGGTCTTGCCTGCGCCGGACGTGCCGAAGATGGCCATGTTCGCGTTCTTGAACCGCTTGGTGTTGAAATTGTTGATCGCCGCCAGGGTCCCGTTTTTCTGGTTGATCCCGATCATGAACCCGGTAGGATCGTACATCTCCGGGCTCGTGAACGGATACAGGCTGCTCAGCGAGGATGTCAGGTAATTGCGCTGACACCGGGTGAAGATATCCCTGTCCGGCAGCATTAGGGGGAGGGTCATGCGGTACATCTGGTCCGTGTTGAGGTATGTGTCCTCCGTATAGAACTGCCTCGCCTGGAGCGACTTCTGGATGGAGTTGCGCCTCTGGATGAGCTGTTTCTTGTTGTCGGCCCTGATGGTCAGCAGGATCGAAGTCTCCCAAAGGTCCTCATCCTCATTCCGCATCTTCCGGGTGACGTACATGTTGTTGTTGACGTCTCCCATCTTCTCCTCATATTTCGCTTGGTCGCCGATATGCTCCTTGGCACTGACTTTCTTGGTCCGCGTATACTGTTCGACGATCCGCAGGGTGCTCTCGCGGGGGAGACGGCTGATATGGCAGTCAACGTCAACGTACTCACCGAAGGAGAACAGGTCGAGCCAGCCCGCGTATGCTGCGCCGGGATGCCCATTCTCCTTCAGGGCGAGCCAGGTATAGTACTGGCCGTCGATGAGCATGCACATGGAGGATGTGGTATCAATGCCGCGGGTGGAGATCACATCCAGGTCTGCCACCTGTCTGTCTGCTCCGGTGGCGGCGTTGTACCTGGCGGCGTCCGCCAGCATCCGCTTGTAACGGTAGTCGTACGGGAAGGACCGTGAGGACTTGCGGTTCAGCAGATAGTACAACTTCATCAGCACGTCGGTATCCGGGTCCTTGTCCCGCTCCACGAGATAGTTCCCGCACCGTGCGAGCACGCCGCCGATGTCGATCTCGATCTGGCGCATCTCGTCAACGATATCCTCGAACCGGTGAGCCCGGCCTTCGTTCTGATAGATGATGAAGAACCGTTTGGACACGGACGCGCTGCTGGTGATGTCGATGATCTTGTTGATGTAGTCGTCGCGCTGTGCCGTGATCAGCGGATCCTCGTCCGGACGGCGCCGGCTCCGGATGTTTGTGACCATCTCGGAAGGGTCCGCCCTGTCAGCGGTGATCTTGAACTGCAACCGCCTGGGACAGATCCGGAAAATGGTCGTAAAGGCGGATACGATGTTGTTCCGCTCCGAGTCCTTCTTTTCGTAGAAGTTGATCGGCGAGACCTCCAGGATCTTGACCCATCGCCCGTTGGTCAAGTGGACGAGGCCGTTGGACACCTCGATGATCGGCAGATAGTCCTGGGCGAACCCTTCCTTGACGTGGATGTGCTTGCCTGCCGCGACGGCCGCTTTCTTTGCCTTCCGCTCCTTGCTGGAGGTGTTGATCTTCCGGATGCCGGTCTTTACGAGGTGCTCGGCATAGGATTCGCCTTCAGTCGGCTTGGTCTTCTGCAGGGCAGCCTTTCCTGCGCCCGCCGCCCTTTCCGCGAAGGACGTCTTTGGGGAGTCCCCTTTCGCCGGTGCCTTTTCAGGCGTCTTCCCCGGCACTTTTTCCATCTTCCCTTTGAGCAGGGATATGCCCTTTTCCAGGGCAGACTGCCTGGCCTGCGGTACCTCTGCGGCCGGGGCCTGTGCTTCTAACGGTTCATCCCTGACCGGTATCGTCTTCATCGTTGACGATGCCGGCGTATTCGCTTGCTTTGGACTTGACGATCCGGATGACTTTTTCTGCTGCGGATTCCCCTTCAGGGCTACCAGCTTGTATTCCTTTGTGTTTGTCATAATTTGATACGCTCCCTAGATGATATACTGCCTTGATGCGTCTGTGCTTGAAAAATGCGATGACGATCTGGGTGATGCTCCGGTTCTTGATGCCCATCAGGTTCACGGTCAGGATGCTCAGACAGATGACGAGGATGGAAATGACCTTTACCTTTGCTACGAACGGGATCAGGTTCAGCAGGTATCCCGCCAGGAGCGCCTCGACTCCCCCTTCGATCCAGTTCCGCTTTGGAAAACCAAAGAGATTCCGTGATCGGAGCACGTTTGCCGGTATGGTGTAGACTTCAAGATCGTTGGTACTCTCCAATGTGCTTTCCTCCTTTCCTGTTAGATTGCGCGAACACATGTCTTGGCTGCCGGATGGTATCGCAGTGTTATTACATGTTATCGTATATAAACAATATAAATGAAAACAGTGCAAAAAGCAATATTCGTTAAAAAAATAAGCACCTTTTTCGCCGGCCCCTTAGAGGTGCCCTGGAAAAAGGTGCTGTATTTTTTCTGTCAACCCGTGCGGATCACGGATCCTGCTCCCGCATGAATTCCACTACCTTGTGCCTGGTATCATAATGTGCCGAGAAGAGGAACCCGTCCAGTTCCTCGACGGTAAAATAGAACTTCACATCGTCTCTGTCCCCTTCGATCTGGTCCTCCAGGATCGTGACGGCCTTCCCGTGCCTGAAACTGTTGTGCTGCAGGAACTCCCAGGTCTCGTCCCTGAGCGTCTTGATCACACCAATCGGCAGGTAGTCGAACACGACTTCCATGTTCGTATAGTAGAGGGGATTGTCATCGACGGGAACTTCCTCCTCGTCCTCCTCCCACTCATCCTTCCAGACATCGCTGTCCTCGTGTTCCATAGCGTCGTACGTGTCCGTGTCGATCCATTCGTCGTCTACCGTGGATGTTTCGATCTGCGCATACTCCACCTGGGTCTCCGGCTCCGTTTTCGCCTCCTCATCTCCTCTTTTGTTCAAGATTACGACCAGGGCGGCGAACACGCCCACCGCCAGGATACAGGCCCCAATGGCGATCATGTACATCTTCTTTTTGTCCTGCATGATACTCTCCTTCCTACATCGTGGGGCGTCCGCACATCACGATGTGATTCTTTGGCATAGCTCTTTTGACGACGCCGTATTTCTTGCCTCTGGCGTCGATGATCATCCCGTCCCCGATGTAGATGGCGACGTGGGAGATGTTCTTGTACCGCCCGTTGACCTCATGGCTGTAGAATATGATGTCCCCCGGTTGGAGGTCCGATACATCTACCGTTTTCCCGGATGCTGCGAGACCCTGCGCGATAGCAGCGGCTGTGTTCGATCCTCTGTATGCTACGTTTATGCCGAGCTGCCTGTATGCGTAATATACAAGGGAGGAACAGTCGAAATGGTATCCATCATCCCTGTCTTTTTGTGAGTATGGATTCCCGACTTTAGAGTACAGCCATTCCAGGAGGCAGCGTATCGCGTCGCTGATGGATTCAGGATCCATTGGATCCGGCACGGGAATCTCCCCGCCCTCTTCCGGACCATATACCAGGTCGTCCGGGTCTTCAAGGCCGTTGTGGTAATGCCTTGCCAGCGGCGATCTGACATTTGGCCCGAGATCGACGTCGAAGGAGTAGGTGCGCAGCAACTGTTCCTGGTAGGAAGGGCCTCCATCCTCATACATGAGGTATCTGTCATAGGAATCGTCCTGTTTGTACATCTCCCAATTTGACGCTACGGCTGAATAATCATCTCCTGAATACTGGAAAACGCCATAAATGTCTACCCCTACCATCTCACAAAGGTCGAGAAGATCGTATTTGAAGATGACCACTTCCGCCCAGAGGATCGTGTTGTCCTCATCCAGGTGGTATGTCCCCCTGGGCGTCGTCAGGGTCGTCTCGCCGGCAGGAACGTCCCATGTCTGCGTGCGCTCCTCATCGACCCATTCCTGTAAGTAGCTTCCGTCGTCCTGCAACACATCTTTCAGGACGGGTTCGGTCCATTCCTCGGTGTACCTCCACAGTTCCGTGAACTCCAGGTAATAGAGATACTGCAGGTTCTCATCCATCTGCATGAACTCCTGATAGGCTTCCGGCTCGAACTCATTGATCGCCAGGTCTTCATCCTCGTTGAGTATGATCATGAACTCCGCAAAGTTCACGTTCCACTCCCCGTCTGTCATGTACGGGTTCTCATTCTTCTCCCAGGATTCCCATGTCAGGTCGAAATCGTATTCCTTCTCCTTGATGACATGCCGGACTTCTTTCGGCGCGACCTCCTCGAATGCCTTGGTCAGACCGTTCTTGATGATCGTGATGTCCGTGTTCAGGGAATCCTCGTACACGACATCGTACCTGGAAGGTTCCTTGTATTCGAAGCCCAGGAATTCAACCACGGTCCTCTTTAACATATTGAAGAGGTTGGAGAAAAACCCGCCGGAGGATTCTTCCGCAGCGCCCGCGTCTGATTCCACGGCCATGTACTGATTTTCGATGTACGTCTGTACCGGCGATGGAAGGTAATAATGTATAACACCGAAAATACTTATAAAGACGGTCAATGCGCAGATCGCCAGCGCCAGGAGGATCGTCAAAAGATTTCCGTCCAGCCCCGTCTTCATGCTGTCGTTGACATCCCCAAGCTTGCCGAGAACGGTCGCCGCTTCCACTGCTCCCTCGACCGCGAGAGATGCGCCGCCGGTTGCGGCGGCCGATCCGGCGGAGGCGGCTCCGGCTGCTGTCTCTGCAGCAGCCTTGCCGGCGGCCTTGCCTCCTTCCTTCGCGGCTGTCTCCGCGGCCTTTTGACCGATCTTTTTTGCGGCCTCGCCCGCCATACTGCCTAATTGTGCAGCTGTCTGGAGGGATTCATCCTTTTGGTTGAGCTCTTCGTTCATCTGCGGTCACGGCCTTTCCGTGGGTTCGGTATTGATGTGTCTCTGTCGTTTCGTGAATGCAGTTTTGGGGTGCCTTCATAAAGATCCTTTTTCTGGTCCTTTATCTCAGTGAGGAGCAGGGACTTGTGTGTCCTGTTCCCTCTTATCACCTTGCCTCTTTCCGTGTGGCAGGTCGCGTAGTCCCTGCACAGGTACTTCGTCCTGGAAGGATTGCCGCCCCGGTCATAGGAATCTGCCTCGATCGTGAAGCTCCCATCTGGGTTGTATCCCTTGATGGATACGTTCTGCAGTCCGGACGTCTCATAGATCCCGTTCGGTGCAAAATCCCTTTCGTTGACAGTCTTGGTATCAAAGGAATAATGCTGTACCTTTTTGGAATCCTGATACATCATGACGCTGTTGTCCGCATGCCGCAGTTCCATACCGCCGTCTGATGTGGGCGTGAAACGTGCTCCGGCCAGTGCCGCCTGATGGGATGTCTTCCATCTCCGGTCCAGAGTGACGCCGGATGCGATCTCGGCAGGCGTCCTCATGGGCGTCTGTGTCTCAGGGACCGTACCGCCCGCGGGCTGGGCCGCTGAGGCAGGAGCCTGGCTGTACTGATAGTCGCCCGTCGGGTTCCCTGCGGCGGTCGTGCTCTGATTACCGCCGATCGGGACGGTGCTTCCGGACGTCTGTCCAGTACTTTCTGCCGCGGCTGCCTGACCTCCAGCAGCGCCGCTCGCCGCGTATCCTCCGGCATCGCCGTAAAGAGTGGTCGGTTCTTCACCGGATGCGGGTGTCCCCTCACTGCCGCCGTAGGAGCCTATGCCGGCACCGCCGCCGCTCTCAAACGCAGCTTCACCGGATGCAGGCACCTCCGCTCCGCCGCCGCTCACGAACGCAGTCTCGCCGGATACAGGGGCTGCCGTTACGCCGCTGTAAGGGCCAGCTTCGGCTCCGCTGCTCACGAATCCGGCTTCACCGGATGCAGGCACTTCCGCACCGCCGCCCGCAAACGCGGTTTCGCCGGATACGGGAACCTCTGCACCGCCGCCCACAAACGCGGTCTCACCAGACACAGGTGCTTCCGCACTGCCGCTGTAAGAGCTCATATCAATACCGCCGCTCTCATACGAGGCGTCGCCCGCGATATCTGCCGCACCGGAAACGAATGCGCCCTCTCCTGAAGCAGGAACCGTATCACCCATAAGGTCAACGTCAAATTCGAGCATGTCAGGGCTCGGCGGCGTGTAAGCGGCTGCCGTCTCTCCAAACGGCATACCGTCTTCAAATTCCTCAGGCGAGATGGGCAGTTCATTGACATGTGCCGCTCCTCCTGTGAACGGAGAAATGGAATCACTGACATATGAAGGTGTGGTGCCGGATGTCTGTACATCAGAACCGTATGCGGGTATGCTTTCTTCTCCGGATGCCGGTATGACCGTTGCGCCGATGTCTCCTGCTTCTGAGCCGTCTACGCCGACAGCGGCCGCGCCTTGGCCGGTAACGGATACCGTCTGCCCGTCGGCAGCCGCTGTATAAGCTGCACCGGCAGAGGGACCCGCCTGTTCACCGGACACGGGATCATACGATGTGCCGACTGTAGGACCAGCCTGCCCTCCAACGGCTTCTGCGCTGCCAGCAGGTGCCGCACCAGCCTGTCCTCCGACCGCTGCCCCGCTGACTGCCGCGCCGACAGGAGCGTCCGCATGAGTACCGATGACCGTTGCTCCGGGAACTGATCCAGCGGGAGTGCCGGATACCGTCGTACCAGCGGGAACTGCCGTATGGATAACGGAGCCGGATGCCCCGGCAGGGACTGAGCCTCCTGCACCAGACACTGTTGCAGGACCTGCCCCGGATCCTGCGGCATAATGTGCAGATACACCAGCGGCAGTACCTCTACCAGAATCGCCCGGCTGATTGTAGCCGGAGGCTCCTGCAGGCGAGGAAACGCCTGTTCCACCTCCAGATCTGCCAGGAGCAGAACCCACAGGAGCTGACCCGGCATGAGCACCGGACACAGTTGTACGTGCGCCGGAAGCATTGCCGTTTCCGACAGCCTGAGGAGCAGCGCCTTCCGCAGATCCGGCAGCGATATTGGCATCACCTCCGCCGGCTGCACCGTCAGCAGCGTCAGCGATAACAGTAGAGCCGCCCTCTCCGATCGCCTGAGGCGCGGCAGCTTCTGCAGAACCTGCGGCGATATTGACATCAGCTGTGCCGAACGAACCGTCAGCAGCGTCAGCGATAACAGTAGAGCCGCCCTCTCCGATCGCCTGAGGCGCGGCAGCTTCTGCAGAACCTGCGGCGATATTGACATCAGCTGTGCCGAACGAACCGTCAGCAGCGTCAGCGATAACAGTAGAGCCGCCCTCTCCGATCGCCTGAGGCGCGGCACCTTCTGCAGAACCTGCGGCGATATTGACATCAACCCCACCGACTGCACCTGCAGCAGCATCAGCGATAACAGTAGAGCCGCCCTCTCCGATCGTCTGAGGAGCAGCGCCTTCTATTGTTCCGGCGGCGACGTTGACGTCTGTTCCTCCATTGGATGCTCCTCCAACACCTGCAGATGCACTGTTATCGACATATTCGATATCCGTACCAGGTGCAAGCCCTTCTTTCGGCGTTGCGGATACATACTGCGTATTCCCGGCTTCGTCCTTGTACTTGCCGATCAGGGTGCTGGAATCCTTGGGAGCGTTGTTGGAGATAGTCATATCCATTTCTCTCCCGCCGATCTCTGCAGTCCCCTTGATATTCCCGGACCCGTCAACAGACACGTCTTTCACATCGCCGGAGGTGATGCCGAGTCCGTTTTCAGCGGCCATCATATCAAAGCCCCTGCTGTGGAACTTCTCGAAAGCCTGTGCCTGCACATCGTCGGGCATATTGGTCAGTGCCCTGTTGCCGTTCGTTACCATGTTCTGTTTCACGGCATCCGCAACATCGGGATTGGACATGCTGAGCGTCCCGTTGGCCTTCGCGCTGGAAATGACGCTGTCAGGCGACTCAGCCCTGGACAGGTACATCTTATTCCCAGCGATATCCGTAACAGATCCGATCGCCATCGCAGGGTCTCGCGGTGGAACTTTCGACATGTTGACAGCCATCTCGCGGCCGTCGCCATAAGCCATTTTCGCAGAGATATTGCCGCCGGAATCGACAGCGATGTCTCTCAGCTTCGCGTCACCCATACCTGCATCAAGCGCTGCCTTCGAGACACTGGAACCAAGCGTGGAATTGACCGCGGCAGCCTGTATATCCGAAGGCATCGTCGCAAGGTCCCTGTACCCGCTGGTCATAGCCGCTCTCGTGACCTCCTTCATCAACGCAGGATCGGAAGCGGACATCTTCCCGCCAGCCTGGCGGAATTCCTGAATGTTCTTTGTCGGGGGTGTTGTCGATGCATGTCCGGATGTCATAAGGTTCTGACCCTGCATGAACTTCCCGAAATCGCCGCGGGCTGCACCGGCAGCGGCTTTTGTCTGTCCGATGGAATGCTTGACGCCGCTTCCCATCCTGCCGGCCATAAGAGCCATCCCTGCCATAGACCTGGCTGTACCCATTGCTTCATCGAGAAGGCTCTGCCCGGTCTGCGCGGTGTTCATACCCACCGAACGAAGATATCCATCTGCCGATTGCGATACCCGTAGAAAGGCAATGATAAAAGCCTGACCGATGATGCCGTGGCATGTGTCAGAGTTTGTGATACTGACAAAACCTACGACAAATATCTCATTCATACAGAGCATGATGATCTCTGATACGAGCATTCGGACGTATGAGGCAAAGATGCCGGATGTCCCCTTACTCGCATAGGTGCTCGCCGCAACAGGGAAAAAGAGCAGTTCCACGCACATGGACACATAACGCATGATGATGTTTATTGCGAACTTCAAAAAGTTGATGATGATTGTGATGCTGAAGACAATCCTCAGAATTGCTTCCAAAATAAAGAAACCGGGCACTTCTACATTTATTAAAAGTTCATCCACCGCAGAAGCCATGAGGGAATCTATCTGCGTCGATGCATTAGAGCCTTCAACGCCGATATTCATAATGGCGTTATAGAACCCCTGTGCCGTCCCAAGGATCCATTCTTCGAAGAATGCCATACCGCCGCCGACAAGAAACATCGATACGATATACCTGTATATCAGGTTCGGTAGAGATTCTCGTGAGTCATTTACATTCTGCATCGAGAGCATGAAAAGATGAAACAGGAAGATGGTCGATGCAAGACCGATCCCGGCACCGGCCAATATCGTCTGGATGCTCGCCACGTTTCCAGAGCCGAGGTAGCTGCGGAATACTCCCATGGCCGGACCAAAATCTATAGTAAAGTAATCCAATATCGCTCTGACCACTCCGGCGAGCCATTCATCAAAGAACCCGAAAATACCGTCCAATAGTGGTTCGATGATTTTTCCGCCAATGCTTTCTGCAATACTTTCCATTGATTTGCCGAGGATCCTATCAAAATAGACAGGACCGTTCTCCTTTCTTTAGATTACTAAAAAACGGGCTGCATGCAGCCCGTTTCATGTGAATATGCGCGGGGACTACCCGCTGTGCCGGTGGACAGCGCCGTCTGGATTCCTGTTCTCCCGCACGGAAACGGCAGCGCGCTTCTGCTTAGTTGGGTCTTCCACCTGCCGTAACAGATCTATCTAACGGCTAAAATGTTGCGACATTCTCCAGCGTGGTCTGTATGACAGTGACACCCTTGATCAGTACGAAGACGATGCATATGGTGATCAGCGCTTTCTTCTCGACTGCGATCTTACGCTCGTCTTTGGAAATGGCGAGCATGATCAGATCAAAGACAAAGATGAGTGGAAATAACTTTGAGCAGTAGAAATCATCCAGGCCCTCGATCAGCTTCTGAGCAAAGTTACCTGCGGCATCAAAGAGTTGGGATGTCGGCGCTGATGAAACCGAATCCGCATAGAGCGCATTGTTTATCCCATATATACAGAGCATCACGCCTGACATGACAAGAGCGACTTTCTGGTGGAGCGTTGCCTTGGCTTGTTTCAAAGTGACCGCCATAGCCGGAGTTGCAGTTTTTACCTGCATGATTTGTACCATTGCCTTCTCCCCTTTCTTTCACGGAGCAGGAAAAAGAGGGTTAAATACCCGATTCGCCTGCTTTTCTTATGACAGACTGGCAGAAACGAGTTTTGCGCACGCCTGCCAGTCTGTCTGATTCAGATGATTTTCGCGGATCAAAATGTTGCGACTTGATTAAGTGTGTCCGTAACGATCGTTACACCCTTGATCAGGACGAATACGATACACAGGGTAATCAGAGCCCTCTTCTCAATCGAGATCTTGCGCTCATCCTTGGAGATAGCCAGTAAGATAAGGTCGAAGACAAAAAAGAGCGGGAACAACTTGTCGCAGTAGAGCTCTTCGAGACCTGTCAGAATGGTTTCTGTGAATTCTCCAAGTTTCCCAAAAAGTTCATTTGTGCTGGATACCGAATCCGCTACAAGCGCATTCCCGAGTCCGTACATACAGAGAAGAAAGGCGGATGTGACGAGCTGAACCTTCTGGCGGATCGTAGCGCCTGCCTGCTTCAGTGTTATGACGGTGTGTGGTGTGTTCCTTTGTGCTGCAAAGGCTGGTGTCATAATTTTTTTCTCCTCTCTTTTTTTTATATTAGTAGAGGGAGCATGGCTTGCCTCCGCCCCGCTCCCTTCTACTTGATACTGTTTATTATAATTCCATTACGAACAAAAGTCAATAATATGATATCGTTAATTTACAAAAACAAATATTCAAAACATGCTGAGCCCTTCGAGAAGGTCCAGGTCTCCATCTTCGGGCATAATATCTTCGAGGATTCCTGCTGAAGGCTCCGAGCTCTGCGTGACGATGCCGCCGCCCTCTTCTGCCCTCTCCTGCCCTCTCCTGCTTCTCCGGCTTATGTCGGGGCGCTTTTTTTTGCTCCTCTTCTCTTCTGCCTGCCCCGGGATGTTGACTGTGCCGACGATCACAGGTTCTGCAGGAACAGTCCCCGGGCCGCTGTAGAGAGCGAGTGCGGCCTGTATCTGCGCCGGGGTGACCGTTTCCAGCGGTATCCTGACGGTCCGTGCAAAGAAGCTCGAAATGATGGATGTGATCATTGCGGTCTTCTTTCTTCCCGTGCTCTTCAGACAGTTGAAGACGCGGACCTGATCCGGATCGTCAGGGGAAAAATATAGGTCGATATGTAGATATTCCTGTGGCATGCCCGACTCCCTCCTTGCTGAATCTTAATCCCTACTGCCGGTTCTGCCGTAGCATCAGTGCGACGTACTTTTCATAACCTATCGCGTTCGCATGTACATCGCCGATGAAATCGAAGAAGGAAAGGAGCTTGTTTCTCTCGATGTACGGTCTGAGCAGGAGGGCCCCGCCGCCGATGAAGAGGCACGGCATAGTCCGAAGCTCATAGCCTGCTTCTACCAGTTTGCTGATGATATCGTTGACCCATGCCTGGGTCTCCGAATGGATCATCCTGATGCACTCCTCGGGCAGCACGTTCTTCTCTCCCCGGAGGACAGTCTCGATGTTGATCTTCGAGAGCGTGATGCCGGTCTCGTTCATGCAGGTATCGATGAGCCCATCGTACAGACGGAAGATCCCCATCGGCATGGACTTCTGTCTCTTTTCCGGTTTGCGCTGATTGATCTGCACGACATCCACCGTATAGCCTCCGACGTCTACGGCCACGTAGTTGGAATATTCCCTTGATATCCGGTTCTTCTTATCGGTGACCGCGGCGACATAGTCCTGTGGGAATACGTTCACGGAACCGCAGTGCAGGTTGAACTTGTAATTATTGTAAGAGAAGGCGATATCATGTCCCAGGCGGTCCAGATAATACTTCTGTGTCCGATCCCTGAGCGTGGCATAGTGCGCTGGAGGAAGGCCGACGCCGAGATGTATGGTGTTGATCTGGGAAATCTGCTGGCGGAGTTCTTCCTCAGATGTCACGCCGTTTTCTCTGAGCCTGGCGATGATCTCCTTGGCAATGCCGAACATCGTGAGGACCAGCAGGTTCTCATCCCCTGTCTTGTCCTGCCTGTAGGGAAACCTCTCCATGGTAGGCACATAATACTCCCCGTAAAATTCGATCCATGTGTCAGCTCCGAACGGAAGCTTTCCGTGCTTGATGAAACCAGTGGGGGTTTCTGTTCTCGCGGTCTTTACGTCAGAGTTGCCAACGTCGATTCCAATTATCATCTTTCTGATCTCCTCTATGTTATTGTATATATACAGTATTTACGATAACATTATATGAAGAGGTGATCTTAATGTCAATAATCCCTTGCAAAAGTTTCTTAATACTGTATTAGAGCTCTGCAACACAGGATTAACGGCCCGCCGACATCCGTATTTGAAGCTCCTGCGTACCCTCGGAGGGTACGGAACACGATATGAGCCGCTGTCTAAGGGAGCACATCCTGCGGGAGAAAAAGATAACCAGCGTACCCTCTGAGGGTACGGAACACGATATGAGCCGCTGTCTAAGGGAGCACATCCTGCGGGAGAAAAAGATAACCAGCGTACCCTCTGAGGGTACGGAACACGACATGAACGGCTGCCCAAGGGAGCACATCCGGCGTGGGAAAAGGATAACCAGCGTACCCTCTGAGGGTACGGAACACGACATGAACGGCTGCCCAAGGGAGCACATCCGGCGTGGGAAAAGGATAACCAGCGTACCCTCTGAGGGTACGGAACACGACATGAACGGCTGCCTAAGAGAGCACATCCGGCGTGGGAAAAGGATAGCCAGCATACCCTCGGAGGGTACGCTACATGGCATGAACAGATGTCTAAGGGAACGCATCCGACGGGAGAGAAGGATGGTCTGCGTACCCTCGGAGGGTACGCAGACCTATCTAAAAATGCGACGAGAAACTGAGAAGAAAAAATGTTTCTGGTCTGGCAGGGTTGACTCAAAAGTCTTTTTCTTTTAATATATGTTTAGGTTGAAACGACACCAGGCAGATTTTTTATCTCTGACAGTCTGCAGGTGATGGCAGCCAAAAACGTCTTTGGAAGGGGGGAAACTGCAGGTCAATTTCTCCCGCCGTCGGATAGAAGAAGCGGGAGACATATTGCGGGAAATGATGAAAACAATCGCATTTTACATCAGAAAAGGCGGGACAGGGAAAACGACGCTTGCCGTAAATGTTGCGGCTTGTCTGAGCAGGGTCTACAACAAGAAGGTACTGTTCATAGACTGCGACACACAGTGCAACGCGACGATGTATCTGCTCGAAGATGAAAAACCACCGAAGACTTCGCTGTATCAGTATTTCCGAAAGCCGGATAAGGTACTTGGCGGGCTGAAGATAAACGGACTGATCAAACAGATCAAGTATACTTTTGGTGAGAACAGGCAGTCGAGCATCGCGACCAATATGTATCTGATACCTGGTTCTCCTGAGCTGGATTATATGGATATAGACGATCCGCATCTCCTAATGCGGCTCACGGAGCATGTCGGTGATTCTTATGATTACTGCATCATCGACTGCCCGCCTGCTGAGAACGCGCTGTGTCTGAACGGCCTGTGCGCTGCGGACGGCTTGGTTGTACCTGTAGAACCGGGGAAGGACTCCATATACGGATACCAGAAAGTATCGGAGAACGTTGACGGGCTGAGGGACAACGGATATAACGACAATCTTTACATTGTCGGCGTAGTCCTAAACAGGTTGGATGGAAGGGTAGGCAGTGATAAAGCGTACCGTGAAGCGTGGCTGGACAGCGGTCTAGGAGACAGTGTCTTCAAGACATATATCCACAGCGCGTCTGTATTTAAGGATTCCAGGGAATTCGGGAGACCCGTACATTATTTTGCGAGGTCCAGCAGGTCAGCCAGGGAGATCCAGGGACTGACAGAAGAGATTATGGAAAGGATGGAGAGGTTTTCATGAAACAGTTATCAAACTCGACAAAGAGCATGATCGGTCAGGCGATGAAAAAAGACAATGACGTGATGAACGATCCCAGAAAGAAGGAGATCCCGATAGACCTGATCGACCCCAATCCCATGAACTCGCAGATCTTCAACATGGATGGCATCGACCGACTGGCTGATGCGATCAAGAACGCAGGCTTCATCGATGGTTCCCCCATCGGTGTTTTTAAGAAAAGTGACGGACGTTATGAACTGTATTCTGGCGAGCGCAGATACCTTGCCTGCAAGTCTCTTGGAATGGAGAAGATCCCAGCGATCGTGTCGCCGCAGCCGAAGGATGAAGTGTCGCGCTGGAAACTCCTGCTGTTATCGAACCTGAACGGACGCGAATATAGACCGCTGGATCTGGCGCGGGCGATAGATGCGTATAAGACACATGTGCTGGACGTGACGACTGACTGGATCGACTCAGACAGCGAGATAGGGCAGAGTGCGTACAAGATGCTCGGAAAGGTTTTCTTTGGCAAGACCGCTAAATCAACCGTGCAAAGATATCTCTATCTCCTGCGGGTGATCCCAGATCTCCAGGTCTTATTCGATCGGGGAGCATTGCCTCTCAGACTGGTCGATTCGATATATACGAAAAGTGAGGAAATTCAGAATTATTACTATAAGCTGTGTCAGGAGTATCTGACAAACTCCAAAGATGAAAAGATCTCGACCGTTTTAGCCACCGGCTTCCTTGAAAGAGCTGAAAGACACTTTAATGCATCCTACGAGGATAGTAAGGAGCCGGAGATCGCAGTTCCAGTACATGCAGCTGAAAGAGAGGAAATGGATCTGGAAAGCGTGACCGTGCCAGAAAACAGCCAGTCTTCAGCGGGTGCACAGATACAGCATAGTGCCCCGATCACAGAGGAAGAGGATCTGGAAGAGCAGCCGAAGGCAGTCACGGAAGAGCCGGAGGTCCAGAGGACTGAGATCAGTCCCCAGGTCGCCGATGATGAGGAGTTCTTTACAGCCGCAGATGAGGAGGAGAGAGAAGAACTCCTGACTGATGTGGAAGAGACGATAGATGATGCCGTCGCGGAGGCAGTAGACCAGCTCGTTAGGATCATCAGCGGGAAGTGCGTGATCGCTGACAGGGTTGAGATGGCCCGCCAGATGAAGAGACTGGAACAGGCGGCAGAGGTCTTAAATAGGTTGATTGTGAGCTGAACGAATTTCACAGGAACAAAAAAAGAGCTGCCTGATGGCAGCTCTTTTTCACGGTCGCAAGATTAACATAATAAAATTATCTGCAACCACTTTTGCCTTTCGCAGCCAGGACGATGATGCCTGCCGCGCTCAGCAGCAGAAGGATCGCATCCATGGCGATCGGCTCATCGGATGTTTTGACATGCAGTCTGGACATCGAATCGCCGAGGACAACGATGTCGTCCTCCTCCTCTTCTTTGACTTCTCGAAGGCCCGCCACCGTAACATCGGTGACGGTTTGTACAGGCTCTGCGGAGATCTCCACCACAGGGGTGATCTCTTCCTCGGGAGTTATCTCCTCGGGAGTTGTCTCCTCAGGAGTTGTCTCCTCAGGAGTGGTCTCCTCGGGGGTCGTCTCTTCGGGAGTGGTCTCCTCGGGGGTAGTCTCCTCGGGGGTAGTTTCTTCGGGGGTTGTTTCCTCAGGGGTAGTCTCCTCAGGGGTCGTCTCCTCGGGCCTGTTCTCCGGACGGTAGTTGCCAGACAGCAAACTGCGCAGGGTGATCTCCGTCACGGTAGGACCAGCATCAGAGTTGGTACTGATATAGAGAACGCCGTCTCCGTTCAGTATCTTTTCGAAATCCTCTCTCGTAAATGTGAAAGAGATCTTCGCTTCGATGCCGGTTCCCGGATTTTGGAAGCTCATGCGTGAACGGGCTTCCGTAAAATATTCTGCACCTTCCCCCTGAAGCTCATTGGGAAAGAAAAGGTATAGGTTTTTTGTGTTGGAGAGGAGCTCGATCTCTAACACATATTCGTCGGTCTCCGGATTGTAGTAAATTTCATCCGGAGCCTTCACCGAACTGTAATCTGTGCCCCGCTGCGTCTCCTGCAAATTAGAGTCGCTTGCAGGCACAGTCTGTCGCACGGTGTGATCTTCCTCGGATTCCTCAATCTCATCTTCCTCAGATTCAGTCTCGGTTTCCTCGGCGATCTCCTGTACGGTAGCGATCTCATCATCACAATCTTCGACAGAATCCAGGATGATCTCGTCAGAAATCTCATCCGAAAGATCATCTGCTGCCTCTGTTGAGAGTTCCTCGTCAGCATCTGCTTTGTCAGAATGCTCTGACTCAGCATCTGCGTCAACGTCAGTATCTGCTTCGACAGAAAGCTCTGTTTCAGCGTCCGCTTCGATAGAAGGCTCCGTCTCAGCATTCGCATCCGCTTCGACGGTAATGTCTGTCTCAACTTCAGTATCCTCGGTTGTGGTGTCAGACTCTGCAGGAATCATCTGATCCTGCTCGTCCTGGACCTCAACTTCGGACTCAGCTTCAGCATCCGTCTCCGTGACAATCGCGGTCTCGGGAATTCCTTCTGACTGCTCATCAGCAGCCAAAACGTTGATGCTCCTGCTTACCATGCAGAGAGCCATCAGAACTACCATAGTCTGTTTCTTCATTACTTTTTCGCCAACTTTATAGAGGTGGCGTCCTCCTTCCTTTGTATTTGGACGGAAAAGACAGTGAAAGTGCCCAATTTTAGGCACAAAAAAAGACGGACAAAAAAAGTCCGTCAAAAGAAAATTATACACAGTCAAATCAATCCATACTCATATGATAGCACGTAAACGATAACATGTCAACAAAAAACACGCCCTTTCGGGCGTGTTCTGAAATTTTCCATGTGTTTACCAGAAGCGGAATTCCTGCGCGATATAGTAGGTGCCTCCGGTCTTGTAGATAGCGACGGAGCACCGCGTGAAATCCGGATATAGGATGTTCTGCCTGTGCGAAGGGGAGTTCATCCATGCGTTCACAGCAGAGGCCGCAGTCTTGAACCCGTATGCCAGGTTCTCACCGTGCATGATCCTCGGGTTCACCGTATACCACTGGCTTCCGTCAGGCCGCGTGTGTGCGAACCTGGAGGAGCTTTCTGCTGCGCGGACCGCCGCGGCCAATTCCAGGTCGGTGTCCCAAGTCAGCGCGTTCAGCCCCGCGTTGGCGCGGTTCTGGTTGACCAGATTGAGGATCTCCTGCGACATCGCTTTCAGTTCCGCCATCTCACGGGCATCCGGGTTGTTCACCGAGGAGCCGAGAGGGACATCTTCATCCATGATGGTCTCCGTTGTGAAGTCGATGTCTTCCAGTTGCCGCGCGATGCCTTCGTCGGTGATCCCAGACTTATTCCCAATCAGTGCGGCCGCGCAAATGCCAGCAGCGACGACGGCCGCCAGGCAGAAGAGCGAGATAATGAGTTTCTTTTTCTTTGCCATAGAATTGTTCAGGCCGGTGTATCTCTCCAAATAAGGGAGTAGGAGTTCTTCCAGCCTATTCTCCTTTCTGTTGATGTCTGATGCCCGTCATCCGGGCCTGTGTTATGTGTTTTCCGCGGTGTCTGCAGTCTTTGCTTTCTTCAGCGGGAACACGTAATCGGGATACTTGATGGCGGAATTCTCGAAGTTCATCTGGAAGGAATTACCCGTCTTGACGTAGATCCTGACATGGTTCCCGATGCTGCTCTTTTTATAGTCTGCATTCCGGACGGTCACAGCGTAATACGTCCCATCGTAGAGCACGAGCAGATAGAATATGCGCTTGGACTGCTGCTTGTCTGTCACGGTCCCTTCGAGGAAGAAATATCTCCCTGCGAGGAAATCTAGGATCCGCTGTAGGGCGTTGGCGAGCAGGAGAGCAGTTGCCAGCAGAATGATGAGCGTCACCTTGTAGTCCCGGAAGGCCGGGATCGACAGCAGCGCCAGGAAGAATGCCCCGGCGGCACGCAGGAGCAGCTTGGCGCAGGCCATCTGGATCTCATCGGGCAGATCCCTGAATCGGTATGTGATATGGAGTCTGGCTGCGATCTTTTCCATATTGTCCTCCCCTTTAGAACCAGAAGATCAGGAAGATGACCGCTCCGATCACGCCGACCACGCCGCCGATGACCTTCAGGAGGGCTTCCTTGGGGATGCGCTCGATCTCAGCCTTGATCTCCGGAAGGACATCGTCATAAAAACCGTCTTCGTTCAGGTCCGGGGCATTGGGATCGGCCTCCATCGGGCCCTTGTCTGCTTTGGCGGGTTTTGAGGAAGGCGTCTTGCTGAAAGGGTTCTTGAATCCGGCTTTCTGCTTCGGCTCTGTTTCCTCCATCTCCCTTTTCCCACGGAGGGTCTTTTTCTGTCTGGGTTCTTCCTCGTGGTTCTCAACAGGACGTTCTTGCACCGGACGGGGCTGCGGTGCGGCAGGCGCGGGCGCGGGAGACGGGGCAGGAGAGGGTGTCTCGTCCTCCTGGGCGTTTTCGATAAAGCCGTCGCACATGCTGCAGTAGCGTCCGCCGTTTACGACATAGGTGGTGACCATCTTATTGCAGTTGGGGCATCTGATTTTCATGATCGCATTCTGCCTTCCCGCATGTCAGGCATACGGGAAAGCGGTCCTCCTTTCCTGATCCGGATGTCAGCGCAGTACGCCTTGCCGGATATTTCTGTTTATACCAATTTTAAATGATTACAATTTATATGTCAATATAACCTGTATAAAAACAATATCATATGGGGAAGGGAGAGAAAAAAATGGGCAAACAAAAATGCCCTTAGGCAAGCCATTAGGGCACTCTGTATTGAGCAAATCTGCAATTTTCCCCATCCATGCGGCAGCGCCGAACGATAAATCATTCTTGCGTTTCGCAAAAGAAAGGATTTTATACTTGTATTATATTCTCGTATATAAACAGTGTCAACTATTATTTTTATCATTTCTGCCGCGATTAGGAAAACCCGCCGGTTCAGTGCTGACTGGCGGGCTTTCTATTCTTCTTGCTTCCAAAGTGGATTAGGCCGTACGGTTACCAAAAATTTCAAAAAAACTGCGAAAAAGGGCCCCGCCTGTCTGACGGGGCCTTTGCCATCGCTCATCTTCAGATGGAATTAAGATCGCCTTTTTTCTGCGTGGAGAATGACGCCTTCGGCTTCGCGCCAGCTGCCGGTCTGGTGGGAACCTCCGACGGTATTGTTCCTGCAGCCTTCGCTCCGGTTGGAGCAGCACCTGCCGGTTTTGCTGACCCCTGAGCAGTAAAGTTTCCCGCAGCGGCAAATGCGAAGTATCTCGTATCCACCCATTCTGTCATCAGGGCGTTGCCAGTCGAGTTCAAGAGGCTGAGTTTGTTCGACGAGACAGTATAGTATCCATCATACTGATCCGAGATGTTCTCATCCAGTGTATTGAATTTCACATACAGCCGTGTGAAATTCCCTTTTAAGATATCATCATAGTGAACAGACTTAAATCCGTCGGGGGGAGACTTCAGCATGTGCTCTGCATAGTCTTTCAGAGTATACAGTTCGAGGGCTCCCCGCATTTTGGACTGTACTTCATTGATCACGCTGTGAATGAAGACGACCCTGTCCGCAGCAGCGTCGTACAGGCCCCACTTGGGGCTGTGCGTGCTCCTTGGAAAGACGCACAGGACAGGAGACTGGTCGTACTGTCGCAGGTCGCTTTTTTTGAGCGGCGTATAATCCTGGTCGGAGTTGATGATCGTGAGCTGCTCATCACTGTTGAACAGTTTTCTGTGCGGCGTTACGCCAGCGAGGTAATTGATGGAGACATTAAAGTATTGAGCGATCAGCTTCAGATTCGTTATCGTTGGCAGCCGGTTGCCGCTTTCCCATGCATTGACCGTCGAAGTGGATATAGATGTTTGCTCCTGTCGCATAGCCGTCAATACAGAGGCGAGCGATCTCTGTGACATATCGCGTTCGTTGCGCAGGGCTACAAGTCTCGTGCGAAAAAGGTCTTTGTTCACAATCGCTGATTTCGGCATTTCTTCCCTCACTTCCTTATCTCTATACGGATTGAGCGATCCGTTTGAAAACTGGTGTGTTGTTTGAAATGTATTATAACAAATTAACGGGATAATTGCCAACATAAATTTCGTATTTTGGTTTAGACGGTTTCTTTAACCCATCTGTACCGCTGCGGAACCTTTGTTTGGACATCAAAAATAATATTTTTGTAAACTTCCGCTGTACATTTTGCATGCAAAGTGTTTATATGGTATTATTTACAACAGTATCATTTTATGATATTATCTAAATAGGAAGGTACGAAAGGAAAGGAGCAGGAGGTCGCATATGGAAAGCTTTAAAAATATCGTTATCAAGACACGCGAGGAGGCGGAGAGATTTTCCGCGCTGTGCAGGGAAAAAGGCATCGTGGATTTCTATGAGAAGGAGGATGCGGTTTTCCCTCATTTTCGTGTCATCCATTTTTCGGATGCCTTTCAGCCTGTCGCGTACTGGTCGGATAAGACGGAGTGGAAGGACGGGATCTTCACGACCGGGATCGGCCTGAATGGAGGCGGGCTCTACGGGATCGACGAAGCCGGACGCGAGATCGACGAGGCCGTGCGTCTGCTGGCGGAAGCCTGCGGCGCATAGAGAATATAAGCAGAAAGGAGGCTGCATGGCTGCCGGTCCGTCAGACGGAAAATGGGAGCCGATGCAAAAAAGATGAAGAAAAGATCTGTCATCCTGCTGCTGGCGCTGCTGATGGCGGCTGGTACGCCTGCCAGGGTATATGCCAACGCTGATGCAGAGGATGAGACTGAAGAATATTTCAATGATGAAGGGGACGAGGGGGAGTACGAGCAGATCTCGGGCAACAGCGCTTCCGACAGCTCCGCATCGGACAGCGCCACGGCCAAGACCGTGACGGTCCCGATCGGCCGCGAATATCTCACCTGTGAGTTCCATATCAAATATGAGAACCCGGGGACCTACAGCACGACGATCACATCCCCCGATGGGGACGTGTATACCGCGAACCAGAACACGGATACCGTATCTACTGCGGACATCGCCGGCGTGGGGGTCGGCGACTGGACCGTCAGCGTCGTGTCCGACAACGGAACGCCCATCGGCCGCGTCACAGTGGATGTATCTGCCGTGGCGAAGTCGCGGAACCCGATCATCGACGAAGTGCCTGTCGCAAAGGACATCAACGGGCTTTCGATCTACTTCAAGGACACGGCGATCGTTGCGGAATGGAACGATACCAGCGTCGGCAGCGTGCATGCGGTCGTCTACAATACGAAGAACCAGGTCCAGATCGCCAATGAGAAGATCCCGGCGGGGCAGAACTATTTCGAAGCTGAGATTCCTCCATCCGTGGAGCAGATCACGATCTCGATTGTCCCCACGGCATCGGAGGGGTTTGGGGAAGCGGAAACGATCCGGACGTACAAAGTGGAGAATAACCCGAATGCGACTGTCACCTTCCCCAAGGTCGATTTCACAAATAAGGATACCTATGATTTCTCCGTTACGCTGGGAGACCGGTACGGGCTCATCATCGAGGACAACGGGATCGAACAGGAGACCGTAGCTCTGAAGGACGCCGGGGACTATGAATACAGCGTGGACTTAGAGGAAGGCGTCAACGAGATCAAAGTATATGTCGTGGACGCGGACGGGAACCGTCGGTCCTCACAGACGGAGGTCGTCATGGACACCGTGCCTCCCACGCTGGTCCTGAACGAGACGTACTCCGACACCACGACGGAATCCGACACCATCACAATAGCCGGCAACGCCAGGGACTTCCAGACCATCGTGATCGACGGCTATGATGTGGAAGCGAGGGGCAATGGGGACTTTTCCTTTGACGTTCCCCTGTTCGACGGAAGCAACAGCATCGATGTCGTGGTAACTGATGCGGCGGGCAACAGCGTGAGCTACACCGCCCACATCACGAAGCTGGTGCCGGAGGAGAACAACATGGGAGCCGTAGCTTCCCTGTTCATGCGTGCGGCGGGGCTCGTAGCGGCGCTGTTCGCCCTGATCCTGTTCCTTCTCCACAAGTTCGGTTTCCTGCAGTTCTCCAGAAAGGGAGGCGTGATGCCTCCGGCGGGCGGCGGTGATGCGGCCTCCGCAAAGAAGGGCCGTCCCTCTAAGAAAAAGGGCCCTGTGTCCGGTGAGGATAGGGAGGAGCCCGAGGAGGAAGCTCCCAGCTGCGGGAAGGAGCCAGGCCGCGGGAAGAGGGCGAAGAAAGCCAGGGCGAAGGAGTCCAAAAAGGGCGGGATCAACCTGGAGCTCTTGTTTTACGCGATGCTGCCCGTCACGGCGTTCCTCATGGTGACTTTTGTCGTCTATCTGGGAACGGTCGTATCCGGATCGATGGAGCCGACGATGGATGTCGGTGACTGCGTGATCACGAACCGTCTGGCGTATATGGTGAGAGAGCCAGAGCGCGGCGATGTCGTGGCGTTCATGAACCACGGGTACAGTGAGAGAGATGAGGGAGCGGTCCTGTTAAAGAGGATCATCGGACTCCCCGGGGATTCGATCTCGTTCAAGGACGGCGACCTCTATATCAACGATGAGCTCTGCCAGGAATCCTATCTTGCTTACGACACCGAGACCAACAGCGTGATCGAAGGAGAGGAGTTCGAAGTGCCGGACGGCTGCTTTTTCATGCTGGGCGACAACCGGGGCGATTCCCTTGACTCGCGCTTTTGGGAGAATCCTTATGTGGCGCGTGCGGATCTGGTAGGCAGATACCTGTATTCGTTCCATCTGCCGGATGCTGTCTACAACGCTTTCTTCTCACCGAAGCCTGACACTGAGGACGTGGAGCTGACGGAGACTGCGGATTCCCTGACCGCATCCGAAAGAAAATAGGAAAAAAGAGATAAAAAAAGAGCCGTTGTGTGTTCTCACAGCGGCTCTCTTTCTTTTTAAGCAGATTTCTTGATGAGCTGGTACTTTTCCGTTGCATACGCCAGTTTCCTGGCGAGCATGGAAAGCCTGGTCTTCCCGCCGTCTGTCGTGACGGCCTGCTCCAGTGCTTCCGGATCATAGAAGAGCACCGCCTTTTTCTTTGCCCTGGTGATCCCCGTATAGAGGATATTTCGGTTGAGCATGCTCCTGTGTTCGCGGGTGATCGCTACCAGCGCCGCCGGGTACTCAGAACCCTGGGACTTGTGGATGCTGATCGCATATGCCAGGGATATCTGATAAGCGTCGCTCTCGGTATACGCAACCTCCGTCGATCCGTACCTTACGGTGACAGTCCCTTTTTCTGCAGCGGCGACCCTGCCAATCTCACCGTTCGAGACTTCGTTCCTGTTGACGAGCTGGATCACGGGTGAGTTGACCTTATAGGTCATGCCCCCCAGAACGATGCCGGCTGAGCGGTTGAACCTGGTCTGTGCAGCGTTATTGAACGCATTGGTGCATAAGGTCCCCTGTCTCCGGAAAGGGATCAGGCAGCCCGTCTGATAAACGCCGCCGGCCTCGCATACCGTTTCTTTGTAGCACTCCATGAGTTGCCGCATGGGATCTGCGCCGTCCGCCCTGATTAGCCTGAAATCTGGTCCTTCCAGCAGGTCATGCCTGCCTGTCCGTATCCTCTGGATGTTCTCAAAGAGGACGGAGCTGTTGTCCTGCCGGAACGTTTTGGTGAGCATGACGGTCGGGACGACTCCTGACTCGATCAGGTCGTTAAGGACGCATCCAGGCCCCACGCTTGCGAGCTGGTCCACATCTCCTGAGATGACGAGCCTGTGCCCTGTCTGGACCGATGCAAACAGCGCGCCGGACAGGAACAGGTCGCACATGGAGAACTCATCACCGAACATCGTATCATAGCTGATGGTGGTGGGGGAGTAGGTGTCAACGCCTATGCAGAGCATGGAGTTGAACGTCCTCGCTTCCTCGCCGGTGGACTCATTGATCCGCTTGGCCGCTTTGCCGGTCGGCGCCGCGAACCCGATCGTCTTTCCAGGGAACAGGTCTTTGAGGACATAAGTGATCGCCTTGATCACGGAAGTCTTGCCTGTGCCCGGTCCGCCGGTGATGATGCAGAAGTTGTTCTTGACCGCTATGACGACCGCGGCCCTCTGCATCGGATCCAGCTTGATCCCGTTCTTCTGCTCGTACTCGTCGATCCGTTTTTGGATGACGGACTCCGCGACATACTGAGGCAGGACGGACAGGATGCGGACCACGTTGTTGGCGATGATGTTCTCTGCCAGCGCGATGCGAGGGAGCGTAAAGTGGCCGTCGCAGTAGACGATCTGCTTTTTCTCCACCATCTGCCGCAGCACCGCATCATCGACATTCAGCCGCCTGCGCTTCGCGAACTGCTCGGTGCAGCGCTTAAAATCCTCAGCCTTTACCCAGGGCGTTCCGCGCCCCGTGATAACGGCTTCCAATATGCCGATCAATTCTTGCATAAGAATCTTCGCACATACCCGCCGCCGATAAGACGGCAGGCATACGCTTCTCCTTTCTACGTTGTTTTGAGTTCTTTGAGGTCAAGACTGAAGCTGTTCTTCACGCCGGGCTCCTTTGAGGGAGCGGACGGGATCAGGTATTCCTTGTACAGCTCCGGCATCTCCTCCTTTAACTTCTTGCTATCGAACGTCGTCACGCCGTATTCTTTGAGCAACTCAGGATGTTCAGCGGCGAGTTTCTCGCTGTCCAGTTTTGCTCGCGTCATAGGCGTCTTCAGGCGCAGGTAAACAACCTGGGACTCGTTGAGCTTAAAGGAGCCGCTGGTCGATCTCCCGAAGACGGGATAGAGCTGGCTGTAGATCTGTTCGCGCTCGGACTCGGCCTCCTTCAGTGCCGCCTTTCTCTGTTTCACCCTGTTCTCGATCTCCATCGCGGAGAGGATGACATCGCGGTACTTTTCCGGGAGCTCGATGAACGGGGCTTTAGGATCCACTTCGCCGTACAGCTCATAATAGAACTGGTTGATGAGTTCTGCTTTGCAGTCCGCCGGATCCGGCTCGAAAGCCTGCTCCACGCATTCCACAAAGTCACGGCATTTTTCCATGATCTCGTCCTCGATGCTAAGGTCCCTGTCGATCCTGACGACCGCCATCTCGTCGATGCCGAGTCCCCATGCGCAGCAGATATAGCAGTAGTTCACGTCCATGATGGCCATGTAAAACCTGCACTGCAGCTCATAGTAGATCGGCACGATTCCACTGCGCCATTCCGCGATGGTCTCGTAGTTGCGGTGGGATGTGGTCTTGATCTCCAGCACGCCTTCCAGGCCGTCGATCCAGATGCGCCGGTCCAGGTTCCCGACTGCCCATGGATAGAGCAGCGTCCCGTCCGCACCCCGCTTGCCGCACTGATACATATTGGTGTCGTTCACCTTTATGATGCGGCGGTTGGGATAGTTCGTCCGGAACCAGTACAGGAACACTTCACTGACGGCATCCTCATAGATGTGCCCCAGCTCCTTGCTGGTCGCGTTGACGACCCTGTTCACCGCCTTCTGCGTCCCCGATTTCTGGTGGAAGAGCTCATAGGAAGATTTCCACGGACTCACGTCAAAGACGGCTGCTACGTCGCTGCCGCCGAGGGTGATGGGAAGGTAGTTCGGAGAGTTTGGGTTCTTGTAGGAAGGCCCATGCTTCCGCCACTCCAGCCATTCCTCGTTGGTCAGGTTCTGGGTATCCCCCAGGTTGATAGGTTCTACTTTCAAAAATGTCTCCTTTCTGTGTGGATGCAGATGTTCTTCGCCGGTTTCGGCGCCTCCTTTCGTTGAGAATAAAAAAAAAGGACAGGTCAAAAAACCTGTCCTTGAAAAAAATTATGCACCACACTCATTTTTTTATAAAAACAGTATAGCGCATATCCGGCATCGCGTCAAGCTAAGGTTTCGTGCGCGGCGCAATTCCTGAAGTTTTTTTCGATCTGTTTCCAGTTCTGCTCATTATATGCATTGCGGAACCGGGCCCGGCGTCCGACGGGAGGGAAGCGTCTCTGGAACTTTTCCACCGCGCTCTGAAGGTTCTCCGCCAGGACAATGCAGTACCCGTCTTTATACGGCTGTCTGCCGCTTCCATCGAACGTGAAATAGAAGGGCTTCAGCAGGATGGAGCCGCAGTCGCTCTTGATCCTCTCGACGTCCTCCGCCTTCAGCTGATAGCAGCGGTAGTTCTGCTGTGCGGCCATGCCCCGCAGATACCCCTCCACGAACAGGTTGAGTTCGCGCTGGGTCTTAAAGGCGTGCTTTTTCAGCAGCTTGGTCAGACAGCTGCTCAGGACGGCACGGATCTCCGGCGGATAATAGGACGAAGTCCTGACCGGTCCCCAGATATTGGTGAAGTCGATCTTCTCGACGGATCCGTCCTGCCCGCTGACGACCAGGAAATCATCGGAAACGATGCTGATCTTTCCCGCGACCCGCTTCAGCTTATCGCCCTTGCGGGTGAGGCACTGGATATTGTCCCCTTCCCGCACGGTCGCATAAGATGTCATGTCGTCGCTGGTGAAGTACAGGCTAACCTCCCGGATGTCCTTTATGACATCGAAGGATTCGCAACGCTTCGGCTTTTTCCACGCCGACTTTGTTTTGCTCTCTTCCTTGTCAGCGATGGTGACCGCCTCCTTTCAGAAGGGCGGTAGAGTGCCCGCCCTATACTTTTTAGATCACATGCATGTGCTGCAGGTACGCCTTGATGTCAGGGTCGCCCTCAGCGTATGCTTTGATCGCCCTGCGGACGTCCCTGCTCTTAGTCTCTTTGTACACCCAGGAGAGATGCGCCCGGTAGTTGCTCGCGATCTGACCGATCGTGAGCGACTTGGAGGGATCCTCTTTGTTGTACCCTTTGCCGCAGTCAACCACGACTTTGGACGCCTCATCCAGCGTCATGGGTTCGAGATTGCTGTAGATGTTCCCCTGTCCGGTCTGACGGGATGCGGCAGGCTCTGCTTTCGATCTCTGAACCGGCACAGGCTCCGGTCTCTGAACCGGCGCGGGGGCAGGAGCGTTCTTCGGCTTCTGAACCGGTGCGGGTTCGGGCGCCTTCTGTGCAGGAGCGGCGTTGTCTGCGGCGGCGGCTTTCGCTGCTTCACGCTTCTCCGCAAGCTCCGCGGTCCCGCCGGGAAGCTGTGCCGCTGCATCAGGCGTATCCTCTGCCGCAGGCTCATCGGGATCGGGCTCGTCCAGATAGAACTGCAGGCCGAAACCGGCATCCGTGAGCGCCCTTGCGGCCGCCTTGCCCCTTGCGAGGCTCTCCATGCCCAGGGCGCGCTGGGTCTCGGTCAGGAACCATTCCGAGCGCACCATATCCGGCGTCGCATAGGAGATGCCGCTCCCAATAAACTCATCGCCACCTGCGGTATTGGAAGTATAGACCAGGGCCTCGACCTTGATGTGCTCGCTGCCCTCTGCCAGCGTCCGGTAGCGGATCACGCCCTGCGGGAACTTGGACCGGAACCATGCCTTTTTGACAGCGAGCGGCAGGAACGTACGCCCCTCGTCGCCCTCTTTGACATAGTCCCAGGGATTGAAATCCCTTTCGTTCACATTAAAGAATTTCATGGATTCTTTCATTTCTTTTTTTGGCCGTTTGGAACGGCCTTCCTCCTTTTTGGTTTTGTGGAAAGAAAAAGGAGAGCAGCAGATTTGCCACTCTCCCCGCTGCCGCCCTCAGTTAAACTCTGCTGGACTTAGTTGAAGGGCAGTTCGTCGTCGATGCCGTCAGGGATGTCCATGAACCCGTCAGTGCCGCCATAACCCTGATAAGAGTTGTTCTGGTTTCCGCCGCCGCGGTTCTGATTCTGACCCTGGCCGCGGTTCTGACTCTGACCATAGTTCTGACCCTGGCCCTGCTGACCGTAACCCTGGTTCTGTCCCTGATAGCTGTTGTTTCCGCCGCCCTGTTCACGGGCATCCGAGTTTGCTCTGCTCTCGGCAAACTCCTGTTCCTCAACCACCACGTCGGTAGTGTAAACCTTAACGCCGTCCCTGTTGGTGTAGCTGCCGGTCTGGATCCGACCGGACAAGGTGATCTTGATGCCTTTCCGGAGGTACTTCTCGGCAAATTCTGCCGACTTACCGAACGCCACACAGCTGATGAAATCAGCGGCGTTCTCCTCGTTTCTCCCGCGGCGTCTGTCCACAGCGAGGGTATACCTGGCGATCGCCGTAGAATTCTCCCCCTGGGAATACCGCACCTCTGGGTCTCTGGCCAGACGGCCCATCAGAATAACTTTGTTCATACTTTTTTCTTCTCCTTTTCTTTTATTATTTGACCGATTTAAGCGTGTCTCCCTTTTCGGGACCTCCTTTCAAAAAAATAGGCAGCCACCGAAAGGTCACTGCCGAAAAATAAAAATTATGCCCAAATCAATCATTTATACTGTTATTATACAATAACATCCAATATAATGCAAGCACAAAAACGAAAAATACACGAAAACACACAAAGGTCTGTTCTGAGCACGGAGGAACCGTACATACCATTGGATCGAATCAGAGAACCTTTGAAAGAAATTCCTGCAGTCTGGGATCCTTTGGCTGGTCAAAGAAGGCACCAGGCTCATTTTCCTCCTTCACGATGCCATCGTCGATGAAGAGAACCCGATTTGCCACCTCTCTGGCGAAGCCCATCTCGTGAGTCACAACAACCATCGTCATGCCTTCGCGGGCCAGTTCGCGCATCAGCTCCAGTACCTCGCCCACCATTTCAGGGTCTAATGCGGAGGTGGGTTCGTCAAAGAGCATCACATCCGGATCCATGGCAAGGGCGCGGACGATGGCGATCCGCTGTTTCTGTCCGCCGGAAAGCTGATTGGGATAGGCGGAGGCTTTTTCTTCCAGCCCGATTCGCCTGAGGAGCTCCAGTGCGCGTTCCTTTGCGGCTTCCTCAGGGAGCTTCTTCAGCTTGATCGGCGCCAGCGTGATGTTTTCCGTCACGGTCAGATGCGGGAAGAGGTTGAACTGCTGGAAGACCATCCCCATTTTGCGGCGCATCTTGTTGATGTCGTTGTGGCGGTCCGTGATATTGACGCCTTCGAACCAGATCTCTCCTCCGGTCGGCTCTTCCAACAGGTTCAGACAGCGCAGAAAGGTGGACTTGCCGGAGCCGGAAGGGCCAATCACGACCACTTTTTCCCCCTGACGGATATGCTGATCGATGCCTTTGAGCACTTCATGGTTTCCGAAGGATTTTCTCAGCTGTTTAGTGACGATCACCCTTTGCCAGCCTCCTTTCAAATGCGCCCAGCAGTCTGCTTAGGAGCACGACGATGACCAGATAGATGGCTGCCGCGATCAGAAGCGGCGGGATCAGATCCCAGGTCCGGGAACCGATATACTGTGCGTTTTTTGTCAGATCGTTCACAGCGATCACGCTGGCGACTGAGGTTTCCTTCACGAGCGTGATGAATTCGTTGCCCAGAGCCGGAAGGATGTTCTTGATGGCTTGGGGAAGGATGATGTACCACATGGTCTGGAGCCAGGGGAAGCCCAGGGAACGGCCCGCCTCCATCTGCCCGATGTCAACCGCATTGATGCCTGCCCTTACGATCTCCGCCACATAGGCGCCGGAGTTAATGCCGAAGCAGACAGTTCCTACGAGGATGGGATTCGTGTTCCGGGAGGTGAAGATCAGGTTATAAATGATCAGGAGCTGTACCATCAGCGGAGTGCCGCGGATCACAGCAATGTAGATGTCACATAACTTTGCAGGGAACCTCATGAGAGAAGAGCGGGTATGCGCGCCGCAGACTTTTACCACTGCGACCACCACGCCGATGGCTACGCCGAGAAGTACGGCGAACAGGGAGATGACCAGCGTGATCTTCAGGCCGTTAATATAGGCCAGGTAGCGGCGTTCAGGGACGATGGCATTATAGAATGCTTCATAGACGGAAAGCAGCTTTTCAAAAATCATTTATCGGACCCTCTGTGGGGGCAGGATAGGGTGTAGAAGAGCAGCCCGTATCCTGCCTGAAATGTTAGGGGATATACCCTTATTCGCCGGAAGCGGTGGAATGGGAGGCGATGAACGCATCGATCGAGCCGTCTTCCTTCAGTTGCTTCAGCACGGCGTTGATCTGTTCCAGAAGCTCCGTGTTGCCCTTGCGGACAGCGATGGCGTACTGGTCAACGAACAGGGGATCTCCTTCCACGATGGCGAGCTTGCCGTCCGTGGTGGCTACCATCTCCTGAGCGGGGATCTCATCCATCACGATGCAGTCGATCTTGTCATTCTCCAGATCGGAAGCCGCCTGGGTGAAGGTGGTATAGCGTACGACCTCTGCCTGCGCCACATTGTCGGTATTGGAGACCCACAGGTCAGCGATATTTCCCTGCTGCACACCAATGCGCTTGCCTTCCAGGGAAGCCGCATCCGTGGAGGTTACAGCCTGCGTGGCAGCGTTGATGACGATCACCTCGGTAGAATCCACATAGTTGTCCGAGAAATCCATCACTTTCTGCCTTTCGGGATCGACGGAGACGCCGGCGGCGACCATATCGACCTTGCCCTGCTGGACCGCGATCAGCGCACCGTCAAAGGTCATGTTCTGGATCTCCAGTTCCAGGCCGAGCGCGTCTGCGATAGCCTTTGCGATATCCATGTCCACGCCCACGATCTGATCGCCCTGCATATACTCATAGGGAGCGAAACCGGCCTCTGTTCCAACGATCAGTTTGCCGTCAGCAGTCACATTGGATGCGGAATCTTCAGTTCCAGCGGTTTCCGCCGGTTCGGATGCGGCGGGCTTAGAAGCACAGCCGGTCATGGCAAATACCGTCAGCGCAGCCAAGATGAGAGCAGCAATTTTCTTTTTCATAACATTTTCCTCCTTGAAAATTTTGTTAAAATAATACGTTACCATTTTAACATCATTTTTCGCAAATGCAAGCTTTGCGGGCCGATCTCATTTGTGTTTTGGGTGTTTTGTTCTTTTTTTTAAAAAAAGGCGGCAGAACAGCATATTGGCACTGCCCAAGTCCAGAGTCAGAGGCCGGGGGTATACAGGACACACGCATACAGGGACCATCCCCAAAAAAAAGACCCTCCGTCCCGGCAGGTGCCGTTCAGGAGAGTCTTTCCGTCAGATATCTTTTTCCAGCCGTTTCTTTATGATCCTCACGAACTGCTTCGGAAGCCGTTTCAGGTCCGTGATGTCAAGAAAGTGTGCGGCGTACTTAGGGTTCATCCCGTCAGAGTAAAAGCACCGGATCAGCCGGTTGTCGTCCGCGATCCCCGCAGTGATGAAGATGATCCCTTTCTTTGAGTACTCCTCCAGGACGCCGTGCATATCCGCCAGTGCCTCCTCCGCGCTTACGTATGCGGAAGGGCGGCCGTCGGAGATGACGAACAGGATCTTGGTATCGCTTTCCTGTCTGTCCAGATGCTCAGCGCAAAAGCGGAGAGCGTATCCGTCCCGGTTGCATCCGCCTGAGGATATGGAGGCCAGACGCCTGGCATCCTTGCCGTCGATGGAATCGAACTCGGCAAAGGACACCATATCGACCGTGCCCCGCATCAGGACCCGGTGTCCGTATACCGAGACCGGTATGTTGAGCCGCCTGCAGAAGTCATAGGTGATGAAAGCCGTTTCCATCGCGGCCTCCTCCTTTGCTCCGTGCATGCTGCCGCTCATATCGATCAGTATCATAACGGACATGTCCGGAAAATCCTCTGGGAGGACGTTCTTGGAGAACGCCTTGCCATCCTGCTGGCAGTACCCGGAGATATCCAGGCGCCGTCCCGAATACAGACGCTTCATCGAGGAGCCGGTACGCTTGTCGTCTATCTCACGGATCAGTTCTGCCTGCATCCGCTTGGCGATAGGAGAGAGATCCCTGCGCATCCTGTCATACACGCCCGCATTCCCGGGTTCCGACCTGGTGATCTGGCACGACGTTTTATTATCCGGCATATTTGCACGGATGTCTTCGAGCTCCTTCATGATCGCCTTTTCCGAAGCGTCGTCAGTAGCCCGTTTCTTCTCAGCGTTCAGGATCTCATCCAGTTTCCCGGTGTCGGAAGGCTG
Organism: uncultured Eisenbergiella sp.; assembly: GCA_947627215.1. Lineage (GTDB taxonomy): Bacteria > Bacillota > Clostridia > Lachnospirales > Lachnospiraceae > Gallintestinimicrobium. The sequence continues at coordinate 132,458 of CANQVD010000003.1, forward strand.
TACTTCATCCTTTTGGCCGTCCTGTCTGCCGTTCGTGCATGCGCTCATCAGCAGCGCCTTCTGCTTCGGATCTGCTCCGAACATCTGATCCGGTATAGAGCCCGGATCCATCTCGTCAGATGAATACCTGTCAGTCCCTTCCAGGGCTCTGCGCAGTGCTTCCGCCGCCGCCTGTTCGAGGCTCTTTCCGTTGCCGTTCTGGCTTCCACCGCCCGCGGTATTGGCGCCGCCTGCAGTATTAGAGCCGCCGCTGTTCTGGCTTTCGCCCGATGCATTGGAGCCGCCGTTCTGGCTGCCTTCCGAGGGACCGGACTGGTCTTTGCCGGGATCTTTGGAACCTCCGTTCTGGGCCTGTCCGGAGCCGTTGGAGTTTCCACCGTTCTGGTCCTGTCCAGGGTCATTGGAACTGCCGTCACCCTGCTGCCCGTTTGCGTCATTGGAGCCGTTGTCCGGCTGCCCGTTCGGGCCGTTGGAACCGTTGTCTGGCTGCCCATTCGAGCCGTTGGAGTCGCCGCCACCCGGCTGAGCATTCGTATCGCCGGAGCTGCCGCCGTTCTGACCGCCGGAACCGGAGCTCTCGCCCTGACCGCTGCCTTCCTGTCCCTCCTGCTGGCTGTCGCCTTCGCCGCCTTCACCAGACTGCTGAGACTGTGCCTGCTCGATGAGATAGAGGAGCACTTTGGCAAATATGCGGTTGGCGCATTTAGCCCTGCTCTGTGTGTCGTGGCAGGAGACTGCGTCCCTGATATCGTTCAGGATATCAAAGTAAACGTCCGCACCCTCTCTGGTATCGCCGTCCTGCAGGAGCAGCGTACCGTACTTGGCATAAGCGAGAATGCCGTTAAACAGGATCGCATCTATGCGCAGTCCTTCTGCAGTCATCTCATCCCATGACGGGAGACCCTTTGACTGTTCCTGGCGCAGGTATGTCAGGTTCCTCGCATACCCTCGGCACAGCTCTAAGAGGACGCTCTCGATATACCCGTCTTCGATGGTATTGTCGATCTGTTTGAGCATCTCCGCAGCCGTGATCCTAAGGCCCGGCATGGCATTGAGCAGCTCCTGGACCTTCAGGATCTCAGGCCGGTCGTCCTCAGGGATGAGAGTGCCGGTCTTGATCAGCCGGATCAGCCTGTCCTTCAGCAGGGAATAGTTCGTGAAGAGGATATGGCCGCTCTCGTGGAGCGCGAGCCCTTTCAGTACCGTGAACCTCGTGACCCTGTCCTTGCCCGCGGTGAACTCATTCTCCGCATTCAGTGTGACCTCCCTTTTGTCGGAAGCCATCGCGATCGGACCGTCCTCGACCCACATCAGCCTCACTTTGATGGAGGCTTCCAGCGCCTCACAGACGCCGGCGATGAAGGTGTTGAAAAATTCCATCATGGACGGACAGGTGAAGAACTCCCTGTCCGTCATGCCGGCGGCGCCGCGAACGGCGTTCCGGATCTCGTTTTGATTCAATCTCATTTCAATTCCTTTCAGCCTACGAAGGCTTTATCCAGGCATGCCGTCATCACACGGGCCGCATCATCGGGATCCTGGCTGACCTTGTTGATGATCGTCTCGATCGCGCAGTCGTGGACGATGTCGTCCGTGATGCTGGCGCCTTCAGGCGTATCGACCATGACTGCCATCGCCCAATTCTCCAGTTCACGCTGTCCGCATACGCCGTCCGTGATGTCCTCATCGCGGCAGTAGCGCTGGATGTCCTTGACGACCTTTACCATGCGGTTCAGGATCACTTCGTCAGGGAACTTCAGCCGCTTCATGGCACGTTCGCGCATCTCAGAGTCGCTCGGCCCGGGGAGCATGTAGACCATGCTCATACGGGAGAGGATAGCCTGGTTCAATCTTCTTGACCCTTCATAGCAGCCGTTATCCGTAAAGATGATGGTGCAGTCAGGGTGCTTCGTTACCGTCTCCCCGGTAGGGAGAGTGATGAACGAGTTGTGCCCGGATTCCAGCAGGGCGTTCAGGCCGACAATCAGGCTGGAACGCTTGATCATGTCCACCTCCTGAAGCTCGAAGCCGTACCCGTTTCTGACAGCGCGGATGAAATCGGACTCGATGTAGACGAATCCGTTCCCGCCTGCGTTCTTTCGAACCTCTTCGACCGTCCTGCGGATGATCTCTTCGAACAGCCCGCCCTCATCCACGATTGCCGGAGCCGGAGTGCCGTACACTTTCGTGTAAGCGCCCTGGGGATCGTTGGCGACCTCTTCAGTGGAAGGGAGCGCGAGCATCTTTCTGATCTCATCCAGCGAGATGGCAGACTGTCCGTTCGAGGGCATCACCTGTCCGATCAGGTCCAGGATCTCCGTCGTATCATGGCACGTATAGTGCATGTACGGGAGGCCAAGGCCGGCGAACACGGCACGGCTTCCTTCCGTTTTGCCTGCACCGGCGGGACCGCAGAAAAGAGCGGTGCGCATGGGCGCGGGGAACTTGGAAGTAGCCTTGAACCGGCGGCAGGTCTTCTCGACAAATTCCGGGATGACGTAGTTCTCGTCGATCACGGGGATCAGCCGCTTTTCCTCATCTGTGAATTGCCGCTCCTGGTAAGCATATCTCCCGGAGAAATTCTGGATTGAATTTTCCGAATGGATCCCGGTGGAATGGAAGCAGACATACTGTTCCGCATTGGTGAGCGGGAAGTCAACCGCCAGATCCTCCTGCCTTAAGGGGGTTGTCACAGTGACGATCCTTGCCGAAATAACGGAACAGACGGCTTGGGATCTCCTGTAGATGTTGTCGCACAGGATGATCGCGGCTTCCTGGATATTGGACTTTTCTGCTGCGGCCAGGCTCACTGAATCGGTGAGAAGGCCGTGGATGATCGGTCTGAGGACGCGCGACATGGCGATGAACTCATTGTCTCTGTCCGCAAAAAGACAGACGACTCCGCAGAGGATGCTGGGCCATGTCTCGTCCTTTTCATCCGTGACGATCACGCCGTTCTCATCGACACAGCCGATCTTCAGCATTATACGGCCGACTGACCGGATCCCGCGTACGCAGTAGGTCTTTTTGTCCATAGGGACCTCGATGAGCGCTGTATCGTTCTGTTGACGCAGGAACGTCTTGTTGCTGCAGTACAGGTCGAAGCCCTCCAGCACCGATCTGCACAGACGGTTCGGCGTCCTGGTCGTCGCACCGGTACGGTATTGCGAACTGGCATGCGACGCAGACATGCTGTACACCAGTTCCTTGGGGCAGTCCGCTGCACCATAATATCTAAATAAGTTCATGATCTTTTTTGACCCCTTCCGGGCCTCCTCCTATTCTTCGATTTTTTCGAGCACAAGGCCGGTACGGACCCTGTTCACATCATAGCCCCGCATCGCGATCTCTTCTGAGAGGTCCGCGATAAATGAGGCGTCGTTGCCTAGCTCTGCAAAAGAGAACTCGTGTCTTCCCGTCTCCAGCAGTGTTGCCGCATGATCCGACAGCCACTTGTCGATGCGCTCCTGTGTGCTGACCGGCCTGTTCTCGCCGACCATCTGGAACGCGCACTTAAAGTCTGTGCAGGCCAGGTAATACTCCTCCGGGTTCCGGTGACGGAACCTGACGAGCACGCCGATGTAGCTTTCCTTCATTGGGTTTTCGTCCGGATCCAGGAGCTCCCAGCCGGTCATGTCGGGGAACTGTGTTGACAGGTAAGCCCCGATCTCGAAGCAGAAGTTCGCAACTTTTGCTTCAAGCGGGGTGAAGCGTTTCATGAGTGCCGCAGCGTTCATACAGCGCCTCCGATCTGCCGCCGTTCAATGCATGCTTCGCGGCGGCGCCGCTCTACGCATGCCTCGCGCCGGCATTCTCTCAATGCGAGCAGATACAGAGGATCCGAGGCGTCAAAAGACATCTTGTCGATGTTGAATATCGCGCCGAAGCATGCCACTGTACGGTCGCTCTCCCTCCAGTATCCCTTCGCCTTCATCCCGGCGGTGCTGCCCGTCCGGTCGATGCTGGGATGGATGCTGATGTTAAGACCCGTGGAAGGGTCGTGTACCACGGCGATACCGTTCGCCGTGTTCCGTAAGATCTTGATCTTCCTTACTGTTTCGACCATTTTTCCCCTTTCCCTCCCGGTCACAGGAGCTTGAAATCCTCTGGCAGAAGCTGGGAGAAGATGTCCCCGTCTGTCAGCTTTACCTGTTTCGATGCGAGCGTCAGCACCTGTGCCAGCTCCGTCTTTTCCGTAGACTTCGGATCGGCATAGTCGATCAGCAGGATCTTGAAGCAGTATTTCTGCTCCCCGGCCTCACCGTACTTTCCGACCACTGCGACGATGTTCACGCGCATCTTCGGTTCCAGCTTCATGTTGATGATCTTGTTTGCCACCTCATCGAACGCCGTGAACTGATGCGTCGCGAAGCTGTTCCCGATCCTTTCCGTTGCCTGGAACGACACCCGCATGCTCCCATTGGCACACGGCGTTTTCTTGATGGGGTCTGTCTTCGATTTGACGATCTTCACGCCAAAGAAAGCACAAACATTCATTTACAGGTTCCTCCTTTGATCTTTATTTTCCGGCTCATGGGCCGCACCTCCTTTCGTTTTTGAAACAAAAAAAAGAGAACCAGCGAAACTGATTCTCTTTTAAAATAATTATGCACCTGTGAAATTTTTCTACGATATCATCATAGCACAATTCCACGCTAATGGCAACTGTTTTTATGCCGCGGGGGCCGTCACATGGACACCCGGTCTTTGATCTCTGCCATCTTTGCGGAGTTCAAGCGCGTATCGCCGTGGACCCTGGAATAGGAGAGATAGCCGTTCATGCGGTCGATCTTCGTGACGTTCGTGCTGCCGCATACCGGGCAGGTATCCATCTCCAGCTGTTCGTGGCCGCAGTCGTCGCAGTAGGAGAGGGAGAGGTTCACGCCCTCGTAGAATCCCATCTTCATGGCCCTGCGCACCAGCGTCCGGATGGCGCCCTTGTTGTAGCTGAGCGGATAGCGGACGTACTGGATTTTGCCGCCGTTGAACAGGTCCCAGAACCGCTTCTCGGCATCCTGCTTCTGCACCGGCGTGATCTTTTCGGTCACATGGCAGTGGAAGGAATTGCTCACGTACTCGCGGTCGGACACGTTCTCGACGATGCCGTAGAGCTTGCGGAACTGTTTTACCTGCAGCCCGCAGAGGCTCTCAGCGGGAGTGCCGTAGATGGCGTACAGCCGTCCGTCCTCCTTCTTGAACTCGTTCACCTTGTCCTGGATGTGCTGCATGACCTCCAGAGCGAACGCGCCGTCCTCGTAGATGGACTTCTTGTTATACAGTTGCTGGAGCTCGTTCAGCGCCGTGATCCCGAAGGATGCGGTCGCATATTTGAGCAGCGGAGCGATCCTGTCCTCAAATTTGAGGTTTCCGCCGTGGAATCCGCCGTAGCAGAAGGCCAGAGGATTGCAGGACGCCCTGAGTTGTCCCAGATAGTCGTACGTCCGAAGGTGGATCCGGCGGATCATCTCCAGATAGTAGTCCAGGACCTCGTAGAAGTCCCTGTCCTCCTTGCGTGCCTTTGCCAGGATCATGGGCAGGTGCAGCGAAACGACGCCGATGTTGAAGCGGCCTACGAAGAACGGCTGGTCCTCATCATCCGCCGGGTACATCCCGCCCCTCTCATAGTAAGGGGACAGGAACGCGCGGCAGCCCATGGGGGATATGACCTTCCCGTACTTTTTGTACATGCTCGGCACATATCCTTCTCCCGTCAGGGACAGCCAGTCGGGATACATCGCCTTCGCGGAACAGGCTACACCGGCTTCAAAGACATCTTCCAGTTCACCGCCGGGTCCATGCAGGGTTTCGTCGTACAGGAACACGATCTTCGGGAACAGCACCGGTTTCTTCTTGCCCGGGAGCCCCTGCCCGATCATACGGACGGAGAGGGCAGTAGTAGCGGCCAGTTTTCCCCACTTGTCCTTTGCAAGCCCCAGGGTGATGGTGATGAACGGATAATCGCCCCGGCTGCTCGCAACAGTGTTGAACTTGACCTCCCAGCCCTGAAACCCCTGCCTCATCTCTTCGGCGACGTCCTGCTCGGCGGTCCTGGCTGCGGTCTCTTCGGATACTCCCATCGTCCGGTACTTCTCCATGCTCCGGTCGTAGGTCTTCTGCGCGAACGGGGACATGATCTTGTCCACCTCAGGTACGGTGAACCCGCCGTATTGCTGGGATGCTGCCATCATGATGACGTCGCCCAGAACGTCGAATGCTACATCCAGAGACTTCGGCGTGGTGTAATACACGCCGTTCATCTCGAAGGGCTTTGACAGTACGTTCGCCGCGTCGAACAGACAACAGTTGAAAGTATCCTGCCTGGCGCCTTTGTCGTGGGGATAGATATACCCGTCGTTGGCCGCCTGCAGCTCCTTCCTGGTCAGGATATAGTGCTTATACTGTGCCGTCTCCAGTGCATCCAGCTTTTTCACCCGTTTAGTTGATACCAGGAGGCTGTCCGCGTTGGAATTGCTCTTGTCACCGATATTGTCGATGATCTGGCATTCCTCCCAGACAGCCGCCGTCATAGCAGCGTCTGTCTGCAGCTTCCAGTTACGGTAATTGCGGTAGGACTCGCTGACGTCTTCACGGACTGCGGACAGCGCATTCTCTACCATAGCATGTACGCGCTTCACGGGGATCGTGTTCGTGCTGTTGTGGTTCATATACTCCAGCATCTTGCGCTCTACGAGGGCAACGATATAGTTGGACTCATAGTCAGTCAGGGGTTGGTCGCAGCGCTCCGCGGACTTGTTGATGGCCGCAACGATCTTCTCTGGGCGGTACTCCTGCAGGGTGTCGTCCTTCTTGATGATCAGCAGGTTTTCAAGGGTATAATCCCTCGGGTCGTAGGCGTATCCGCCCATTTCTTCTTTGTGTTCGTTCATTTTTTTTGCTCCTTTCAGTTTGTTTCCTTTTCTGCCCCGCCGTCAGGCAGGGTCTTTCAGGGGAGTACCCGGTACGCAGGCGGACGGCGCTTGATGACAGTGTATTCTCTCGTCATATCCTCTACGGAACGGAACTTGTACACTGGCCAGGATGCGCAGTCATGCTTATCCAGGTTGCGCCACACGTCGATCCCGATCAGGATCGTTCCGGACGGGTACTGGATCCCGCAGGATTCCTCGCCGGTGCTCTTATTGACGCAGGTGAAGATCTTGGTGCGTCCCCTGTTGGACTGGTTCCGGGTGTTCATGATGATCCGGCTTTTAGCCTGATGACCCCGGTTGTTCGCGATCACTTTCTGCATTTTTGTATGCCCTCCTTTCTTTTGGAATAAAAAAAACCTGCCGCCGGAAAGCAACAGGTAATAAACGATAATCATGCAGATGAAAATAATCTCTATGAAGGTATTATACAATAAGTTTTGATAATTGTAAAGTATGATGTTATTTGTAAAGTATGATGTTATAATGGATGGGCGGGAAAACCCACTATTTTAATAGTGGGATGAGAGCCCCGCTCTTGCAATCGTTCGTAGATGATATGTTGACTTTCATCTACAATGGTGGTATGATATATTCATGAAAAACGAGTACAAACATACCAAAACAACTGTATCATTGATCAACTATCATTTTGTGTTCTGCCCCCGCTATCGAAGGAAGATCTTCAATATAGAGGGCCTGGAACAGCGCTTCAAAGAACTGGTCATCCGTGAATGCGGCAGATGCGGCATCGAGATACTCGCCATGGAATGTCATGTGGATCATGTCTACATGTTCGTGAGTGTCCTGCCGACAATGTCCATCCCTGAGATCATGAAGCATGTCAAAGGTGCCACCTCCCTTCAGCTGCGGCAGGAATTCCCACAGCTGAAAGCAATGCCAGGTCTTTGGACCAGGAGCTACTTTGTCTCTACCGCAGGCAGTGTGAGCGCTGAGACCATCAAACGGTATGTGGGAACCCAAAAAACAAGGCCGTAGGAGCGCGTCAATGCAAAAAGGCATCAAATTCAGGGCATACCCCGATAAAGAGCAAATAAACTTGATAGAGCAGACTTTCGGCTGCTGCAGGCTGGTCTACAACAGAGGTCTCACCATGCGCGATGAAGCACTTGCGAACGGCCAGAAGATCGGATACAACCAGACATCCGCGATGCTGACGGGGCTGAAGAGGTCCGATGAGTTTGCGTTCCTCAGAGCAGTAGATTCCGTTGCACTGCAGCAGGCACTCCGCGACCTCGACAGGGGGTTCACCAATTTCTTCCAAAAGCGTTCGAGACATCCTGCCTTTAGGAGCAAGCACAGCAGCCGTCAGTCCTACAGGACTGTCAACCAGAATGACAAGATCCGCATCGTCGGGAGATACATCAGGCTCCCCAAGCTGGGATATGTGAAGATCAGACAGTCTATGGATGTCGGGCATATCAACCATGTCACAGTGGAACGCACGCCCACGGGCAAATACTTCGTGATCCTGAACGTCGATCATCAGCCGGAACCGCGTCCGAACAACGGGGGTTCTGTCGGCATCGATGTCGGCATCAGGGAGTTCTACACCGACAGCTGCGGCAATGTTGTTGGCAATCCAAAATATTTAGAGAGATCCACAAAAAAGCTCATCCGAGAGCAACGCAGGCTCTCCAGGAAACAGAAAGGATCCAACAACCGCAGTAAACAGCGTATCAAAGTCGCCATCGTTCACGAAAAGATAACCAATCAGCGGAACGACTTTTTGCAGAAGCAGTCCACTATGCTGGTGCGCGAAAACCAAACCATCTGCATAGAAGACCTTAATGTGAAGGGAATGCTCCGCAGCCATAGGCTTGCAAGGTCCATAGCAGGCGCTTCATGGTCGAGGTTCCTTGGCATGCTCGAATACAAGGCGGCCTGGTACGGAAACAATGTTATCAGGGTGCCTACGACGTATCCGAGCTCACAGACCTGCGGCCACTGCGGCTACAAGAATCCACTGGTCAGGGATCTCTCTGTCCGCAGATGGAAGTGTCCCATCTGCGGCACGGAACATGACCGCGATGTAAATGCAGCCATAAATATCCTGAACGAAGGGCTTTTAACAGCCTGAAGGGATATAAACTGTAAGGCAGGGCATGCCTGAACAGTATAATCTACGCTTGTGGAGACCGTGTAAAACTAAAGTCCTCGTGACAATGTAGTGGTCGGTGAAGCAAGAATCCCACGCCACGACTTTAGTCGTGTGGAGTGTCAAAATAAACAGTAACAAACAGAACATTTTAGCGGAGGACGCAGAAGATGGGGCTGATCACGGAGCTTTCAGAAGAGGACCTTTCAAGATATATCGACACCACATTTGCGAACGATCCGGAATATGAGATCGTTAAACGGGACAGGGACCTGGCGAAGCGTTACAGCGGGGCGGTGGGCAGCTGCCGCACGAGGGCGCAGAAGGCGGTGAAACAGTTGGAGAAGGCCGACGCATGCATCCGGAACGGGGAGTATGGCACGGCGTACAGCATCTGCCACAGCACCGCCGGCGCACTGGACCGGCTCTCGGACGTGCTCGACCACATGCCCGCCCGTTATGGGGAGACCTCCAGGAACGGAGAGAAGCTCGCAACGGCCAGGGAAGCGGTGTTCGAGTATCTGGACAACGGGATCCTGCACATCATCCTGCCGGAGCTTCTGCCGCGCAGGCTCAAATACGACGGGTCCAAGGGGCAGTATGAGAACACGCATGAGCAGGCCCTCTTCAAGAGCAGGTTCAAGGATACGTTCTACCGTGAGTATCGGGAGGGCAAGATACGGATCGGCAGCGGGAAGGTATTCCTGTTCACGCTGCACATCTACCAAAAAGGGGATCCGGTCTATGACAACGACAACCTGGACGGGAAAGCCTTCCAGGACCTCATCATGGGGAGCCTGCTCTTGATGGATGACGGTCCCGGATCCTGCGGGAACATATATGACAGCCGGATGGGGGACTATACCCATACGGAGGCATATGTCATCCCTGAAGCCATGCTCATCCCGTTCCTGACGGAGTTCTATGGCGCGGGGGACAAGAATTCCTGCCAAGGAGGATGGGATCGGCAGTGAGGCAGTCTTTTTCTGCTTCCGGAAGGATGTCAGCTTCTTTCGGAAATATATCAGCAAAAGTTCGATATCCTTCCGTGTCACAAAAAAAACGAGCCAGGTCTAGTGCCTGGCTCGCAGTGTTTTCCCACTCTTCACACGAGGTTCCGTCGTTCCTTTTTCTTGTTGGTGCGGTCAGTATATATCGTCGTGGTCTGGATGCTCTCATGGCCGAGCGCCTCGGCCGTCCCCCAGATGTCGTTGGTGGCGCGTATGTAATCGGTCGCGAACGTGGAGCGCATCTTATGGGGCGTGATCTTGTCCGCCTTGCCGGGGATGGATGCAGCGGCATACTTTTTCGTCATCACCTCAACGGTGCCGACGGCGATGCGCACACCCCGGTTGGACAGGAAGAAAGCCTTTTCCTTTTCAGACGGGTGGTATTGGTTCCTGATGTCCTGATACTGCCGGAGCGCTTCGGCGGTGGAATCCGAGAAGAACACTTCGTCGTACTTTCCGCCCTTGCGGATGATGGAGACGTAACACTCGTCATAATTGATATCCCCGATGTTGATGCCGACGAGTTCCGAGACACGCATGCCCGAGCTGAGGAAGAGCATCATGATGGCATAGTCCCGCGTGCCGTTGCGCCCGTGCCATTTCTGGGACCTGCCGCTCAGCCCGTGACCGGACCGCACGGTCTCCAGGAAGCGTGCCTTCTCATCCGTATCCATCCGGATCACTTCCTTGCGGACCACCTTCGCCCTGTCCACCGCGTTGACCGGGTTGAAATCCAACCGCCGCTGTTTGATATAGAACTCGAACAGGGTGGAAATGGAAGAGAGCCGCCGTTCGATGGTCCGGCTCTGGTTTCCGCGCTCCTTTGCCAGCCGGATGAACCATGAGATATCCGTGGCGTCTACCTTCGCCAGATCCTCAACCTGGAAATCGTGGATATCGTAATGCAGGAACTCTTCTTTTGTTTCCGTCAAGTATCTGAAAAAGCCCTCAAAATCCCGGGCGTAGGCGAGCATGGTCTTTTCCGTCAGCCGCAGTTCCCGGCCTGCGAAGAACTCGGAACATAAGAAGGGGAGCCGTTCCAGGACCTCATTCGTTTTTATTCTTGTTTTTCTGTTTACCTCGTTTCTGTACTCGGTTCCCATGATCTGCTAGACCGCCGCCTTAAACTCCTTGAAATTGGGTTTGATCGCGTTGTATATATCCGGATAGTCGCCCTGCAGCTTCATGCGCAGGACCAGTTCGAGCCCGATATCCTCAATGGATTCGTCTACTGCCTGGGCGATCTGTGCCTCCCTGCCTTTCACTGCCTCTATCTTACCACAATATTTCTTCAGCAGCGAGGAAAATTTTTCGGAAACGGCAGCTCCTCCTGCGGATGCAGGGGCGGGAGAGGGGTTCGGCTCGCTCCTAGGCACGGGAGCGGGCGCCTTCGCCTTTGCCGGGGCGGCTTTCTTCGCCGGGGCGGCCTTTTTCTTTGCCTTCTGGGGGAGCCTGTCGGATGCTGTTACCGTGCCAAACTCCTTCAGGAAAGTGCTGCCGGCGACAGTGCTGCAGAGGCTCTCATTTTCTGTGATGATGTATACGCCTTCCTTGCTTTCAGCAGCATAGCGTCCGGCAAGGAACGCCATACAGAAAGCGGGATCCTCGCTGATCTGGACAAATTCTGTCTGTGCGCCGAGCGCGGCCAGCACTTTGTACCAGGCGATGGGGATCATGCCCGTGTTGGTCAGGATCACCAGCCGGTCCTGCTTCGTCACAGCTCCGGCGAGGGATTCCAGGGACTCGACCGAGTCCGTTGCGTCGATGATGATTGATTTCAATGTCATGATTCCTCCTTTTCCCTGTCTATTTTAGCAGGGTTTCGCTTCTCATACAATTAGAAAAATCTGTGAGAAATGTGACAGCTTTTTTTCGCAGATCGATCTGGATGATGGCCGCCGCATCGAGGCTGCCGGAGAAGGAATACCTGCGTATCGGAAGCCGCACTTCCCTTTTCGCTGTGTGCATCACGATCATAGGACTTTTCTGACCGTCTACAGAGAGCCACGCAGTCTCTCCATCGATCCCCAGGACACGGATGCCCATGAGGCGCGAGATGAGCGTGCGCCCATACAGAAAGACCAGTACTGCAGTCAGGATGATGTCCACGGTCTTGATCGGGAAGGGTCCATTCGGGTCAGGGACATCCGAACATACCGCTAAGCTGATGATGACGAGGAGGATGGTCGCTGCGCTCACGAACAGCTCGGCGCAGAACATGGACGCGCCGATGACGGATACCAGATATTCACGCTTCCCGCTTTCTGCATCAGCTTTCATCTCCATACTATGCCCAGGCGCCGACGTCCGGCGGACCTGCAGCACCTCCTTTCAGCATCTTCTCACACATCCATGATCTCTAACCCCTTCAGCGTGACCGTGACCGTACCGTCCGGAGCACTGGAGGCTTCGAAGAGGCCCTCTTCCGTGAACACTTCATCCGGGATCTGGATCACTACGCCGTTCCTCGCCTTGATCTTGTGGACGGAGAACCGTCGGAACAAACCGTCCTCCTGGATGTCGATGGTGCTCTCCATGTCCAGCCCGGCGGCCTCGATCCGCTCGGAGAAATCGTTTATGCTGCGGCTGTCCTGCGCATCGAATACAGCGGATGCGATCTGCCCGATGTCGAACTTCCCCGTATCGTTCAGGACAGCGTTGATGGCCGACCTGGCGGCGAGCTTCCTGACAGGGCTGTCTTCTCCAGCGTTCATATCCGTGATGGCCGAGATGGCCTTTGTGACGGCGCTGATCTGTTCGATATTGGACTTTTCAGGCTCGGTTTCCAGGAAGACGGAGGAGAAGTAGCGGACGAGGGACCCGTTGACCTTCCGAGGCTTCTCGATGACATCCGCCGTATCGCTGCCCAGGGGAATGACAGCCGCATCCGTCAGCCTGGTGGAGGGAGAGGGGAGCAGCCGCGGGTTGACCCGGAACCGGACCATGCCTCCGGCCTCATCTTTTTTAATGAAATGGGTGTAGCCCCTCTTGTAGTCCAGTTTCAGGATCGCGAGATATTCCAACCCGGATTCCGCCATGAGAGCGAACAGCAGGTCTGCAGGCGGGATCTCTTCGATGGGCTCCATATATTCGTACAGCTTCCGCGCGGCGTCCGACGTGTATTCTACAAAACGGTCCGCACTGATCCCAGCAGTCCATTTCCAGATGTCGCTCGTGCGGTCGGGAAAATGGCATTTGTGGGCGGTATCGCTCTTGACGATGTGCTCGACATGCTTCCGGATGAAATTCTGAAGCTCAGTCGTGACTTCCAGGCAGTCGCTGGAAAGCTGCAGGCCGTCGCGGCCTACTGTGTCCAGTGTGTGCAGGATGGCCCGCTTCACGGAAATATTTTCGGTCTCCATGGGATTGATTCTCCTTTGCGATGATCCTTGTTACGCAAACGGACCCCTTGGGTTGGCAGGGGTCCGCGCACATGAGGAAAAGTGAAAAAAGGTGGATAGAAAATGTGCGGATCTCTCCGCAGGACCACGGTGGGTGATGAACCCTGCGCATTTCTGCGTACGCGGCCAGTTCCGCGGCCGTGGTCGTTTCCAGAGGAACTGGAAATGGGTGACGGCTGGAATACACATTTTCATGCGAGAGGGAAGGAGCCGTCTAAACGATATATACGCGCAGTGAACTACTCGGTTACAAGTAACCGAGCTTCTTGTTTCAACCACTACAGCGTCTGCTGCGATATACACAGCAGATCGACTTACACAGTGTCCGCAAGCGTTAGGTTCGGGCTGTTCCATCCCTACCAAATATTGTTCATGCCGCTAATGACTCGTTCAGGACGCGAAGTCCTTCCCGAAGGATGTTGAGCGCCGCGTTTTGATCCCTGCCGATATGATGGCCGCAGCTGCAGTCCATAACGCGGATCTTCAGGTCTTTCATCTCCGGATGCATCTTTCCGCAGCGATGGCATATCTGACTGCTTGGGAACCACTTATTAACCCTGACCAGATATTTCCCTCTGTCGGAAAGCTTATATCCGAGCATCCCGAGGAACATGCCGTATCCGTTGTCCATAGTCGCTCTGCCGTTTCCAAAACCTCTGCCCGCCAGAGAGCGCATGTCCAGGTCCTCTGCACATACAACATCATACCGATTGGCTATCTCGGTTGACAGTTTATGCAGATGATCGAGGCGCTGGTTTGCGATATGCCGGTGGATCCTGTTCACCTTCCGAAGCTGTTTTTCATAATTGGCAGATCTCTTTTCCCCTTTTCGGGATCCCTGCATACGCGACAGGCGCCGCTGTGCCTTAGCCAGTTTTTCATGGCTCTCGCGGTAATACTTATGGTTCGTGCCTTTATTGCCGTTGCTGTCGATATACAGACCGTCGGAGGCGTAGTCCAGCCCGATCGCATTACTAAGATCCGGCACATGGTCACGGACAGGATCCGGGATCTCAAATAACACAGAAACATAGTATTTCCCGTCGGGATCCTGTGACACAGTCGCAGACTTCAGCAGCCATCCATCCTCCGGCTGTCTGTGGATGACCGCTTTCACCCATCCGATCTTTGGAAGCCGTATGGCACCGTCGCTGACCGCCACCGTTCCGTGGCTGTTGTTCGTTGTGTAGGATTTCCTGCTGTTCTTTAATGACTTAAATCTTGGAAATCCGGTACGTTTTTTGCGTGCCTTGCTGAAATGATTCCCAAATGCCGCCTGCAGGTGGAGCTGTACATTGCAAAGGGCGAAGCTGTCCACTTCCTTTAGATATGGATATTCCTGCTTATACATGGCGGGAGTCACCATTGGGATCTTACCGGTTGTCTGATAACCGGCTATCTTATCCGCGAGCATGAGATTATAGATTTTCCGCGCGCAGCCAAAGGTCTTGGCGAACATGATGCTCTGTTCAGTTGTTGGGTACACCCTGTATTTGATCGCTTTGTTCATAGCTGACAATCCATTTGCCTTTTTGCACGTGTATATATCTGCTTCATCTCTAATGTTAGCGGGCTTTCCTCTCGGCTATAAATAGCCGAGAATCCCCGCCCGTTTTCTTGGAAGTGTTATTATATATATCGTTTATAAACAGTATCATACGATAACACCACATAAAAGTCAAGAGGCGCAGGGCAGAAAATATTGTCGATAAAGAATTATTTATCGTATATATTTGAAACAAATATTCAGAATGGGAGAGAAGAGGGAAGGAAGCGGCAGAAGGAGCCCAGAAAAGGGAAGATTCACAAAAAAAACAGGGCAGATTTCCGTCTGCCCTGTCTGTCTGAAATTTATCGGATGCTCAGGAGGATGGCTGCGACATCCAGAACCGCCAGATGGTCGTTCATTGCCTGCTGACGGTTGAGGATCTCTGCCTGGTATTGTTCCATACGCCACTTATGCAACTGGTCTTCGAAAAGGTTCGTTGCTTCTTTTATCGTGTCCGCCCTCCGGTTCCTTAGCGTGGAGAGGATATAGTCTGACGCGAGGGCATAACGATAATCCGGCGGCAGGACCTTGATGATATCATAATTTTTTGCATAGTACAGGTCGATGTCATCATCGACCTGCTTCATCTGGGCGTCCATTTCCGCAGCTTTGGCCCGTCTTTTCTTTTCTGCACTTTGATAGCGCCGATAAAATATCACGCCAAGGACAAAGTCGATCACACCTACAAGTATGAAAGGGAAACTGACCTGGATCTCCTTGAAGGCGTTCTTGAACCAGCCTATGAATGTGCCGTCGCTCTTTAATATCTTCAGTTCGTGAGACCAACCGCACAGCAGGAGGATGCCAATAATGCAGATGCCCACAAAGACGAAGAGCTCGCTGGGGAGCATGCTCAGGATCCTCTTCTTCTTTTGATTGAAAGCATCCTTTTTGCACTCCATCTTGTAGATTTCCTGGCAGACATCGTTCGCGCTGCTGACAGCCGGCAGGAGAGCCTCTCTATCAGGTTCTTTCACGACAGGCGGCGCAGCGGCCACTTTTTCACCACAGTTTGGGCAGAACTTTGCGTCGTCCGCAATTTGCGCACCGCATTTCACACAGAAAGCCATAGCTGGAATCCTCCTTCTCGCAAACAGAATACCACTTTTGCGGTTTCTTTTCAATGTGGACTAAGGAAAAATGTCCATTTTGCGCGCAAAAAGCAAGAAAAAAGAAGAGTGTGTGCCCTAGTTGACACACTACCGATCCGGTGGCAAACTAATATCATACCACCGAACCGGTGGTTTAGAGTGGAAAACGGGAGATGAGCAGGGTGAAAAAGATCATAGAACTTTCCACGGTCCGGAACAAAGGGCGGGAATGGGAGATCGAAATGGTCACCAGCAACAACGGCTATGCTGCTGAGTTTTGGAGACGGGGGAACAGCAATGCGGTCGAGGAAAACAGTCTGTGGCGCGAGGTTCGGAATTTTGTCTGGATATATAAGAATAATTACAATGCCCTGGCATATTTCCTCAAACAAAAAGGCTTTGAGCCGGAGTATAAGGAATGCACCGTGTATCCGACATATTGGGAGGCTGACATGAGGGATATCGACCCGCTGGACTATTACGTCTACGCCGGAAAGACAGTGAAGCGGGGTGATCTTGGGTGAACACGGCGTTCTTTTCCGTAGGCTTTTAGGACAATAAGCGGGAATCCTCGGTAATTCAATTGCCGAGATGAAAGCGCTTTTTTTATCTTTTGACTCAAAATAAGTTACAATACAAATCAAAGTAAAGAAAGGACGGCGATAATGGAGTATCTTAAATATTCATTCCATGTATCGTTTACGAGTTTTTTTTCAGCGGCCGGTGGATCAAAAAAAAAGGGCCTCTTTTTGCGCTTGAACACGCAGTTGTCGTGTCACTTTTTGCAATAGAGGAAAAAATGGATACGACAAATTATATTATGGAAAATGTTGATTAAAAAATCAGATCAAATTCTAATTAGAAATGATTCACAGCGGCTGTCACGACGGATCCGCAGCGGAATGCATGCAATCCCTGCAGTATCGCCGTATTCCACACAAATGGGCAGGAATCGCCGCTTCCAGGCATATATCTGCCAATCTCGCAATATTATTGCGAATAATTGTTATTTATCACATAAATATGTATCGCTTTGTACTGCTCTCTTTTTCAAAAAAAAGAGAAAAAAACGGCCTGTGCGTGGGTTTTCTGCCGCCTGCAGTCCGTGGAATATTTTGCGTTTTTGTATATGTACATTTTTTGTGTGAAATATCCCTGCTGAAAAAAAAATCCCATGCGGGCACCTGACGGTTCCGCATGGGAAATTTTCTTTAAGGCTGTACAGAAAAGAACTCTGGTCAGCCGATGGAGTCAACCCGCTTTTTTATAATTCTTTTTGAGCTCCGCATACTTCGCGGCCAGTTCGCCGTTGTAGGCCGCATCCTTCACCGCCAGGACCCGCCGCCCTACGAAGACAGCCAGCTTCTGCATATATTCATCCGAGGGGATCGACCCGTCAGCGACGCCAGAAAGTCCCTTTTCCCAGCTCGCCGTCAGAGTCGGGTTCAGGAGCTGTTTGGCGCTGATCATGACGGTCTCATAGATCATCTCGCCGAACAGCGTCGGCGTCACCACCTGCGTCTTTTTGTTCAGCGCCAGATAGTCGATCGAGACGAGCTTTTTGAGGATCTCGGCCCTTGTTGCGGACGTACCGATGCCGCTGCCCTTTATCTGAGCCCTGAGTTCCTCGTCCTCGATGAGCTGACCGGCGTTTTCCATCGCGAGGATCAGGGACCCGGAATTGAACCGTTTCGGCGGCGTGGTCTCACCCTCCTTGACGGAGAATCCCTGGATGTTTAAGGGACTGCCCTTCTGCAGGGTGCTGACCGCCTTCCACATCCCCGCTCCTTCCCGGTCCTTGTCAGAGATGCCGGCGACCGTCATGTACCCTGGCTTTGCGAGGACCCTCACGGAGAACGTGAACTCCTCTCCGTTCGGGATCTGAGGGCCTGTCACGAGCACGGTCATTGCGGCCTTGTAATAGACCGCCGGATCGAGGAAGATGGATAAGAACCGCCGCACCACCATGTCATAGACCTTGGCGGAGGCCGGGGAAAGCCCGGTAAGGTTTCCCAGCCCCTGACCGGTCGGGATGATGGCGTAATGGTCCGTGATCAGTTTGTCGTTGACGTATCTCGTGCCGCTGACCGCTGACGGATCGGACGAGGCGAGGATCTGCGTGGCGATCTGTCCTGCAGGGGCATATCCTTTCAGCCCGGAGATGTTCTTGGCGATCACCTTGGCGACCGCGCTGGAGAGCACTCTCGCATCCGTCCGGGGGTACGTGGTGAGTTTCTTTTCATACAGCTCCTGGGCGATCTTCAGGGTCTCGTCGGGGCTGATCTTTAAGGCTTTGGAGCAGTCGTTCTGCAGCTCCGCCAGGTTGTACAGCAGGGGCGCCGCTTTCTTCTCCTGTTCCTTTTTGAGCTCTGACACCACCGCCGACGGGCTG
This sequence comes from uncultured Eisenbergiella sp., assembly GCA_947627215.1. GTDB lineage: Bacteria > Bacillota > Clostridia > Lachnospirales > Lachnospiraceae > Gallintestinimicrobium. The sequence continues at coordinate 150,946 of CANQVD010000003.1, forward strand.
TCGTTCAAGAGGCCGATGAGCGCCTGGGCGTCCTCCTTTTTCTGGAAGCCGTTGTCCTTATACAGCCCGGGGAATCCCGCGTACCTGCTCTGCGGCGTCACGTGCCATTCGGCTTCGATCGTATCAGCTCCTCCGAAGGTGCCGCCGACCTTGTAGAAAGGCGTCTTGACGAAGGAGCGGATCGCCCTCTCGCGGTCCACGACCATCCCCAGGACGCACGTCATGACGCGCCCCACGGAGATCACGGCCTTTTCCCGGTTCATGCAGCGTTTCAGCTCATTGCCGTATTTCAGGGTGAGCGCCCGGGAGAAATTGATGCCCATCAGGTAGTCTTCCTTTGCGCGCAGGTATGCCGCATCGCTCAGGTTGTCGTATTCAGACAGGTCCTTCGCTTCCCGGATCCCGCGCAGGATCTCCTCTTCCGTCTGGGAATCGATCCACACCCGGCGCCGTTTCTTGCCCTTGACGCCGGCCATGTTCTCGACCAGCCGGTAGATGTACTCTCCTTCCCTTCCGGAGTCCGTGCAGACATAGATCGTCTCCACGTCCTTGCGTTTAAGGAGCTTGCTGACGATCCCATACTGCTTCTTGGACGCCTTGATCACCTCGTATTTGAACTCAGACGGGATGAAAGGAAGCGTCGAGAAGGACCACTTGGAGAGCTTTTCGTCGTATGCCTCCGGATAGCTCATCGTGACGAGATGGCCCACGCACCAGGTCACGATCGCCTCCGGGGATTCCATGTACCCGTCCTTGCGTTCCATGCGGTATTTCAGCGCCTTGGCAAATTCCTGGGCGACACTCGGTTTTTCGGCAATAAAAAGGTTCTTTCCCATATTCCTCTCCGATCAATTCTCAGGACTGGCGGACGCGGCGTACCTTGGCCTGCAGGCCGTCCAGATTGATGCCGGGCCTTGCCGCAAGGAAACAGCGGCCCTGAAACGATTCTATCGTGGATGCCACCCATCTCGGCTTTTTCACGTCCTGCTGTCTGACGGGGTCATACTCATCCTCCTCGAACAGCACTTCTATCCTTGTGCCGCAGGAGAGCTCACGGTCCTGCAGTCTGTAGCAGCCGTTCGGCAACTTCACCAGAGGGCCCTCCACATCCACGGGTGCCTCCAGATAGTTGAGGCTGATGCAGACGTCCTCCAGCCCCACCATGGCCTTGTGCAGTTCTTTATAGAGCAGGAGACTCTCCGGATCCTCCTTATCGAATGTGACTGCCTCCAGCCCTTCCTGGGCATAGCCGCACTGTGTCATCAGCGTCCGGATGTTCTTGTTTAGTTTCTTCATCTGCTTCTGTAGTTCCTGAAGTTCCATATCTCTCAGGCAGAGAAAGCTCTGCCCGTTTCACCTCTTCTCTTTCTTACAGGCGGTCTCGTGACCGCACATTTGGCTTTCTTCTATATTTTACCACAGGTTCCCTTATCGTCAATTACCCCTGCCGTTTTAGAACCCTTGGGGCTATCTGGGGACAGTCTTTTCGCGCTCCAGGTCGATCCCGACGGTAACGCCGGTCCTTCTTTCCTTGTCCAGCCCGCCGCCCATATGGTCCACGCTGTTGTGGAGGAAACAGGCCCTGAACACCGCATCAGCCCCGTACCGCTGCCGGATGGAATCGACGGTGCGGTTCAGAAGCGCCAGCCGGTCAAAACGGTCCATATCGAAGAGGTTGTACTGCCGCCCGGCATCCGCCTGCACCTTTGAGGTATGCACCCCGATCTGACGGATAGGCGTCATTTTGTCCCACAGACTGCAAAAAATCCTGCATGCCGCCTCATAGATCTCTTCCGTCACGTCCGTCGCTGTATAGAGCTGCATCTGACGGTTTACATATCTGAAATCAAAAGTTGTCAGATGAACGGCCACAACAGATATCTTTACGTTATCATGCCGAAGCCGCTCTCCTACTGTCTCGCATAAGGACAGGAGAATCTGCTGCCCGTATTCGACCGTGACGACATCCACCGGAGCCGTCATGCTGTTGCCGTATCCTTTGTTCGCATCGTGGCCGAAGATATACGGCTGCAGGTCATGGCCGCGGGCATAGCCCTGGACGATCTGTCCGTGGAGCTTCAGATTGGAACGGATTATCCCCTCGTCTGCGTGCGCCAGCTCCCCTATGGTAAAGATCCCCAGCCGGTTGAGCTTCGCCGTGGTCGCACGCCCAACGAAAAAAAGATCCGAGACAGGCAGGGGCCACATCTTATGTGGGATCTCTTCGGGAAACAGCGTATGAACCTTGTCAGGCTTGGAGAAGTCTCCTGCCATCTTTGCCAGGAGCAGGTTCGTGGAGACGCCGACGTTCACCGTGAACCCCAGCTTCTCCCTTACTTCGTTGCGGATGTCGTGTGCCAGGGCTACCATCTGTCCTTTCCCATACAGGCTTTCGTAGCCGTCAAATACGATCCATGCCTCGTCGATGCTGTATTGGATCACCTGGTCTGAATATCTCTTCAGAATGCCGATGAGCGCTTTCGACGCAGATACATAGAGCCCGTAATCTGGCGGTATGACCACCAGATCCGGGCATTTCTTTACTGCACTCACGACCGGTTCGCCGGTCTGAATATCATATTTTTTAGCCGGGATGCTCTTAGCCAGGACGATCCCGTGCCGTTTTTCCTGATCGCCTCCCACGATGCTGGGTATCGTGCGCAGGTCCGTGCTCTCCCCCAGGATATTGGTACGGTAGGCCGCGCTCCAGCTCAGAAAAGCACTGTTGGCATCAATGTGAAATACGTATCGCATCACGAGAGGAACTGGAAAATGCGCCATTTCTGGGTATCCACGCTGTAGCGGATCTCCATCAGCCTCTGCGTGCCGTCGATCTGGGCGGAACAGAAGAACTGCTTCTCCCGTATGCCGACATAGTTCTTCTCGTCCCGCGAGATGATCCGGTCGATATGGATCGTGCAGATCATATGCTCGCTGGTTTCAAAACGAAACTTGATCGGACTCATCCTGCCGGTCGTGTCCACGGCACAATACATCTGTATCGGGATATTGACCGGTGCGGATGTGCCCATCTTAGGCGCCGCTCCCATCCTCTTCACCTCCTTTATCTCGAACGTATGTTCTATTTTCTACTATAGCAAACGCGGATAGGCTTGTAAAGAGGAAAAAATGACCAAAAAAATAGGAACGGTTTCACCATTCCTGACAAAACATAAACTCCTCATTTATGCCGTGCCCGGTTCTCTTGCTCGGACCGGGACAAAAAAGGACGTACAGGCGGACCGGATGTCAGACGATGCCGTACTTTTTGTAGCACTCTTTCCGTGCCGTTTTGTCCAACAGCACGTTGTAATACATTTCGGTTTCACCGTCCGCCATCAACTTCAGCAGAAGTTTCGCAAGTCGCTCTTCACCTTCCAGACGAGCTTCCTGGCGGCCCTCCTCTCGGCCTATTTCTTTCACATATTCGGAATAGTTGCACATGGCAGAGTCCTCCGTTTTTGAGTATCAAGCAACCTGAAAAAGGCCCGCAGAAGCGGGCCTATAATCAGTCAATTCCATACTTCTTATAGCACTCTTCTCTGACATCGAGATCCAACAGCACGACAGAAGAGATCTCGGTTTCACCGTCCGCCTTCAGCTTCAGCAGAAGCTTTGTTAGACGCTCTTCACCTTGGGTTCTTCCTATCTTGGTCCCTTTTTCGATACCTTTCTCCATCACATAACCGGAATAATTGCACATGGCAGAGTCCTCCGTTTTTGAGTATCAGGCAACCTGAAAAAGGCCCGCAGAAGCGAGCCTTTAGCCAGTTAAATTCCGTACTTCTCATAATACTCCTGTTGAAGATCAGGATTCATCATTACTTCATATGCCGCATCCCATCCAATGTCCGCGGTCAGTTTTTTCAGAAGCAACTTAACACGTGCTTCTCCTTCCTCGCGGCCCTTTTCCTTTACATAACCAGAGTAATTACACATGTTGGCAACCTCCTCTTCTAAGTTTCTCTCCATTACCATGGAAAAATCCTGCTGGAGTCGCTGTTTTTTTACCGCCGGGCTCACATTTGCAGACAAGAGCACATTAAGCATGTTCAGCAGCTGGTTCTCTGAGGAAAGCTCCTCGTTAAGACCGATCACAACGACCGACAGCTTATCATAATCTTCCTTTTTATCCGGGAACCCGGGAATGATGTCGTGTTTCTCTATACGGTACTCGGAGATCGCATTCCCGATCGACGCAGGTACGCCGGTACACAGCCAAATGCTGTATACATGACGTATATTGGAATAATCGCTTCCGGAGAACTCACGCCCCAACTGTGCCGAGATCATCCTGGCGCCGTAAAATATTCCCCGCGTTACGATAGGATATCCCGGATAATAAGACCGCTGCATCTCAACATTTATGATGACGCGGATCTGTTTTGTATCCCCGGGCGCAACGGCGAAAAACCGGATGTCGTAATAGACGGCGCCTTCTCCGGCTAACTTATCCTCATTGCTGAGGCCGGAGATCATCTCGTTCGTCTCTCCGGGACCCACCTTGACGGATGATATTTCCGGCTCACCTTCGATACAACCCTGGATCACATCCAGCGGGAGCTGCATGAATTCCCAGACGGTGTATTTCATGATCCAAGCGAGTACCTGTTTCTGGGCAAGCACTCGTTTCACATGGGTATCAAGCTGTACCTCACTGCCCGCCGTGGATATTGACTTTGAAAGTTCATTCTGCATATTTTACTCCATTTCTGGGCAGATCGTTGGTATGATAAGTCCTTTGTTTATATTATAACGCGATCTGCCCATTTTGTACACTCAAATTTTTCCCTTGACCGCTTTTAGGCGGCATTGCCATCCTTCGACCGGGCGATATCCTTCACGGTCTCTCTGACGGCGATCTGCTGCATGAGATAGCTGCGCAGCGGGGAGTCCTCGCCGATGGACGTGAAATACTCCGCCAGTTCCTGTGTGGAGAACCGGTCCAGGACCCGGAGTGTATCCTGATATGCCCCGGCGACGGTCGTTGTCTTGTTCGCGAGTGCTCTCTCGATGCGGGCCGTCGTGCTCTCTGACTTTTTCTCTGACATTTTGAGCCTCCTTTTCTCAAAAATCATATTTCACCAATTCCTCCGCCTCACAGCTATCATATTTCGCCAAAAGACCTTTATCGTAATGCAGGATCTTTTCGAGCGTATTCCGATTATGGCTCATGCCGTCGGGAAGCGGCAGGGAATTAAAATAGGACGTTGCCTGGTCATACCAGTCGAACCCATTCTTTGCGACTACGCGGTCGTGGCAGATGATAAATCGCTTGTAGGCCAGAACAGCGTGAATAACATCGAGGACCTCCATGTTCATCTTCATTTTTGTCACCTCCGTTGACGTCAGTTGACCGTCTTCTCGTCCAGCGAGAAGAACACCGACTTATTGCCATCGTACAGCGACACATAATCTTCCGTGACGGTGTCATCCTCTTCTGCCTCCTGGACCACCTGTTCCCAGGATTTATGGGTATATTGACTCACCCGCTCCCGCAGGTAACGCAGGCCGTCCGATTCCTTTGCGAAAACGACGATCTCCTGCGTCCCATAGGCTTCCTCGTCATCATATTCGTGATACACATATACAACTTGTTTTTCCATTGCGCTTCGCGGGAAACCGCTGCCGTCAGACGGCAGATCCCCGCATCCTCCTTTCGTTTGATAGTTTTTTTTCAGTCCGCGTCTCCATACATCAGATCGTGCACGCTGATGCCGAAAGAATACTCGAACCAGTGCCATACATCTTCCCGGTGCGTGCCCGCAGGGAAATGGGGAAAAGCTTCGTCGAGGCATTCGGTCTCGGGATCCATCGGGATATCCCCGAACCAGTCCCAAAGGACCTTGATCTCCTCTTTCGTGGGCCTGATCTCCTTCTCTTTCCGCTTTTCCATGTCATAGATCACCGCACGGACCGGAAATCTCTTCTTAGACACCGGCTTTCCCAGATACTCATCTGTCAGAAAATCCCAGGTATAGTGTGCATGGAAGCGGTCTTCCAGCTCCTTCACGGTCTCCCCGTAACTGCAGTCAGAGGGCCATTCCTGCACAGGGCTGCAGAAATAGCAGATCTGCGCATGTTCCCATTCGAAATCCTCGAAGTGGTCCTGCAGATATCTCAGGCCCGTCATGTAGAAGTCCGCTCCGAGCTTCGCCATGGCATACATGTCCTCATCGTGCGTCGATAAGGTCCGATAGAGCCCGAGATCGAACCGGCCTTCTGCACCGTCCGCGATGCGGCCCTGGATCGCGAGGTCGAGACATATCCCCTCGTTGCTGCCGTATGCCGCAGTATGCAGGATGGTCCAGCTGGTCGTCCTCAGCTCCCTGTCCATTGACGAGAGGCAGGGCTGTGCGGTCTCTATGCCCGCCGGGATCTTTCCTTCCGCCTTCAGGATCGAATCGACCGCGTGAAAGAACTCACTGATCATCATCGGTTTCTTTCGCATATTTCTCTCCTTTCTTACGCCGCCGCCAGAGTCCAGGCATCCCCGGATCTCTTGAAGACGTTGTTAATATAGAGTGTCTGTCTTACCTTCGCCCTCCAGTTGGGGTTGGCCTTGCACTTCTTGTGCCCGCTCACCTGCTCATAGATGTCCGTCAGGGTGAGGGGCTTCCTGCTGTCCTCCATGACAGCCGCAACGACATCCCTCCATGTGGCCGACAGCGAATCCCGCATATCCATCTTCCTTTTCGTGGGAAGGCAGATCGGGATGATGACCGCGGCGTCTTTCCTGAGCACCATCAGATACTCGTGAACGATCGGGACAAAATTGTTGGAACCGTATGTCCGCTGATCAGAAACACAGTTGTGCTGCATCTTGATGATGATCTGTTCCAGGGTGCCGGGCTTTGCGATGTCGCAGAGCATGGAATGGAGAACGCCGTTCTTTTTCCAGTCGCCCATCAGGACGAACATCCTTCCGCCCTTCTCCAGGGAAGCGTACTGCTTTAAGCAGCAGTAGTTCATCTTTCGGACGAAGTCATCCCAATCCTTTGCCCGCGACAGATCGTTGACCCGGGGATCAAACCCGTACCGGCTGATGATGTCCTTCGCACTGTACATATGGTCGGAATAGACGATCATCGACCCATATGGCGGATGCCAGAAAAGATTTTCGGCACGTTCGGGGATGTCCATCGTCATCATATCGAAGCCACGGTTCAGGTCCAAAAAGGTCCCTGGGATGTTCATGGCACGGCAGACGTCCTCAGTCGTTCCGCTGCCCACCATGTAGTCGCTCAGGCTGTCGAGCTTATACTGCTCGATCAGATCCTGGATCAGCCTTCCGGAGCAGTTGCCCCGATAGCTGCTCTTCCCGAACTTTCCTCTGTCCGGGTAGCTTACAACGCTTTTCATGAAATTACCTCCTTTACTTTTTGCGGTTTTCCAGATTTTTCCTGCCTTTTGGGGGCGCCTCCTTTCTTTTTTGAAATAAAAAAAGAGCAGGCTGTGAAAGTCTGCTCAAATAGAATAATTATGCATCTGGAAAATTTGTTTACAAAATCAGTATACCGCAAATTTGCGCTATTGTAAAGCGTTTTGACTCTGGAAATGGGTACGAGGAAACGAACGGGGTCGAAAGAGACGGTCCAAATCCGCCGAGATATCGACAAAACTCCCCCAAGTGTGCATGTGTTGCCACAGAGGCATGGGGGAGGTGTCAAAAACAGTATAACATTTTCCCAAAAGCTGTCAAGGCAGCCGTCCGTATGGGTTTTCTGCATTGCTTTGCGGAAAGAGAAAAAGAGAAAAAAATCTCTCATCTGTTGCGCCGCGGGATTTTTTAGTATATGATTAAGGAAAAGAATATCTCCGCCAACGTATCTTGGCCAGGAGACATGTGCACAGAGAAAGGAGCTTCTCATATGAAGGACAGAATCGTACAGATCAGGCTCCCCCGTCCCGAAGACACGGACATACATCCAAGGCTGATGGTGGGCAACAGGGGGATCCACGCCGGAGATGTCTACACCGCCCTGTTCCCCGACGGCTGGCATAGGATCTCGATAGAAATGAGCTGGGAACTCACCGGCCCGGAGAGCTGGTTCATCGCCACGACGGGATATCAGGACTTCTCTCCTATCGGGCTGTTCGTTAATCTCGACGCTTGACCGATTAGTGAAAAAAAAGCGCCCGAAAGGACGCCCTATGTTGCTTGACACTCCACACGATCAAAGTCGTGGGATTTTAGAAAAGATCTCCGCCGCCGTATTGTGGCCAGGGGGGACCAGAGAAGGAGCTGCCCATATGGAACGCAGAAACGTACAGCTGCCGCCCGATCCTGATGATGATGAGCTGGAGGAAGAACTGGAGGACAGGATCGTACAGATCATGCCGCCCGACCCCACTGACACCGATCCGCATCCCCGTCTGCTGCTGGACGGCTGGGGGATCCACGCCGGCGAGACTCTGACCGCTCTCTTTCCTGACGGATGGCACAAGATCACCCTCGAAATGCGCTGGGAAGTGGAAGGGCCCGCCTGCTGGTATATCTCGACACCAGGATATCAAGGCTTCTCTCCTATCGGGCTGTTCGTTAATCTCGACGCCTGACCTGAATACGAAAAAGGGCGCCCGAAAGGACGCCCTAAATTGTTGTTCTTTGACCGGGTCACCGGTACTTGCGGAAGATATCGGAAACGGTCTGCAGATCCTGATCGCTCAGCCTCGTGAGGACTTCATGATATCCGGACAGCATCTCATTTCTGAGATCCTCTCTCCACAGCTCCCGGCGAAGGTCCGCCTCGGTGAGGAAAAGGACATAGCCAATGCCCCGCCCGGATTCTCCTGCCGAAATCCTTCATCTGCGTTGAACCGGACTTCGCTGCCGCCTCTACTCCTCGCCACTGTGATGTACTTCCTCCCGACAGAAACGACTTCCCACTCCTGGATCCGTTCCTCCGGTTTCATCCAGCGTGCGGCATTTCTGGTAAGGTATACCCAGACTTTCTGCCCCACGTGAAAATCTTCTTTTTTCATGGACTTGACCTTCCCGCCTCCTTTCACATGATCTCCTGGAAAGCCTCTTCGGCCTCCATCTCTTCCATGTGCTGCTCGATGTCGTGTACTTTTTGTTTGTACTCAACGAGCAGTTTCCTGCGCTCCCATACTTCTCCATACAGCAGGACATCGAGCAGATACTCGACTAAGCTCACGCGCTGCACTGCTTCCAGATACAGCGGATGCATCTCCCCGTCCTGAGGCTTGGGTGCGTACTGTTCTTTCCACCGTAACAGCATGAAGTGGTAATCGGAAAGCACCTTGTAATAGTGCCTTTCGATCCGCTTGAACTTCTGTTCCGGTGATTCCTTCCGGACCTTCCAGTATCGGTTCTTGTCGGAACCGTAAGCTGTGCGGCCGGAGTTGGCGTCATACGGGACGGAGAAATCCTTCGCCAGCATGAGAGCGGCGTCCCTTGCCCTGATGCCCTTCAGACGCGATACGAGACTGATCACATCGCCGTCCGCCTGGCATACATAGCAGTGGAAACGCTGGTCCACTTTCATGCTGAGCTTCTTTTCTTTATGGAACGGGCAGACACACATCCCGTTCTTCGTGACCCGGATCCCGTATCTTTCAGCGGCCTGTCGTGCAGTGACAGACGCCTTTACGGCCTCAAAAAGGTCCATATCTGCCTCCTTTGTTCTGGCTCAGGCGATCCCTTCCAGCCTGCAGCCGTTGTCCCGCATCTCCCGGGGAATGATCTCATCAGGATATGCGCTGATCTCTTTGCCGTCCGCGAAACGGATGACCCACATGGGGAGACATTCCAGATCAGCGGCATGGGGATCATCTGCTTTTGGATATTCCGGGGCGCGGCGGACCACCTCGAACGGCTCACCGTGATACTGGCGATAGTCGCCGCCGCTGCTCCAGAACTTTTTAGCGAATCCTTCCGCCTCATAGCAGTCGAAGCAGTCCTTGACGAACTCCCTCTCCCGCTCTTCGGACATCTCATCCCGGTATTCCGGGTATTTCCTTTTTAGCTCTTCCCAGGTCATGCGGACGCCCTCCCTTCGAGGTTATACATGCAGTACAGCAGGAAATCCATATGGCAGATGAACTCCGTCGTCTGCGCGTACAGCGTCCTCAGGCTCCGTTTCCCCTCCGGATAGATGAAACACTCCAGATGATCCTTCTGGCCGCCGCCCCACATGCGGAAGATCTCGAAAACGGTTCCGTTGGAGTCCCACCGGCCGACATATTCCTGACGTCTGCCATCAGGGAGCTTGGGAACTTCCCGCAGGGCCATCGCCAGGGCCGCCGTCTCGCGGTCGCTCGTTATAAGATCGCCGCGATAGATAGTGAACAGGTGGATGAGATCCCCCTCTTCAACGAGGATCCGATCGCCCTCTTTCACTGCGGCATCGTATCCTTCCGGCCTTCCCTTGTATTCGTACAGATAGCTGTACTTCTCCTGGAATTTCTCCAGCAGCACTGCAATGTCAAGTTCTTCGCAGTTGATCATTGCTTTTCTCCTTTCTTTGCGTTCAGATGCACGATCGACGACAGCGGCTGTTCCCAGCTCCTGCCAAACCCCCTCACGACCGTCTCCGGCACTGCGCCGAAGCCAGCGAACATTTTGAGGGTGTCGAAGGCCCTGTTGAACATCTCCATGTTGAGGGCGTTCACGGGAGGCGCGAAATGGATCACCCCGTTGGGGTATGCGCCTCCGGCGCCGACCCATCCGCGGATGAAGTCGTCATAGCCCTTCGTGATGCCCGCCTCCGCCAGTTCCGCGGCGTGGTCGGAATGCAGCTTCCCGTCCGCATACTGACGTCCCAGCACCAGGATCCCGGTCTTTGGGTTGTACATGAACCGCCTGTTGTCGATCTGCCGGATGTCGATCCTCTGTCTGGCAGTGTCGATCCGCATGACATTCGCGGTGATAGGCAGCGTTTCAGTTGTCGAACGCATCCTGGCACCTCTTTTCTGCCTCTTCCCACGCCTTCCTGATGCGGGGATCTTCCAGGGCCTCGTCTCTGAGAGCGAGCGCTTCCAGGACGTCCTCAGCCCGGTGGGTGTAGGAGTACTCGTGATTGTCCATCTCCGTCAGGAACATATCGACGAGGTGTTCATGGCTCGTCATGAACTTATCCCGTTCAGCCCGGTGCGTCCGGCACATATCCTTGAACCGGGGCAGGTCAGCCTTGCGCATCACATCGCCGCATCCATAGACGCTGACACATTCTTCCAGGCACTTCGCGCCGATCGGCTCCAGGATCTTCCGGATCTCCTCGTCGCTCTTGCGTCCGAACATATACACGATCGGGAACTCATTGAAGTCCTTCTGGTGCGCGGCGGTCATTTCTGCATAGTTTGCAAATTCTCTCATGGCATTATCGTGCGGTCCACCCATGCCTGTTGGCACTGATGGACCGCTCTCTCCTTTCTAAATTCTTCAGTTGTCAAGCCACTTCCCCTTAGCGGCCTGGAACTTTGCTACGAGCTCATCCGGTCTCATCGGTACGGTGCTCTTCTGTCCGGTGATGCTGAAGCCAGACCTGCACAGCTCGAAATACTCCGTGTCGTCCTCGGTCCAGTCTCCAAAACGTTCCTCGTCCAGTCCGACCTTGGAGGGGACGAAATACTCGCCGTCCTGCAGACACGCCATGATCTCATCGATCTGCTCGTCGGTGAGCCTGCCCTGGATGATGGCAATGTTCCACACCTTGTAATTCGAAGCATCTCTGTAGAGATACTCGATCTTGGTGTTCGAACTGTCATCCAGAGCGCTGCCCGTATAGATCTGTTCGCCGCGGCCATTGTAGATCTCCTCCAGCTCCGACTTCGTGAAGCTCAGTTCGGAGAAGATCCAGTCGTCCCGGTCCTTCCAGTCGCTGGATGCCTTTTCCGTTACCCTCCGCAGAAGCTGCAGGGTTTCAAATAAAAGGTCTTTTGCTCTCTGTTCCATTTTTTTCGCTCCTTTCAGTCCAGGTCAGGCAGGCTGACCAGGTCATCAAAATCCAGGGTCTCCAGGCACTCCTTCGTCATTTGTTCGATGCTGTCGTACTGCACCTCATTGACGATATCTCCGTTAAGGCACTGCATGAGCCGATAGCTGACGAGGTCAACGAACACCTCGATGCTCTCTCCCGTATCCTCTGCCGTCGTATAGGCGATAGGAATCCGGTCGAGGTCCGTAAAGTCCGTTGCCGAATCATACTCGCGGCGGCAGAAGCTGAGAATCAGGTGCTTGGCAATATCCAGCTTCTCATTCTCCTTTTCTGCTTCCAACGCAGACTTTGAGGACCTTAACAGCCACAGGGCTTTTACGATCTCATCATCGTCGCCGGCAGGACGGATGCTGTTCAGGACATAGCCCCCGTCCAGTCGCTGAAAGCTGTCAGGATCATCGGACGCCCTGAACTTCTCCAGCGCCTCTTCGACGGTATCTGCCTCGATTTCCACGTACCCGTATGTCTGCCAGGTGACGGGGATCCTTTGGATCTTTTTCTTGCTCATTTCACGCTCTCCATTCTGCCATGGCTTCCATGGCTTCAACATCATAGGCGGACAGCTCGAAGCTCCCGTCCACGTACTCACCGTCGGACGGCAGCGGGATCACGTCGGATTCGTTCTCGAACCTTTCCATCGCCTCCTCCATGTCTTCAGCTTCCACTTCCACGAAACCGCACATCTGCCATGTGACGGCAACTTTAAACTTCCTCATCTCTTCTCCTTTCTGCATCTTCTGCAGCCTCCAAAAGGGCATCCCTTGTCTCATCGATGGTCACATCCTCGGTACAGAGCCAAATAATCAATGCGATCGAGTCCAGCGGCCAGCCGTGGCTGTTTGCAAAGAACAGCTTCTCGAACTGCCGGCTCGTTCCCGAAGTAAACCATCCGTTCCTGATACAGAGTTCCCTCAGTGTCTCCGAATGGGCTACGGTATACTTCCGCATATCCGTATAGCGCAGATCGGCCTCCGCATCCCTTACTCCCGCAGTTCCCTGCCAGTCCTCAGGGCTTGCAAAGAACCTCATCTGAGTCCCAAGCTCACTGAACATGCTCAGCAGGTCATCTGCAGTCAGGTCCGGACGCGATGTGCGCAGGCAGGCGGTATCAGAACCGTAGAAAGTGTCATCCGGCTCGTTGTAATAGAACCACAGGACGGTCTTCCCACTCTCATCCTCCGCGTAGACCTCCGTCTTCTCATCCAGGACTTTTGCCTGGAAACCGTACCGTTCGGCTATAGCCGCCACGTCAAACTTCTTTGAAACCATTTTCTGTTCCTTTCTCCCTCGTTGGGGCCCAAAGGCGCATAATCTTTTCATCCCTATCTGGGAACCTCCTTTCCTGAAAAATCGAGTAGGGCGGATTTTCTCCGCCCTCTCACACCACCCGTACGTGCCGTTCGGCATACGGCGGTTCAACATAACTTCAAAGCATGACGCTCGCTA
>CANQVD010000004.1 GCA_947627215.1 uncultured Eisenbergiella sp.
CATAGAGAAGATCCCTGCAAAGTCCATATTTATGGGCAGTGCAGGGATCTTTTGACATTAAAACTGTAAAACATGGGGTGCAGGGATCTTTTGACATTAAAACTGTAAAACATGGGGCTGGCATGTCATTTTGCCGGTTCTCTTTTTTTCTAAAATTTTTGAAAGCATCTCAATCAGTTCTTTCTGCCCTGCCCATGATATGTTATAATACTTGACGGGGAAAACCTGTTTTATTCAATTGAGAGTTGTAAGGGCGTAAGATGTGAGAAAATATGTTCTGCCGGCGGTCATGCTGGCAATATTTGAAACAGCAGCCGTCTCACTTTGGCTGACGAAAAATAATTTGTTTTATCTGCTTAATTTCAGCTATATTGGTATCTCGATTGCTTTGGGGATTTTCCTGTACATACGGGAATATAAGTATGCCCGTCGGGTGACGCAACTGTTGGTCGGATGCTATATGCTGGTTTATCTCGGCTTAATATGCAATGAGAATATGCAGATAGAGGGATTTTGGTACTACCTTTTCACGGGTGCTTTTGAAGCGGCAACGATACATTACGCCGTGGCGAAAATATTTGGCCCGCTGTTATTTGGGCGGGGCTGGTGCGGTTATGCCTGCTGGACTGCGATGGTGCTGGATTTTTTGCCCTATAAACAGCCAGAGCAGCCCGGGAAAAAGCTGGGTTGGATACGTTATATCACTTTTGCGCTGTCACTCGTTTTTGTGTCGGCTCTGTTTTTGGCACATACAGGCAATATGGCGCGGATCATGTTCTGGTCATTTATTATTGGGAATCTGCTCTACTACGCCGTTGGCATTGCGCTCGCATTTTGTTTTCGGGATAACCGCGCTTTTTGCAAATACATCTGTCCCGTCACGGTGTTTTTGAAACCTATGAGTTATTATTCCCTGCTGCGGATAACGTGCGACAAAAGCAAGTGTATCTCATGCGGAAAATGCAAACGTATATGTCCTATGGAGGTCGATATAACGGACAATTCCAGAAAGAGAGCAAATGGAACGGAGTGCATCCTCTGTCTGGAGTGTGTGAAAAGCTGTCCAAAGAAGGCATTGTGAAATTCCCGCCTGTGAGGACACACCTTCCTTTATCGGTCAGAGAAGTCCGTGCTTCTCTGCGGACCGGGATTGTGAGATGAAAGAAAAATGAGAAAAATAATTGGCATTATGCCGCTTTATGATGATGAAAAAGAGAGCTACTGGATGCTGCCGGGATATATGAAAATGGTGGAGGCGGAAAAAGCGATACCGCTGATGCTTCCTCTGACATCCAATACAGAGGAACTGGAGTGTGTTTTTGAGATATGCGGCGGTTTTCTGCTGACCGGCGGACAGGATGTGTCTCCGTCTGTTTATCATGCCGAAAAGAAACCGTGGTGCGGTCCATGCTGCGAATTACGGGATGAAATGGAGCGATATATCTTAAAGAACGCCGTGGAGATGGATAAACCTGTTTTAGGCATCTGCCGGGGCATTCAATTTATGAATGCCTGTTATGACGGAACCCTGTATCAGGATTTGGCAATCGAGCACAGCGGCGGGATCGACCATCATATGAAACCGCCATATAACAGGACGGCACATCAGGTCACCGTACGAAATGATACGCCGCTCTATGATATTCTGGGCAGGGAGCAAATGGGAGTAAACAGTTATCATCACCAGGCGATCAGAAAGCTGTCGCCCGCTTTTCGGGAGATGGCCGTTTCGGAAGATGGCTTGATTGAAGGTATATATATGCCGTCTCATAGGTTTATCGTCGGCGTTCAATGGCATCCCGAATTTTCCTACGATGTTGATGAAAACAGCAGGAAGCTGATAAATGCTTTTGTGGCTTCCGTTTAACAAAAACAGGAAATTTTAAAAAAGTGCTTGCATTTCTTCTCAGAATGTAGTATGGTTAATGAGTGCCGGTCATCCCGGTGCGGATACGGCTGGTTGGTCAAGCGGTTAAGACGTCGCCCTCTCACGGCGAAAACAGGGGTTCGATTCCCCTACCAGCTGTTTTGCTTTTCCGTCAGCCCTGTGCTGACGGTTTTTTTGTTCCGCGGCGGAAATTGGCGGCCTTTATTTTAAAAATAGTGCTTGCATTGCGGAAAAAAGTGTGGTAGAGTAACTAGGATGATATGGTGGTATGCAGTAAGAGTGGGTTGACGACCCACTCTTATTTGTTAGGGAGGCCCCGGCTGGGGCGGCGTTCCTGAAGCGGCCGCCGGAAATCGCATGAGGAAGGTGGATCAATGTCGAGAAAAGAGACATACGAGACGCGGACGGAGGCCCTTCTGCTTCCCATCGCGGCGCAGAACGGCGTGGAGATCTATGACGTGGAGTATGTGAAGGAAGGCAGCGACTGGTATCTGCGCGCCTATATTGACAGGGCAGGCGGCGTGAACATCGGAGACTGCGAGGCGGTGAGCCGTGCGCTTTCGGATGCGCTGGACCGGGAGGATTTCATCGAGGACGCCTATATCCTCGAAGTGAGCTCTCCGGGGCTGGGCAGGACGCTGAAGAAGGACAGACATCTGGAAAAGAGCCTGGGGGAGGAAGTGGAGATCAGGCTGTATAAGCCCCGGGAGAAGCGAAAGGAATTTTCCGGCATCCTGAAGGGCTATACGGCGGAGGATATCGTCATAGAGGAAAACGGACAGGAAATGACCTTTGCCAGAAAGGAGATCGCGCTGATCAGGCTGGCACTGGACTTTTAGGGGCATGGGCGGGACGCCGGAAGCTCCCGCACGGCTTGAAAAGCCGATCAAGCCGCTTCGGCGGCAGAATGGAGGATGAGATGAACAAGGAGTTAAAAGAGGCACTGGATATTCTGGAGAAGGAGAAGGAGATCAGCAAGGACACGCTGTTCGAAGCGATCGAGAACTCTCTGATCACGGCCTGCAGACAGCATTTCGGCAAGGCGGACAATGTGAAGGTGGAGATCGACCGGGAAACCTGTGACTTTTTGTGCTACGCGGAAAAAGAAGTGGTGGAGACAGAAGAGGATGTAGAGGATCCCGTCCTGCAGATTTCTCTGGAAAAGGCCAGGGAGATTTTCAAGGAGGCGGAAGTGGGACAGATCGTCCATGTGGAAATCAAATCGAAGGAATTCGGCCGGATCGCCACGCAGAATGCGAAAAACGTGATCCTGCAGAAAATCCGGGAGGAAGAGCGCAGCGTAGTTTATAACCAGTATTTTGAAAAAGAGAAGGATATCATGACCGGCGTGGTGCAGCGGTATCTGGGACGCAACATCAGCATCAATTTGGGCAAGGCGGACGCGCTGCTCAATGAGAACGAGCAGGTCAAGAGCGAGGTGTTCAAGCCTACGGAACGGATCAAGGTATATATTCTGGAGGTGAAGAATACGCCGAAAGGTCCCCGCATCCTGGTGAGCCGTACGCATCCGGAGCTTGTGAAGCGGCTGTTTGAAGCGGAGGTGACGGAGATCCGGGACGGCACGGTGGAGATCAAAAGCATTGCCAGAGAGCCGGGCAGCAGGACCAAGATCGCGGTCTGGTCCCACAATCCCAACGTGGACGCGGTGGGCGCCTGCGTGGGCGTCAACGGTTCCAGGGTCAATGCCATCGTGGATGAGCTGCGGGGAGAGAAGATCGACATCGTAAACTGGGATGAGAATCCCGGCAACCTGATCCAGAACGCCCTTTCCCCGGCCAAGATCGTGACGGTGTTCGCCGATCCGGAGGAACGCACGGCCAAGGTCGTGGTGCCGGATTATCAGCTTTCTCTCGCCATCGGCAAGGAAGGGCAGAACGCCCGTCTGGCGGCCCGGCTGACGGGGTACAAGATCGACATCAAGAGCGAAACGCAGGCCAAGGACGCGCCCGGCTTCCGGTATGAGGACTATCTGGACGATTACGAGGACGAGGAGTACGACGGCGACTACGACGAGGATTACGAAGAGTACGAGGGCGATTATGAGGAGCCGTATCCGGAGGATGCGGAATCCTATGACGATGCCGGAGACAGTCAGGAATAAAGGCGGTTTGCGATGAATAAAAAGGTTCCCATGAGACAGTGCGTCGGCTGCGGCGAAATGAAGGGCAAACGGGAAATGATGCGGGTGCTCAGAACGCCGGAGGGAGACATTGTCCTGGATACGACGGGAAAGAAAAACGGCAGGGGCGCGTATCTGTGCAAGGATCCGGACTGTCTGAAAAAGGCGGAAAAGAACAGGGGACTGGAACGTTCCTTCAAAATAAAAAATCCGGAAGAGGTTTACAGGAATCTGGAGAGGGAGTTTGGAGAGAGTGAGACCGAATAAAGTATTTTCTCTGTTGGGACTTGCGACAAAGGCGTCCAAAACGGCCAGCGGCGAATTCATGACGGAGAAGGCCGTGAAATCCGGCAAGGCCCGTCTGGTGATCGTAGGAGCCGACGCATCGGGGAATACGAAAAAGAACTTCCGTGATATGTGCGGGTTTTACCGGGTGCCGTATTTTGAATACGGGTCAAAGGAAGAACTGGGGCACGCGATGGGAAAGGAAATGCGGGCTTCACTCGCGGTAACGGACAGCGGGTTTGCGAAAAGCATACGGTCGTGTCTGGAAGAAGCTGTGAATGAGACGGAGGTAGCTGTATGGCGAAAATAAAGGTACATGAGCTCGCAAAGGAGCTGGATATAAAAAGCAGGGATATACTCTCTTTTCTGCAGGAAAAGGGAGTAGAGGTCAAGGCCGCGCAGAGTTCCATCGAGGGTGAAGCGGTGGAATGGGTGAAGCGGAGGTTTTCCGGCGGGCCTGACAAAACGGAAGAAAGGAAGACAGTGAGCGTGGCTGCAGAGACGGTGACGGAGAAGGAACCCCTGAAAACAGCAGAAAAACCCCGGAAAGCGGAAGAAAGCGGAACGGCATCCCGGGAGAGCGGCGCTGACAGAGCGAAGGAAGGAAAGACGGCACAGAACAGGGCGGCGGCCCCGAACGGAGGGGATGCGCGTCCGGCGGCCGGGGCAAAGGAGCAGTCCGCTGTCGGGGAGTCGGCGCGCGGGACCGCGAAGGAAGGCGTGCGCATGGCCTCCGGAGAGGGAGAAGGGGCGCGTACGGCCCAGAGCGGCGATCAGGGAAGCGCGCCTGTCCGCGGTTCGCAGAATGCGACGGGCAGCGTTTCCGGCGCGGCGGGGAAACCGGCCCAGAGTGCGGACAGAAGGTCGGCCCAGGGCGCTGCCGGAAAATCCGGTCAGGGCGCGGCAGGGAAAACGGCCCAGGGTGCGGACAGAAGGCCGGTCCAGGGCGCGGCAGGAAAGCCCGCCCAGGGTGCGGCGGGCCGGGATGCACAGGGAAGGCCGGTGAAGAAGGCCAGAACGATCATCGTGCTCAACAATCCGCAGAACAGCCGCATGAAGAACCAGGGCGCCGGGAATCCTGTCAGAAGGGACGGCCAGAACAGGCCCGCTCCCGGCAGAGGAAACGACGGCAGAGGGAGCGGCCCCGTCCGGAGCGGGGATGGGCGCGGCGACAGCCGGTCCGGCAGCCGCCAGGGCGGTTATCCGGGACAGAACCGGGGCGCGAATACCGTCCGGACAGAGAACAGACCGCTGATCCGTCCGCTGACCAAGCCTTCCCAGCCCGTCATGCCGGATGAAACGCTTCTGCGCATGGAGCGCGCCGCAAAGGAAGCGGAGCAGAAGGCTGCGGCGGCGGCCCAGCGCGCCGCGAGAGAAGCGGAGATCGAGGCGCAGAGAAAAGCCGACAATGAGGCGCGGCTGGAGCGCATCGAACGCGCGGAGAGGACGGAAGGCCTTGCCGGGCCGTCCGCACAGGCGGAGCGTGTCGGTCAGGATGGCCGCGCGGAGCGCATAGACAGTGCGGCGCGCGACGGCCAGAACGGGCGCACGGATGCCGCGGAGCGCATCGGTCAGGACGGCCGCATGGCGCGCGCGGACAGAGCGGAACGCGCCGGAGTGGGCCAGCCGGAGCGCACAGACAGAGCGGGACGCGCGGAGCGTCCGGAGCGGGGAGAACGTTCTGACCGGATGGGCAGGGATGCCGCGTCCGGGGGCTACAGAGGAGACAGACAGCCCGGCCAGTACGGTCAGGGCAGGGATCAGAGACAGGGCGACCGGGGCAGAGACCGCGTGCGGGACGCTGCCCGGGGCGATCAGAGATATGGCGGCGCGGGCCGGAGCGACCAGAGGACCGGCGAGCGGACGGGCGGTTTTGCCCGCAGCGACGGGAGAAGGGATGACCGCGGTGGGATGCGCGCCGGTCAGGAAAGGATGCAGGGCAATGGACCGAGAAGAGAACAGGGCCAGCAGAACCGTCCTGGTTTTAACGGCGGTGCAAGGGATAATCAGGGCTATAATCGCGGCACAGGCTCTGCGCGCCCTGGTGCAGGCGGCGGCCGCCCTGGGCAAAATAGCGGACGCCCTCAGTCAGGCGATGGACGGACGGACAATCGATTCAGAAAGTCGGCGCCGTCTAAAGGCTTTGCGCCGGAGCCTCCGGCAAAGGACACGGAGAAGCGCAGGGACGACAGGCGCTTAAGCCAGCAGGAGCGGGATAAAAAGTCCAGGAGAGACGCCATTTACGAGGACGACAGCGCGGCCAGGTTAAAGGGCAGGAATAAGGCCGGCCGGTTCATCAAACCGGAGGTCAGGCCGGCTGAACCGGAGGAAGCCATCAAGGTGATCACCATTCCGGAGACCATCACCATCAAGGATCTGGCGGACAAGATGAAGCTGCAGCCCGCGGCCATCGTCAAGAAGCTGTTCCTGGAGGGTAAGATCGTTACCGTCAATCAGGAGATTTCCTTTGAGGATGCGGAGAGCATCGCCATCGAGCACGACATCATCTGCGAAAAAGAGGTCAAGGTCGATGTGATCGAGGAACTGCTGAAGGAGGACGAAGAGCGGGAAGAGGATATGATAACCAGACCGCCTGTCATCTGCGTGATGGGTCACGTGGACCACGGCAAGACCTCCCTGCTGGACGCGATCCGCAAGACCAATGTGACGGATAAGGAGGCGGGCGGCATCACCCAGCATATCGGCGCCTATACGGTGCAGATCAACGGGCAGAGCATCACGTTTCTGGATACGCCCGGCCATGAGGCCTTTACCGCCATGCGTATGCGCGGCGCCAACTCCACGGATATAGCGGTGCTGGTGGTGGCGGCGGATGACGGCGTGATGCCGCAGACCGTGGAGGCCATCAACCATGCGAAGGCGGCCGGCATCGAGATCATCGTGGCCGTCAATAAGATCGATAAGCCCAACGCCAATGTGGACCGGGTGAAGCAGGAGCTGACGGAATACGGGCTCGTGGCCGAGGACTGGGGCGGCAGCACGGTATTTGCGCCGGTGTCCGCCAAGACGGGCGAGGGCCTGCAGAACCTGCTGGAGATGATCCTTCTGACCGCGGAGGTGCTGGAGCTGAAGGCGAATCCCAACCGCAGGGCCAGAGGTATCGTCATCGAGGCTGAGCTGGATAAGGGCAGAGGCCCGGTGGCCAGGGTGCTGGTGCAGAAGGGAACGCTCCGCGTGGGCGATTTCGTTTCCGCAGGTTCCTCCAGCGGCAAGGTCCGCGCCATGATCGACGACAAGGGAAAACGGGTGAAGGAGGCCACGCCTTCCACGCCGGTGGAGATCCTGGGGCTTTCCGATGTGCCGGACGCGGGCGATGTGTTCCTGGCCCATGAGAGCGATAAGGAGGCCAAATCCTACGCGGCGGCCTTCATTGACCAGAATAAGGAAAAGAAACTCGAGGAGACCAAGTCCAGGATGTCGCTGGACGATCTGTTCAACCAGATCAGGGAGGGCAACCTCAAGGAGCTGAACCTGATCGTCAAGGCGGACGTGCAGGGCAGCGTGGAGGCGGTGAAGCAGAGCCTGACCAAGCTGTCCAACGAGGAAGTGGTGGTGAAGTGCATCCACGGCGGCGTGGGCGCCATCAACGAGTCCGACGTCACGCTGGCCAGCGCGTCCAACGCCATCATCATCGGCTTCAACGTGCGCCCGGATGCGACGGCCAAGGCTACCGCGGAAGCGGAAAATGTGGATATCCGTCTCTACAGGGTCATCTATCAGGCGATAGAGGATATCGAAGCGGCCATGAAGGGCATGCTGGATCCGATATACGAGGAAAAGGTCATCGGCCATGCGGAGGTTCGTCAGATCTTCCGGGCGTCCAACATCGGCAACATCGCCGGCGCCTATGTGCTGGACGGCGTGTTCCAGAGGGGCTGCAGGATCCGCATCAGCAGGGAAGGCACTCAGATCTACGAGGGAAGCCTCGCCTCCCTGAAGCGCTTCAAGGATGATGTGAAGGAAGTGCGCGCCGGCTTTGAATGCGGTCTGGTGTTTGAGGGCTTCGACAAGATGCAGGAGCTGGATATCATAGAAGCGTATGTCATGGTGGAGGTGCCCCGCTGACGGCTCCGGCCGTCCGCGGTCTTCCACCAGACGGAGCGGAAAGGCATTTGACGGCATGAGAAAAAACAGTGTAAAATTGAACAGGATCAACGGCGAGGTGCAGCGCGTGATGGCGGAGGTGATCCGGGCGGAGATCAAGGACCCCCGGATCGCCCCCATGACCAGCGTGACGTCGGTGGAGGTCGCGCCGGACCTGAAAACCTGTAAGGCATATATCAGCGTGCTGGGCGATGAGGAAGCCCGGAAGGCCACGCTGGAGGGCCTGAACAGCGCGGTGGGATTCCTGCGGGCTCAGATCGCGAAAAAGGTCAATCTGCGCATTACGCCCGAGATCCGTTTTATTCCGGATTCCTCCATCGCCTATGGCGTGGACATGTCCCGGCGGATCGACGAGGTCATGAACGACCAGCGGGCCAGAAGCCGGGAGCGCGACGGGGAGGAAACGTGAGGCGGCCCTGACCGGGGCCGTGATAGGCGGGAGTGTATATGAAAAAAATTCTGGAAGAACTCGGGAGCCGGGACAGGATCGCCATCTGCGGCCATGAGAGGCCGGACGGCGACTGTGTGGGCGCCTGTATGGGAATGTATCTTTATCTGAAAAAAATGCTGCCGGAGGCTGTTGTGGACGTGTATCTGGAACAGCCTGCGGATATTTTTAACTGTATCGGACAGATCGGCTCGATCCGGACGGCATATGAGGAATGTGCGCCGTATGATGTGTGTATTGTCATCGATACCAATGCGGACCGCATCGGCGTGGCGGGACGCTGCTTTGAAACGGCGGCCAGGACTGTCAACATCGATCATCATATCAGCAATCCGAAGGGCTGCGGGACAGTCAATTATATAAATCCGCAGGCCAGCTCCGCCAGTGAGCTGGTGTACGAGCTTCTGGAGGAGGAGCAGATCGATGAGCCGATCGCCATGGCGCTCTATATCGGCATAATTCATGACACCGGCGTTTTCAAATATTCCAATACCACGCCCCATACGATGGAGATCGCGGGGAAGCTGATCGGTTACGGATTTGATTTCACGAAGCTCATCGACGAAACGTTTTACGAAAAGAGCTATCTGCAGAACCAGATCCTCGGCAGGGCGCTTCTGGAGAGCGTGCTGTTCATGGGCGGGCGCTGCATCGTCAGCGGTGTGGACAGGAAGACCATGGATTTTTACAACGTGGGGCCGAAGGATCTGGACGGCATTTCCAGTCAGCTCCTCACGATACGCGGCGTGGAATGCGCCATGTTCCTGTATCAGACGGGGCAACAGGAATATAAGGTCAGCCTGCGGTCCTCGGAAAAGGTGGATGTGGCGGCGGTGGCTTCCTTTTTCGGCGGCGGCGGTCACAGGCGGGCGGCAGGCTGCACGATGCGCGGCACCTATCACGACTGCATCAACAACCTTTCGCTTTACATTGAACGGCAGCTTCAGGGAGCCGCGCGCGAAACGGAGTGTGTATGAACGGGATCCTCAACGTTTATAAGGAGCCCGGATTCACCTCCTTTGACGTGGTGGCGAAGCTGCGGGGCATCTGTAAACAGAAAAAAATCGGTCATACCGGTACCCTGGACCCGGCGGCGTCCGGGGTACTTCCCGTCTGTCTGGGAAACGCCACGAAGCTGTGCGGCTTTCTGACGGAAAAGACCAAGGAATACCGGGCCGTGATGCGCCTGGGCGTGGAAACGGACACCCAGGATATGACGGGAAAAATCCTGCTCAGGCGGCCGGTGGAGGCGAAAGAGGACGCGGTGCGCGCCGCCGTGCTTTCCTTCGTGGGAGAGTACGCGCAGGTGCCGCCCATGTATTCGGCACTGAAGGTGAACGGGAAGAAGCTCTGCGATCTGGCCCGGGCGGGCCGCGAGGTGGAGCGGGAAGGCCGTCCGGTCACGATCGGTTCCATTGAGATCGGAGAGATCGCCCTGCCGCTTGTCTCCATGACTGTCACCTGTTCTAAAGGAACCTATATCCGCACGCTCTGCCACGATATCGGGCAGAAGCTGGGCTGCGGCGGGGCCATGGAATCCCTGGTGCGCACGAGGAGCGGACAGTTCACACTGCAGGAGGCCCATACGCTGGCGGAAATAGAGGCCTTTGCCGCAGACGGGCGGCTGGGGGAACTCCTGCTGCCCACGGACAGCGTGTTTTCCGGACTTCCGGCGGCGCGCGTCCGGGAAGAAGCCCGGAAGGCGGCGGTGAACGGAAATCCGCTGTCCGGGGAAGAGCTGATCCTGACGGGGCAGGCGGAACAACTGCGGGTCTATGACCCGGACGGCGCTTTCCTGGGGATCTACGGCTGGGAAGCGGAAAAGGGGCGGTTTCGGCCGCTGAAAATGTTTTTGGGAAAGGATGGCTGAAGGCCTGTGCGGATCATATCGGGGAAAAGCCGGTTTCAACTGAATGAGCCCTCCGCTGTGGCGATTGGGAAATTTGACGGGCTTCACCGGGGGCACCGCGCGCTGCTGGAGCATATCCTCGCGGCGAAAAAGGATGGGCTGACGGCGGCGGTGTTTACCTTCGATCCGTCTCCGGCTTCTTTTTTTTCCGGAACGAACGTCAGGGGGCTCATGACGAAGGAGGAAAAACGGCGCTGCTTTCGGCAGATGGGCGCGGATGTGCTGGTGGAATTTCCGCTGACCGCGCAGACCGCCGCCATGCCGCCGGAGACATTCATCGAGGAGATCCTGCGGGACAGCCTGCATGCCTCCCTGGTGGTGGCGGGAAGCGATCTTTCCTTTGGGGATCAGGGACGAGGAAACTGCGCGCTGCTGTATGCCTGGGCCAGGAGATGCGGCTATCAGACGGAGATCATCGACAAGGTGTATGACAACGGCTCCGCCATCAGCTCCACCCGCGTGCGGGATGCCGTGATGGGCGGGAGAATGGAGGAGGCCGCCAGGCTGCTCGGCGCGCCCTATGCCGTGATGGGCAGCGTCGCCCACGGCAGACGTATCGGGCGCCGTCTGGGCTTCCCCACCGTGAATCTGCTGCCGCCGGAGGAGAAGCTGCTGCCGCCCTTCGGCGTGTATCTGTCCGAGGTGGAATGCCGTCTGGGCACGTTCCGCGGGCTGACCAACATCGGCGTCCGGCCCACGGTGGAAACAGGGGAGCATCCGTCTGTGAGCGTGGAAACCTATCTTTACGATTTCAATTCGAATCTCTACGATTCCTTCATCACCGTGCGCCTGCGGTCTTTTCTGCGCCCGGAAAGGCGGTTTTCGGATCTGGATGCCCTGAAGGAGCAGCTTGCGCGGGACATCGCGGCGGCGGAAATTTCCTGAATTTAACATTGACAATCCCCCTGCGGCTTTTTATAATGTAATTGTTACGGAATTGTTACGAATCAAGACTGAAATATTACATACCAGGGTGATCTGAAATGTACAGAATGATAAATTTCTCCGTTTTTGCCGCCGTGTGTGCGCTGTGCGCCGGGATGACGGTCCATGCGGCTTCTCCGGAAGGGACGATCCACGATACGGTTCAGTCCGCGGGGGTAGGCGCGCTGCTGGACGAGACGCTGGAGAGCGGGGAGTATCTTGCCGCGGCGGAGAACGCCCGGGAGGAGCGGAAGAAAATATACGGCTTTGAGAATCTCGGCATCGCCAATGTGAACGACTATCTGAACGTCCGCAAGGGACCCGGCGAGGAGTACGGCATTGTGGGCAAGATGCCCCGCCATGCGGGCGCCGAGGTGCTGGGCGAGGAGAACGGCTGGTATCACATCCAGTCCGGAAATGTGGAAGGCTATGTCCGCGGAGACTATCTGCTGACAGGCGCGGAAGCGAGGGAGCTGGCGGACAATGAGGCCGCGGATATGGCGGTGAGCACCGCCGGAGGGCTTCGCGTCCGGGAAGAGCCGAGCCTGGAGGCTCCGGTCATCACGCAGGTGGCGGAGGGCGAGGAACTGGAAGTGGTGGAGACGTTGGACGGCTGGGTAAAGGTCATGCTGGACGACGAGGAGGCTTATGTCTCCGCGGACTATGTGGAGGTTTCCAAGAAGCTGGAAAAGGCCGTCACGCTGGTGGAGCTGCAGTACGGACAGGGCATTTCCGACGTGCGCGTGGATCTGGTGAACTACGCGAAGCAGTTCCTGGGCAATCCCTATGTCTGGGGCGGGACAAGCCTGACGGGCGGCGCGGACTGTTCCGGATTCGTGCTGAGCGTGTTCGCGCATTACGGCGTCAGCCTGCCGCATCATTCCGGCAGCCAGGCTCAGATGGGCAAGGGCATTTCCCTTTCGGAGGCGCTGCCCGGCGATCTGGTCTTTTATGCGAAGAACGGGGCGATCAACCATGTGGCGATCTACATCGGCAACGGACAGGTGATCCACGCCAGCAGTCCCCGCACCGGCATCAAGATCTCCAACGTGGGCTATCGGACGCCCGCCTGCGTGAGACGCATCCTGAGCTGAACGTCGGACATCGCTATCCGTCCGCCTCAATGTTAAGGCCTCCGGGCAGCAGGCGCCGCCGCTCCTATGCATTCCATTTTCCCGGACCTTAGAAAAACGCCGGCACTTGGCGAGGTTCCTCACGAGCCTAGTGTCCGCTGCGTTTTCCTTTTGAGCGAAAGCGGGTCCGGAAAGGGAATGCATAGGAGCGGCGGCGCCTGCTGCCCGGAGGCCTTAACATTGCGGCGGACGGAAGCCGCGAAAATTTTTGTTTACAGATCCGGAACTGTATGGTATAGTTATTGGGTATGAAATCAGCCGATGCTCAGAGAGAGGAGTCTCCGACCTTTCTCCTGGTGTCAGGCGGTCATAAAATAAAGGAGGTTTGGATATGATTTCCAAGGAAAAGAAAACAGCGATCATCAAAGAGTATGCGCGGACAGAAGGCGACACCGGTTCACCGGAGGTTCAGGTGGCCGTACTGACGGCCAGGATCCAGGAGCTGACGGAGCATCTGAAGAACAATCCCAAGGATCACCATTCCAGGAGAGGACTTCTGCAGATGGTGGGTCAGAGAAGAGGACTGCTGGATTATCTGAAGCGGAACGACATCGAGAGATACCGTTCCCTGATCGAGAGACTCGGCATCAGAAAATAAGGTCTGAAGGATAAGGCGGAATCGGGGGCGGCAGATATGCCGGCCTTTCCGCCTTTCTTCTGTTCAGGAAAAGGAGAGACGGAGTTTGTGCGGCGCATGGCGCGGACTCCAGGAGTTGAAGGCCGCAGGAGCGGCGGAATGAGAGGAAAAATGTACAAAACTTTTACAATGGAGCTGGGCGGACGCACCCTGAGCGTCGATATCGGCAGAGTAGCCGCCCAGGCGAACGGAGCGGCGTTCATGCACTATGGCGATACCACGGTGCTGTCCACGGCGACCGCCAGTGAGAAACCCAGGGAAGGGATCGATTTCTTCCCGCTTTCCGTGGAATTTGAAGAGAAGCTTTATGCTGTGGGAAAGATCCCTGGCGGATTTAATAAGAGAGAGGGCAAGGCCAGCGAGAATTCCGTCCTGACCGCGCGCGTGATCGACCGCCCGATGCGGCCGCTGTTCCCCAAGGATTACCGCAACGATGTGACGCTGGACAACCTGGTCCTTTCCGTGGACCCTGCCTGCCGCCCCGAGCTGGTGGCCATGCTGGGTTCCGCCATCGCGACCTGCATTTCCGATATCCCGTTTGACGGCCCCTGCGCCATGACGCAGATGGGTCTGGTGGACGGCGAGTTCGTCGTCAACCCCAGCCAGGAGCAGTGGAAGAAGGGCGACCTGCAGTTGACCGTTGCTTCCACCGCCGAGAAGGTGATCATGATCGAGGCCGGTGCCAAAGAGGTGCCCGAGGCGAAGATGATCGAGGCGATCTATCAGGCGCACGAGATCAACCAGTCGATCATTGCCTTTATCAACAGGATCGTCGCCGAGGTTGGGAAGCCGAAGCATACTTATACGAGCTGCGCGGTTCCGGAGGAGCTGTTCGCCGCGATCAAAGAGATCGTACCCCCCGAAGAGATGGAAGAGGCTGTGTTCACCGATGTGAAGCAGGTGCGCGAGGAGAACATCCGGAACATCACCGCCAGACTGGAGGAGGCCTTCGCCGGCAACGAGGAATGGCTGGCTGTCCTGGGCGAGGCGGTATATCAGTATCAGAAGAAGACGGTCCGCAAGATGATCCTGAAGGACCACAAGAGGCCCGACGGACGCGCGATCAAGGAGATCCGTCCGCTGGCCGCGGAGATCGACATCATTCCCCGCGTGCACGGCTCCAGCATGTTCACCCGCGGACAGACGCAGATCTGCAATGTCTGCACGCTGGCGCCGCTGTCTGAGATGCAGCGCATCGACGGGCTGGATGAGAACGAAGTTTCCAAGAGATACATGCACCATTACAATTTCCCGTCCTATTCGGTAGGCGAGACCAAGCCGCCCAGAGGGCCGGGACGCCGGGAGATCGGCCACGGCGCGCTGGCGGAAAAAGCGCTCCTGCCCGTGCTCCCTTCCGAAGAGGAGTTCCCTTACGCGATCCGTACCGTGTCCGAGACCTTTGAGTCCAACGGCTCCACCTCCCAGGCTTCCGTCTGCGCCTCCACGCTGTCCCTGATGGCGGCGGGCGTGCCGATCAAGAAGGCTGTCGCGGGCATTTCCTGCGGCCTGGTGACGGGCGATACGGACGACGATTATATTGTGCTGACGGATATCCAGGGCCTGGAGGATTTCTTCGGCGATATGGACTTCAAGGTGGCCGGCACGCATGACGGCATCACCGCTATCCAGATGGATATCAAGATCCACGGCCTGACCAGACCCATCGTGGAAGAGGCCATTGCGCGCACGAAAGAGGCCAGGGAGTACATTCTCAACGAGATCATGGCACCCTGCATCGCGCAGCCCAGGCCGGAGGTCGGTCCTTATGCGCCCAAGATCATCTCCATTCAGATCGATCCCGAGAAGATCGGCGATGTGGTCGGCCAGAGGGGCAAGACGATCAATGAGATCATTGCCCGTACCGGCGTGAAGATCGACATCACGGACGACGGCAATGTGTCCATTTGCGGCACCGACAAGGAGATGATGGATAAGGCGGCGGAAATGGTCCGCATCATCGTCACCGATTTCGAGGCCGGACAGATTTTCAAGGGCGTCGTGGTGAGCATCAAGGAGTTCGGCGCATTCGTGGAGTTCGCGCCGGGCAAGGAGGGCATGGTCCATATCTCCAAGATCGCCAGACAGCGCATCAACCGCGTGGAGGATGTGCTGACGCTGGGCGACAGGGTGACCGTGGTCTGCCTCGGCAAGGATAAGATGGGCAGGATGAGCTTCTCCATGAAGGATGTCGCGCAGGTTTGATCCCGCGTCAGAAAAGCTCTGTTTTTGTGTGGCATACAAAAACCGCCGAACGGTACGCAAAAGACCGTGCGGCGGTTTTTTGCGCGTCTTCTGCCGCGCGGCCTTTCGCTCCGTCCGAAAGGCGCGCCAAATGTTTCGAAATAACTGTTTTTGCCTAAAAATTGCCGGAATATTGTTATTGTGAATAACAATATTTGACTTTTCAAATACAGATTTTATCAAGTTTAGTACAAAATCTTGGCGGTGTGTTAATATAGAGCCAGAGGGGGAAAACAATATAGTTCAGGCAGCAGCGGTAAAATTCTACTCTGAAAGTGTTACAGGTGTCTTGGTACGGAAGAGGGGAACACTATGAGAAAGATCGCAATCTGCGACAGCAGCGCGGATGTGCTGGATTCCATGCGCCGGATGTTGGCCGCACAGTACAGGAGAGAATTGCAGATCGCCGTATACCCATCCGGGGGGGAATTGCTGCGCGCGTGGCAGAGAGATGAACGTAAAAAGGCCGATATCATCATCATGGACGTCAGAGCGGAGGAGGACGGCGCGATCAGCGCCGCGAAACAGATACAGGAGCTTTTTGACGGCGTGAAGGTGATTTTTTCAACGGCTCAGTTGGAGTGCGCGGAGGATATTTTCGATGCCAATCCGGTCTATCTCCTCGCGAAGCCGATCCGTCAGGAAAAGCTTTTTGAGGCCGTGGACCGCGCGCTGGACCAGATCAGCGAGGGAGAGGCGGCGTCCGTGACGCTGATCTCCAAGAGCTTTATCGCCCGGGTCAGGGCGGAGGACATCTGGTATGTGGAGAGCGAACGCCGTGTTCTCACCGTCCATACGGAAAATGAGGATATCCGGGTGAACATGAAGCTGGGCGATCTGGAGGATAAGCTGCCGGAATTTTTCGTGCGCGTCCATCAGAGCTACCTGGTGAATATGAAGCGGATCCGTTTTTTCTCCGCGAAAGGCGTGGAGCTGTCGGACGGGAAGGTGATTCCGGTCAGCAGGCCCAGATACGCGAACGCGAAAGAGATTTTTCTGCAGTATCTGGGGGAGAAGGAGGTATAAGGAAAAGCGGTTTATCCGATACTGAGAAAGAAGCACGGCTTCAGATTTTTTCAGTGCGGAGGAAACGGTATGTATGAACAATATGGCGGGGCGCCGGGAGAAAAAGCGATGTTTGCCTGCGGCAGACAGAGCGTAAAATTCCCGGTGCCCGTTTTTGTAAGATCCGGCGCGTCCGTCGTCGGGAAAAAGGAGGGGGAGGGACCGCTGGGCGAGCTGTTCGATGTGGTCGGGCAGGACGATCTGTTCGGCGCGGATACCTGGGAGGAGGCGGAGAGCTGTCTGCAGCGGGATGCCCTGCATCTCGCCGTAAAAAAGGCGGGACTGCATACGACGGAGCTTCGGTATCTGTTCGCGGGCGATCTGCTGGGACAGGGGATCGCCACCAGCTTCGGGCTGGCGCAGTACGGGATCCCGCTGTTCGGACTCTACGGTGCCTGCTCCACCTGCGGCCTGGCGCTGAGCCTGGGCGCAATGGCGGTGTGCGGCGGGTTCGCCGATCATGTGGGATGTGTTACCAGCAGTCATTTCGCCAGCGCAGAGAAGGAGTTTCGGTTCCCGCTGGGCTACGGGAACCAGCGTCCCCTGTCCGCTACGTGGACGGTGACGGGGAGCGGCGCCTTTGTCCTGAGCGGCAGCCGGGGGGAGAATGCCAGGGCCATCGTCACCGGGATCACGCCCGGCAGGATCACGGATTACGGGGTCCGGGACAGCATGAACATGGGCGCCTGCATGGCCCCCGCGGCGGCGGACACCATCGCCAGTCATCTGCGGGATTTCGGACGCGGCTCGCAGGATTATGACAGGATCGTTACGGGCGATCTGGGGACGGTGGGACGGCAGGCGCTTCTGGACCTGCTTCTGGAGCAGGGGATCGATATTGCGGAACGGCATACGGACTGCGGAATCGAAATCTATGACGCGAAACGGCAGGATACCCACGCGGGAGGCTCCGGCTGCGGCTGTTCGGCCGCGGTGCTCTCCGCCTATGTGCTGAAGCAGATCGAAGAGGGGGCCTGGAAGCGGGTGCTTTTTGTGCCCACCGGTGCGCTGCTCTCCAGGACCAGCTATAATGAGGGAAAAAATGTGCCGGGCATCGCCCATGCCGTGGTGCTTGAACACATCGGGTAAAGATGGAGACGTTTTGTTTCGCGGAATCTGGGACGTCCGGGGCGCGGAGAGAAGGTTTTGCAGATATCCTGTTGAAGTTCCGTCTCTTTTTGATTATAATAAAGGGGTCCGATGGAACACGGGCTTCCGGCGGGGCCGCGGGCGGTCTGCATTGCGTCGGATGTGGTCGGGCGAGGGCCCGGTGTGTTTTGCTGCGACGTGTTCCGGGACAGGGATATCTATGCAAAAGGTGATTCTCGTTGGCGTCAATCTGAATAACGATCCGAATTTCGCGCACTCCATGGAGGAGCTGGAGAGCCTGGCGCAGGCCTGCGATATGGAGGTGGAGGCCACCGCCGTACAGAATCTCCCCGCAGTGAACGCCGCCACCTATATCGGCAGCGGCAAGGTGGAGGAGGTGAGGCGGCTGGCGGAGGCGGTGGCGGCGGAATACGCCGTGTTTGATGATACGCTTTCGCCCGTGCAGCAGCGCAATCTGCAGGAGAAAATGGATGTGGCGGTGCTGGACCGCACCGGCCTGATCCTTGAAATCTTCGGCAGAAGGGCCAGGACGAAGGAGGCCAGACTGCAGGTGGAGAGCGCCAGCCTGCAGTACATGCTGCCAAGGCTGGTGGGCATGAGAAAGGCGCTGTCCAGACAGGGCGGCGGCGCGGGCGCAGGCGGCGGATGGGGCGCGGGCGGAGGTCTTGCCAACCGCGGCGCGGGCGAGACCAGGCTGGAGCTGGACCGGCGGAAGATCGAGAAGCGTCTGGCGGAGCTGCGCCGGGAGCTGGACGCCGTCGAGCAGGACAGGCGGACCCAGCGAAAGCGGCGCAGGGAGAGCGATCTGCCCTCCGTGGCGCTGGTCGGATATACCAACGCCGGAAAGTCCACGCTGATGAACGCCCTGCTGGACGCGTACGGCGGGCGGGAAGAAAAGAAGGTGCTGGAGAAGGACATGCTGTTCGCCACGCTGGATACCACGGTACGCCGGATTTCGCCCGGGGATAACCGGGATTTCCTGCTGTCCGATACGGTGGGCTTTATCAGCGGACTGCCTCATGCGCTGGTAAAGGCGTTCCGCTCCACGCTGTCGGAGGCGGTGGAGGCGGATCTGCTCATACATGTGGTGGATTTTTCCGATCCCAATTACCGGGAACAGATGAAGGTGACGCAGGATACGCTGCGGGAGCTGAAGGCGGATCATATTCCCTGCCTGACCGTGATGAACAAGGCGGACCGGGTGATGGATGCGGAGGCACTTCCGAAGGTATCGGGCGGCCGGATCTGTCTGTCCGCGAAGAAGGAGCTGGGCATCGGCGAGCTCCTGTCCCTGATCCGGGAGGCGCTGTTCGCCGGGATGACGGCGTGCAGGCTGAAAATCCCCTATACGGATGGAGCGGCCGTCTCCTGGCTGAAGGAGCATGCGGCGGTGAAGTCCATGGAATATGAAGCGGACGGCGTTCTCGTGCTGGCGGAGTGCAGGAGGAGCGGTGCGGCGCGGCTGGAGCGCTACCTGTGCGGGGAAAAGCCGGAGCGGGAGGAGGATTGGGATTCTTATGCGCACGATGGAGTTTAAAATGGAACGTCCGGGCCTCCTGAAGGCGGGAGACCATGTGACGGTGACAGAGGGACTTCTGCCCAGCAATTATTATTATACCATCGATCCGTCGCTGGCGATGTCGGGCAACTATCCCTTTCGGGAGCGGCTTCTGGCACGGGAGGGTGATGTGACCGATGTGGCGGAAAATGAGAGAGGCTTTTATGTGACGGTCGTTTTTCCGGAATGAAGACCGGAGACGGCGGCCGCGGGAGACCGCGGCAGACGAATCGGAAGAAGGAGGCAACGAAGATGTTGAAAAAAATTTTTACGGAGAAGGCGCCGGCAGCCATCGGTCCCTATTCCCAGGCCATTGCGGCGGGGGCTTTCCTGTTCGCGTCCGGTCAGATCCCCATCGATCCCGCAAACGGGGAGATCGGGGCAGAGGGCATTGCGGATCAGGCGGAGCAGGTGATGAAGAATATCGGCGCGGTCCTTTCGGCGGCGGGCGCGGACTATGAGGATGTGGTGAAAACCACCTGCTTCCTGGCCAATATGGCGGATTTCGCCGCATTCAACGGCGTCTACGAAAAATATTTCACCGGAAAGCCGGCCAGGAGCTGCGTGGCGGTGAAGCAGCTTCCCAAAAACGTGCTCTGTGAGGTAGAGGTGACCGCGTACCTGGGCGGAAAACGGTAAGGCGCGCGGCATATCGGAAAAGGAATCTTGCGTGTGGAGGAAATCGCATGTTTATTGTGCTGGCAGGAGGTCTGCTGATCATAATTTTCGCCGTCGTCGCGGCGGTGGTGCCCGCTGTCG
This sequence comes from uncultured Eisenbergiella sp., assembly GCA_947627215.1. Classification (GTDB taxonomy): domain Bacteria; phylum Bacillota; class Clostridia; order Lachnospirales; family Lachnospiraceae; genus Gallintestinimicrobium. The sequence continues at coordinate 20,223 of CANQVD010000004.1, forward strand.
CGGCGGCGGTGGCGGCCGAAACGGAAGACGAAGAAGATTGATTTTGTGATAAACGGTCTGAGGACATGATCAGGCCGTTTTTTCATAAACGCCGCAGGAGGCGGCGCGCCGGGCGGGCGAAGACGCGTATCTTTGAATCGCATGCCGGGGCGTTTTCAATCCGGCGGAAAATGGGAGGGAAAAATGGAACGGTTGAGAAATTCGGAAGCGGAACCGGTTTTCCGGTTTTTCGAGGAAATCTGCAGGATCCCGCACGGCTCCGGCAACATCGGGGCGATCAGCGACTATCTGGCGGACTTTGCCGGCGCGCGGGGACTGGCCTGCGTGCAGGACTCCGTGAAAAACATCATTATCATCAAGGAAGCGACGGCCGGGTATGAGCAGGAGGAGCCGGTGCTGCTGCAGGGGCACATGGATATGGTGGCCGTGAAAAAACCGGGCTGCGCGAAGGACATGCGCACGGAGGGACTGGATCTGGCGATAGACGGGGACTGGCTCTATGCGCGGGATACGAGCCTGGGCGGGGACGACGGCATTGCGGTGGCCTATATGCTGGCGCTGCTGGATTCCGACCGGATCGCGCACCCCAGGCTCGAATGCATGATCACAGTGGATGAGGAAACCGGAATGAACGGGGCATCGTCGATCGACCCCGGCATATGCAGGAGCCGTCGCATGCTGAACCTGGATTCGGAGGAGGAAGGCATTTTTCTCGCGAGCTGCGCGGGAGGAGCACGGATCGCCGGACGGCTGCCGCTGACGAGAGAGGCGGCGGAAGGGGTGGCCTATACGGTGCGGATCGGCGGTCTGCAGGGCGGCCATTCCGGCGGAGAGATCCATAAAGAACGGGGAAATGCCAACTGCCTGGCAGGCAGGCTTTTTTACGAATGCCATAAGGCCGCGGGAGCCCGGCTGATCCTGGCGGAAGGAGGGCTGGCGGACAACGCGATCCCCAGGGAAGCCAGGCTGGTGCTGCTGGCGGCGCCGGAGCAGACGGGGCGTCTCGAGGAAACGCTGGATGCGTTTTCGGAGGCGGTGAAAAAGGAACTGGCGGTCAAGGATCCCGGTTTTTTCCTGACGGTACAGGACAGAAAAGCGGGGCGCTTTGAGGCTGCGACGGAGGCGGACAGCGAGAAGGCCGCGCGTTTGCTGCTGACGCTGCCCAACGGCGTACAGGCCATGAGCGCCGATCTGCCGGGACTGGTGCAGACGTCCCTGAATCTGGGCATTCTGAAAACCGGACCGGATGCCCTGCAGCTTGATTTTTCGGTCAGGAGCTCTGTGGGCAGCGAAAAGGAGCTGCTGCTGGAAAAGGTGAAGGCGCTGGTTTGCATGTGCGGCGGGACCGGCACGGTGAGCGGGGATTATCCGGCCTGGGAATATCGACAGGACTCCGCGCTGCGCGAGAAGATGACTGATGTTTACCGGGAGCTGTACCATGCAGAGCCGCGGGTGGAAGCGATCCATGCGGGGCTGGAGTGCGGCCTGCTTTCCGGAAAGCTGCCCGGGCTGGACTGCGTTTCCATCGGGCCCGATATGCGGGACATCCATACCACGGAGGAGCGGCTGAGCATTCCGTCGGTGGAACGGGTCTGGAAATTCCTGCTTGCGTTCCTGGAGCGAAAGGGCTGAAGGGACCGTCAAATGTGGATACAAAAAACGTATTTTGAAGATTTTATGAGTTTCCGGCCGGCAATACGAAAAAGGTTGTTTTCGGCTTCCTAAATTCCGAAAAAAGGGAAGTGCAGGCCACTCTTAACAGAACCGAAATACAGGTATCATAAATACGACGAAACGTATCTTTCCGGAGCATTCCGCTGTTTTTACTGATTTTTGTGTGGAGGTGCTGTTATGGCGAGAAATGATTATTTGGATGTGTATGCGGAAAATTATACTTGTATACACGATTACATCCGGCGGTGCGTCCGGGATGAGGCGACCGCGGAGGATATGACGCAGGAGGTCTTTCTGCTGGTTTACCGGAAATGGGACGAGCTGGCGGATCATCCGAACATCGTCGGATACATGATGAACGCTGCGAAATTCAACATATGCAAATGGTATGCCAGACAGCGGCGCGTGATGCCGGAGGACGGGGAGACCCTGGAGATCGTTTCCAGGGACAGCCTGAAAGGAAATGATTCCGACGTCTTTCGCATGTCAGAGTTCTATTCCGATGCGGAGAGCGTATTGCGGAAAGAGGATCTGAGCATTTTAAAATATTATTATGTGTATGGGTACACTTCGGCGGAAATGGCTCAGAGGCTGGGAATCAGCGTTTCCTGCTTTAAGGCGCGCGTTGCCCGTATGAAAAAGGAACTGATCGCCGCCCTGCGTTCCGTTGTGCTCTTTGTTCTGGCCTTTCGACGGTGAGCGGGCCCGTCTGCACGGCGGCGGTTGTGTTTGCGGCATCGGAAAGGATTGTGGGCCTGGGGGCGGGCCGTCATGAGAAAAGGGGAGAAGGATGGCGCAGGATAAGGAATCCAGGGATAAAAAACTGGTGGAGGAGCTGCAGCGGAAGCTGGAGTGGCTTACCTATGAGGCGGACGAGGAGGAATTTGACCCGCAGCAGGTGCAGGCGATTCTTGCGCTGCTCAATCGGCTCGATCCGCCCGACGATGTGAGAATCAGGCCGGACGGCAGCTTCGTCACCGCTGCGGACGGCGGGGCCGCCGGACAGGAGGACGGCCTTGTCTCTGCCCGCGATCCGGAAGCGGCGCTGGAACGTTTCAAGCGGCGGTACGGCATTACGGATGAGGATCTGGCGAGAAAGACCGGAAAAAGCCGGACAGCTTCGGACGGATCGGCGGAGCTGTCGGAGGAGCTGGCCCCCGGTTTTGGCGGCGTTCGCGCGGCCGACGGGAATATCGCGGCCGGGAACGTTTTGCCCTGGCGCGCGGCGGACAGGAACGCTTCGTATGGTCAATCGGCGGAAGAGAGCATTTCGCAGGAGCGCGCTGCCGGGAGCGCTTCATTTGAACGCGCTGCGGGCGGGAGTGAAAACGGCGGGAGGCCGATAGACGGATACGAAAAGGAGAGGAAAAAGGGAAAGACCCGGAGGAATGGCAGGCAAAGAAGCCGCTTCGCGGTTGTCGGCGGCAGGGCCGCGGCGGCAGTTGTCATTGCGGTGGGCGCCCTGACGTTCCTGGGACTCGGAACCAGCGCGGTGACAAGGAAGCCGTTCTTTGAGGTGGTGCAGGATGGTGTGAATCGGCTGAGAATCACGGTGACGGGTGATGATGAGGACTTTGAAGTTATTGAAAATATAAAGATTGATAGGATTTATTATGAATCTTGGGATGATATAAAGAAAGAAGAATTGAATATTTTAATTCCATCTTATATACCGGAAGGATTAGTATTAGATGAATTATATCAAAATAGTTTATCTGGATCGAGAATATATATTGGAAGATATAGTTCGGAAGTAACAGACAATGAAATGATTGTGAGTGTTCAATCTTTTAATGGAAATTATAGTAATTATGGAGTAAGTAGCGATGGATGGGAGAGAATATCACAAGATATCGACAGTGAATATATGCTATATAAGAAAAACTCATTATATAAAGTCTATTATGTTAATGGAAAATATATTTACATAATAGAAGGAAACGTATTAGATGAAATAATAAAGGTTACGGAAGGTTTGAACTAATAATTTTATAGAAGTTACAGGTTTATAATTAAACCCTCAAATAGGATAACAAATGCGATTCCTATGTGAGGGTTTTTCGGTTTTGTAGAAAAGATAATTAGTAAATTGAATGAAAAAGGTATCAATACCCGTCTGAGATGGGGGACCGGGCGAAGCCGTAGCGTTGCATAAAGTACCAAAATAAGAATCCCCATGTTATGGTATTGCGGGTTCGCGGCCACAATAAACGCAGGAGGTATCCATATGGACAATCAAAGTATACAACATGCGCGCTGGAATTGCACGTACCATGTTATTTTTATTATAGAGAAAATACAGACGAAAAATAATGTATGGAACAAATAAGAAAGATATGGTAGAAATAATCCCGAAGTTATGCGAGATGAAGGGCGAGAGTCTGATTGAGGGAAAAGTTTGCAAAGATCATATACATATGTATATTGCAATATCACCTAAACTCAGTGTTTCATACTTCATGTCGTATCTCAAAGGGAAAAGTGCGCTCATGTTTTTCGATAGACATCCGGAGTTGAGACCCAAATATGCAGATCGTCATTTCTGGGCAAGAGGAAATTAGGTAGCAACAGTCGGAAACGTCAATGAAGAGACAATCCGACTGTATATCAAAGAACAGGAAGAAAACGCAAATTAGAAGATGGGATGAAGTAAACGGGCCTTCCAGGGGAGACAGACAGTAATCTAATGATTGCGAGCCCGCTTTAGCGGCAGTAGTAATATACCCCGGAGGGGTTAAAATTACCCTCCCCATTTGAAATGGGGGTGATAATTAGCGTGGATATAAAGTGAAAGTTTATTCATAAAGTTGAATATTTATTTGTAACCTCTAGGCCTTGCAAAAGAATAAATCAAAAGAAGACATGAATTATTCTTTGCAGGGGTTAGAGGATGCCATGAGAAAAAAATTGGCATTGATATTATCCGTTATATTTGTAATGGGAATGGCTTTACAAGTAGAGGCAGCAGGAAGTTTATTTGATTGTCAAATAGGAATAGTTTGTATGTCAGATGGCGTGGGAATTGATTTTGTAACTAATGCAACTGAAGAAGCTAATGAAATTGGTTGTCGAGATATCATTTTAGAAGAGAAGGTTAATGGGCAATGGAGAGAAATAAAGATTTCAGATGGTTCAATAAAAAATGATAGGTTTTATTCAGGAACAGCAGTTTATAAAGGAGCCGTTAAAGGAAGAACGTATCGGGCTCATTGTACACATTATGCAATATGGGGTAATACAACATCAACATTGTATAATAGCACTGGTGAGATGGTATATAATTAAAGAAAACGGTTTATGTAGTGAAAAGCTATAATTACATGTCTTCAAAAAAATAAAGAGAGGAGAATTCCTGCAGAGAATAATTTAGGGGCCGGTCGAAAACAGACCGGCCTCTTTCATGGGAGATAATTTATTTAAATATGTTCGCAGAAAAAAATCTTGATTATTTTTCACCGGCTGAGTAATCGCCCAAGTTACGTCTTGACTTTTCCCGCACCCCGTGTCAAACTTTTCACGTAACACCGGTCATACAGACGGCGGATGAAAAAGGTCAATCATTATGAGTGAAAGAATAACGACCGCAGCGGCAGGCATGGCGGCAGAAGACAAAACGGCGCAGCCTTCGGACGGCAGTGAAAAGAAAATAACCGACAGAGGTAAAACGGCCGGATACCGGCTTCTGGCCTACACCCGCGGCGCAAGGGATGACTATTCCGAGTTTCTGGGTCACAGCGTACATTTCGCGTTGATGGACGATTCGTGTGAGCGCATTACGCCGCTTTATCACAATTACGGAAAACTGTACGCAGAATGCGACTTCGATTCGGAAAACGGAATCGTTTCCAAAGGCGTCAGGGATATTGAAGTATACCGAATTGACGGCGAATACGTCATCACCGCCGGGGAAATCGTGCGCGAAAGAGCCGGAAACGGCAGCTTTCCCTGGCATGATACCGGCAGCTTTGTCCGCTGGACGACAGGAGATTTTATCGCGTTTTCAGAACCAGAGGTCACAAAAGAGCGATGGACAGACAGAGAAAGGGCGGAGAAGGAATGTGCGTCATCCGTTTTTTATGCGGAGGACCGGGGAGAGGGATCGGGACCGGAGGGCGTTGAAAGTGCGGTTTCCATTCCCGTTTCGGAGAAAATCGGTGAAAGACTTCTGCGCGCCAGCAGAAGCATTGCGTTTGAATCGGTTGTGCTGCCAGATGTTGTGACGGTCAGCACCCGCGAAGAACTGGAAAATATTGCCGTCGCTGTAACGTATACTGACGGCTCTGTGCACCGTAAGCATGTGAACTGGGACCTGAACGGAATTGACTTCACGAAGCCTGGCAGATACACCGTCAGCGGGCGGGTCGCCGTGCGGCATTTCCGATTTCCGGTTGAAAACCACTCCTGGGCTGATCCTGTGATCACCTGGTACAAAGGCAAATATTATTTTATCGCCACCAATGACGCGGACGGAAATACATCCTTCGAGATCCGCGAGGCCGATACGCCGGAAGCACTGTTTGCGGCGGGCGTGCGGCGCCGGGTCATCCTTTCAGCGGAAGCGACCGTTTATAAAAACACCTTCTGGGCGCCGGAGTTTCATATCGTCGGCGGGAAAATGAGAATCTTCTGCGCGCTGACCATTGGCACGGGATTCGACCCGCAGTGTCACGTCATGACCTTAAGAGACGGCGGGGACATGCTGAATCCGTCGGACTGGAGCAGTCCGGTCCGGTGTGTCATGCCGGACGGAAGAAACCTGAATGAAAATCCGCTGGGCGACGGCAAAAACGGCATCACGCTGGACATGAACTGCTTTGAAGCGGGCGGCAGAAGCTATGCGGTCTGGTCCTATCGGACCTGGACCGGCACCGACAGCGGTTCCATGCTGATGATCGCTGAAACCGATCCCGCGATGCCGTGGAAGCTTCTGACATATCCGCGGCTTCTTACCAGACCTGTTTACGGCTGGGAGAACAATAACGGTACCGACAACAATGAGGGACCGTATGCCCTCGTGACCGGCGGGAGGGTGTATCTGACGTATTCCGGCGGCGACGCAAGGGGCCAGACCTATGTGGTCGGCGTCCTCACCGCGGATGCGGAGGACGATCTCTGCGATGTGTCAAACTGGAAGATCCACGGCGCACCGGCGCTCGCCTCCAACTTTGTCCCCGGAGAGTACGGCTGCGGTCATAACGCGTTTTTTGTCGATGAATACGGCGACACCTATATCACCTATCACGGCGTCACTGCCCCGGGCAGCCGCGCCATCGGTCCCGGCATCAGGCGGGTACATTTCGCCGCCGACGGCACGCCCGTGCTTGACATGTCCAACGAACAGGATCTGCCGCAGGGAAAAGAAGATGTCCGGCTGACAGTGAACGTGGAGCCCTTTTTCCCATGACAGGATGCAGTCAGAGATGTTCCCCTCTTCTCTTCAGAAGAGGGGAACGAGACGGCAAAGCTTTGGCGGCAAAACTTTTTCAATTTGGGTCTTTTCAAATTTGAGGGAATGTGCTATAGTTATTGACATGCAGATGTAGTTCATTGGTAGAACATCAGCTTCCCAAGCTGAGGAGGCGGGTTCGATTCCCGTCATCTGCTTCGGGAAAATGGCTTCAGGAAAGCCATTTTTTTGTTCCCTGTAAGCAGGAATCAATCCGCCACAGACCGGCACTTTCCGCCGCTTTTCAATACAGGAAAATCGCCCCTTCGACATGTGAAAATCGCCTTCCTCCAACACGTGAAAAATCTCCTTGACAAACCATCCCCGTACCAGTATAATCATTAAAGTGTGGATGGAGTCTGCGCTGATTTCGTCTGCCTATTAGGAGTATGCTATGTTAGTGAACGTAACAGATGTTTTTGCATCCGACGGCAAAGTCATCGAAGGCGAATATCCCTTCGGGGCCACGGAGGTGACCTATGGAGGCGGCGTTCACCCGGTGAAGGCATGCACGCCAGTTTCGGTCAGGATAGCTCCTTCCGGCCAGCGCAAGGCGCTGGTTGAGGCTGCGGCCGGGATAACGGTGGTGCTTCCCTGCGACAGATGCCTGAGAGACGTGGAATACGTCTTCGTTCTGAAAGCGGAGCGGGAGGTGACCGCGCCGGAGACGGCGTCTCCGGACGAGCTGGACGAACAGGGCGCTTTCATGGAAGGTTATGAACTGAATATAGATAACCTGATGATTGATGAGATGATAACTGGCTGGCCTGAGAAGGTGTTGTGCAGACCGGACTGCAGGGGGCTCTGCCCCGTCTGCGGGAAGGATCTGAATACGGGAGCGTGCGGCTGCGATACATTCGTTCCTGATCCGAGGATGGCTGCGATCAAGGATGTTTTTAACGAGAACAAGGAGGTGTGACGATGTCTATCTGTCCCAAGAACAGGTCTTCCAGATCCAGGAGAGATAAGAGAAGAGCGAATTGGAAAATGACCGCGCCTACGCTGGTAAAATGCAGCAAATGCGGTGCGCTGATGGTTCCGCACAGGGTATGCAAGGCCTGCGGCACTTACAACAAGCGCGAGATCATCAAGGTTGAAGATTGATCGGACAACGACATGAGGGGGCTTTTCGGAATCGGCCGGAGGCCCCTTTTTGCTGGTCTTTTCCGCTTGATTTTTGGCGGCTCATTTAGTATATTATATAGAAGTGTATGGATCGCCTGCGGGCATCGGAGGAGGAAAGTGAGATGGCTGATTTTGTGAAGGTCGCGGTGGACGCCATGGGCGGCGACAACGCGCCGGGAGAGATCATAAAGGGGACGGTAGAGGCGCTCCGGGCGGGAGCGAATATCCGGGTCTGTCTGGTGGGCCGGCAGGACGTGATCGAAAAGGAACTGGCGCAGTATGATTATCCGTCGGACAGGCTGGAGATCGTACCTGCTTCCGAGGTGATCGAGACGGCGGAACCTCCGGTGAACGCGATCCGGAAGAAGAAGGATTCCTCCATCGTGAAGGGCCTGGGCCTGGTGAAGGAGGGCGTCTGCGACGCCTTTGTATCGGCGGGCAGCTCCGGCGCGGTCCTGGCGGGCGGACAGGTTCTGGTAGGACGTGCCAAAGGGGTGGAGCGGCCGCCTCTGGCGCCCCTGATCCCCACGGAAAAGGGCGCGGCGCTGCTGATCGACTGCGGCGCCAATGTGGACGCGCGCCCTTCCCATCTGGTACAGTTTGCCAGAATGGGTTCCATTTATATGGAAAATGTCGTGGGCGTGAAAAATCCGAAGGTGGCGATCGTCAATATCGGTGCGGAGGAGGAGAAGGGCAACGCTCTGGTAAAAGAGACATTCCCTTTGCTGAAAGCCTGTGAAGACATCAATTTCATCGGCAGCATCGAGGCCAGGGATATCCCCGCGGGCCAGGCGGACGTGGTGGTCTGCGAGGCCTTTGTGGGCAATGTGATCCTGAAGCTTTATGAGGGCGTGGGGGCCACGCTGATCAAAAAGGTGAAGGCTGGCATGATGACCTCCCTTCTCTCCAGGATCGGTGCGCTTCTGGTGAAGCCCGCGCTGAAGGAGACGCTGAAGGCCTTCGATCTGGAGGAATACGGCGGCGCGCCGCTTCTGGGCTTAAAGGGGCTGGTGGTCAAGACCCATGGGAGTTCAAAGGCTGTTGAGATCAGGAATACGATCCTGCAGTGCGCGGCATTCAAGGAGCAGGATATCATCGGGAAAATACAGAGGAGCATCGCGGCGGCGAAGGAAGAAGGATAAGATGGAATTTGACAAACTCAGACAGATCATTGCGGACGTGCTCAGCGTGGATCCGGAGGAGCTGACGGAGGACACCACCTTCGTGGAGGATCTTTGCGCGGATTCGCTGGACATCTATCAGATCGTGATGGAGATCGAGGAGACCTTTCACATCGAGATCGCCGAGGAAGACGTGGAAAAGATACGGACCGTGGGAGAGGCGGCGGCGCTGATCCGGAACGCATGACGGGCCTAAGGACGCGGACAGGAACGACACAGAGGACATTATGGCGCGGGAACACATGCTGGAGGAGTTGGAGGAGCGGATCGGATACCGCTTTCGGGACAGGGATCTGCTGCGGCAGGCGCTGACCCACAGCTCTTTTGCCAATGAGCAGAAGATCAATAAATTAAAGGATTATGAAAGGCTGGAGTTTCTGGGCGACGCGGTGCTGGAGCTGATCTCCAGTGAATTTCTTTTCCGCCGCAATCCCCAGATGCCGGAGGGGAAGCTGACCAGGCTGCGCGCCTCCATGGTATGTGAGCCGGCGCTCGCTTTCTGCGCCAGGGAGCTGGAGCTGGGCGAATATGTGCTGCTGGGGCGCGGCGAGGAGGTCACCGGGGGACGGAAGCGGGATTCGATCACCTCAGACGTCATGGAAGCTTTGATCGGTGCGCTTTATCTGGACGGCGGCATTTCGGCCGCGGACAGCTTTGTCCATCGGTTCGTGCTTTCCGATCTGGAGAATAAGATCCTCTTTTTCGACAGCAAGACCGTTCTGCAGGAGATGCTGCAGGCGCAGGGGATCGCGGGCCTTTCCTATGAGCTGAAGGGAGAGAGCGGCCCGGATCACGACAAGCAGTTTCTGGTGGAAGCGGTTCTGCGGCAGAAGACCATCGGGCGCGGGCAGGGACATACCAAAAAGGCGGCGGAGCAGCAGGCGGCCTATGAAGCGATTCTTTTTCTGCGCGGGACAAAGGAGCAGTTTTGATTCATGTATTTAAAGAGTATTGAGGTACAGGGCTTTAAGTCCTTTGCGAACAAGATCCGGTTTCAGTTCCACAACGGGATCACCGCCATTGTGGGACCGAACGGCAGCGGAAAGAGTAATGTGGCGGACGCCGTGCGCTGGGTGCTGGGAGAACAGCGGATTAAGCAGCTCCGCGGCGCTTCCATGCAGGACGTTATTTTTTCCGGTACCGAGATGAGAAAGCCGCTGGGCTATGCCTATGTGGCGATCACGCTGGACAATTCCGATCACTCCCTTCCCGTTGAGTACGATGAGGTGACGGTGGCAAGGCGTCTGTACCGTTCCGGAGAGAGCGAATATCTGCTCAACGGGACGCCCTGCCGTCTCAAGGACATCAATGAGCTGTTCTATGACACCGGGATCGGCAAGGAGGGCTATTCCATCATCGGCCAGGGGCAGATCGACAAGATCCTGAGCGGGAAGCCGGAGGATCGCCGGGAGCTGTTCGACGAGGCGGCTGGCATCGTCAAATTCAAGCGGCGCAAGGAAGCGGCGGTTAAACGCCTGGAATCGGAAAAGCAGAATCTCCTGCGGCTTTCCGACATTCTGGGGGAGCTGGAGAAGCAGGTGGCGCCGCTGGAAAAGCAGGCGGAAAAGGCAAAAGTCTATCTGAAGAAAAAAGAGGAACTCAAAAGGCTGGACGTGAATGTCTTTTTGCTGGAGAGCAAAAGGCTTCAGGAACAGCTCTTTTCGGTTGAAAAAAATTACGGGATCGCCGCGGATGATCTTTCCCGCACCACGCAGGAATTTCAGGGCATTCGGGAAGAATATGACCGGATCCAGACGCTTCTGGAGAAGCTGGAGCGGGAAATGGAGGACGCCAGGGCCAGGGTGACGGACACCGCCGTGCTGCGCGGGAAGCTGGAGGGGGAAATCGCGGTCCTGAAGGAGCAGATCAATTCGGTGCGGGGCAACGAGGCCCATCTGCAGAACCGGCAGGATGCGCTGGGACAGGAGATCGGCTCCCGCAGCGAGGAGAAGGAAAGGATGCTCGCCCAAAAGGCGCAGCACGATGCGCGGCTGGAGGAAGCCAGACAGAGCCGGGAAGAGACGGCAGGGCTGCTTGCGCAGGTGCAGGAGCGGATCGCGTCTCTGAACGCTTCCATTGAGGGCGGCAAAAACGCCATCATCGCGGCGCTGGGGGAACGGGCGGCGATCAAATCCCGGATGGGACGCTTCGACACCATGCAGGAGCAGATACAGATTCGGCGCGCGCAGCTCAATTCCCGGCTGCTGCAGGCGAAGTCCGACGAGGCGGAGCAGGAGGAGAGCATCCGAAAGCTGGAGGAAGCCTTCGAGGCCGTAGGGCTGGAGATTCGCGGGCTTCAGGACGAGCAGAGCACGATGGAGGAAGGACTGGCGGGTCTGCGGGAGGAGCTGGCCGCGAAGGACCGCTGCCTGCGGGATACGCAGGTCCTGTACCATCAGGATAAATCGAAGCTGGACGCGCTGAGCAACCTGACCGAGCGCTACGAGGGCTACGGCGGCAGCGTCCGGCGCGTCATGGAGCAGAAGGAGCACACCCGGGGCATCATCGGCGTAGTAGCCGATATCCTCAAGGTGGAGAAAAAATACGAAACGGCCATCGAGACGGCGCTGGGCGGCAGCATTCAGAACATCGTGACCCGGGACGAGGAGACGGCCAAGCAAATGATCGCATTTCTGAAGCAGACCAGGGCGGGCAGGGCCACCTTCCTGCCGCTGACCAGCATTCGGAACGCGCAGATTTTCAGGCAGAAGGAGGTGCTGGAGGAACCGGGCGTGCTGGGGCTGGCGCATGAGCTGGTCCGGGTCCGGGACGAATACGCGGATGTGGCGAAATCCCTGCTGGGCAGGATCGTCGTGGCCGACAACGTGGACAACGCGGTGCGGCTGGCGAAAAAATACGGCTATTCCTTCCGCATCGTCACGCTGGAGGGGGAGCTTCTCGCCCCCGGCGGCGCCATCAGCGGCGGCGCGTTCAAAAACAGCAGCAATCTTCTCGGGCGGCGGCGGGAAATGGATGAGCTGGAGCAGAAGGTAAAGCAGACGCTGCGGCAGGTGGACGCGCTGCTGGACGAGATCGAACAGATCAAACAGAAAAGAAACCGGCTGCGGCTGGAACTGGAGCAGTCGAAGGCGCGGCTGCAGCAGGCCTTTATCCGGCAGAATACCGCCCGGCTGAACGTGCTGGCCGCGCAGGAGAAAAAATCCCAGACGGCGGCGGGCATGGATTCTCTCCGCAAAGAGGAGGAAGAGATCGAGGCGCAGACGCGGGAACTGCAAAAAAGCCGGGAGGACGTTCAGGCGGAGCTTGCCGGTTCGCAGGAGCAGGAGCGGCATGCGGAGGAGGAAATCGCCGTCTGGCAGGAGGAGCTGGACCGGCGGCGCAGAGAGGAGTCCGAACAGACCGCCGCTCTGAACGAGCGGGAAGTGGAAGTAGAGGGCGCGCGCCAGCAGGCCGGCTTCTATCAGGCCAATATCGACCGGATTGACGGGGAACTGGAGCGTTACCGGGCGGAGCTGGCCGAGGTGCTGGAGAGCATCGAAAGCGGCCAGGAGGGGATCGCTGAGAAGGAAAAGAATATTTCGGCCCTAGAGGAAACCATCGCAGCTTCCGGCCAGGCCCGCGAACAGGCACAGGCGCTTTTACAGGAGGACGGGACGCGCAGGGAGGAGCTGACGGCCAGACAGAAGAACTTCTTCGCACAGCGGGAGGAGCTGTCCGGGCGGATGAGCGCGCTGGACAAGGAGGTGTACCGGCTGAACGCGCAGAAGGAACGGCTGGAGGAATCCATCGAGTCGCAGGTCGATTACATGTGGAACGAGTATGAGATCACCCTGAGCGGCGCTGCCCTTCTGCGGGATGATTCCCTGACTGATCTGGCGGAGATGAAAAAGGACGTCGCTGCGGTGAAGGACGCCATCCGGCGGCTGGGCGATGTGAACGTCAACGCCATCGAGGATTATAAGAATCTGATGGAACGTTATACCTTCCTGAAGACCCAGCATGACGATCTGGTGGAGGCGGAGAAGACGCTGACCAATATCATCGTTGAGCTGGACAGTGCGATGCGCAGGCAGTTCCAGGAGAAATTCGCCCAGATCGGCAGTCAGTTCGACCGGGTGTTCAAGGAACTGTTCGGCGGCGGAAAGGCCACGCTGGAGCTGATGGAGGACGAGGACATCCTGGAGGCGGGCATCCGCATCATCGCGCAGCCTCCCGGCAAGAAGCTGCAGAACATGATGCAGTTGTCCGGCGGAGAAAAGGCGCTGACCGCGATTTCTCTGCTGTTCGCGATCCAGAATCTGAAGCCTTCTCCGTTCTGTCTGCTGGATGAGATCGAAGCGGCGCTGGACGACAGCAATGTGGGGCGCTATGCCCGGTATCTGCACAAGCTGACTGCCCATACCCAGTTCATCATCATCACCCACAGGAGAGGCACCATGGAAGCGGCGGACCGGCTGTACGGCATCACGATGCAGGAAAAGGGCGTATCCGCGCTGGTGAGCGTCAGCCTGATCGAAAAGGACCTGACGGCGTGAGGGCGACCGGGAAAGAGGCAGTATGAGTGAGGAAAAAAAGGGGTTTTTTGCCAGACTGAAGGAAGGCCTGACGAAGACCAGAAACAATATCGTGCAGGGGATCGACGCCATATTCTCCGGATTTTCAGAGATCGACGACGATTTTTACGAGGAACTGGAAGAAATTCTGATCATGGGAGATCTGGGCGTCAATGCCACCTCGGAGATTTTGGACCGTCTGAAGGAGCAGGTGCGCCGCCTGGGACTCAAAAAGCCGGAGGAATGCCGGCAGCTTCTGATCGACAGCATCCGGGAACAGATGGATGTGGGCGAGACCGCCTATGACTTTGAAAAGGAGCAGTCCGTGGTGCTGGTGATCGGTGTCAACGGCGTGGGAAAAACCACCTCTGTGGGCAAGCTCGCCGCCAAGCTGAAGGGTCAGGGCCGGCGGGTGCTGATTGCGGCGGCGGACACGTTCCGGGCAGCGGCCGGAGAACAGCTTGCCCAATGGGCCAGCCGGGCCGGCGTGGATATGATCGGCGGGCGGGAGGGCGCTGACCCGGCCAGCGTGATCTTCGATGCAGTGAACGCTGCCAAAGCGAGACATGCGGACGTGCTTCTGTGCGATACCGCCGGACGGCTGCACAATAAGAAGAACCTGATGGAAGAGCTGAAAAAAATGAACCGCATCATCGACCGGGAATTTCCTGGCGTCCATCGGGAAAATCTCGTGGTGCTGGACGGCACCACGGGACAGAACGCGCTGGCGCAGGCCAGGGAGTTCGCCCAGGTGGCCGAGCTGACCGGCATCATTCTGACCAAGATGGACGGCACGGCCAAGGGCGGCATCGCGGTGGCGATCCAGTCCGAGCTGGGCATTCCGGTGAAATATATCGGTGTGGGAGAGCACATCGAGGATCTGCAGAAGTTCGATGCGGGGCAGTTCGTCAACGCCCTGTTTGATGTGAAGACGGAGGATGCGTAAAAGGAGGAAGCCGTGGAAGAGGAGAAGATGCTGACGCTGGAAAAATTTGAAGAGGCGTCGGAGGTGGTCCGCAGTGTGACGCAGGAGACAAAGCTGGTGTACAGCGAGTATTTCAGCGAGCTGACCGGCGCGAAGGTGTATCTGAAGCCGGAAAACATGCAGTTCACCGGGGCTTACAAGGTGCGCGGCGCCTACTATAAGATGACCACCCTGACGGAGGAGGAACGGCAGAAGGGCGTGATTACGGCCTCCGCGGGAAACCATGCCCAGGGCGTGGCCTACGCGGCCAGGCGCTACGGCGTGAAGGCCACCATCGTCATGCCCACCACCACGCCGTTGATCAAGGTGAACCGCACCAAGGGCTATGGCGCGGAGGTGGTGCTTTACGGGGATGTCTATGATGAAGCCTGCGCAAAGGCCTATGAGCTGGCGGAGCAGTACGGCTATACCTTCGTCCATCCCTTTGACGATCTGGCTGTTGCCACCGGGCAGGGTACCATCGCCATGGAGATCGTCAAGGAGCTTCCGCTGGTGGACTATATTTTCGTTCCCATCGGCGGCGGCGGACTGGCGGCCGGCGTGTCCACCCTGGCCAAGCTTCTGAATCCCAAGATCAAGGTCATCGGCGTGGAGCCGGCCAATGCCAACTGCATGCAGAAATCGCTGGAAAACGGGAAGGTGACGACGCTGCCCAGCGTCAGCACCATCGCCGACGGCACTGCGGTGAAGACGCCGGGCGAGAAGATCTTCCCTTATGTTCAGAAAAATCTGGACGGCATCGTTACGGTGGAGGACGCGGAGCTGGTGGTGGCTTTCCTGGATATGGTGGAAAACCACAAAATGATCGTGGAAAATTCCGGGCTTCTGGCCGCCGCAGCGCTGAAGCACATGGATCTGAAGGGGAAAAAAGTGGTGGCCATTTTAAGCGGCGGCAACATGGATGTGATCACCATGTCTTCCGTGGTGCAGCAGGGCCTGATTCTGCGGGACCGGATTTTTACCGTGTCGGTCCTGCTGCCCGACAAGCCGGGCGAGCTCTACCGGGTATCCGGCATCGTGGCGAAGGCCAACGGAAACGTGATCCGGCTGGCGCACAATCAGTTTGTCTCCATTAATCGCAATGCGGCGGTGGAACTGCGTATCACCATGGAGGCCTTCGGCACACAGCATAAGAATGAAATTCTGAATGCGCTGCGGGAGGGCGGCTATGAGCCCAGCGTGGTGCGGACGGATATGTGATCCCCGCCCGGCGGAGGAAGAACATCAGGCAGCGATGCAGGCGGCGATCGGCAATGTGTCCTGCAAAAAAGGAAGACCGTTGTTGTACCGCGGCGCGGGAAAATATAGGCACTGTATCCTGTGAAAAGGAAGACCGCCATGCTGCGGGCAGCGAAAGACGAAGAAGGGGAAGAAAATGAATCTGGAGAAAATAGACCGGATCTTTGAAGAAACCGCCTATGTCAGAACGGGCGGCAGCGGGGAAGAGTTGAAATGCGCCGAGTACCTGATGGGCCTGTGTGCGGAAATGGGCGGCAGCGCGCATCTGGAGCTTTTCCCGGTGGAAATGGCGGATATCCATGAGGCAAAGCTGCTGGCGGACGGCAAAGAGGTCGCCTGTAAGGGCTATAAATGCGCGGGCAGCGGGACCGTGGAGGCCCCGCTCTATTATCTGCGCAATAAGGACGCCTGTTCCCTGCAGGAATGCCGGGGAAAGATCGTCATGCTGGACGGTCATCTCGGATACTGGACTTATCAGGACATTTTGGAAAACGGCGCGGTGGGCTTTATCACCTATGACGGCAACGCCAACTATGCGGACCGGGATATCGACCAGAGGGAGCTTCGCTCCTACGTCAGCGGAGGAAAGAAGATCCCGGGCGTCAATATCAACGTAAAGGACGCCATCGAGCTGATCCGGGACGGTGCACAGACGGCGAAGATCGTGCTTTCCCAGGACGAATACGGGGGAGAATCCCGCAATGTGGTGATGGAGCTGCCGGGCGATGTGGACGAGTGGATCGTGCTCACGGCCCATTATGACAGCACCTCCCTTTCCCAGGGCGCATATGACAACATGTCCGGCTGTATCGGCCTTCTGGGGATCGCGGAGCATTTTCTGAAGCATCCGCACCGCTACGGTCTTCGTTTCCTGTGGTGCGGCTCGGAGGAGCGGGGGCTGCTGGGTTCCAAGGCGTACTGTGCGCAGCATGGTGAGGAACTGAAAAAGATCGTCCTCAACATCAACCTGGATATGATCGGCTGCATCATGGGCCGGTTCATCGCCTGCTGTACCTCGGAAGAGAAGCTGGTGCATTACATAGAATACCTTGCCAGCGAGGAGGGCTTCGGCATCGCGGCCAGGGACGGCGTCTATTCCAGCGATTCCACGCCCTTCGCGGATCAGGGGATCCCGGCGGTGTCCTTCGCCCGTGCCGTGCAGAACAACGTGGCGACGATCCACAACAGCTATGACACCCGTGCGGTGATGAAGGCCGCGCAGATGCAGAAGGATATCGATTTCATCATCACCTTCACGGATCGGATGGCCAACGCCAGACGCTGTCCCGTGGACCGGAAGATGCCGGATAAGATGAAGGAAAAGCTGGATGTGTACCTGAACCGGAAACGGCCGCCGGAGAAGAAGGATTGATATAAATTCAGGGAATCATTATATTAAAGATGGAGATGAATCAAAAAGAGGTATACAGGAATGAGTGAGAAATCTGAGATTGTTTTTATGCAGGTACGATTGATCCGTCTTGCCTCAGAGGAGTGGGATATATCCGTTCAAAAAGCAGCCGCATTGTTTGAGCGGTACGGGGTTTTTCAGTTCATAGAAGACTGTTACGCTGTTTTTCATATGGAAGGTGATCGCGCGGTGTTTGATGAGATCAAGACTCTGTTGAGAAATAAGGGGGTGTATATAAGTGCTGCAGTTATATGACGGTATGCCCCTTTATCATGGGAGTTATTGTGAAGTGAAGGAACCGGATCTGGCGAAGTGCGCTGATTTTAAAGACTTTGGGAAAGGATTTTATCTGACGTCCTCTGAAGAGCAGGCGAAGGATTTTATCAACACATCGCTGAAGAAAGCGAAAGCGCAGGGGATCATTGACGGGGAGCAGGCATATGGCGTGATCTCTTCTTTTGTTTATCATCCGGTTCGCGGGACAGCGGAATATGTCTATCGTGATGCGGATGCCGCGTGGCTGCATTGTGTGGTCGGGCACAGAAAAGCGAATACGTTTCCCGATGTTGTTGAGAAAATGAAGAAATATGATGTGATAGCCGGGAAGATCGCGAATGATGCGACGAATGTTACGATCCTGGCTTATTTGGTCGGCGTTTACGGAACAGTTGGAAGCGAAGAGGCGGATCGTTTGTGTATAGGTCGGTTAATCCCGGAACGTTTAAAGGATCAGTTTTGTTTCAGATCAGAGAGAGGACTGCAGTGCCTGTCATTTGAGGGAAGTGAGCGGATATGGAAAAACTAGGGGATGTCACGGAGGAACAGGTAAAATTTGCGGTAGATGCCCTGATCACATTGGTAGTTGAGGAATTGACCCGGGATTCCGCGTTTGCGCCGTCTGAAGTCCTGAAGGATTTTCTGACGTCAAAAACTGGCGCCCTGCTGTACGATGAATCTTCAAAGCTCTGGTGGACCGGACCGTCTTATATCGCGGATATGTACAGGAAGGAATGTAAAGAAAGCGCAGCGGCAGCAGTGGGATCCGGGCCGGCGGAGCAGTCCGCGAAGTAAAGGCTGATAAAAACCTATATTTTTTTTGTGGCTGTAAAGCGAAAACCCTTGACACCGCCCCCGAAATCATGTATCATACCCAAAGTGAGGTGTTTCGCCATGGAGAGAATCGTAGAGCAGGGGCTGCTGTATGACTTTTATGGGGAGCTTCTGACAGGGCATCAGCGGCAGATCTATGAGGATGTGGTCCTGAACGACCTGTCCTTAAGCGAGATCGCGCAGGAGCAGGGCATCAGCCGCCAGGGCGTGCACGATCTGATCCGGCGCTGCGACAGGACGCTGCAGGCGTATGAGAGCAAGCTGCACCTGATCGAGAAGTTCGGGCGGGTGAAGGATACGGTGGCGCAGATCGAGAGCCGCAGTTCGGAAGAAGAGGTGCGGCGGCTGGCGCGGCAGATCCTGGAGGAGCTGTGAACATCGCCGGAGCCGGACGGATGGGGCAACCGGCGGAGTCTTGAAATCGGCCGGAGCAGAATGGTGAGGCGCCTGGCGGGGCAGGGCGTGGGCGGCATCGGACGCCGCATGACACGGGAGCGGATGGATGGCATTTGAGAGCTTAACGGACAAACTGCAGAATGTATTTAAGAATTTGCGGAGCAAAGGCCGTCTGACGGAAAGCGATGTGAAGGCTGCCCTGAAGGAAGTGAAGATGGCGCTGCTGGAGGCGGATGTCAACTTCAAGGTGGTGAAGCAGTTCATAAAGTCCGTGGAGGAACGGGCCGTAGGGCAGGATGTGATGAACGGCCTCAATCCGGGGCAGATGGTCATCAAGATCGTCAACGAGGAAATGACGGCCCTGATGGGTTCCGAGACTACGGAGATCGCGCTGCAGCCGGGCAAGGCCATGACGGTGATCATGATGTGCGGCCTTCAGGGCGCAGGCAAGACCACCGCGGCGGCCAA
Source organism: uncultured Eisenbergiella sp. (assembly GCA_947627215.1). Lineage (GTDB taxonomy): Bacteria > Bacillota > Clostridia > Lachnospirales > Lachnospiraceae > Gallintestinimicrobium. The sequence continues at coordinate 39,772 of CANQVD010000004.1, forward strand.
GCTGGCGGGCAAGTTCAGGTTAAAAGGGAAAAAGGTGCTACTGGTGGCCTGCGATGTGTACCGTCCGGCGGCCATCGAGCAACTGCAGATAAACGGCGGGAAACAGCAGGTGGAGGTGTTCTCCATGGGGACCGGCCACAAGCCTGTGAATATCGCGAAGGCGGCGGTGGAGCATGCCGAAAGGAATGGCCACAACATCGTGATCCTGGATACGGCGGGCCGCCTGCACATCGATGCGGAAATGATGGCGGAGCTGCAGGAGATCAGGAGCGCGGTAGATGTTCATCAGTCCCTGCTGGTGGTGGACGCCATGACCGGTCAGGACGCGGTCAATGTGGCGAAGGAGTTCGACGAGAAGGTGGGCGTGGACGGCGTCATCCTTTCCAAGATGGACGGCGACACCAGAGGCGGCGCGGCGCTTTCCATCAAGGCGGTGACCGGCAAGCCGATCCTGTATGTCGGCATGGGGGAGAAGCTCTCCGATCTGGAGCAGTTCTATCCGGACCGCATGGCAAGCCGTATCCTGGGCATGGGCGATGTGCTCACCCTGATCGACAAGGTCTCTGCCAGCATCGACATCGATACGGACAAAGAAAAAGAAATGGCCTCCAGAATGAAAAAGGGAAAGTTCGATTTTGAGGACTATCTGGAGAGCATGAAGCAGATGCGCAAAATGGGCGGCCTGTCAGGGATTCTGGGGATGCTGCCGGGAATGGGCACAAAAATGGGCGATCTGGAGTCAGTGATCGATGAGAAACAGCTCGCCCGGATGGAGGCCATCGTTCTGAGCATGACCCCTCAGGAGAGGCGCAATCCGAAGCTGCTGAATCCCAGCCGCAAGCACCGCATCGCGCGGGGGGCCGGCGTGGATATCAGCCTGGTGAACCGTTTTATCAAGCAGTTCGAGCAGAGCCAGAAGATGATGAAGCAGCTTCCCGGTATGATGGGGGGCAGAGGCGGAAGAAAAGGCAAGTTCAGACTTCCTTTCTGATAAATCGCGCGACATGCGCGGCAAACAATCATTTTGCGGCAAAAGGACCGCACAAAAATCGGAGGTAGAAAAATGGCAGTCAAAATCAGATTGAAGAGAATGGGATACAAAAAGCATCCGGTTTACCGCATTATCGTTGCGGATTCCAGATCTCCCAGAGACGGGCGCTTTATCGAGGAGATCGGCAGCTACGATCCCAACACCAATCCCAGCACCGTCAAGGTCAATGAGGAGCTGGCGAAGAAATGGCTTTCCAACGGCGCACAGCCCACGGACGTGGTCAGCAGGCTTTTCAAATATGCCGGAATCGGGAAATAAGGTTTGAGCTGATCGGAAAGGCCGTCTTCTGGCGGAACAGCGGGGCGGCGGAAGAGCTTTGGAGGTAGAGTATGAAAGAACTGGTAGAAGTGATCGCGAAGGCGCTTGTTGACAATCCGGACGAGGTTGTCGTGACCGAGAAGGAAAGCGGAAAAAATCTGACGATCGAGCTTCATGTCGCTCCCTCTGATATGGGCAAGGTGATCGGAAAGCAGGGCCGTATCGCGAAGGCGATCCGCACTGTGGTAAAGGCAGCGGCGATGGATGACAACAGCATGAGAGTGGATGTGGATATCATCTGACCGGCAGGGCGTTCACAGTGGTGAGCGCCTTTTTCTTCCTGCGCAAAGGGCTGTCCGTTCGCCTTCTTGCGGGTCGAAAAAAAAGAAAGGAAATGGCATGGAAAGCAGATTGCAGGTCGGCGTCGTCTCCACGACGCACGGGCTGAAGGGAGAGGTAAAGGTTTTTCCTACCACGGATGATCCGGCCCGTTTCAGGAAGCTGAAAACGGTTCTCCTGGATACCGGCCGGGGAGATCTGTCGCTGGAAGTGGAGGGCGTGAAGTTCTTCAAGCAGATGGTGATCCTCAAGTTCAGAGGGCTGGACGATATCAGCCAGGTGGAGCGGTTTCGCGGCCGCGGGCTTTTTGTTCCCCGCAGCGACGCGGTGAAGCTGAAAAAGGACGAGTATTTCATCGCGGATCTGATGGGGCTTAAGGTCCTGGATGAGGATGGGAGCGAGCTGGGCGTTTTACAGGAGGTCATCGAAACCGGCGCCAATGACGTTTACCAGATTCAGATGACGGACGGGCGGGAGCTGCTGCTGCCGGCCATCCGGCAATGCGTGCTGGAGGTGGACGTGGAGGCCGGCTTCATGCGGGTGCATGTGCTGGACGGGCTGCTGGACTGAGGAGGCGCCGGCAGGGGTGTCGGGCGCACCGGAGCGCCTGTCCGCAAAGCGGTGCAGATCTGATGGCGGGGAGAGGACGAGAATGCGGTTTCATATTTTGACGCTGTTTCCGGAGATGGTTTTGCAGGGGCTCTCGACCAGCATTCTGGGCCGGGCCCGTGAAAAGGGACTCCTGTCCTTTGATGCGGTGAATATCCGGGATTTCACGCAGGACAAACATGGCAGGGTGGACGACTATCCCTATGGCGGCGGCGCCGGGATGCTGATGCAGGCCCAGCCCGTCTATGACGCATGGCGCTCTGCGGTTTCCGGATGTGCATCGGACCGTCCTGTACGCGTGATCTATCTGACGCCTCAGGGAAAAGTGTTCGATCAGAAGCTGGCCCGGGAACTGGCGCAGGAGGAAGAGCTGGTCTTCGTGTGCGGCCATTATGAGGGCGTGGATGAACGGGTGCTGGAGGAGATCGTGACGGACCGGGTCTCCATCGGGGATTATGTGCTCACGGGAGGAGAGCTGGCCGCCATGGTCATGATCGATGCCATCTCCCGCATGGTGCCCGGCGTACTGAACAACGGGGAATCCGGAGAGACGGAATCCTTCCATGAGAACCTGCTGGAATATCCCCAGTATACCAGACCGGAGCTCTGGCGCGGCAGAAGGGTTCCTCCCGTGCTCCTGAGCGGGGACCACGCGAAGGTGGACGCATGGCGGCTGGAGCAGTCCGTAGAACGGACGAAGCGGTGGCGGCCCGATCTGTATGAGGGGTATGATCTGCCCGGACGGGCGCTCGCCTATCTTCTGCGGGACCGGCTGTTCCATATGGATATGATCGAGGATATCCGCCGCGGGCAGGCTGAGGTGCTGACCGTGCGGGAGGACGGCGTGATCATCAGGGACGTGCCGACGGGCATTTGCATGATCACGGCGGAGACGAAGGACGCCGGGGAACGACTGCTGTCATGCGTCGGGACGGAGACGGAGGTGTTCGCCTGCCATCAGGATTTTGTGATGGAGAGCGTGGCCGCCCGTTTTCGGAAATCCTGTGTGAACGAGTGTTTCCAGGCGGTTTATACCCGCAGACAGCCGTTTCCGGAGGAAGAGCTTTGCGGCATCCGGCCGCTGACAGAGGCGGGTCTGGAGCCGGTCAGCGCTTACGATGACCTGTATGCGCGAAAGGAGCTGCGCGCCGCGCTGCGAGGAGGCGCTGTATTCGGGGCCTTTGTGCCAAAGGAGAGCGTATCGCCGCAGGAGGAGGATGCCGCACTTCGTAAGGAAAGAGTTTTGCCACCGGAGCGCTGCGTCGGCCTGATCGGGACCCATGAGGAGGGCGGCATGGGCTTTCTGCATGTGCTGGAGCCGTACCGCAGGCGGGGCATTGCCGCCGCGCTGGAGAAATTTCTGATCAACCGGACGCTGGAAAAGGGCTGGACGCCCTACGGTCAGATCTTTCCGGAAAACGAGGCTTCGCTTCGGCTGCAGGAAAAGCTGGGGCTGAAGCTGTGCAAAAGAAGGATCTACTGGATTTCCTGAATTTCCTGAATTTCCGGAAAAAAATTCTTGCCGCGGGCGGTTATTTATGGTATAGTATCCATGTTGCGAAAACAGGAGATGGTCCTCTGTTACGAATTGACGTATTAAGAACATCCGGGAAACAGGAGGAAAAGCAATGAACGACATCATCAGGGAGATCGAAGCGGAACAGCTAAAGGCAGAGGTGCCGGAGTTTTCCACCGGCGATACTGTCCGCGTTTACGGGAAGATCAAGGAAGGAAACCGCGAGAGGATTCAGGTTTTTGAGGGCGTTGTACTCAAGAAGCAGGGCGGGAGCAACCGCGCCACCTTTACGGTGAGAAAGACCTCCAACGGCGTGGGCGTGGAAAAGACATGGCCCTTGCACTCCCCTAACGTTGAGAAGGTGGAAGTGGTCCGCAGGGGCAAGGTCAGGAGAGCGAAGCTGTACTATCTGCGCCAGAGGGTCGGCAAGGCCGCGAAGGTAAAGGAAGTCGGAAGATAATTTCCTGCTGCAGGATGATGCAGAGCAAAGAAGAGAACATCCGTGGAAGCGGCTGTTCTCTTTTTCCTAATACCGGATCGGAAGATCCGTAAGGGGCGGGGGACAGGGATGAGGAGACGCAGAAAAGGTCTTCGTTTTTATTATAAGAAGAAGCTGATCACCGCCGCTCTGCTGCGGGAGGTGTTCAGTTGGTTCGTGTGCATTTTTCTCGCCGTGTTCCTGGCCTTCATGCTGACCTGGTTCGTGGGACTTCGGACCAGCGTGATCGGGTTTTCCATGGAGCCGGGGCTGGTCAACGGAGAGGAAATCCTGGTGAACCGGTTTTCCTATCAGTTTTCTCAGCCGGGGGCGGGGGACGTGGTGGTATTCCTTCCCAACGGCAACCAGAATGCGCATTATTATGTGAAGCGGGTGGTAGCGCTGCCGGGACAGACGGTGCAGATCCGGAACGGGATCCTTTATGTGGACGGCAAACGCTACGGAGATGAAAGCATGGATCTGATCGCTTCCGCGGGGATCGCCGAAAATGAGATCACGCTGGAGGCGGACGAATACTTTGTGCTGGGGGATAATTTCAACGACAGCGAGGACAGCCGTTCCGCCAATATCGGTCCTGTCCGCAAGGGGACGATCGTGGGCAGGGCCTGGTTCCATTTCGGAACCAGTCTCAGCGACTGGGGCCCGGTGGAGTAGGGGATGGGGAGGACGGCATGAATTATCAGTGGTATCCGGGACACATGACCAGGGCCAGGCGGGAAATGGAAGAGGATATCCGGCTGATCGATCTCGTGATCGAGCTGGTGGACGCCCGCATTCCGCTTTCCAGCCGGAATCCGGACATAGACGCCATGGCGGCGAACCGGGGGCGGCTCATCCTGCTCAACAAGGCGGATCTGGCGGATCCGGCGGTCAATCGCCTCTGGTGCGGATATTTCGAAAGGCTGGGGTTTCAGGCGCTTCTGATCAACGCCAGGGACGGAGAGGGCCTCCGGGCGATCCAGGGAAAGGTGCAGGAGGCGTGTAAGGAAAAGCTCGAGCGGGACAGACGGCGGGGCATTCGGAACCGTCCTGTCAGGGCGATGGTGGCCGGCATTCCCAACGTGGGCAAATCCACCTTTATCAATTCCTACGCGCGAAAGGCCGTGACGAAGACCGGGAACCGTCCCGGCGTCACGAAGGGCAAACAGTGGATCCGGCTGCAGAAGGATCTGGAGCTTCTGGATACGCCCGGAATCCTGTGGCCGAAGTTTGCGGATCAGGCCGTGGGAATGCGGCTGGCCTTTATCGGCTCCCTCAATGACGAGATCCTGGTGAGGGAAGAGGTGGCGCTCGGCCTCATCTCGTTTCTCCGGGAAACATACCCGGCAGCGCTGACGGCGCGCTACGGGGCCTGTGCCGGGGAGCCGCTGTCCGTGCTGACGGCGGTGGGCGGAAGCCGGGGATGCTATAAAAAGGGCGGAGAGGTGGATCTGGACAGGGCGGCGGGCATTTTGCTGGACGATTTCCGGAACGGCCGGCTGGGGCGGATCTCTCTGGAAAAACCGCAGGAGGAAAACGGATTGTCATGAAAAATGTGATAAAGGAAATATTTGATACGGTCATCTACATCCTCGTGGTGGTGGCGGTCATATACCTGCTGATCACCTATGTGGGACAGCGGACACAGGTGCGGGGCAGCTCCATGGAGCCGACCCTTTCCGACAACGATAATCTGATCGTGGATAAGATCTCCTATCGGTTCAGGGATCCGCAGCGGTTCGATATCATCGTGTTTCCCTTTTTATATGAAGAAGAAACGTATTATATCAAACGCATCATCGGCCTGCCGGGAGAAACCGTTTTTATCGATCCGGACGGAACGATCTACATTGACGGGGAAGCGCTGGAGGAGAATTATGGCAAGGAGGTCATGATCAGCCAGGGGCGGGCTGCGGAGCCGATTACCCTGGGAGACGACGAGTATTTTGTGCTGGGCGACAACCGGAACAACAGCAGCGACAGCCGGACTGCCGCCGTGGGCAACATCAAAAGGGGACAGATCATCGGAAGAGCCTGGGTGCGGATCTGGCCCCTGTCGAAGCTCGGCGTGCTGAAGCATCAGTGAGAGACGGACAGACGGACGCGGGAAAAGGCGGAACGGGACAGGGCGAACGGGCCGCTGTCCGTGCCGGATGAAGGGGAGCGCATGGAGAAAATCGGGGAAATCAGGGCGGCGTTTTCGTCCTGCGAAACAGAAGCGCTGGGCGCGCTGATCGAACGCTTTCGGGAGGATACGCGTTCCGGCGTGCAGACGGAGATCCGAAGGGCGCAGAAGCGGCTGGAGGCGCTGGAAAAGGAAAAGCAGCGCACCTGGAGGATGAAGGCGTATGAGCGGCAGTATGAGCAGTTGGGCTATCTGTGCGGCATCGATGAGGTGGGGAGGGGACCGCTGGCGGGCCCGGTGGTGGCCTGCGCCGTCGTTCTGCCGAAGGACTGCCGGATCCTGTACCTGAACGATTCCAAGCAGTTGACCGCCGCAAAGCGGGAGGAGCTGTGCGGCGTGATCCTGGAGAATGCGGTCAGCGTGGGGCTGGGCACGGTCGGACCGGAGCGCATCGACGAGATCAACATTCTGCAGGCCACCTATGAGGCCATGCGGCAGGCCATCGGCAGGCTTTCGGTGACGCCGGCCGTTCTGCTCAACGACGCGGTGACGATCCCCGGCGTATCGATCCGTCAGGTGCCCATCGTCAAGGGGGACGCCAAAAGCGTATCCATCGCGGCCGCCAGCATCGTGGCCAAGGTGACCAGGGACCGGATGATGGAGCAGTATGACGGGATCTATCCCGGCTATGGCTTTGCGGCCAACAAGGGCTACGGCTCCGCGGCCCACATCGCGGCGCTGCGGCAGTACGGGCCCACGCCGATCCACAGGCGCAGCTTTATCGGTCATTTTATTCAGGATCCCGCATGACGGCGGCCGGATCCCGGGAGGACTATGGACAGAAAACAGAAGGGTGCGGCCTGGGAGGCCGCTGCCGCCGCCTATCTTCGGCGCTCCGGCGTAGATATCCGCGAACAGAATTTCAGGTGCAGTCAGGGTGAAATCGATATCATAGGTTATCATCAGGGCTGCCTTGTTTTTTTTGAGGTCAAGTACCGCAGGGACGAAACGTACGGCTTTCCGGCGGAGGCGGTGGGCCGGGAGAAGCAGAACCGGATCTGCCGCTGCGCGGACCGTTATCTGTATATGCGCCGGATCCCGGCGCAGCAGCCCGTGCGCTTCGATGTGGTGGCGGTCTGCGGGCAGACGGTATCCTGGATCCAAAACGCCTTCGATTACCGGTCAGGGGGCGGGCGGCACGGCTGAGCGCGTCCGGAGAAACAGGAAATATGAAATCAGAACGGAGGGCGGAGAAAATGGAACTGAAACGGAAAGCGGGACATGAGGCGTCCCCGGAGATCAGGCGGGAGGGAGAGATCGAATACCTGGTCTTTCCGCTGCTGGAGGCGGGCGGCGCGGCCAGGCATCTGGTGAGCACCCGGCTGGGCGGCGTCAGCAGGGGCATGTTTGCCTCGATGAACTACAGTTATATGCGGGGAGACGATCCCGCGGCGGTGGACGAGAATTACCGCAGGACGGCGCGGCTGTTCGGGCGCACGCCGGACGCGTTCGTCTGCTCCGATCAGACTCATACCGTCAATGTGCGCGCGGTGACGGAGGCGGACGCGGGGAAGGGCGTCGTGCGGCCGAAGGATTATACGGATGTGGACGGCCTGGTGACGGACGTGCCGGGGCTGATCCTGAGCACCCTTTACGCGGACTGCGTGCCTCTCCTGTTCGTGGACCCTGTGAAACGGGTGATCGGCTGTTCCCATTCCGGCTGGCGGGGGACCGCGGCGCAGATGGGACGGGTGACCGTGGAAAAAATGCGGGATGTATACGGCTGTGATCCTTCCGACATTCTGGCCGCGGTGGGCCCTTCCATCTGCGGAGACTGCTATGAGGTGGGAAAAGAGGTGGCGGATACGTTTGCGGCGCTCTTTTCCCGGCCGCCCTATTCCGGCGTGCGGCTGGAGGAGCTTTTGCGGGAGGAGCGCGGCGGGAAGTTCCGGCTGGATCTGTGGCGGGCCAATGCGGAGATCCTGCTGGCGGCGGGGATCCGAAGGGAACATCTGGCCGTGACCGATCTGTGCACCTGCTGCAATCCGGAATACCTGTTTTCCCACCGGGCCAGCCGGGGCAGGCGGGGGAATTTCGGCGCTTTCATCATGCTGAATGAGGTCTGATGCCGCTGCCGGAAGCGAAGTGCCGGGGACGATTTTCGATGCGGATGCCGGACGCCGGTCCGCAAAGCGGACACGGAAGCCGCGATTTTAAGAAATATTAAGAAAATTCGAGGATTTAGATTCATTTTTGCGTGGTGTAATAAAGATGCCGGAAAGTCGGAAGGGAACGGGAGGAAACGGGAGGAAACGCGGATGACGAAAATACTGGTTTGCGATGACGACAGGGAGATCGTGGAGGCCATTGAGATCTATCTGGCCCAGGAGGGCTATCAGGTGGTGAAGGCCTATGACGGAGAGCAGGCAATCCGCGCGCTGAAGGGAAACGATATCCGGCTTCTCATCATCGACGTGATGATGCCGAAGCTGGACGGCATACGGGCCACGCTGAAGATCCGGGAGTACAGCAGCATTCCCATCATCATTCTCTCCGCGAAATCCGAGGATGCCGACAAGATCCTGGGGCTGAATATCGGGGCGGACGATTATGTGACCAAGCCCTTCAACCCGCTGGAGCTGGTGGCGCGGGTGAAGTCCCAACTGCGCCGCTACACCAAGCTGGGCAACCTGAATACGGAGAACAACGCGGTCTTTCGGGCAGGCGGCCTGGTCATCAACGACGATACCAAGGAGGTGACGGTGGACGGCGAGCCGGTGAAGCTGACGCCCATCGAGTACAATATCCTCCTCCTGCTGGTGAAAAATCAGGGGAGGGTGTTTTCCATCAACCAGATCTATGAGAGCATCTGGGAGGAGGAGGCCATCGGCGCGGACAATACCGTCGCGGTCCATATCCGGCATATCCGGGAGAAAATCGAGATCAATCCCAAGGAGCCCCGCTATCTGAAGGTGGTCTGGGGCGTAGGCTACAAGGTGGAAAAGCAGGTCTGAACGACGGGAGAGGGCAGGATGAAGAAAAAGCAGGTCATGAGCAGGGGAAAGAGAGCGTTCTGGCTGGTGCTCAAACGTGTTTTCGCGGCATCGGCAGCGGCGATTCTGGCGGCGCTGGCTTTCAATTCCGTGATCACGGTGGAAATCAACGGACATGTTTACCGGCGGAATATCGCGCTGGAGCGAAAGGATTCCTTTGAGGCATCCTCTCTGTTCCGGGAAATCCTGGAGGAGGAGCTGGACGAGGTCACCCGGATGGCGGTCATCATGAGCCAGTTGGAGACGGACGGGGAGTACAACGGCTCCAGGCAGATCGATGTGGCGAAGTATGCGCACCGGCAGGAGGAGCTGCCGGACATCACGGCGACGGCCCCCTTTTATCTGGACGATCTGGTGAAATGGGGAAATTACGGCTTCGTGACCGAGAATGTCTGCGGGACCCTGGCGGAGCTGAATTCCTATTTCGCCAACGGCAGCAGCCCCTTTTCCGAACAGAACGATCTGACGGCAGGGGACTGGAGGACACAGAGCGCGGAGACCCGCAGCATGCTCAGCACCCTGCTGGAGGAGCGGGAAGAGGCCACGCTTTCCATGCGCATGATTTCCGAGCTGCCCTCCACCCGGGAGGAATATATACAGATGGCGCGGGAGCTTGGGAAATATACGGGGGAAGAGGAGATCGTGGAGCTGAATGTGCTGGTGCCCCGGTATCTCTCCGCGGAGGGGAAGGACCTGGCCGAGTACGCCTCTGACGCGGACGAATATGTCCGGCTCCGGGAGGATCTGAAGCAGACTTCCCGGGAGCTGTTCTATAATTTCAGCGAGTATTCGGAAAACCGGGATCATTACGCTGTCGGCGCTTCCAATCTCCGTTACTGCTACCGCATGGTGGTGGACGGCGAGAACCGTTACTATTCCAATCTGGATGAGGATTTTAGAAACCGCAGGCCGGAGGAGATCACGGAGCTCTTTCAGGGCTTTGGAAGGTACATTTCATACAACGCGGACAGGGCGCAGATCGATACCAATACCTCCGTCAGCGCGGAACGGATGCGCCAGACGCTGGAAAATTACCAGTACGCCTTCGGGGACAATACCAGAGTGTGGCTGGCGGTGGACACCTCCTATCCGGTGGAGGACGGATTCCTGCTGGCGCGGGACGCCTATAACCGGCTGATGCCCTATTACCTGTACATGGTGGCGGCCCTGATACTGCTGGTCCTGCTGGTGGCGCTGCTTTTCGTGCATCTGACCCGCTATGAGGGACGCAGGGCGCTGGAGGAGGGCGGCTATACCATTGCGCTGCACCGTGCGGACCGGATGATGACCGAACCCTTTGCCGTGCTGGGCATCGCGCTCATCGGAGCCATGTTCCTGGGAAGCTGCTGGGGCATGCAGTTGGGAGTCGTCTGGGAGGATGTGCTGCACACGGTCTGGCTTCCGTTTCTGATCGGCGCGATCATGTTTTTCGCCGACTATGTGATCATGTTTTTCTACCTGAGCATGGTGCGCCGGGTGAAGGCCCATACCCTCTGGAAAAACTCGCTGCTGCGGTTCATCTGCCGGAAGCTGAAAAAGGGGTTCCTGGATCTCTACGATCACAGCCGTATTCTGGTGCGGGCGCTGGTGCCGTTTTTGCTGCTCCTGGTGTTCAATCTCATTCTGGGCGGCTGCGGCGTGTGGGGGATTCTGGTCGCGGCCGTCTGGGACGTGGCGGCGATCCTGTTCCTGTACCGGGATAAAAGGGGACTGGAGGAGATCGTGGAGAGCGCGAAGCGCATCGGCAGCGGAGATTTCGAGGTGAAGATCGATGCGGAGAGGATGCATGGGGAGAACCGGGAGCTGGCGGAATCGGTCAACGGCATCGGGACCGGGATCCGGACAGCGGTGGAAAAGAGCATGAAGGACGAGCGCATGAAGGCCGATCTGATCACCAACGTCTCCCATGACATCAAGACGCCTCTGACCTCCATTATCAATTTCGTTAATCTCCTGAAGCGGGAGAACATAGAGGATGCGCGCGTCCGCGGCTATATCGAGGTGCTGGACGCAAAATCCCAGCGCTTAAAGCAGTTGACGGATGATCTGGTGGAGGCCTCCAAGATCTCCTCCGGCAACATTTCCCTGCAGATGGAACGGATCAATTTCGCGGAGCTGGTGAACCAGACCTGCGGAGAATTTTCCGACAGACTGCGGGAACGGTCCCTGGAGCTGGTGGTGAACATGCCGGAGCAGCCCGTCTGCATCGAGGCGGATCCCAGGCAGATCTGGCGCGTGGTGGAAAACCTGTTCTCCAACGTCTGCAAATACGCGCTGGAGCGGACGCGGGTCTATCTGGAGATTCGGCGGGAAAAGGCGGGAGAGAAGGAGTATGCGCAGTTCTCCATGAAAAATATTTCCGCGCAGGCCCTGAATATCCGGGCAGAGGAGCTGACGGAGCGGTTCATCCGGGGGGATATTTCCCGGAGCACGGAGGGCAGCGGGCTGGGGCTTTCCATCGCCAAAAACCTGACGGAGCTGCAGAATGGGAAATTCGACATTTATCTGGACGGAGATCTGTTCAAGGTGCTGCTCACGTTCCCCTGTGTGCAGGAGGAGGCTTCTGCGCGGACGGACCGTCCGGAGATGCTCTGAGAGGAAAACGGACGTACGGCGGTGACGCGGCGGAACGGAAAGAAAAAAGCGGAACAGAAAGGAAGAAGCGGAACAGAGATCACTCTGTTCCGCTTTTTTTGGACTTCGTTTTTCCCTTAGTCGGTTCCTTCAGACTCACCGCGTTCCCCTTGACGGTCACGCCATCCATGCTTCGCAGGAAGCTGGAGATGCGGCTGTAGCCGTAGTCCTTCAGATCGAAATCGGGATGTTTTTTTTTCAGCTTATCATAAATGACGGAGAGGTTGTCGATGATGCCGCCGTTCCGGGAGATCATGGTGGTGACCTCCTTCTGGACGTCGGTTTCATTGTCCAGCTCCCGTACCTTCACATAGTAGGAGGAATTCTCCTGAATGAGCTCCAGCTTGGAGCATTTGTCGCGGATGAAGGTCAGAAGCTTGGTGTAGCCGTAGTTGCGGACGTCAAAATCGGTGAATTTGGCGCTCAGGCGGCTCCCGATCTCTCCCATATAAGTGGTTTTGCCCTTGTTTTCGTTGTCGTTGACGATGGAAATGATGGCCTCCTCGATTTCGCCCAGCGGGGTGACCGCGTTGGCCTTGGCGCTTCTGTCAGAGGTGAAGTCGTCATGCAGGTCGTGCTCGTCGCTGGCGTTGCTGGAAGCCGCATTGGGCTGATCGTAGATCAGGTTCAGGTGGATGAATTTGTTGCAGGCCTTTGTCAGGGAAACCGGGCATTTGGATTCGCCCATGCCGATGACGTACATATTGGCTTCCCGCAGCCGCATGGCGAGCCGGGTGAAATCGCTGTCGCTGGTGACCAGGCAGAAGCCGTCCACATTGCCGGAGTAGAGGATATCCATGGCGTCGATGACCATGGTCATGTCGGTGGAATTTTTGCCCGCCGCGTAATCGAACTGCTGGATCGGCGTGATGGAATTTTCCAGAAGGATGTTCTGGTTCCAGCCGTTGTTGCGGGTCCAGTTGCCGTAGATCCGCCGGTAGGAGGCGAAGCCGTACGTCTCGATCTCATTGAAGATGATGGAGGCGTACCGGGAGCTGACGTTTTCCGAATCGATCAGCACTGCGATCTGCATTTTGGATTCGTTGGAGTCCATGTAAAAAATCCTTTCGTTGAAAATGGACGGACGGCAGAATGCGTCTGCCGTCCGTCAGGACCGTTTGACCGTTTACAGATCGAAACAGAAATAACGTACCGCGTTGTTGTAGGAAATATCCTCCACGATCTCGCCCAGCGTATCCATATCCGCGGGGAACTCCCCGTTTTCCACCATGTTTCCGATGAAATCGCAGAGAATGCGGCGGAAATACTCGTGGCGCGTATAGGATAAGAAGCTTCTGGAATCGGTCAGCATCCCCACGAAGCCGGACAGATTGCCCAGGTTGGCGAGGGAGGTGAGCTGTTCGGTCATCCCGAATTTGTGATCGTTGAACCACCATGCGCTGCCCTGCTGAATTTTGCCGACGGCATCGGAATCCTGGAAGCAGCCAAGGATCGTGCCGATGGCGGCGTTGTCGTTGGGATTCAGGCTGTAGATGATGGTCTTGGGAAGCGTGTCGTTGACCTCCAGCGCGTTCAAAAAGTCCGCCATCTGGTTAGAGGGCGTGAAGTTGTTGATGCAGTCGTAGCCGGTATCGGGTCCCAGCTTTTCAAACATCGCCGTATTGTTGTCGCGCTTCGTGCCGTAGTGGAGCTGCATCACCCAGCCCCGCCTGCTGTATTCTCCGGCGACGAAGAGCATGAAGGCGGTCTTGAATTTGCGGATGTCCGATTCGGTCAGAGGCTTGACGGAAAACCGCTTGGTGAAGATCTCCTCGATCTCGTCCTCGGTGGCCGGGTCGTACATGATATATTCCAGCGCATGATCCGAAACCGTGCAGCCCATGGAAGCGAAGAAATCCATCCGGCTGATCAGCGCGGCCTTCAGGTTGGCAAAGGAATCGATCTGGATGCCGCTGGCCTCGGAAAGCTCCTTTAAATAGACCCGATAGGTGGGCTTTTCCAGATTCATGGCCTTATCGGGACGCCAGGCGGGAAGCACCTGAACGCCGAAGCTTTTGTCCTCCGCCAGCATTTTGTGCCATTCCAGAGAATCCGCGGGATCGTCCGTGGTGCAGATCAGCTTCACGTTGGACTGTTTGATCAGGCCGCGGGCCCCCATGGCAGGGTCAGAAAGCTTCCGGTTGCACAGCTCCCATACTTCTTCCGCGGTATTTTTGTTCAGAATCCCTTCATAGCCGAAATAACGGCGGAGCTCCAGGTGGCTCCAGTGATAGAGCGGGTTGCCGATGGCCTTGCCGAGCACTTCGGCCCATTTGAGGAATTTCTCTTTATCGGAAGCGTCTCCGGTGATATATTTCTCCTCCACGCCGAAGGAACGCATCAGACGCCATTTGTAGTGATCGCCGCCCAGCCATACCTGCGTGATGTTGTCAAAATGCCGGTCCTGCGCGATTTCCTGCGGATTGATATGGCAGTGGTAGTCTACGATGGGCATTTTTTTCGCGTGCTCATGGTAGAGCGTCTGTGCGGTGGGCGTGCTCAGCAGAAAATTTTCGTCCATAAAGGGTTTCATTAGGGTGTACCTCCTCTTTTTTGATATGTGGCAGCAGAGAGGTCCGGAAGCGGCCTTTCTGTTGGGTACGGTGGTGCGGCTGCCCTGTGGGAAGCGGTTTTATGCCGGAGACGGCAGGGCGGTGGTGCCCCGCTGGACCAGCCGGCCGGGAAATACGGTCTTTGCCGGCATCGGGATTCCGTTCAGCGTGCCGATCAGCGTTTTCACGAGCTGACGGCTGATCTCCTCCAGACGGTTGTCCACGCTGGTCAGCTCCGGTTCGCAGCAGAGGGCCAGAATGGAATTGTTGTAGCCGATGACGGAAAGCTCCGAGGGGATCCTCTGTCCGCGGAGCCTGGCGTATTTGACGGCGGCAGTGGCGAGAACGTCGTCCGAGGCGATCACCGCGCGGAAGGAAAGCCCGCCGTCATGCAGGCTGCTGATAAACCGGCAGATGCCCTCCACGTCCGCGCTGCTGCCGGAGTAGAACTGCTGAAGCGCATCGGCGTTAGGAAGACCGCGAAGCTGACAGGCAGACTGAAATCCGGCCAGCTTCTTCCTGGCGCTGTAGGAGCGGGAATTGTATAAATACAGGATATCCGGAATGCCGGAATCGATCAGCGAAAGCGCGGCCTGCTGCGTGGCGCCGAGATCGTCGCACAGGGAACAGAATACGTTGGGATGATCGAAATACGCGTTCAGCAGCATGATGGGAACCTGCTCCGCCGCGTCCCGGATGTACTGGTTGTCCGCATCCTCCGCTTCGATGAAGTTGGAACCGACCAGAATCACGCTGTCCACCTTCTGCCGAAGCAGAAGCTCCAGGGAGCTTTTCTTGTTCTCCAGCCTGTAGCCGGTGCAGCAGAGGATGGAGTGGTAGCCGCCCGCGCGCAGGTCCTGCTCGATATAATAGACCGCTTTGGCCAGATACAGATCCGAGGAGTCGGTGCAGAGGATGCCGATGGTCTGCATGGAATTCAGCCCCAGGCCCCGGGCGAAGGCGTTGGGCGTATAGCCGCTCTGCTCCATAACCTCCAGCACCTTTCGGCGGGTGTCGGGTCTGACGTTGGCGCTTTCGTTGAGGACGCGTGAAACCGTGGCGATGGATACCCCTGCCATTTTGGAAATGTCGTAGATCGTCAGCAGAATATCCACCTCCTGACCGCTTAGGGTGACCGTTCCGTTCAAAGCTGTTCAGAGCTCTTCCGTTCGCGGGGCAGGCGGAAAAGGCGGAGAACAACTGCCTTGCAGCTATCCTTCATTATATAATAATTATAAGGTAAATTCAAGCAGAAGTTACGGTTTGCCCGGCGCCCGCAGGCGGAAGAAAAAGAGGTTGACTGGAAAAAACAAACAGAGTAAAATTCAGGATGTAAGGGCTTTCATGGGGATGCGGCCGCTTTGCGGCAGGCCGTATCCGGTGTCCGGCAAAGCGCCGGGCGCGTGCCGTTTTCTGGAAGCGGAAAGGACGGAAGGATGAACATTTTAAACCGGGAGATGACCGGGAAAAAGGACCGGCCGGTGAAGGTACTGCAGTTTGGCGAAGGAAATTTCCTGCGCGGCTTTGTGGATTATATGATCGACATCGCGAATGAAAAGGGATGCTTCGACGGGGATATCGTGCTGGTGAAGCCTATCGAGTTCGGCACGCTGGAGCGCCTGCGCAGGCAGGACTGTCAGTATACCGTTTCCCTGCGGGGAATCGCGGATGGAAAGGCCTGCGTGCAGAACCGCATCGTCACCAGCGTGGCAGACGCGGTGGGTGCGGTGGAGGATTATGAGAGATACAGCGCATACGCGAAGCTGGATACGCTGCGCTTCATCGTTTCCAACACCACCGAGGCGGGCATCGTTTACGACGCGTCCGATCGGCTGGAGATGACGCCGCCCCACAGCTATCCGGGGAAGCTGACGAAGTTTTTATATGAAAGATACCGGTATTTTGACGGCGCCGGGGACAAGGGTCTGATCATGCTGCCCGTGGAGCTGATCGACGACAACGGCATACACTTAAAAGAGTGCGTGCTGAAGCAGGCCGCAAACTGGGGCCTGGAGGCGGGCTTCGTGCGCTGGCTGGAGGAAGCCTGCGTGTTCACCTCCACGCTGGTGGACCGGATCATCACCGGCTACCCGAAGGAGGAAGCGGAGTCGCTGTGGAAGGAATGGGGCTATGAGGATGACAATATCGTCACCGGCGAGCCCTTCGCCCTCTGGGTCATCGAGAGCGAAAAGGACATCAGCGGCGAGCTGCCGCTGGATGGGGCGGGACTGCCCGTGATCTTCACCGACGACCAGAAGCCCTATAAGCAGAGAAAGGTGCGTATCCTGAACGGGGCGCACACGTCCTTCGTGCTGGCCTCTTATCTGGCCGGAAACGATTATGTGCTTCAGTCCATGGAGGATCCGCTGATTTATGATTTCATGTACCATACGGTTTACGATGAGGTCATTCCCACGCTGACGCTGCCCAGGCAGGAGCTTGAGGAGTTCGCGCAGGCGGTGATCACCCGGTTCCGCAACCCTTATGTGAAGCATGCCCTGCTGTCCATTTCCCTCAATTCGGTGTCCAAATGGCGTGCCAGATGTCTGCCAAGCCTGCTGGGATACGTGGAAAGGAAAGGGAAGCTGCCGGAGCATCTGACCTTTTCGCTGGCGGCGCTGATGGCGTTTTATTCTTCCGCGCAGAGGGGAGAGAGCGCACTGATCGGAAAGCGGGGAGACGGCGCCTATCAGATCATGGATGACGCGGCGGTGCTGGATTTCTTTGCGGCCAACTGCGGGAAGGACGCGGCGGCGTTTGTGAACGCCTATCTGTCCCGGGAGGATTTTCACGGGCAGGACCTGACGCGGGTGGAAGGACTTTCGGAACAGGTGAGCGCGTATCTGGAGGACATTCGCTCTCTGGGGATGCGGGGAGCCATCGAAAAAAATTTCGGCGCGTGACGGCCCCAAAGAGCGCTTCGGTGCAAAATGGCTCAAAAGAATTCGGCACACGATGTCTTCCTTAAGAAAACCGGTTTTGCGCGGGATGGCGCCGGAAGATGCTTTTCTGTGCGCGGGGAGAGGAAATATGGCGAGGATCATTCAAATCCATCCGGACGATACGGTGGCGGTCGCCCTGGAGGATATACAGAAGGGCGGGCGCGCGGAGGGCAGCGGAAGGGCGCTGACCGCGGTCACGGATGTCCCGGCGGGGCATAAGATCGCGCTGCGCGATCTGGCGGAAGGGGAGGCGGTCATCAAATACGGCTGTCCCATCGGCTATGCTTCCTGTCCGGTGGCTGTGGGAGAGTGGGTTCACACCCACAACCTGCGGACCGGTCTGGGCGACCTGCTGGACTATACCTATGCGCCCGTGGGAGCGAAGGTGAAGCCGCAGAAGGAGGCTTTTTTCCGGGGCTTCGAGCGTCCGGACGGCAGCGTGGGCGTGCGCAACGAGATCTGGATCATTCCCACGGTGGGCTGCGTGAACAGCATCGCCTCCGAAATGGCGAAGCGGGCGCAGAAGCTGGTGCGGGGAAGCGTGGAAACGGTGGCCGCCTTCGCCCATCCTTACGGCTGTTCCCAGATGGGAGAGGATCAGGAGAACACCCGGATCATTCTGGCGGACATGGTCCGTCATCCCAATGCGGGCGGCGTGCTGGTGTTGGGGCTGGGCTGTGAAAACAGCAATATCGATGTGCTGAAAGGATATCTGGGCGAGTATGACGAAAACCGGGTGAAATTCCTGGTTTGCCAGGAAAGCGAAGATGAGATGGCGGACGGCCTTGCGCTCATCGACGCGCTGATTGAAAACGTCTGCCACGAAGCGCGCGTCCCGGTCAGCGCTTCCCGGCTGGTCGTGGGCCTGAAGTGCGGCGGCAGCGACGGGTTTTCTGGCATCACGGCCAACCCGCTGGTGGGGCGGTTCTCCGATCTGCTCGTCGGCCGGGGCGGCACCACGATCCTGACCGAGGTGCCGGAGATGTTCGGCGCGGAGACGCTTCTGATGAACCGCTGCGCGGACGAGGCGCTGTTTGCGAAGACCGTGGCTCTGATTAACGATTTCAAAAGCTATTTCAAAAGCCACGGGCAGACGATCTATGAAAATCCCTCTCCGGGGAACAAAAAGGGCGGGATTTCCACGCTGGAGGACAAGTCTCTGGGCTGTACCCAGAAGTCGGGAACATCTCCCATAAAGGGCGTGCTGGCCTACGGCGAGCGGGTGAAGGAAGCGGGATTGAATCTGCTGAGCGCGCCGGGCAACGATCTGGTGGCCTCCACGGCGCTGGCCTGCGCAGGAGCGCAGATCGTGCTGTTCACCACGGGGCGGGGGACACCCTTTGCCTCCCCGGTGCCCACGGTGAAGATCTCCAGCAATTCCGCGCTGGCAGCCCGAAAGGGCGGGTGGATCGACTTTGACGCCGGCGTTCTGGCGCAGGGTGCGGATATGGACGCTGTGTCGGAACAGTTTTTCAACTATGTGCTTCAGGTAGCGTCCGGCAAAACGGTCCGCAGCGAGGAGGCCGGTTTTCACGATATGGCGGTGTTCAAGCAGGGTGTGACCCTTTGATCATGAAAAAGAAAGGACCGGGAGAAACCGCACGGAATGCCCTGGAGGAGTCCTTTGCGCGGGGGCCGGGATCATTTTATGCAAGGAGGAAACCGATATGCAGTTGGGAATCAGGTTACACGATGTGGCGGGCGCGACCCTGGAGGAGAAGGTGGCGAACGCGAAAGCACAGGGCTTTGCCTGCGCCCATGTGGCGCTGGGCAAGGTGATCTCGCAGTACAGCGTGGCGGATGCGGCTCTGACGCCGGGGCTGGCCATGCATGTGAAGCGGGTGTTTGAAAAGCAGGATATGGATATCGCGGTGCTGGGCAATTATCTGAATCTGGCGAATCCGGATCCCGATCAGCTCAAAGCCATTCAGAAGCGTTATATGACGCACATCCGTTTCGCCTCGCTTCTGGGCTGCGGCGTGGTGGGGACCGAGACGGGCGCGCCCAACGTGGATTATGCCTACGAGCCGGCCTGCCACAGCGAGGAGGCGCTGGATACGTTCATCACCAACTTAAAGCCGGTGGTGAAGTATGCGGAGAGCATGGGCGTCATTATCGCCATCGAGCCGGTGATCCGCCATATCGTCTATGACGCGAAGCGGGCCAGGGCGGTTCTGGATGCCGTCGGCTCTCCGAATCTGCAGATCATCCTGGATCCGGTGAATCTGCTGGACGAGACGAACTGCGGACAGTACCGGGAGATCATTCAGGAGGCGATCGACCTTCTGGGCGAGGAGATCGCGGTGATCCATCTGAAGGATTTCCGGCTGGAGAATGGCAGGCTGCTTTCCATGGGAGCGGGTCTGGGCACGATGGATTATGCCGGGCTGATGCGGTTCGTGAAAAAAGAGAAGCCTTATATTCACGCGACTCTGGAGGATACCAGGCCGGACAATGCCGTGGCGGCGCTGCTTTCCATGAAGCAGTGGCTGGAAAGGGCATAAGGCGCGGGAACGTTCCCCGCAGGCTGCGGATTGATGAATATATGAACGGGCCATGCTTTCCGGCATGGCCCGTCGGCGTGAGGCAGGGCCCGTCTGCGGGCGGAGGGAGAAGGTATGGCGGAGAAAAGGATCGGTGAGCTCGACCGGAATCTGGCGTCGGAGGCATCGGAGGTTTCCGGCGGGATCCGGTTTTGTGATGTGGAAAAACCGCCGTTTCGGCTCTATGGGCTGGCGGCGGAAAAGGAGGACGGCAGGTTCTGCCGGATGCCGGGAAAACGGGCGGCGGCGGTCAGCGAGGGCGTGGCGTCCCTGGCCTTTCATACCTCCGGCGGCAGGGTGCGGTTTTCTACAGATGCCGTGCGCATCGCGATCCGTGCGAAGCTGAAGGACAGTTGTATTTTTCCGCACATGCCGCTGACCGGTACCTGCGGTTTTTCCCTGTATCGGCAGACGGGAGCGGGACAGCGTTTCGTTCACACCTTTGTACCCCCTGCGGACATAAAGGACGGCTATGAAGCGTGGACGCAGTTTGCGGGAAGCGGGATGCGGGACTATACGCTGTATTTTCCGCTTTACAGCGGTGTGGAAAAGCTGGAGATCGGCGTGGAAGAGAGGGCCGCGATCGGACCAGGACGGGCTTATTCTCATGGGAAGCCTGCGGTCTTTTACGGTTCCTCCATCACCCAGGGCGGATGCGCCTCCGTTCCGGGCAATTCCTATCCGGCGTTCCTTTCCAGACGGTACGACCTCGACTTTCTCAATCTGGGCTTTTCGGGAAACGCCAAAGGCGAGCTGGCGATGGCGGAATATATCGCGGGGCTGGAGATGTCCGTTTTCATATGCGACTACGATCACAACGCGCCCACGGCGGAGCATCTGGAGCGGACGCTGCGGCCCTTCCTTTCTGTGGTGCGGAAGGCCCAGCCGGATCTGCCCATCATCCTCGTGAGCCGTCCCGTCTTCGATCCCGCCTCCCCGGAGTGCGTCCGGCGCAGGAACGCGGTGTTCGACGCTTACCGGCAGGCCGTGGAGGCAGGGGACGAAAGGATCCGGTTCGTGGACGGGGCCGGGCTCTTCGCTGTGCAGGACGGCGACGCCTGTACAGTGGACGGCACGCATCCCAACGACCTGGGCATGTACAGGATGGCAAACGGCATCGGAGCGGCCATCGAGGAATTCCTGTGCTGACGGTCAGTATGCCGCCGCCCAGCCGTCCCCCGGGCCCCGCTCCGTCAGAGGGCGCCGTCGGGTGCATTCCTTTTCCGGACACGCTCGCGCTCGAGAAAAACGCAGCGGTGCTAAACTCGGCCTCGCCCAGAGGGCTCGCCTTGTTAAGCACCGGCGTTTTTCTAACGGTCCGGGAAAATGGAATGCACCCGGCGGCGCCCTCTGACGGAGCGGGGCCCGGGGGACGGCTGAGCGGCGTTTCTGCGGCGAAGGAAGGGATTCTCTGACAGGTAAAGGAAGGGATTCTCTGATTTGCTGTTGACAAATAGGTTTAAATGTTTTAAACTGCATGTGAAGTTTAAAAATGATAAACCGAAGGCGGCGGAGCGGGCGGGGTCACTGCGCGCAGCGGGCGGAGCCTGTCCGGGACGGCGGGGGAGAGCGGAATGAGAGGATTCTTGTTTGGGAAGATTTTGGAAATGAGCCTGGTGGGGAGCTGGTGTATTTTGCTGGTGCTTCTCGTCAGGCTGTTTTTGCGCAGGGTGGAACGGAAATACTGTTACGCGCTCTGGATGGCGGCTTTTCTGAGCCTTGCGGTGCCGTTTTCCGTGCCGGGGCGTTTCAGTCTGGTGCCGCCGCAGATCGCGGGCTTTTCCCTCGAGGAAGGACAGAGTGCCTCCCGGGAGACGGAGGGAAGCGGGCTGTCCGGCGCGGAGCGGCCGGTGGGAAACGCGGGAATGGGAGCCGAATGGGCGGATGCGGGACAGAGCGGCTTTTCGGCTGGAGAGCTGACGGAAGATTTGAGTGCGCAGGGCGTATCCGGCGCGGCAAATGGACTCGGAATGGATGAAAAGGACGGCGGGAGCCTGGAAAAGGGCGGCCTTTCGGCCCTGCTGGCCGGGAAAGCGGGCGGGACGGTGATTTCAGAACGATTCCGTGCCTGGCTTCAGCGGTCCCTGCCGGTGCTGCAGTCCGTCTGGCTGGCCGGGCTTTTGGGGATCGCGGCGCTGACGCTGGCCCGGGTTTTTTTTGTGAGAAAGCTCATATCCTCCGAGAAATGGACGTACCGGGACGAAAAGCACCGGATCGTCCGGGTGGAGAAGCTGTCCGCGCCCTTTTTATGGGGACTGGTGCATCCCGTGATCTATCTGCCCGATGGGCTGGACCGGGAGGAGGAGAAATACATCATCGCCCACGAGCGCTGTCACAGAAAGCGGGGAGACAGTCTCTGGAAGCTGCTGGCTTTTGCGGCGGCTTCCGTTCACTGGTTCAATCCGCTGGTCTGGCTGGCCTGGGTCCTGTTCTGCCGGGACATGGAGATCTCCTGCGACGAAATGGTGCTGTCCCGGACAAGGGGAAATATCCGTGTCCCCTATGCCCAAAGTCTGCTCAAATATGCGGCGCGGCAGAACGGCTATCTGATGGCACCGCTCACCTTTGGGGAACCCTCCGTGAAAAGCCGGATCCGGAACGTGCTGCGGTTTCATCCCCAAAAGGCTTGGACGGCCGTGCTGGCGGGTTTTTGTGTGGCGGCGGTGGTGTTTGGCGTCTTTGTCCGTCCGGCGGTCACAGGCGGAAACGCTGATCCGGGTGCAAATCCTGTTCCGGGTGCGGAGTCGGCGGGAACCGGAGAAAACGGCCACGCAGAAGAATTCGGTGAGGCTGCGCCGGGCGTTGAAGATCTGCCAAACGGCGAAAACGGAGGAGCTGCGCCGGGCACTGCAGACGGACAAAGCCAAAATGCGGGCGGCGGACAGAGCGGAAATGCTGCCGGCGGACAGAACGGGAATGCGGCACAGCAGACCGGGGCGGGATCTGGCGCGTATACTGTCCGGGAGGACGGCGCGCAGGGGCCGGGGCTCTATCGGCGCGATCCCGAAGGCGGACAGGAGACGCGGATCATCGGCGGTACGGTACAGATTCTGGGAGAGGATGCGGACGATCTGTATGTCAGCCGGCAGGAGAAAGCCGGCTTTTTCCTGGACAGCGTGCACAAATCGGACGCCGCGGTGACGGCCGATCTTCTCGGACAGGCGGTCCCGGCGGCGGAGATCACGCGGTTCTACGGCGATGCGGATGTCCTGCTCTTTGCGGCGGGAGAACGGGAAGGCAGCATGGGCCTGTTTTCCGGCGCGTTCTATTCCTATGACCGGGCGGCGGGCACGCTGACGGAGCGCGATCTGACGGACGCTCCCGGCTTCGATGTGGCGGGAGATTATGTTTATTATCAGAAATACCGGAATCAGGGCGAGGGAGACAGTCAGTTGTACCGCGCGGACCTGAAGCTGGAGGGGGAGCGGCAGATCGGCGACGGCTTCACCTGGCTGGCCTGGGAAGCGCCGGACCGGCTGCTGGTATCCGGGCCGGACCGCGCGGGAAACGGCGGACGCCTGGTGCTGCGAACGGACATGGAGGGCAGGAACGGACAGCAGATCTTCGATACGGATGTGCTGCGCTGGGAGCTGCAGGAATACGACAGGCAGGTCTGTACAATACGGGAGAGCACTGCGGACGGTTATCTCCTCCGCGTGGAGCAGTGGGGCTACCGGGAGAATGCGGGAATGGGATGGCGCGATTCCCTTATGCGTTGGGGAGAATATGCGGTATCGGCGGACGGAAGCGGATATGAGACGGTGGAGGAGGGAGGTCCGCTGGGGGACGGACAGGCCGACGGCCGATCGGTCGCGTCCGGAAACGTGAACCTGCTTTCCGGCGGGGCGTTGTGGCAGAGTCTGGATGCGGAAAGAAAGAGCGCGTATCGGTCCGTGCTGGAGAGCGTCTGGTACGATCACGCGTTTCCGGGAGAAGAGGCGCGCCCCTGGGAAAGCGGCAGCTATGCCGTCTATGATGTGGACGGCGACGGCAGGCAGGAGCTTTTGGTGAATTTCATGGCCGCGATCACAGCGGGCATGGAGATGCGCGTCTACGATCTGGATACCGCCTCCGGCACGGTGTATGAGGAGCTGGCGGAATACCCGTCCGTCACCTTTTATGCGAACCGTGCGGTGATCGCCGAGGCCTCCCACAATCACGGAATGGGCCCCATGGTGGAGGATTTCTGGCCCTATACGCTGTATGAATATGATCCGGATCAGGACCGCTATTCGTGGATCTGCCGCGTAGACGCCTGGGACAGGGCCTTCCGGGAGACGGACAGCGCGGGGAATCCTTTCCCGCAGGAGGAGGATTTGGATGGAGATGGCATTTTGTATTATACCGGGGACGGGGATCTGACGCCGCAGCGCATCTATGACGGGGAAGCGTACCGGGAATATCTGGCCGATGTGACCGGAGACGGCGGGGAGCTGGGGATCCCCTGGGTCCCTCTGACGGCGGAGAGTCTTCCGGGTTCCGCGGAAGAGGGACGGCTTCTGGAAACGGTCAGCGCCTTCGCGGAGGCGTATTTCACCGGGGACGCGGACGCGCTGCGCGCTTCCATGGCGGCAGGCTCTTCCTCCGCGGTTGATCTTTACACGGACGGAGCCGTAGAGCTTTCCGGGGTGCGCTATCAGGGCCTGCGGCACGTGTCGGAGAACGGTTCCTGTACCGTTTCGCTGGCGTTTCCCGGTCCCGACGACGCGTTCCGGTATCTGACCGTGGAACTGAGAAAAGAGGGAGAAAGCTGGAAGGTATCTTTCTATGGACTGGAGGGATAACAGACAGGATGTGACGGAAGGGAAGTCCGATACAGCGGATGTGACAGAAAGAAATCGATACAGCGGATGCGGCAGAAAAGCGGTCCGACATAGCGGAAGGCCCCGTCTGAGCGAGGCCTTCTCTTTTTGGGCGGCGGCAGAGGATGCAAAGACCGCGCTCCTGCCGTATCTGTGACAGAACCGCACCGCACAGCTCTGACCGGCACGATTCCGCTTTTCTTATTTTTTAATTTTAACATGGGAATATGGACAAACTGTTTCCAAAATATAAAAAAGCTATAAAAATGCAGCAGCCCGGGCCGTTAAAGGAGATCACGCCGGAAATACATCCCGGAAGTTCCTCGGGGAGGGCGGTGCGCCTTGACTTTTCCGGGAGCGGCCGCTAGAATGAAATCAGCTTTATGGAACGAGCCCCGTGCGGGGGAGAAACGGAGAAAAGGATATGAAAGTTTTGGAAAGCCCGTTCATCGCGGAGAACAAGCCGCTGTTGAAGAAACTTCTGGACCGCCTGCTGGAGCAGTATCCCTATGCGTCCGTTCTGGCGAAGGATTCCCGGGCGCGCAGATACCGGGTGTCCGCCCGCGACGTCATGGCCGGAGAGGATCCCATGCTGGTCTCCAGAGGCTTTGTGGTCAGGGTGTCGAAAGACGGACAGTATGCGGAGTATTCCTTCAACAGCATTTCGGAGGAGGAGCTGGACGGGATCTGCGCCCGAATCCGGGAGATCGCAGAATGTGCGGCGCGTGTATTGCCCGACGGCCTTGCGGCGAACGATTACTGTCCGCCATCGGAGGAAAAAACGGTCTTTTCGGGGAGCACGGAATATGAGACCGACCCGGAGGATCTGGGGGACGACGCCATCCTCTCATATCTCACCGGCCTGAAGGATCAGGGGCTGGCGCAGAGCGAGGCCCTTCTGGACTGCATCGTGCAGTGCAATTATCAGAAATATACCAGCCTGTTCCTGTCCCGGGACAGGGATCTGGTCCAGAACGTGATGTGGTTCAACGGGGCTCTGGGCATGGCGGCGGCCAGGGGGCAGGAGGTCAAGATGTACGCCCGGTCCTATTCCATGCTGGGCGGCGCGGAGCTTTTGAAGGAAATGGAACAGGGCGTGAAGGAATGTGCGGCGGTGACGCTGGAGCTTTTGGACAGTCAGCCCATCCCGCCGGGAGAATACGAATGCGTCTGTACGCCGGAGGTCACCGGCATGATCGTCCACGAAGCCTTCGGGCACGGCGTGGAAATGGATATGTTCGTCAAAAAACGCGCGCTGGCGGAGCGCTATGTGGGACAGTATGTGGCCTCAAAGCTGGTGACCATGCATGACGGCGCATCTTCCGCGGCGGAAAGCGCCACCTATTTCTTCGACGACGAGGGCACTATGGCCCACGATACGGTGGTCATCGAGAAGGGCGTTCTGAAGACCGGCATCAGCGACCTGCAGTCTGCTCTGACGCTGGGCAGCGAGCCCACCGGCAACGGGCGCAGGGAAAGCTGGCGGCGCAAGGCCTATACCCGCATGACCAACACCTGGTTCGAGGGCGGGGAGAGCACGCCGGAGGAGATGATCGCCTCGATCCCGTACGGGTTCCTGCTGGAGAATCCCCGGAGCGGCATGGAGGATCCCAAGAACTGGGGCATTCAGTGCATGGTCAATATCGCCAGGGAGATCAGGGACGGCAGGCTGACGGGCAGGATCTTCTCGCCCATCGTGCTGACCGGATATGTGCCGGACCTGCTGAAATCCATCAGCATGATGTCGAAGAAGGTCAGTCTGGGCGGCGGCGGATACTGCGGCAAAGGCCATAAGGAGTGGGTCAAGGTATCAGACGGCGGCCCCTATATCAAGGCGAAAATCCGGCTGGGCTGACGGCCTTGTTGGGCGACGGCGTTTTGCGAAAAAGAAAGGAGGACTGCTTTGACAGAACAGATCTTGGCCGCGCTGCGGCAGTTGGGCATCAGTGTTTACCAGCTCGAGGAGGACAGGGCGGAATCGCTGGAGTGCTTTTATATCAGAAAAAATCTGGATTTAAAGAGGCGCACGGACGTGACCGGGATCCGGGTCACGGTATACCGGGATTTTGAAAAGGACGGGAAGAAAATGCGGGGTTCTTCCACCGTGCAGATCCATCCGGGGATGAACGCGGAGGAAATCTGGGATGTGCTGGCGGGGGCATACCGCGTGGCCGCACTGGTCAGCAATCCCTGGTATGAGCTGCCCGCCGGGCAGAAGGAGGAGCCGGTGCGCTCCAGGAGCGGTCTGGCGGAAAGAAGCCCGGAGGAGAACATGCGGCTGATCACGGAAGCGCTGTTCGCGCCGGACCGGTACGGGGATGTGTTTCTCAATTCGGCGGAGGTGTTCGTCCGAAAGAACTTCCGGCATATCGTGAATTCCTCCGGCGTGGATGTGGCCTATGAGGTGTGCGATCTCTGGGGAGAATATGTGGTCCAGTGTGTGGAGCCGCAGGATGTGGAGTCCTATCACCAGTTTTCCTACCGTGACATGGAAACGGAGGCGCTGCAGAAGGATGTGGAGGAGGCGCTGGAGATGACGCGGGCCAGGGCGCTGGCCGTGTCGGCTCCCGCCTCCGGCACCTATACGCTGCTGCTTTCCGGACAGAACGTGAAGACCGTTCTGGACTACTATCTGGGCCGCGCCAACACTTCCATGGTGTATCAGAAATTCTCCGACTACGCGGAAGGTGTGGCGGTGCAGGGAGAGCGGATCGAGGGAGACGCGCTGACAATCGAGCTGAAGGCGAAGGATCCTTACAGCCCGGAGGGAATCCCCATGCAGGACCGTCTTCTGATGGAAAAGGGCGTGCTGCGGACGCTGCACGGCGGAGCGCGTTCCGGCTGGTATCTGGGCATCCGGCCCACGGGCACATACAGAAGCATCGCGGTTCCCGTCGGAGAGACGCCGCTGGAGCAGTTGAAGGAAGGCCCCTGCCTGCACGTGGTCAGCTTTTCCGATTTTCAGATGAATGAGCTCACGGGCCACTTCGGCGGGGAGATCCGCCTTGCTTTCCTGTATGAGAACGGCACGGTGACGCCGCTGACGGGCGGTTCCGTCAACGGCAGCCTCATGGAGGTTCAGGGGCATATGACCTTCTCGAAGGAGCGGTACCGCAGCGCGGATTACGAGGGTCCCTTCGCGGTGCGCCTGCAGGGCGTGCAGGTGGCCGGCGCATAAAGCCGCCCCCGCCGCCCCGGACCGGCCGGAAGCCCAGACGCCCCCTGCGGGTCGCCGTGCAGTATATTCCTTTTCCGGACACGCTCGCGCTCGGAGAAAAGCGCAGTGGTCCTAAGCTCAGCCGTGTCCTGACGGACTTGCTTCGCTAAGGACCAGCGCTTTTCTAACGGTCCGGGAAAATGGAATATACTGCACGGCGACCCGCAGGGGGCGTCTGGGCTTCCGGCCGGTCCGGGGCGGCGGGGGCGGTTTTATAGCACCTGGTGCAGCGCGAACTGCCTCCGGGCCGTGAACAGGGCAGCCAGTCCGAGGAGCGCGGAGAGGGGCAGGACCAAAGCCGCGTAGGGGATCCGGTCGGTCAGCATCACCGAGATCAGGGAAGAAAACTGGAACTGCTGGATGGGAAAGAGCCCCAGCAGCCGGAAGAGCGGGCTGCGCTCCGAAACGGAGGGCAGCAGCGGCGCGAACAGGAACAGCGCGGCGCACACGATGGCGGTCAGCGCGTTCCTGCTGACTGCGGAGATCGCCAGGACGGCGGCGGTGAGCAGAAAGAGCCCGCTGAGGATGAGAGCGCACTGCCAGGCGAGCAGCGAGCCGCAGGTGAGGTTCCGGCTGGTGTAGTATTGATATTCCATTTCGCAGAACAGGGTGCTGGCGTCCAGCCCGTCGGTCCCCATGCGTGAAAAGGCCAGCCCCAGCGGGACGGCCAGGGCCAGAGCGGCCAGCGCAAAGACGCTCGTAAAGACGGCGGCCAGCTTGGCCTGGACCGCCATGCCGCGGCCGCGCTTCGCGGTCAGGAGAATGCTCTCGGGGCCGCCGTATTCCCCGGCAAAGGCGGTGGAGGCGATGAGCACGGCCAGGACGGAGAGCCCCAACACGATCCGGACCAGCACACGGCTGATGCAGAGCCAGCCGGAGGTGTAGCCCACTTGTATGGTCTGGCTGCCGAATACGTCCCGGACGGTCTTTCCGTTCCAGCTTCCGTCGCTGTTGGCGAAGCGGAGATGGACGGCGGACTGCATGTTGTTGATGTTGATATGGTCCACGCCTGTCTTCCAGAGATCCAACTGGGCCTGCGTGGGTTTGAAATCCGCCAGCATCCGGGCCACCGTTTCGTCGGTGAGAGGGCCCTCATACCGGGCGGCCAGCTCTCTGCCGAACGGCACGTTCACTGCCAGAAAAGAGGAAAGGCCGCCGCAGAACAGGAGCAGAAAGAGGGCGAGCCCGGCCCAGACCAGTTTGTTTTGCCATATTTTTTTCATTTCGAAGAAGAACAGTGTTTTCATCGCTCATATCCTCCGTTTCCCGTTTGATCTGACAGAGATGCGTTCGTTTTTCCCGATTCAAAATAATAGAGATATAGATCCTCCAGGGTCGGCGTGACGCCGGAGGCGCCGGGGAGCGGTTCTTCTTCAGAGATCACCCGCAGGACCGCTGTTTTTCCGTCCTCGTTTTTCAGATTGCTCACTTTGAGGCGCCTGCTTATGGCGTCCGCCTTTGCCGCGTCCACGCGGCATTCCCAGACCCGGCCGTTTAGGACGGCCGTGATCTGCCCGGGTTTTCCGAAGTGCAGGATCTGTCCGGCCCTGAACAGGATCACCTCGTCGGCGATGAATTCCACGTCCGAAACGATGTGGGTGGAGAGCAGAACGATGCTTTCCCGGGACCAGGCGCTGATCAGGTTCCGGAAGCGGATCCGCTCTTTGGGGTCCAGCCCGGCGGTGGGCTCGTCCAGGATCAGGATCCCGGGATCGTTGAGCAGCGCCTGCGCGATCCCCAGACGCTGACGCATCCCGCCGGAAAAGGTTTTGATCCTGCGGTTTGCCTGAGGCAGCAGGCCCACCTTTTTCAGACGCTTTTCGGCCGCCTTTTTGGCGGCGGTCCCGTCCAGACCCTTGAGGACGGCCGCATAGCGCAGGTATTCCCTGGCCGTGAAGTCCGGATAGGCGGAAAAATTCTGGGGCAGATAGCCCAGCAGGCCGGTGTAGGCCTCTCCCCGCAGGGAGACCGCTTTTCCGTTCAGCCGGATTTCCCCGGTGTCCGGACGCAGAAGGCCGCAGAGAAGGCGCATCAGCGTGGATTTCCCGGCCCCGTTTTCGCCCAGAAGGCCGTAGACGCCGTTGGTCAGCGTGAAGCTGACATGATCCACAGCGGTATTTGTACCGTAACATCTTGTGAGATTTTGAATCTGAAGCTGCATGATGGACTCCTTTCGCGGGAAGGACAGGGCGGCGTGCGCGGAATCGGAGTTCGGGTCCGACGGGATCTGTGATTTCCGGTCGGATCAAAAAACTCTCCCTGTCCGTTCCAGGGAGAGTATAAAGGAGAAAATTCAACTTTTTATCAACTTCTTCCCAAAAATGTAAAATGTCCCGGCGTCAGTCAGCGCAGTTGCTGTCCGGACAGGGATTCTTCAGAGAAACCGGAAGGCCGCGGTGACGAGGGCGCCGTCTTTTTCATTTTCCGTTTTCAGGAAACCGCCGTGTCGCTCGCAGAGCAGTCTGCAGATATAGAGGCCCAGGCCGAAGTGCTTTCCGGCCGCCTTTTCCGCGGAAAAGTACGGCTCGTCCGCGCGCCGCAGCGCTTCCGGGGTAAATCCCTGTCCGTCATCCTTCACCGCCAGCAGGAGAAAACCGTCCTGTTCGGAAAGGGTCAGGCCCACCGTGCCGCGGGCGAAGCGGGCGGCGTTGTCCAGCAGATTGAGGCATACCCGGGAAACGAAATCGGCGTCCAGTCTCAGGACGTGCGTGGAATCCGGATCGGCTTTGGAAAGTCTGTTCTCAAAAAGAAAGACTTTTCCGTGCTGTCCGCAGAGGGACCGACCGCTCTCTTCCAGCCCGGCGGCCAGCGAGGCGGTATCGGCGGACCGGGGCAGAGGAGAGGCCTCCTCCAGCCGCTGCAGCCGGTGCATGCTGTCCGCGTAGCGCTCCAGCCGGGTCACCTGCCGCAGAATGGCGGCGGCCGCTTTTCGGATGTCCGGCTCCGGCCTGTCCGCCAGCATCTCCCCGTGGCCCTTCAGCACGGTCAGCGGCGTGCGCAGATCGTGGGCGAAGGCGGCGTTTAAACGTTTTCGCTCCTCCAGTTGTCGGGACATGGTCAGGTGGTTTTCCCAGAGGGCGGCGCGCATTTTTTCAAACGAGGCGCAGAGCCTCCCCATCTCGTCGCCGGAGGGCCAGTTCACCTTGAAATCCAGGTCGTCGGCCGAGATGCGTACCGAGGCGTTCTGCAGAAGCACCAGCGGCGTTTTCAGCTTATTCCGGTAAAAAAGCAGGGCGGCGGCCAGAATGCAGAGCGCGGACCAGACCGGCGCCAGCAGGGAAGGAAGGATTCTCAGCGCGGACAGAAGTCTTTCGTCCCGTTCGGAAAGCAGCGGCAGGTCATGACTGATGAGGACGCCGTCGCCCTCCAGGCGGTTTCCGTTTTCATCCGTCAGATAGTAGCGTTCCCAGGAAACCGGAGGGTGTGTTTTCCGGATCCGGGAATCCAGAAGATCACAGACCTGAAAGGTCAGGAAGATCAGAAGCAGCGCCAGCAGGGTGAAGGCCGTGATATAGAGAACGATGCTCTTTCGCAGGGAAGTGCCGCCCGCAAACTGTTTTATGCGATCCATTTGTATCCGCACCCCCAGACGGTTTCGATGCAGGGTCTGTCCGTGAGCTCCGCCAGCCGGGCGCGGATGCGGCGGATATGCTCCGCCACCACACCGCTGTCTCCTTCGCTGTCATAGCCCCAGATCCGCTCATAGATCCGTTCCCGGTCAAAAAGCTGTCCGGCGTTTTCCGAAAGCAGTTCGATGATGTCAAATTCCTTTTTGGCAAAGGCCGCGGTTTGCTCTCCCAGGCTGACCGTGCGCTGGGCATAGTCGATGATCAGGCCGCCGGCGCATTTCAGGCGGGGGCTGATCTGACGTCTGGTTTCCCGGCGCAGGTGGGCGAAGACCCTGGCCTCCAGCTCGGGCAGGGAAAATGGCTTGAGGATGTAGTCGTCGCCTCCGGCCAGAAAGCCCTTCACCTTATCCGCATCCTCGATCCGCGCCGTGAGGAACAGAATGGGACAGGAGATGTGGCCGCGGATACGGCGGCAGATTTCCAGTCCGTCCAGGTCCGGCAGATTGATGTCCAGAAGGATCAGGTCGGGGCTGCGGGAGAGCAGGGACAGGGCGGCCGCACCGTCCGGAGCGGTCAGCACTTCATATCCCTTTCCTTCGAAAAAAGAGGTGAGCATGTCCAGAATATCGTTTTCATCGTCAACAATCAGAAGCTTTGCTTTCATGGGATCCCCCTGTCTGCATCGGCGGCCTGCCCGGAAGCTTTTGCGCCGCCGGAACGGATGTCTGCGGTTCTGCGCCGCAGAGGCCGCTTTTGTTGTATTATTATAATGGGAAATCCGAAAATTGCAAATGAATTCGGATTTTTGAATCCTTTTCGGAAGCCGGATCGTTATCATCTGTGAAAGGACGGAGGAGGATACTTGGCGCGCGAAGATGAACTGATCAGAAAAACCGCACAGGGGGACCGGGAGGCCATGGAGGAGCTGATCGCCCTGTATTATCCGGCTCTGCTTCGGTACTGCCGCTGGCATACGCCGGATCGGGAGACGGCACAGGACGCCGTGCAGGAAACCTTTCTGAAGGTGATCCGGTATTTCGGCTCCTACCGTCACCGGGGCGAGTTCCGTGCCTTTCTGTACCGGGTGGCCGCGAATACCTGTATCGACATGGCGAGGCGCCGCTGGCGGACGGAAACCGCGCTGACGGAGGACGGAGAAGAACCGGCGTATGTGGAGCCCGGATTTTCGCTGGCGGACGGAGATCTGGCCCTGGCGGAGCTGGTGGCTGGGCTGAAGGAGGAGCAGCGGGAGGCGGTGCTGCTGCGTTACGGTCAGGATATGACGTTAAAGGAGGTCGCGGAAACGCTTGGGCTGCCGGTGCGGACCGTTCAGTCCAGGCTGCGCAGGGCTCTGCGGGCGATCCGGGAAAAGCTGGAGCGGGAGGATGCGTGAATGAAACGGAAAGGTGTTCGACAGGGAAGAAAGCGGAACGGAATGCTGAAGGAGGACGGGGGGCTGGAGGAGCGGCTTCGCCGCTGTCTGGGGGCGCAGGAGGCGGGATGCGAAGCCCTGAGGCCGGAAGGGTCTGCCGCCGCGCGGCAGTCCGCGGACGCAGTCTGCGTGCCGCCGGAGCTGCTGGCTGCTGCCGGAGCGGAGCTGGCGGGAAGAACGCGCAGGAATCGGATCGGATTCGGCACGTTTGTTCTGCGGCTGCTCCGTTACGAGGGGCTGCGGATCTGGCTTTGTCAGGCGCTGGCGCTGGCCGGGGCCAGTCTGATCGGCCGGCTGTATTTTCAGGGGGCCTTCGGGGATTTTTCCGTCCGGGGCATGGCCATGTTTCTGTGCGCCTTTTCCGCGCTGGCGGCGCTGCTGTCCTTTCCGCTGACGGGGCGGGGAAGGGGATGCCGGATGCGGGAAACGGAGCTGGCGTCGCGATACGGTCTGGCGAAGCTGGCTGCCGCAAGGGTGCTTCTGGCTGGGGCGGGAAACCTGGCGCTGCTGTGCGCTGCCTTCGGCATGGCGGCCCGCGCATCCGGTTGTGACAGAGGAAGCCTTGCTCTTTATCTGCTGGTGCCCTTTCTGGGAGCCGGCTGTCTGGGTGCCGGGCTGAACCGGATGCTGCCGGAGGCATGTGCGCCTGCCGGCTGGTGCGCCGTCGTCCCGGCGGTGCTGGCGGGCATCGTCCTGGCGGGCAGATATGCGCCGGCATGGTTTGAGCAGACCTATTCCGGCGGCTGGACCTGTGTCAGTGCCGTGCTGCTTGCGGTCTACGCGGACCAGATGCGGCGCCAGTGCCGGCGGGCCGGTCTGGTGGATCGGATCGCGGCGGGCTGGTCCGGGTAAGAAGCGCGGGAGCCGCGGTCGGGGCGGCCTATGAGGCGCCGGGTTCGGCCCCGAAAGGAAATCAGCGTGACGGAGCGCCCCGCGGCGGGCGGTCCGGAAAGGAGAATGAAAAGATGGAGCTGCAGATCTCACATGTTACAAAGGAATTTCGGGATAAAAAAGCGGTGGACGATGTAAGCCTG
The DNA here is from genome assembly GCA_947627215.1 of uncultured Eisenbergiella sp. GTDB lineage: Bacteria > Bacillota > Clostridia > Lachnospirales > Lachnospiraceae > Gallintestinimicrobium. The sequence continues at coordinate 73,926 of CANQVD010000004.1, forward strand.
ACGCTGACGCCCGGGGTGTGGGGACTGCTGGGGGCCAACGGCTCCGGCAAGACCACGCTGATGCGGATCATCGCGGGCATTATGGAGCCTGCCCGGGGAGAGGTGCTGTGCGACGGCATTCCCATCCGGACGCTGGGGGAGCGCTACCGGGACGTGTTCGGATATCTGCCGCAGGAGTTCGGCTTCTATCCGGAATTCACGGTAAAGGATTATCTGGAATATATGGCCGCGCTGAAGGGGCTGCGCAGACAGGAAACGAGGACGCGGATCGACATACTGCTGGAACAGTTGACCCTGCTGGAGGTGAAAAAAAAGAGGATTGCCAGGCTCTCCGGGGGCATGAAGCGGCGGGTGGGCATCGCCCAGGCGCTCCTGAACGATCCGCAGGTCCTGATCCTGGACGAGCCCACCAGCGGGCTGGATCCGGGCGAACGGGTGCGCTTCCGGAATCTGCTTTCCGAATTTGCCCGGGGGAGGATCGTGCTGATCTCGACGCATATCGTGCCGGATGTGGAATATATCGCCGCCCGCAACGCCGTGATGAAGGATGGGAGGATCGTGGCCCAGGGGACCACGCAGGAGCTGGTGAAGCCGGTGGCGGGAAAGGTATGGAGCTGTTCGGTCCCGGCGCAGAAGCTGGCGGAATATGAGCGCAGCCTGCGCGTCGTAAACCTGAAATGCGGGGAGGGGGACCGGGCGGAGATCCGCTATCTGGCTGAGGCGGAGGCGGTGGCCGGTTCCGTTCCGGCGGAACCGCGGCTGGAGGATCTGTATCTGTGGCTGTTTCCGGAGGCCGGGCGGTAGAGCGCGGCGCTGTCGGATCGTGAAAGGAGAAAAATATGAGACTTTTTTATCTGGAGATCAGGCGGGTGCTGACCACCCGGCTGACATGGGGGCTGCTGGCGGTATCTCTGCTTTTGTCCGTGGGGATGGGATACCTGCCGGTCACCTTTGAAAGCTATTCTTATCAGGCAGAGGACGGAAGCTGGACAGAGTTAAAAGGGCTGCGGGCGGTCCGTCATATGCAGTCGCTGCCGCAGGCGTCTCCCGGAGAGGTGACGCCGCAGTTGCTGAGGGAAGTCCTGGAAAACTGCCAGGATGTCCTTCGGACATACGGAAAGGAAAATATCTGGGCGCTTCCCCGGGAGCCGTTCTATGGGGAAGATATCATCCTGGATTCCTCTCTGCTCAGCCGCGTGAACGAGGCGGCCATGCGGCCGGACGGCACGGCGTCTGGACTTCTGCATGTGACCGGTGAGCAGGCGGAGCAGTTCTATGACCTGTGCCGCACCAGACTGGCAAAACTGATGGCGCTGGAGCAGTCCGCGCATCCGGCGGCGGGAGAGCTGGCGCAGCGGATGTATGAAAAGGTGAGATTCCCGTTTTTTTATGAATACGGGCTGGGAAGCGATTCGATGGACTATCAGACGCTGCTCATTTTTATGATCGCGTTTTTCTGCGTTTCCATTGCTGCGCCCGTGTTTTCCGCGGACTATCAGACCGGCGCGGACGATATCCAGCGGTGTGCGAAATACGGGCGGATCCGGTTGGGCATATATAAGATCCTTTCCGCCCTGCTGATCTGCGGGACCGCGTTCCTGCTCTGTATGGGCGTGTTCCTGCTCGTCACGGACAGTCTGTTCGGATGGAAAGGGCTGAAGAACAGCATGCAGGTCATATATTCGGTATCCAGTCTGCTTCCCCTGAACCTGGGCGGACTGCAGCTTGCGGTGGCGGCAGGGAGCCTTCTGTTTCTGCTTTCTCTGCTCAGCTTTACGCTGTTCTTATCCTCGAGGCTGAAAAATACCGTTTCTTCGCTGGCCATATCGCTGGTATTCTGCGTGCTGCCGGTCATCCTGTCCGTCGCTCTGCCGGAGAGTGCCGCGGATCTGGCGGGATGCCTCCTGCCGGGCGGCGGCATCGGCATTCAGAACAGTCTGCTCTGTGAGCTGACGGATTTCCATTTTCTGCATTTCGGAGACGTTTCGTTCTGGAAGCCCTGGGTCATGCTGGCGGCCGCGGCGGCGGAGGTGCCGGTGTTCCTCGGGCTGGCGCTGCATGGATACTGCAGGAGACGGCTGTGAGACTGTGCGACGGCGGGACGCGGGTGCCGCGGGCGTCAGGGTTGAATTTATAACGGTTATAGATGGCCTGTGCGAAAATGTTTCGGCTTTGGAAGGCGGTATTTTCGCATGGGCCTTTTTTAGATTTTCTTTTGGAACGTCGGAAAGCAAAATAGTTGTATATTTTGTTTCTATTGCGGATAAAAATGGCATTATAAAATAAATTTGATAAACTTACAAAAATAAATTTGATAAAAAGTAATATATACTTGACAAAATGTAAGACAGGTGATAGGATCGAAACCAGAAAGGAGCTTTCGCGGGTGGATCCCCCGAAAGGAGGTGGCTATGGGAAAGAACAGACGAATGAAGATCGCCCGGGTGGAAAAGGATCTCTCCCAGGAACAGTTGGCCGCTGCCGTGGGCGTGACGCGGCAGACCATCAGCATGATCGAGTCCGGCAGGTTCAACCCTTCGCTGCAGCTTTGCGTTGCGATCTGCCGGGCGCTGGACCGGACGCTGGATCAGCTTTTCTGGGAAGAGGAAGCGGAATAAGAAACCGTACGAGGAGGAATTCGGAATGAAACAAAAGAAAGTGTTTTTGAAAAAGGTGATCGATGAACGGCAGGAGGCGGAGCTGAACCGGCTTTTGAGCGGCGGTTACTGGCTGATCTTTTACCTGCTCCTGGTCGTGCTGGTGATCGAGGCGCTTTTTCTGAGGCGGCCCTTTCAGGAATGGGCGGCGGTCTGGGCCGTGTTCATGATCGCTGCGGTGTATGAGATCTGGTCCTGTTTCAGGGCAGGCGTCTGGACGCCGTATGAGCAGAAGCCGGGGAAGAAGAACTATATCGGCTACAGCCTGGCGGGAGCGCTGCCTGCGGCGGGCGTGATGGTATGCGCCGCCATACGCTGGGGCGATGCGCCTGCGTGGCATGATGCGGCGCTGATCTTCCTGATCGACTTTCTGCTATATTTCGCACTGTTTCTCGTTATCTTTTTCGCGGCGGGCGGGCTTTACAACCGGATGAGGCGGAAACGGGAGGAGCGGCTGGACCGGGAGCTGATGCTGGAGGAGGAACCGGAGAAATCGGGGGAAATGGGAGGACAGGGTTTATGCTGAATGCGGACAACGCGCAGAAGCCGATCAGGCTGATCGAGCGCAGAGAGGCTTATAAAGGGAAGGTCATAACGGTATACGACGATTTGGTGGACATCGGCGGACATGAGACGCACTGGGATTTCATTCACCATGACGGCGCGGCGGCGGTGCTGCCGGTGCTGGAGGACGGACGGATCCTGATGGTGCGCCAGTTCCGCCACGCGCTGGGGCGGTACACGCTGGAGATCCCGGCGGGAAAGCTGGACGAGCCGGGCGAGCCGTTTCTCGATTGCGCAAAACGCGAGCTGGAAGAGGAGACCGGGTATTATTCCGACGATCTGGAGTTTTTGCTGTTCGTGAACACGACGGTGGCGTTCCTGGATGAAAAGATCGGGATCTATCTGGCCCGGAATCTGAAAAAGGGTGAGACGCACTGGGACGACGACGAGGAGCTGGGCGTGGAAGCCTGGGAGCTGGAGGACCTGAAGCAGATGATCTTCCGGGGCGAGATGACGGACGGAAAGACAGTGGCGGCGCTGATGACCTATGCGGCCAAATTCGGGAAATAAGGATAAGTGTGAAGGGCTGTTCGCTTTCAGCACAGGATCCTGTTCAGGCGGCCGCCCAGGCGGCTCAGCACTTCATTGGTGATGGTCCCGCTTTCTTCTGCGAGATCGTAGGCGGTGATCTCTTTTTGCCCGGACTTTCCTATGATGACGGCAATATCACCGCTTTTCACGTCCGGAATGTCCGTAATGTCCGCCAGCATTTGATCCATGCAGATTCGGCCGACAACAGGCGCGGCGGTCCCATGGATCAGGACCTGTCCGTTTCCGCAGGAAAGAGCGCGCGGGATGCCGTCGGCATATCCGATCGACAGGACGGCAATTTTCCGGTCGCTTTGGGCCACATACTGCAATCCGTATCCCGCAGCCTCTCCCGCATACAGATCCTTTATGACCGCGACCCGCGCTTTCACGGAAAGGACAGGAGATAAGCGGACCGGACACTTCTCCATATCCGTACGGCTGCTCAAAACGCCGTAAAGGGCGATCCCGATTCTCACATAATCCTCCGCATATTCCGGATAATTGATCAGACCATAGCTTGCGAGCAAATGTACCTTCCCGAAGCCGCAGCCGTGTTTTTTCAGATCAGTGAGCACATCAAAAAAGGCGTGAACCTGCTTCAGCGTATAACCTCTGTCCGGCTCCGCATTTGTTTCATCCGCGCACAGGTGCGTGAATATCCCCTTTATGACAAGGTGGTCAAGACGGAAAATATCGCGTATCGCCTCCGTCCTTTCGGCCCGCTCCCCCAGACGGTGCATGCCAGTATCGATTTTTATGTGTACCCTGATCTTCCTGCCATAGGAATTGAGAAGCCGCGCATATGAAAGATCAATGACCGATTGTATCAGGCCGTATTTTTCCAGCATCGGAAACTGCTCGGGGTGCGTGTAACCCAGGATCAGGATTTCGCCTTTTATCCCGCCCCGGCGCAGTTCTATCCCCTCCGATACGGTGGCCGTGCAGAACGACCTGATTCCCAGCCGATTCAGTTCTTTTGAGATCAAAACGGCGCCGTGACCGTATGCGTTCGCCTTTACGATCGGCATGAGTTCACAGCCCGGCGGCAGCAGGCTTTTCAAGGAACGGACGTTTTCCCGCAGGCTGTTCCGGTCGAGCTCGATCCATGCGCGGTCTTTTAGGGCAGCGGCCATGTCGGTGCCGGACGGACGTTTTGGAGCAGGGGATATATTTGTGCGCATCATGCCTTCAGCGCCTGTTCGATCACGGTTTCTACCATTTGTTCAAACGGAATACCGACCGCTTTCAGCATGTCAGGGAAACGGCTGTGCGCGGTGAAGCCCGGTATCGTATTCACTTCGTTGAACACGATCTCTCCGGAGGCGGATAAAAACATATCCACACGGGCAAAGCCGCGGCAATCCAGGATCCTGTAGATCCTCTGCGCCGTCAGCCGTATCTGTTCCCGTTTTTCAAGGCTGATCCTTGCGGGGACGTGGATCGCGGAGGTTTTCAGGCTGTATTTTTCCTTATGATCGAGAAACCCGCCTGCCAGCTCGATTTCATCAACCTCGCCGACCGTTAAAGCATCATTTCCCATAACGGCGCAGCCGACCTCAAAGCCGTCTATGTTTTCTTCCAGGATCACGGTATCGTCGTATGCAAAAGCCAGCTTTACGGCGTCAGGCAAGGCGCTGTGGTCCGATACCTTTGTGATGCCGAAAGAGGATCCGGCTTTTGCGGGTTTTACAAACAAAGGATAACCGATTCCCTCCGCACTCGATAAAGCGGTCTGTGCGTCCGTGCTCTTTTTCAGCGCGCAGGAACGCGGGACCGTGATGCCGGCCGCTTTTACCAGGCTATGGGCACGGTCCTTATCCATACACAGGGCAGAGGAAAGGACACCGCAGCCGATAATGGGAATGCCCGCGAGCTCGAATATGCCCTGTACCGTGCCGTCTTCGCCGTTTTTTCCGTGCAGAACGGGAAAAGCGGCGTCGATAGGAATCCTGCCGATCTCATCATCCCGGCAGCACAGCAGCGCGTGTTCCAGGCGGCTGGGAGAAACGGCGACGGGCACACAGAAGTCCGGATGATGCCAGGTATCGGAAAGGATCTCTTCCCGGTCACCGCAGAATAAATACCATTCTCCCTGCCTTGTAATACCGATCAGGATGGGAATGTATTTTTGGGTGTTCATGTGGCTGATCACAGCGTACGCGGACTGCAGTGAAACATGGTATTCCGGCGAACAGCCGCCAAACAGGACGGCGATCCTTTTCGCTGTATTCTTTTCGCCGGATCCATCATGAGAGAAGCATAGCTGTGGTATCTTGTCTTTGGCGGCAGAAGCCGCGGGACTGGTTTGAGCAAGCCTTTTTCGTTCCATATTGCCCTTCCTTTTTTGTCCATTTTTAACACTTAATATGGTAGCAGAAACAGGAGGGCTGTATTTCATGAAAAAGTAATTTCATTCCTAATATATTCTTAAGCGCGGATAGAGATTTTCTTAAGTTGGTTTTGGCAGCAGGTTCTGTATCAGAATCCGGAATCGTCGGTGGAGCAGCGCCTCTTTTTTTGTGAGAAAATAGAAAACAGGCCCCGAAGGACCTGCTTTTCTTGGGATGATGATCTGAACAAATCGTACACCAGGATCCATAGCTGCCGGACCCGGGCTCACAGATATTCTTCCCGGTTGTTGTATTTCTCCAGGATCGTGCGGATCTTGTCCGTCGGCGTGAGGACATAGGAGAGGGACACGTCGTGGTTCATGAAGTCGATGATGGAGGCCAGGAATTTGCTCATGTCCGCTTCGATATAGTAGGGGCGGGAGAGCAGCTCCGGGGACTGATAGGTCAGGTTGGTGGTGATGACCCTGTCGAACCAGCCTTTTTCGTATGCGGAATCGAAGGCCGCCATGCCGTCGGTGAAAAGACCGAAGGTGGTGCAGATGAACACGCGGCGGGCGTTCATCTCCTTTAGCTGGCGGGCGGTGTCCAGCATGCTGCCGCCGGAGGAGATCATGTCGTCGATGATGACGATATCCTTGCCGTCGATGTTGTCCCCCAGAAATTCATGGGCCACGATGGGATTCTTGCCATTGACGATGACGGAATAATCCCGCCGCTTGTAGAACATGCCGATGTTGACGCCCAGCACGTTGGCGAAGTAGGTGGTGCGGTCCAGCGCGCCTTCGTCAGGGCTGATGACGATCATGTGATCCTTGTCGATGATCAGGTCCGGCACGCTGTCCAGCAGGGCCCGCATGAACTGATAGGGCGGCGTGAAATTATCGAAGCCGCACAGGGGCGCGGCATTCTGTACTCTTGGATCATGGGCGTCGAAGGTGATGAAGTTGTGCACGCCCATGTCGGCCAGCTCGGACAGCGCGTAGGCGCAGTCCAGGGATTCCCGGCCGCTTCTCTTGTGCTGGCGCCCCTCATAGAGGAAGGGCATGATGACGGTGATGCGCTTCGCCTTGCCGCCCACAGCAGAGATCATCCGCTTGAGATCCTGATAGTGGTCATCGGGCGATTTATGATTGACAAAGCCGTTCAGGGAATATGTGATGCTGTGATTGCAGACGTCTACCAGCAGATACAGGTCTGCGCCGCGGATGGATTCGTTCAGCACGCCTTTTCCCTCGCCGGTGCCGAAGCGGATGCAGCTTGCGTCCACCAGGTAATTGTCGGCGATGTAGCCTTTGAAGGCGGGATCGTCGTGGGCGGGGCTTTTGATGTTTTTCCGGAATGTAACGAGATGATGGTTCACGCTTTGTCCGAGCGTTTTGGCGGAATCCAGCGCGATGATCTTTAAGGGGCCTACGGGAAGTGCTTTTTCAAGTTCGTGTAAATCGGGCATGGTTCCTCTTTCTGCCGTCTTCGGCATGGTGCGGATGTGTCCTGCGCGCACGGCACATGGGCAGGGCGCGCGTCGCGCGCATAAAGGCATACCTGCCTGTGAGGTCATATACAGCGCACGGGGGTTCTCTTTCTTTATATCATTGCACTTCCTGTCCCGTCAAGAAAATTCTAGTGACAGGGAGGTTTTTTGCTGGTAAAATAGGGGAAAGGAGGAAGTCGGGGAAGGGACGCCCGGCGGCGGATATGAAGAGGCAGAAGGGACATCTGATCAAAGCGGTACAGGAGGGAAGCATCGCGCAGGAGATGGAGATCGAAGCGGGGGACCGGCTGCTTTCCGTCAACGGGGAAGCGGTGGAGGATGTTTTTGATTACCAGTATCTGATGCAGGACGAATATGTGGAGGTGTCCGTTTTAAAGCCCTCCGGGGAGGAATGGGTGCTGGAGATCGAGAAGGAGTACGGGGAAGACCTGGGCGTGGAATTCGAAAACGGGCTGATGGACGAGTACCGTTCCTGTCAGAACAAATGTATTTTCTGCTTCATCGACCAGATGCCGAAGGGGATGCGGCCCACGCTCTATTTCAAGGATGACGACTCCCGGCTGTCGTTTCTGCAGGGCAATTATGTGACGCTGACCAATCTGTCGGAGCATGATGTGGAGCGGATCATCCGTTACCGGCTGTCTCCCATCAACATTTCCTTTCAGACCACGAACCCGCAACTGCGGTGCATGATGCTGCACAACCGGTTCGCGGGGGAGTCTCTGAAAAAGGCGGATCGTTTTTATGAGGCCGGTATCGAAATGAACGGCCAGATCGTGCTGTGCAAGGGGATCAATGACGGCGCCGAGCTGGAGCGCACACTTTCCGACCTGGAAAAATATCTGCCGCATCTGCGCAGCGTTTCGGTGGTCCCGGTGGGGCTGACCCGGTTCCGCGAGGGACTGTATCCGCTGGAGCCCTTTACCAAAGAGGACGCTGTCGGGGTGCTGGAAACCGTGCGCCGGTTCCAGGACAGGATTTATCCGGAATACGGTCTGCATTTCGTCCACGCCAGCGACGAGTGGTATCTTCTGGCCGGTCAGGAGCTGCCGGCGGAGGAGACCTATGACGGTTATCTGCAGTTGGAGAACGGCGTGGGAATGCTGCGGCTTTTGCTGGATGAATTTGAGGCCTCTCTGGCAGAGCTTCTGGAGAGCGGCGCGCCGGAGCGGTGGAAGGGCAGGAGGCGGGAGATTTCCGCCGTCACCGGTCGGATCAGCTATCCCTATATCCGGCGGATGGCGGACCGGATGGAGGAGATCTTTGCAGGGCTGTCCGTCCATATCTGGCCCATCCGCAACGACTTCTTCGGGGAGAGCATCACGGTGACGGGGCTTCTGACGGGGCAGGATATCATCGCCCAGTTAAAGGGAAAGCGGCTGGGGGACGCGCTGCTGCTGCCGCAGAATCTGCTGCGCAGTCAGGAGACGGTGCTGCTGGACGACTGCACGGCGGAAGATATCGGAAACGCTTTACAAGTCCCGGTGGATGTTGTAAAATCAAGCGGATACGACTTTACCCGCCGGATTTTGGGGGAATTCTGACCCTGCGCGGCGGGGCGGTTTATGATCGAAACGGAGAATAAGAATAGAATGTCAGACAGAAAACGCAGGCCCATTGTGGCGGTGGTGGGACGGCCCAACGTGGGAAAATCCACTCTGTTCAATGCGCTGGCAGGAGAAATGATTTCCATTGTAAAGGATACGCCGGGCATCACCAGGGACCGGATCTATGCAGACGTGACCTGGCTGGACAGGGGTTTTACCCTGATCGATACCGGAGGCATCGAGCCGGAGAGTCAGGATGTGATCCTGTCCCAGATGCGGCAGCAGGCGCAGATCGCCATCGATACGGCGGATGTGATCCTGTTCATGGTGGACGTGAAGCAGGGGCTGGTGGACGCGGATGCCAAGGTGGCGGACATGCTGCGCCGTTCCCGCAAGCCGGTGGTGCTGGCGGTGAACAAGGTGGACAGCTTTCAGAAATATATGGCCGACGTCTATGAATTTTACAATCTGGGGATCGGGGATCCCTATCCGCTTTCCGCGGCCAATCGCATGGGGCTGGGAGAGCTTCTGGACGAGGTGATCCGACATTTTCCGGAGGATGCGGCGGACGGGGAGGAGGATGACCGCCCCAGGGTCGCCATTGTGGGAAAGCCCAACGTGGGCAAATCCTCCATCATCAACAGACTCATCGGGGAAAACCGGGTGATCGTATCGGACATTGCCGGCACCACCAGGGACGCGGTGGACACGGAAGTGGTGCATGGCGGAAAGGAATATATTTTCATCGATACGGCGGGACTGCGCCGGAAAAACAAGGTGAAGGAGGATCTGGAGCGCTACATGATCGTCCGCACGGTGAGCGCGGTGGAGCGTTCGGACGTGGTGGTCCTGGTGATCGACGCGCAGGATGGCGTGACGGAGCAGGACGCCAAGATCGCGGGCATCGCCCATGAGCGCGGAAAAGGAATGATCATCGCGGTCAACAAGTGGGACGCCATCGAAAAGGACGACAAGACCATTTACAGGTTTCGGGATCAGATCCGCAATACTCTTTCCTTCATGCCCTATGCGGAGCTGATGTTCATTTCCGCCCTGACGGGACAGCGGCTGCCGAAGCTGTTCGATACCATCGACGCGGTCATCGAGAACCACGCCATGCGGGTGGCGACGGGCGTGCTCAATGAGATCATGGCGGAGGCGGTGGCCCTGCAGCAGCCCCCTTCGGACAAGGGAAAGCGGCTCAGGCTCTATTACATCACCCAGGTGTCGGTGAGGCCGCCCACCTTCGTGATTTTCGTCAACGATAAGGAACTGATGCATTTTTCCTATACCAGATACATCGAGAACAAGATCCGGGAGGCCTTCGGCTTCGATGGGACGCCGCTGCGGTTCATCATCCGGGAGAGAAAGGAGAAGGGCTGATATGGCAAGACTTGCGGCACTGGCGATCGGATACGCCTTCGGTCTGATACAGACCTCCTATATATACGGAAGGCTGAAGGGGATCGATATCCGGCAGTATGGAAGCGGGAATGCGGGCACCACCAATACGCTCCGGGTGCTGGGCACCAAGGCCGGCATCATCGTCATGCTGGGGGACATCCTCAAATGCGTGCTGGCCGTGGCGGTGACGAGGCTCCTGTTCGCGAACGGACACGGGGATATGAGCTATCTGCTGGCGATCTATGCGGCTGCGGGCGCGGTGCTGGGGCACAATTATCCCTTTTACCTGCATTTCCGGGGCGGCAAGGGGATCGCGGCCTCGGCGGGACTGGTGTTTTCCTTCCATCCGGCGCTGATCCCCATCGAGGTGGCGCTGTTTCTGGGGACGTTCTTCACCACGCATTATGTGTCGCTGGCTTCCCTGCTGAGCTACACGGGCTTTTTCATTCAGATGGTCGTCATGGGGCAGCTCGGCGTGTTCGGCATGGCCCAGGCGCATCTGAACGAGCTGTATCTGGTCACGGCGCTTTTGACGGCGCTGGCGTTCTGGAAGCATAAGGAAAATATCAAACGCCTGATCCGTGGAGAAGAGCGGAAGACTTATCTGACGAAAAAGAATAAAGAGGCGCTTTCCTGATCCGGAAAAGGAGCGCATAAGGAGGTGCAGGATGGCAAAAATCGGAATGATCGGCGCGGGAAGCTGGGGAACGGCGTTGGCCTGGCTTCTGTCCAACAACGGGCATGAGGTGACCGTCTGGAGCGCGCTGGAGGACGAGATCGCGATGCTGAAGGAGACCAGAGAGCAGAAGAGCAAGCTGCCCGGCGTGGTTTTGCAGGAGGCTGTCTCTTTCACCGCGGATCTGGCGGAGGCCGTGGCAGAGAAGGAGCTTCTGGTGCTGGCCGTCCCGTCCCCGTTCACCCGTTCCACCTCCCGCAGGATGGCCCCGCATGTCAGGGAGGGGCAGATCATCGTCAATGTGGCCAAGGGTATTGAGGAAGGGACGCTGATGACCCTTTCCCAGATCATCGAACAGGAGATCCCGCAGGCGGATGTGGCCGTGCTTTCCGGCCCCTCTCATGCGGAGGAGGTGGGGAAGGGGCTTCCCACCACCATCGTGGCGGGCGCCCGGACGAAGGCCACGGCGGAATTCATCCAGAATATCTTCATGAGCCCGGTGTTCCGGGTCTATACCAGCCCGGACGTGATGGGCATCGAGCTGGGCGCGGCCCTCAAGAACGTGGTAGCGCTGGCGGCTGGCATCGCCGACGGGCTCGGCTACGGAGACAATACGAAGGCGGCGTTGATCACCCGGGGCATCACGGAGATCGGCAGGCTGGGCATGGCGATGGGCGGGCGGTTTGAGACGTTCTGCGGGCTTTCCGGCATCGGAGACCTGATCGTGACCTGCGCCAGCATGCATTCCCGCAACCGCCGGGCCGGTATCCTGATTGGGCAGGGCTATACGGTGCAGGAGGCCATGGATCGGGTGCAGATGGTGGTGGAGGGCGTATATTCCGCCAGGGCCGCCATGGGGCTGGCCGAAAAATATCAGGTTTCCCTGCCCATCATCGAGCAGGTCAACGAAGTCCTTTTCGGCGGCAAAGCCCCGGCGGATGCGGTGCGGGATCTGATGCTGCGCGACAAAAAGATTGAGATCACCGATACCGAGTGGCACTGATGCCCCAGAAAGTCAGGTAAAATATGAAGATCCGGTGTAAGGAGTGCGGGAGAAAATTCGATCCGGAGGTTTACAGCGGGCTGTGTCCCAAGTGCGGCGCGTATAACGGAAAGCGCGTGGACGATTCCGAGATCGGGCAGTACCTGAGCAGCGGCTATCAGGGAGAGGCGCTGCATCGGGAGCTGCACGAGGCCTATGACGGCGGCTATGAGGCGGCCCACGGGGAAAAGGAAGGGGCGCATTCGGCCTATGGAAAAGGACAGCGCCATGCCTATGGGGAACCGGAGGCGAGGCCGCTTTTCGAGGAGGGCAAATATGCCCTTCCGGAACGAAAGCACCGGCCGGTGCGGACCGCTTTGCTGCTGTTGGGGCTGGTTCTGCTGCCGTTCGGCACGTTCGGCCTCTATAAGCTGTACGAATCCGATCTGGTCCGGAGGCTGCAGGAGGTGTCTGTTGCGGAGGCCGGGCCTGCGGAGAACGGGACGCTGACGGTGGCGGGGGAGCTGGATGCTTCCCTTTCGGCCGTGCTGGACGCGTCCATACAGTTCACGCTGCTGGAAGCAGGCCCCGTGGAACAGTATCGGGCGCTGTTCCCGGAGGGAATGGGACTCTATGGCGTGAAGGTTAGGGCGGCCTGTGAGGGCTGGCCCTTTGATGTTTACTGGGGCGAGGTTTTTCTGGAGTATGAGCTGGACGGCGGGACGGTATACCGTATGCCGCTGGAGAGGGATATCGTCCCCTATTTTGCCGGATACGGCTTCAGGGATGAGGATATTCTGCCCTTCTATTGTCCGGGAATCGGCGGATATGAGGAAGGATATCTGTTTTTCCGGTATGATACCGGCGCACAGAATATGGCGCTGCTCTGGACGGTTTCGCTGGACGGGGAACCGGAGACAGTCGCGGCGGAGGGACGGCTGCCGCTGAAGGACGTGCCAGGCCTGTCCTTTCTGGAAAAGGAGGGAGACTGATGGCAGCAGGGAAGAGACGCGGGAAACCCCGAGGATCGGCTGCAGCGTGGATCTGTGCCTACGCGCTCATGGCGCTGGTCTGTGCCTTGTTCTACTATTCCGGCACCCAAAACCTGGACAATGAGATCACGTTCGAACGCAGTCCGCTGGTCCTGAAAAAGGTGACGGTCATCAACCGGCAGGATCAGCAGCAGTGGTACGCGGAGGACATGGAATCCGGGGATGTGCTGTACGAGATGCGGATCGAATATGAGAATACCGCGGATTATCACGGAGAGCTCTGGGAGCAGCCGTCCGTTTTTGACGACGGCACGGGCAGGAATCTCGAACTGTTCGACATGGATAATTCAGATCTGCGGGAATGGCGTCAGATGATCCCGGCGGGAAAGACCGGAACGGTTTCCCTGATGCTCGCGGCGGGAACGGATACAGAGCGGGTCCGTCTGGAGGAACGGGAGCATAAGCTGTCGGGAGAAAGAAAGAGCGTGACGCTGACGCTGCCCGGAGAAGCGGGAGAGTCCGTGGTGCAGACGGCGGAGTGAGACGGTACGGATGTCGGGAAGCGATAAAGCGGTCCGCTGTATGTTCAGCGGACCGCTTCTGCGATCTCCCGGCTGGTCTTGGGCCGGTTCATGGTGTACAGATGGATGTGTCTGACGCCGTGGGCCTTCAGGTCCAGGATCTGCCGGATGGCGTAATCCGTACCCGCCCGGCGCATGTCCTCCTTATCGTCGGCATGTACGGCCACCAGATCCGCGAAGGTCTTCGGGACGGAGGAACCGGAGAGGTGGACGGTGGTGCCGATCTGCTGGGCGGTGGTGATGGGCATGATACCGGCACAGATGGGCAGCGTAATGCCAGCGGCCCGGGCCTTTTCCACGAAGCGGTAAAAGAATTCGTTGTCAAAGAAGAGCTGGGTGATCAGGAATTCCGCACCGGCCTCTTCTTTTTCTTTCAGATGGGAGATGTCCGTGTCCATGTCAGGCGCTTCATAATGTTTTTCCGGATAGCAGGCGCCCGCGATGTGCAGGGAAGTGTTTTCCTTCAGAAAACGGGTCAGATCGGAGGCGTGGGCGAAATCCCGTCCCTTGAACTGCTCGTCCGACATCCAGGAGGGCCGGTCGCCCCGCAGCGCCAGCACATGATCGATGCCCGCCTCCTGAAGCTGAGCGGTGACGTTTAGGATGTCAGCCGCCTTGGAGCCCACACAGGTCAGATGGGCCAGCGTGGGAACATGCAGTTCATTCTGGATATAGGAGGCGATCTCCGCCGTGTTCTTCGCGCGGCTGCCGCCCGCCCCGTAGGTGACGCTGAAAAAGTCCGGCCTGATGTCCGCCAGTTTCTGCAGGGTGGCGTATGCCTTTTCGAATTCTTCCTCCGTCTTCGGCGGGGACACCTCGAAGGAGAGCGTGGAGCCGCCGTTTAGAAATAAATCGCTGATCATCGGTAATTCCTCGAATCTTCTTGATTTTGAACCTCAAATATCGTACCATGTTATTGGACGCTTTGCAAGGGCGGTTTTTGGACGGCAGTGAAACAGACTATATAAGCCGCGGGCGCGGCAGAATGAGAGGAAAGTATGCAGGAATCTTTTAACAGCACCGGACAGTATGTCGCCAGCGAACAGTTGATGGCCAGCGTGAACGTGGCCATCGCGCTGCAGAAGCCGCTTCTGATCAAAGGGGAACCGGGCACGGGCAAGACCATGCTGGCGGAGGCTGTGGCCCAGTCTCTGGGAAAACGCCTGATCATCTGGAATATCAAATCCACCACTAAGGCCCAGGATGGTCTGTATATGTACGACACGATCCAGCGTCTGTATGACGGGCAGTTCGGCGAGGAGGGCGTGGACGATATCGCCCGTTATATCAAGCTGGGCAAGCTGGGCGAGGCCTTTGATTCGGAGGATCAGGTGGTGCTTCTGATTGATGAGATCGACAAGGCCGATCTGGAATTCCCCAATGACCTGCTCTGGGAGCTGGATCAGATGGAATTCTATATTCATGAGACGAAGCGCACCGTGAAGGCGAAGCACCGTCCCATCGTGATCATCACTTCAAACGCAGAGAAGGAGCTGCCGGACGCTTTTCTGCGCCGCTGTATTTTCCACTATATTGACTTCCCGGACGAGGCGCTGATGGAGGAGATCGTGCGCGTTCATTATCCGGAGGTGGAGGATAAGCTTTTAAAGGAGGCCATGAGCGTGTTCTATGAGATCCGCTCCTTCCGCGACATCCGCAAGAAGCCCAGCACCTCCGAGCTGATCGACTGGATTAATGCGCTGCAGTTGGGCGGCATTCCCACGGAAAAGATCCGCAGGGAGCTTCCGTTCGTGGGCGTCATCGTGAAAAAGGATGAGGATCTGGAGACCGTGCGCCAGAAGATGGCATAAAGGCCGGCCGCGGGGCAGGGGCAGGCAGGACCGCGGAGTACGGAGAGCTCCGGGAATTATTAGGCAAAAGTCATAAAGCGGGGACGGGAGGCTTTATGTTCACGAAGTTTTTTTATACCTGTAAGGCCAAGGGGCTGCACATTACGCTGAGCGAATGGCTGACGCTGCAGGAAGCGCTGGACAAGGGACTGGCGGGCAGCAGCCTGACGGGCTTTTATTATCTGGCCCGGATGATCCTGGTGAAGAGCGAGACGGATTTCGATAAGTTCGATCTGGCTTTTGACGAGTGCTTCAAGGCCATGAAGTCCGAGAACGAAGTGGGCAGCGAGATGCTGCGCTGGCTGGACAAATCCGATATGCTGGAGCTGGCCCATGAGGATGCCAGAAAGTGGCTCAACGAGGGCGAGGATCTGCAGATCGACAAGGAGGATGTGGAGGAGAAGTTCAAAGAGCGTCTGAAGGATCAGGATACCGAGCACAATGGCGGCAGCTACTGGATCGGCACCATGGGCAAGACCTCCTTTGGCAATCTGGGCGGCAATGTGGGCGGCGTCCGCGTGGGCGGCAAGACCGGCTATCAGTCCGCGTTCGCCGTCGTCGGCGCGCGGAAATACCGGGACTTCCGGGATGACCGGATGCTGGACAACAGGCAGTTCCAGATGGCGTTCCGGCGTCTCAGACAGTTTTCCACCAAGCTGGATGTGCCGAAGACCGAGCTGGATATCCCCGGCACCGTGGATAAAACCTGCAACAACGGCGGCTGTCTGCAGATCGTCATGGAAAAGCCCCGGAAAAATTCTGTGAAGCTGCTGCTTTTGTTCGATTCCGGCGGCACCATGATCCCGTTTTCCAGCCTGATGAACGAGCTGTTCCAGGCCGTGAACAAGTCGAACCACTTCAAAGACGTGAAATGCTATTATTTTCA
Source organism: uncultured Eisenbergiella sp. (assembly GCA_947627215.1). Taxonomy (GTDB): domain Bacteria; phylum Bacillota; class Clostridia; order Lachnospirales; family Lachnospiraceae; genus Gallintestinimicrobium. Next base: position 90,439 of record CANQVD010000004.1, read on the forward strand.
CAACTGCATCTATTCCAAGCTCTATAAGACGCCCGAATGCGAAAACGGGGACTGGGTGGATACCGATTGGGTGTTCCGCAACCTGGACAGCGACTATAAGGTGATCATCGTGGGGGATGCCGCGATGGCGCCCGAGGAGCTTTATTCCGATTCCGGCAACTATCGGGGGCCCAACGGCGGGCTGTCCGGCTGGGAATGGCTGCAGCTCATGAAGCGCCATTATAAGAAGATCATCTGGCTTAATCCCAAAATGGCCCCGGGACATGCGCCCTGGCGGGAGGCGGAGACGGCCATCAAGGAGATCCTGCCCATGTACAAGCTGACGGTGGAAGGGCTGAATCAGGGGATGATCCGGTTGATGACGAACAAATTATGAAAAATATCATTTATTTTAGCGTCGCAACTAAATACAGTTGCAAACATCGAAATGGTGTGATATATTATTTTTAGAGAAAGGTTTGTGAATGGGACAAAAGGATAAACTAATAAAGCGTTTGAAGTCAAAGCCAAAGGATTTTACATTTGATGAGGCGGAGACACTTTTAAACTGTTTATCTTATATACGATCTGATAAGGGCAGAACCAGCGGATCAAGAGTAATCTTTGAGTGTGAGGGGAAACCGCCGATTTTGCTTCATAAACCGCATCCGAGGAAAGAACTTCTGCAATACCAGGTGAAACAGTTGCTTGAGATATTGGAACGGGAGGGTTTGATTTGAACAATACGATTATGTATAAGGGATATATCGGGAGCGTAGAATTTTCTGAATCGGACTGTGTATTTTATGGTAGGGTCATGGGAATACGGGCGTTAATTTCTTATGAGGGAACGACCGCGAAGGAATTGGTCGATGATTTTCATCTGGCGGTGGATGACTACCTCATGCTCTGCAAAGAACAGGGAAAAGAGCCGGAACATGCATATAAAGGCAGTTTTAATGTGCGGATATCTCCGGAGCTTCACCGCGAAGCGGCTGTTTTTGCCTTGTCGCATCAGATGACACTGAACAGCTTTGTGGAGAAGGCGATGAGAAACCAGTTGAGCATCAGTCATTGAGACCGGCCTTGGAATAACGGAACAGAAGCGACGGCAATATGTCCGAAGCGTCTTTAAAAATAAGGCCGCGTCATATCCGAAAAGGAACTTCGGATATGACGCGGCCTTTTCATCCCATCGGTCAGACGCATCCGTCCCAGCAGTAGGTGCACAGCCTGTCGCGGCCGATACCCACGGATTCGATCAGATCGTCCAGGCGGTGATAGCGCAGGCTGGTGAAATTGAGCTGCCTGCAGATGCGATCGACCATTTCGTGGTACTGGGGAGAATCCGGATCGGCATAAACGTCCAGGTTCGGATATTTGTCGTCGCCCTCCATTTCCTGAATGATCCTTCTGGTGATCAGCTCCATCTCGGAGGTGGAGCGGGAGAAGTTCAGGTATCTGCAACCGAAGAGAAGCGGCGGGCAGGCGGGGCGGACATGGACCTCTCTGGCTCCGCTCTTGTAGAGGAATTCCGTGGTTTCCCGAAGCTGGGTGCCGCGGACGATGGAGTCGTCGATGAGCAAAAGGCTCTGGCCTTTGATCAGGTCATGGACCGGGATCAGCTTCATCCGGGCGATCAGGTTGCGGCGGCTCTGCATGGTGGGCATGAAGGAGCGCGGCCAGGTCGGCGTGTATTTGATGAAGGGACGGGAGTAGGGAATTCCGGATTCATTGGCGTAGCCGATGGCGTGGGCTGTGCCGGAATCCGGTACGCCTGCCACGATGTCGGGCTTTACGCTGCCCGCATCCCGTCTGGCCAGGGCGGCGCCGCAGTGATAACGCATTTTTTCCACGCTGATGCCCTCGTAGGAAGAGGACGGATATCCGTAATAGACCCAGAGGAAGGTGCAGATCTTCATCTCACTGCCCGGCCGGACCAGCGTCTGGACCCCTTCGGGCGTCAGGATGACGATCTCGCCGGGTCCCAGCTCCCGCAGAGGGGTGTAGCCCAGGTTCAGATAGGAAAAGCTCTCAAAGGCCATGCAGAAGGCGCCTTCCTTCTGCCCCAGGGAAATGGGGGTGCGGCCCATCCTGTCCCGCGCTGCGTATATGCCCTTCGGCGTCATGACGGCGATGGACATGGAGCCGTCGATGAGCTCCTGCGCGTACCGGATGCCGTCGATAAGATTGTCCCGCTGGTTGATGATGGTCGCCACCAGCTCCGTGGCGTTGATGTCGCCGCCGCTCATTTCCAGAAAATGGGTGGGGGAGGTGTCGAGCAGTCTGTTGACGATTTCGTCGGTGTTGTTGATCTTTCCCACAGTCATGATGGAAAAGGTGCCATGGTGGGAGCGGATGATCAGCGGCTGGGGTTCATAGTCCGAGATACATCCGATCCCCAGGTGGCCGTGCATGCGTTCCACTTCTTTGTCGAATTTGGTTCGGAAGGGGGCGTTCTCGATATTGTGGATGCCCCGGTTGAACCCTTCCTTATTGTCATAAACCGCCATCCCCGCGCGGCGGGTGCCCAGATGGGAATGATAGTCTGTCCCAAAGAAAAGATCGAAAATACAGTCCTCTTTTGCCGCAACTCCGAAAAATCCGCTCATGCCATCCTCCGTTTTAGACTGATTGAATCAAAAAAATTTGAAGGGATACAGACCGTGTTCGAGAGCACGTCTGTCTTTGGCGGAACAGACGTCCGCCGACGGGCGTGGGCTGCCTCAGCCGCAGCGCCCTGTTTTTATTGTAGCATAGGGCGGTACAAACAACAATTAGAAAAAAAATCCGAATCAGCCCCAAAAGTTGTCAGGATGTGACAGTCTGCGCGGCCTTTTCCGTTTTTTTATATTCAGGATGATGAAAAAAATCCGTTATAAGTTTTGCGAGGGAGGCCGAAAAACGATGGGCTGCGTTTGAATGCGGAAAAACAGTGGACAAGTCAGGATGCGGGATTTATAATAGATAATATATGATCTGTTTTCAAGAAAAATTCACATAACAGATCATATATTATCTATTATGATATCTTGGATTTGCAGGCGGCAGCCAGCAGGCCGGAAGGAGGGTACGGTTATGTCCCGTGAATATGTGTGGGAGACCGCGGAGGAAATCGATCTGCAGATGGCGAAGCGGGTGAAGGCCATCAGACGGCGACGGGCCATTTCTCAGGAGGAATTGAGCCGCCTGAGCGGTGTCAGCTTTGGCTCCGTCAAACGGTTTGAGTCCACCGGGAAAATATCGCTTCTGTCCCTGACCAGAATCGCTTCGTCTTTGGGCTGCGCGGATGAGATACGGGGGCTGTTCACACAGGTCCCGTATCAGAGCATCGAGGAGGTTGTCCGTGAAGGAAGATAACAGACTGAGGGTGCGTTTTGGGGATCGGCTTGTGGGAACCATGGCATTGACCGCCGATAAGAAGGCCGCATTCGCCTATGACGATGGATGGCTGCAGGACGGATTTCCGATCAGTCCGTTTTCTCTGCCCTTGAAAAAACAGGTCTTTCTTCCGCAAAAAGATTATTTTCAGGGGCTGTTCGGTGTATTTGCGGACAGCCTGCCGGATGCGTGGGGAAATCTTTTGCTGAACAGGCTTTTGAAGAGGAACGGCATGGATCCGGGGCGTGTCAATATATTGGAACGTCTGGCGATCATCGGATTGGCCGGTATGGGAGCGCTGATCTATGAGCCGGAACGCCGTATGGAAGGCGATGCTACCGGAATCGATCTGGACGAGCTTGCCGGGCAGTGCCGCCGGCTGCTTCTGTCAGAGTATGAGGAGGACCTGGATAAGCTTTACAGATTGGGAGGTACAAGCGGCGGCACCCGGCCGAAGATCATGACCGCGGTGGACGGAGAGGATTGGATCATCAAATTCCCGGCGCCCTGGGACGGAAAGGATGCGGGGCAGATGGAATACGATTACGCGGCCTGCGCGAAAGCGTGCGGCATTGAGGTGCCGCAGACCAGGTTGTTTCCCTCAGCCGTCTGCAAAGGCTATTTCGGGAGCCGCAGATTTGACCGGCGGCGCGAGGGAACAGCGGTGCGGCGTTTTCATGTTCTGACTGCGGCAGCGCTTTTGGAGTTGGACTTCGGGCAGCCAAGCCTGGATTATCATGAACTGATGAAGCTGACCCGGATCCTCACAGGGGGCCGTTGGGAAGACATGGAGAATATGTTCCGCAGAATGTGCTTTAATGTGTTTGCACATAACAGGGATGATCATTCCAAAAATTTTTCGTTTCTCTATCATGAGGAAACGGATGAATGGCGTCTGAGTCCTGCCTATGATCTGACCTACAGCACGACATACTATGGGGAGCATATGACCGCGGTGGACGGCGAAGGGGCCTCCCCCGGACCCGCGCAACTGATGGCAGTTGGGGTAAAGGCTGGAATCTCCCGGAAACGCTGTCAGGATATGATGGAGGAAGTGCGGGACTGCGTGAAGAAGTTCCTTGGGAATTATCTGCGGGATGGCGAAGCTTGAATCCTCAAACAACAGGTAACACAATGACAGGCCCAAAGCATGCCGGAGCTGATAAAACCGGAAGAAAAGAACCTTTTAGTAGAAATCCGAGAACTTCGAAAAAAGAAACCGATGGTCACCTGCCGATACGCAGTTGGGCCATCGGTATTTTTTCTTTCAGAAATTATCCAGAAGCCGCGTCCTGATCAGGCCGTCCACGGGTTATATGACCGCGGTGCCGGTGGAACGGCCGATTTCCAGAGAAGGGCTGATGACGCGGTGATATACGGTACGGTCGTGCTGCTCGATGCGGCGGCGCAGGATTGTGCCGGCCTCTTTTCCCATGAGGAATTCGGACTGGTTGATATGGGTGAAAAAGGCAGGAGATTCCGCTGCGGTGAGCGGTCTGTCAAAGGTCATCAGAGAGATGTCCCCCGGGACCTTCAGCTTCAGAGAAGTGAACAGGTCGTAGAGATAGGCGCAGACATGGCTTTCGGAGGTGATAAAAGCCGTGATGCGCATTTCCTTGACCAGTTTATTGAACTGACTTTGATAATGCTCCCAGTTGATACGAGAGTCGAATTTTTCCAGGATCAGAACGTCAGGAAGGCCTCGCGCAGCGGCAGTGGCCTGTACGCCTTCGATACGCTGGCGGGTCGGCAGGTTGTGATGATCGGACTCTGTAATGAAGGCGAGCCGCCTGTGTCCCAGCTCATGCAGATGTCTGACACACAGCTCCCCGGCCGTCTGACCGTCGGAGATCACATAGCTGGTATCCAGATAAGGCAGATAGCGGTCCAGAAATACGAGCGGATACTTTTGGAGCAGGAGGGACAAAAGCTCATCGCTGAAAAAGGACCGGTCCTGGGGAAAGAGGACAATGCCCGCGATATTCAGTTCAAGACAGCGTTTTAACTGGTAATTTTCCATTTGCGGCGTGATGCTCTGGAAAATATGACAGAGAAAGTCTGTTTCATGGAAGGCGGACAGCACGCCGTTGACCAGGGAAATGGCGAATGGATCCGGAATGTGGGGCAGGATGCATGCGACCTCCGGCAGGAGTGCTTCGGAAGCCTTCGGGTTCTTTTCCGCCGCGGCCTCGCGGACGGGGGAAGGGACGCGAAGCTCCCGGGAGATAAATGTTCCCCGGTGCGGGAAACGTTCGATGATCCCTTCGTTTTTCAATTCGTTCAGCGCGCGGGAGATGGTGATGCGGCTCACCTGATACCGTTCCATGAGCTGGTATTCTGTCGGAAGCCTGTCGCCGGGCTGCAGCAGATTGGCTTCGATCTGATCTTTAATTTCTTTTATGATCTTTTGGTAAATGGGCATATTCATGATGTCTGGCATATGCGGCACTCCTTTTCGAAGAATGAATGTTTTCTAATAGTATACCCTTACAGGCAAAGAAAAGTCAATATCAAATATATATGATATATTTGATATGTTTATAATGTTAAAATGAATGCCTCAAAATCTGTTGCAATTTCATGAAATTGTTAAAATTGACAAAAAAATATTGAATTCAGAGAAAAACATGTTAAAATGAGATTAAAATTGAATGACGGAAGGGAAAATATATAGCAAATAATACAAAACAGAAGGGGAGGAATGATATGAAAGGGAGAGGGCAAAACAAAGGGAAGGAGCAAAAGGTACAGGAACGAAAAAAGCTGTTGATCCGGATCAAAAGGCATAAGATGCTTTATCTGTTCATTCTGCCCTGTATCGTCTGGCTGCTCATTTTCTGTTATGCTCCCATGGGCGGCGTCGTGCTGGCCTTCAAGAACTACCGGTATGACCGGGGGATCTTTGGAAGTGAATGGGCCGGGCTGAAGCATTTCCGCGCCTTCTGGATCTCGCCTGAGTTCTGGAGCGTTTTCAGGAATACGGTCGTCATCAGCGGGCTGAAAACGGTTTTCTGCTTTCCGGCACCGATCATTCTGGCGCTTCTGCTCAACGAGGTGCGCGCGCCGAGATTCAAGCGTTGGGTGCAGACCCTGAGCTACCTGCCCAATTTTGTTTCCTGGGCGGTGGTGGTACAGTTGATGACGGCCATCTTCACCCCATATGGAGGCGTCTTCAACGAAATCCGCAAATCCATGGGTCTGGATCCCATCTTTCTTATGGGAGAACCGGGCGCGTTTTACCCGCTGGTGATCCTTTCGGACATCTGGAAGGGTGTCGGCTGGGGTTCCATCGTCTATCTGGCCGCCATCAGCAGCGTAGATCAGGAGCTTTATGAAGCGGCGACCATCGACGGCGCCAACCGCTGGCAATGTACCTGGCACGTCACGCTGCCGGGGATTTCCGCCACCATCGGCCTGCTGTTCATCATGTCTTTCGGCGGCATCCTGAACGCGGGGTATGATCAGATTCTGCTGCTGCAGCAGCCGCCCAACTATCAGATATCCAAGATCCTTGACACATATATCATCCATACAGGCATCAATTATGGAAAATTTGAGTATGCGTCGGCCATCGGCCTGTTCAAATCCGTCTTTTCCATGATCCTGGTGGTTCTGACAAATCATCTCGTTAAAAAATACGCGGAAATCGGATTGTGGTAAGGAGGGGGAGATGAGAGAAACAAGAGGGCAGAAAGTATTCAAAGTTTTCAATTACACCTTTTTAAGTCTGCTGGGGCTGGCAACCTTTTATCCGTTCTGGTATGTGCTGATCGCATCCTTCAATGAAGGCAGGGATTTCCAGAAGGGCGGCGTATGGCTTATCCCGCGGGTTTTCACCCTGGAGAACTATTCGAGGGCGCTTCAGGATGACGCGATCTTTCGATCGCTCGGGATTTCTGTGTCGGCGACATTGCTGAGCATGCTGATCAGTCTGATCTTCACCGCACTTGCCGCATATGCCCTTTATGTTAAGACACTGCCGGGGAGAACGTTTTTCACTTTTTTCTGGTATTTTACCACGCTGTTCGGCGGGGGAATGATTCCGTATTATATGGTGCTGCGGGGGCTGGGGCTGACCAAAAGCTTCTGGCTGTATATCTTTCCTTCCATTTACAGCTTCTATAACTTCGTCCTGCTGCGGACGAATTTTGAAACCGTACCCTATGAACTGCGGGAATCGGCCCAGTTGGACGGGGCGGGAGAAGTGACGATCCTCGCCCGGATCTATATTCCCCTTTCCAAGCCCATCCTCGCCACGCTGACGCTGTTCAACGCTGTAGGGAAATGGAACGACTGGTTTACCGGCGCCTATTATCAGAGCCGGGCAGCGCTGTATCCGGCGGCCACCGTGCTGCAGCGCCTTCTGATGGAGGCAACGGCATCCAACAGGGTGCAGACGGAGCAGGAGATGGTCATGCGCGATATGCATACCATGCGGACCTATACGCCCATGTCCATGCAGATGGCGTTCGTGATGATTCTGACGATGCCGGTCGTTGTAGTTTATCCGTTCCTGCAAAAATATTTTGTGAAGGGTGTGATGGTCGGTTCTGTAAAAGGATAAAAGCCTTTTACCCGAAATAAAGACATGCGCGGAAGCGCGAAACAATTTCATTTTCTCAAAGGAGGGAAAGCAATGCGAAAAAAGAGAGTGACGGCACTGTTGACGGCCTGTGCGCTGATGGTCGGCGCGCTGGCAGGATGCGGGGGAAACAGTACTGCGCCCGCGGAGAGCAGTTCTGCGGGGGGAGAGACGCAGAAGCAGGAGGTGAATGCGGAGAACGCGGATGCTGCCGCAGCGGAGGATGACGGAGAGTACTATGTAGATATGGACGGTACCCGTTATAAGAAATTCGACGATGTGCGGCTGACCATGCTCATATGCTGGGTTGGAAAGGATCCTGTAGCATCTGATCAGTATGGGAATGAAGTCGCTACCGCCATAAGAGACCGGATCGGCGTAACGGTGGAGAAGGAAAACGTGACGATGAACGAGGCGGAAAAGCTGAACATGATGTTCGCCTCCGGCGATATGCCGGACATCGTGGACTGCGCTTATTGGGGCGGTACCAGCTCAGAAACGACAATCGTCAATAAAGCGGCACGGGAAGGCAGGGTGACGGATATCAGCGATCTGGTGCCCCAGTATGAGAATCTGGCGGATGCCTGGAAGCTGGGTTATGTTTCCCAGCGCTTTATCGAAACAGAGCTGGATCAGCCAGACTTTAACGGCGCCCGTTATATCCTGCCGAAGGTAGCCAGCCTGAATGAGCAGGAGCTTGGCGCATACGGTGTTTTCGTGCGCGGTGATGTGCCTGAGGCGCTGGGGATTGATCCGACCACCATTAAGACCACAGATCAGCTTTGGGATTTTATGGTCAAGGCCAGAGATTACGGCTTTACGGATGTGAACGGAAATGACTGTATTGTGGCCACCGCCTGGCATAACGGCAATAAGATAACGGAGTTCACGCAGAACTTTTATGAGAAGGGAAGAAGCAATTACTTCCTGGATGAAAATGGCAAAATAGGATATCGCACCTTGTCGGATGACTGGCTCAATGAACAGTTGTTTTTCTGGAAAATGATCCATGAAAATGTTCTGGATAAGGAATGCTTCACCACCTCGGACGAGCGCGCGAATGAAAAAGTCGGAAATGGGACCGCATTGTTCACCTGCGGCAGATACCATGCTACAATCGACGCTACCAAGAGCAGCGGTCTTTACGATGCGCATCCGGAACTGCGTTATGTGCCGGTGGGCCCGTTAAATTACAGAGATGGTGAGCCTTTGACTGAGCTGGTGAGCGAAGGGACGGATAGCACGCCGATCATTCTCTTCCCGAGTACCTGTTCCAATATTGAAGCGGCTCTGACTTATCTGAATTATGTGAACAGCAGAGAGGGCAGGATCCTCACCCGCTATGGCTTTGAAGGAGATACCTTCGAATATAATGAGGATGGACAGCCCAGGATGACAGAGGAGTGGGTCTCTCGTTATCAGAATAATCAGCAGGCAACCAGAGACGAGTTGAGGGAGAGAGGCATAAACGACCTTTTCGATCAATGTACGGTTATCGGTAAGGGAAAAGAACTGTTTGGCGAATCTGAACCGTTTATGGGAGACAATATGGATCCTTATCTGAAGTCATATTGGGAAATGCGTCCTTTTGAGGTATGGCCTGGCTATCCGATCGACGCTGCTGCCTCCGGATTTGAGAATTATCAGGAGTTTGCGCAGTGGGCTTTTGACGGGTCAACGGCGGGTGAGTATACGCAGCGGGCGTATTTCGCGGATTCTGAAGAAGAGGCACGAGAAATCCTGGAAGAGTATCAGAATTATCTGATGACCAACGACAACGGCAAAATGCAGGAGTTTTTGGATTACATGACGGAGCAGTACGGCACCCGGGATGACTGGGCGTTCTGAAAATTGAGATCGATCGACGGCGGGCGGCTTTGCGGCCGCCCGTCCTGATACATGACGACAGGGGGGAGTGCCGCCCGGATCTAAAAAGGCCATTTGGAATGGAGTCAAAATATGGAAAAAGATAAGACATTATATATGATCGGCAATGCCCATCTGGATGTGGTATGGCTGTGGCAGTGGCAGGAGGGGCTCGCGGAGGTGAAAGCCACCTTCCGGTCGGCGCTGGACCGGATGAAAGAATATGATGAGTTCGTGTTCACAGCAGCCTCGGCGTCCTATTACGCCTGGGTAGAGGAAAACGATCCGGAGATGTTTGCGGAGATTCAGGAAAGGGTGAGAGAAGGACGATGGGCGATCGTGGGGGGCTGGTGGATCCAGCCGGACTGCAACACGCCTTCCGGGGAATCCTTCGTGCGGCAGGGGCTGTACGGACAGCATTATTTCCGGGAAAAATTCGGAAAAACAGCGAAGGTGGGCTACAACGTGGACAGCTTCGGACACAACGGAATGCTGCCGCAGATCCTGCGTAAATCGGGGATGGGACATTATGTGTTTATGAGGCCCGGAGAACATGAAAAAAGTCTGGAAAAAGGAAGCTTTCTATGGCGTGCGCCGGACGGCAGTTCGGTGAGCGCGTTCCGTATTCCTTTTAAATATTGTACCTGGCCCGGAGAAACGGAGGAACATATCCGGCGCAATGCCGGCGAAATAAAGGAAGAGAATGGCGCGGGGATGTGCTTTTACGGTGTGGGCAATCACGGCGGGGGCCCGACCAGAGAGAATCTGGACGGTATTCGGACGCTGAATGCGGATCCGGCGCTGCCGAAGCTGATAATGGCCTCTCCGGAGACATATTTTCAGCATCTCGATGAAGAGAAGCTGCCGGTGGTGACCGGTGATCTGCTGCATCATGCCAGCGGATGCTACAGCGTCTGCGGGGATATCAAACGGCTGAACCGCCGGGCTGAGAATCGGCTTGCGGCGGCGGAAAAAATATCCCTGATGGCCGAAAGGATAGCGGGCCGTCCTTATCCGCACGCATCCTATCGGGAGGCCTGGAAAGAGGTGCTTTTCTGGCAGTTTCACGATGTGCTTGCCGGTACATCCCTTGAGGCCGCCTGCGAGGACGCAAAAGAGGGGTATGGTTATGCGCTTCGGCTGTCCGCAAAAGGATTAAATAACGCCGTGCAGTCTCTGTCCTGGAAGATCGGGATTCCGATGGAGGAGAACATGCATCCTCTTGTGGTGTTCAATCCGAACGCTTTTGCAGATCGGTTTGAAGTGGAGGCCGAGGTGGAACTGTCCATTTTAAACAGGGATACTGTGCTGTTGGATGAGAAGGATGACAGGATCCCCTTCCAGTTGGTGCAGTCCGCAGCGACCAGCGGCGGACGCGGACGCATCTGCTTTGTGGCGGAGCTTCCGTCTCTGGGCTGGCGCACCTTCCGGTTTGCCGTGCGTCCGGGAATGCCGGAGCTGTCGGAGGTCGCGGGAGACGAAGCTTCTGCTGAAAACCGATACCTGCGCATTTCTTTTGACCGCGGAACGGGATATATCACTGAACTGGTAAAAAAGGACGGCGGAACCTCCTGTTTTGCGGAAGCCGCGGCTGTGCCGACAGTGATCCGGGATATGAGCGATACCTGGTCGCATGGGATCGTCCGTTTTCCGGAGCGGATCGGAAGGTTTCAGGGCGTGCAGGTTTCCTGCGCGGAGGCCGGCTGTGTCAAGCGCGTCATCCGTGTGGTCAGCGCCTGGGGGGATTCCCTGCTGACACAGGATTTTCATGTCTATCGGGATTTGGATTATGTGGCGGTGAAGACACGGGTGGACTGGCGGGAGAAGCATGCCATGCTTAAGCTCGTTTTTCCGATGCGTCTGCAGAATATGCGCGCAGTCTGGGAGCTTCCCTATGGGGCGATAGAAAGAAAGACGGACGGCGAGGAGAACCCGATGCACAATTTCCTGAACGTGGAAGGGACGGATGAGAACGGCGATACGTCCGATGGGCTTTCTTTCCTGAACGATGGCCTTTTTTCCGCATGTGTCGATGGAAGCGAGGTGGGGCTGACAGTGCTGCGCAGTCCCGTTTACGCCAATCATGCGCCATGCGTGCCGGAAAAGGGGAAAGCCTACCATTATACCGATCAGGGCATCAGCGATTTCACTTACGCGCTCTATCCGCATAGCGGATCAGCGCAGGCGGAGTGCGTTCGCCGCAGCCGGGCACTCAATGAAAAACCCATTGCGCTTTTTGAGACTTTTCATGATGGGAACCTGCCGCAGTGCGCTTCTTTTCTTTCCGTGGACGCGCCGGGCGTTCTGGCGGCCGTGCTCAAAATGGCAGAGGACGGCGCCGGAGATACGGTGCTGCGTCTGGTGGAGTGCATCGGCAGCGCCTGTACGGCGAAGGTCCGGATGTGGGGGATGAAAGAGGAGATTTCCCTGCCTTTCCTGCCCTATGAGATCAAGACCGTGCGCATTGGCATAGATGGGAGTGTCAGGGAGGCCGATCTGCTGGAGGATGCGGAAAACGGATAAGGAAGGTTTATTGACGGAGGGCGGGAAAGAACCCCGCCCTCCGAAATCGCGACGGTGAAATGAGGAGGCTTTGGATGCGTCTGGAGAAGTTTTACGAGGATCTGTCTGCGCTGCATATCGGAACGATGGAGAATCGGTGTTATTACATACCGCAGGCGCCGGACGGCGGGCAGCGCAGCAGATTGTTAAGCGGAAAGGAATGGGACTTCGCCTGGTATCCTTCCGTGGATGCGGTTCCGCCGGATTTCGCGGAAGTCTGTTTTCGCGCTGAGGGGTTTGCGAAGACCGAGGTCCCGTCCTGCTGGCAGGCGAAAGGGTATGGGCAGAAGCAGTATGTAAATCAACGCTATCCGTTTCCCTACGACCCGCCGTATGTGCCGGATGAAAATCCCTGCGGCGCATACGTCACGGAGTTTGTGCTGGATGAGACAGAAGTGAAGATGCGGCGCTTTCTCTATTTCGAGGGCGTAGATTCCTGCTTTTATGTTTGGATAAACGGGGCCTTTGTGGGATACAGTCAGGTTTCTCACAGCCCGAGCGAGTTTGAGATCACGGAGCAGACGAAGGCGGGAAAAAACCGCCTGAGCGTACTGGTCCTGAAATGGTGCGACGGCAGTTATCTGGAGGATCAGGATAAGTTTCGTTTTTCCGGCATCTTTCGCGATGTGATCCTCCTGCTGCGCCCGGCGGAGTTCCTGTTTGACTTCACTGTGACGACGCCGGTGGATCTGGAGGCGGATACGGCTTGTGTGAAAATCCGGTTCGACAGGATTGAGGGAGCCCCCGGGATCGTCTGCAGGCTGTACGATGACGCGGGAGGATTGCTGGGATCCGCGTGCAGCAGAGGAGAGTCCGCCGGCATTCCGGTGAGGAGACCGGTATTGTGGAGTGCGGAGAAGCCCCGCCTTTATACGCTGGAAATATCCACCGGTGAGGAACGGATCGTGCGCAGGATCGGAATACGCAGTATATCCGCGGAGAACGGTGTGATCTTCATAAATGGAAAACAGGTGAAGTTTCGCGGGGTAAACCGCCATGACAGTCATCCGCTGAAGGGGTCTACGGTATCCGAGGAGGACATGATCAGGGATCTGACCCTGATGAAGGAGCATAACATCAACGCGATCCGGACCAGTCATTACCCGAACGCGCCCCGTTTCCCGGAACTGTGCAGCAAATACGGGTTTTACCTCATGGCGGAGGCGGATCTGGAATGTCAGGGCGTGGATTCCATTTACAGAAGCCGCAGGGAGCATCTTGGCGGGCTGATCGCACAGGATCCCGCATGGAACGGGCCGATTCTGGACCGGCAGAAACGCAGTGTCATTCGCGACAAAAATGAATGCAGCGTGATCTTCTGGTCGCTGGGCAATGAGTGCGGATACGGCCCGAATCTGGAGGACGCCGGCAGGTGGGTGAAGACTTATGATCCTACCAGACTTGTCCATTATGAAGGATGCACTTGGGAAACCCTCGGTTATCGGAATGATACTTCCATGCTGGATGTGGTGAGCCGCATGTATCCGTCGGTAGAACAGGTGAAGGATTACTGTGAGGACGTGAGGATGCGGAAACCCCTCATCCTTTGCGAATTCGTTCATGCCATGGGAAATGGGCCGGGCGATATTCACGAATATATGGAACTGATGTACAGGTATGATAAGTTCTGCGGCGGATTCGTCTGGGAATGGTGCGATCACGCCAATTATGAGGGAAAGACGGCGGACGGGAGGGATATTTACCACTATGGCGGAGATGCCGGAGAATTCCCGCATGATTCTAATTACTGTATGGACGGGCTGGTGTATCCGGACAGACGTCCTCATGTGGGACTGCTGGAATGGAAAAATGAGATCCGGCCCGTGATCGCGGAAGCCATAGACCCCGAAACGGGGGATATCATTCTCCGGAATACACAGGATTTTCTGGATCTTTCGGAGAGCGTGAACGTATGCTATGAGATCAGGCGCGGCGGTGCGGCGCTTGAAAAAGGCGCCTTTCCGGCGGTACAGGCGGGCCCTCACGAGAAAGCCTGCGTCAGGCTGCCGGAGCTTCGGAGATTCGCAGAAGAAGGAACCTGGCTGAATCTGTTCTATCTGCGGAGTCGGGATGGGATGCTGACGAAAAGGGGCCATACGGCAGGCTTTGATCAGTTTCCTCTCTTTGCAGAAAGGGAGAAATCCCTTGTTCTTCCGGGAGGGGAGGCGCCGGTGCTGGACGAGACGGAGACGGATTATATCATCAGATCCGAACGCATTCTTTACCGTTTCGGGAAGAAGAAGGCGGGCTTTACCGCGATGGAAAAGGATGGGAAGGCGCTGCTGGAGGCGCCCATGGCCTGGTCGGTTTTTCGCGCGCCTGCCGATAACGACAGGGGCATGATGACGGAGTGGAGCCTGGCCGGATATGACAGGCCGTGGACGAAGGTATATTCCTGTACGGCACAGCGGGAAAGCTCGTGGGTGCGCATCATCTGCCGTTTTTCCCTCGCGGGCGTATACAGGGAGCCGTTTCTGCGCATTTCCGCAGTCTGGGAGATCGCGGCGGACGGGACGGTGAAGCTTACGGCGGAAGCCGCGCGGGATATGCAGTTTCCATGGCTGCCCAGGTTCGGGATCGTACTGACACTTCCGGAGGAGCACTCTGATGTGGTATATACGGGATACGGTCCCTGGGAAAGCTATCAGGACAAACATCGCGCCTCCCGCATGGATCGGTTTGTGACCACGGTGGGAGAGCTTCATGAGGATTATGTGAAGCCGCAGGAGAATGGAAGTCATTATCACTGTTATGAGGTGCGGGTTGGAAGACTGAAGGCGGAGGGGAGCGCTCCGTTTTCCTTTAACGCATCCTATTATACGGCGGAGGAACTGGCGTCAAAGGCGCATAATTATGAACTGGAAAGATCCGGTCATGTGATCCTGCATCTGGATTACGCCATGAGCGGCGTGGGGTCTAACTCCTGCGGGCCGGAACTGATGGAGAAATATCGTTTGGACGAAGAAAATATCCATTGGGAAATGCTTCTGCACGTCGATCAGGAATCCGATGACGCGTCGGACAGGGGAGAGTACGGATGAAGGTAATCGCGGGAATCGATATCGGGGGAACCAAATGTGCGGTTTCCTTTGCACATGTGCGGCAGGATGAGATCGTTTTTCTCGATAAAGTGAAAACGGATACGGATTGTTTTGAACGGGCGATGCGCGGTTTCCTTCATACAATCCGGCGAGGACTGGAGGGGCATCCCGAATGGCAGCTTTCGGGGATCGGCATTTCCTGCGGGGGTCCTCTGGATGCGGAAAAGGGTCTGATTTTATCGCCGCCAAACCTGCCGGGATGGGACAGGGTGGATGTTTTTACCCCGTTGAGGCAGGCGTTTGGAGTGCCGGTGATGCTGAAAAATGACGCGGATGCCTGCGCGCTGGCCGAATGGAGGATGGGGGCCGGACGCGGATGCCGGAACATGATCTTTCTCACATTCGGTACAGGTATGGGGGCCGGACTGATTCTGAACAATAGGCTCTACAGCGGCGCCACGGGTATGGCCGGTGAAGTGGGACATATCCGTCTGGAACCGGATGGCCCTTTCGGTTATGGAAAGTGCGGTTCTTTTGAGGGGTTCTGCAGTGGGGGCGGGATCGCTTCTCTGGGACGTATGCGCGCGGAGGAGGCTCTGAAAAAGGGCAGTTCTCCGCTGTTCTGCAGGGATGCTTCGATGCTGGGGAGCATTACAGGAAAAACGATCGCGGACGCTCTGGAGCAGGGAGATCCGCTGGCAGCGGAAATATATGATACGGCGGGGGAATATCTGGGCAGGGGCCTTGCGGTGCTTATCGATATTCTCAACCCGGAGCGGATCATCATCGGAAGTATTTTCGGCAGGCAGAGATCCGTGCTGGAAAAGCGGATGTATGAGGCCCTCCGCAGAGAGGCGCTGGAATCATCCCTGCGGGCCTGTCAGATCCTTCCGGCGGGCCTTGGGGAGAGGATCGGGGATTACGCCGCAGTCTGTGTGGGGCTTGAAGCCAGCGAAGGCTTCCGCGAGACCGGACAGAGATTGGATTCATGACGGACCGGGAGGACGGAGAGGATGAAAAAAGACCATTTGAACCGATTGACAGAACGTTATCCGGCACTGACACCCCGGCGCGGAGAGATCGAAGAGGCCTATCGGCTCCTGAAGCAGGCATATGAAGGCGGCGGAAAGCTGCTGGTCTGCGGAAACGGCGGAAGCGCGGCTGATGCGGAACATATCGTAGGGGAATTGATGAAGGGCTTTTGTCTGCCCCGGCCTTTGGGGGAAGCAGAGTGCGAATCGCTGGGAAAACTGGCAGAGAAGCTGCAGGGAGCGCTGCCTGCCATTGCCCTGACCGGCCAGACGGCTCTCAGTACGGCATTCGCAAATGATGTGGATCCTGAGATGGTGTTCGCCCAGCAGGTGTATGGTTATGGGAAGCCGGGTGACGTGTTGCTTTGCATTTCGACCTCCGGCAATGCGCAGAACGTGCTCAATGCGGCGAGAGTGGCGGGCTGTAAAGGGATGCGCGTGATCGGCCTTACCGGAAAGGACGGCGGAAGACTGAAGGCATTCTGTGATGTATGCATCATCGCGCCGGGAGCATCCACGGCGGAAATTCAGGAATATCATCTTCCCGTGTATCATACGCTCTGCGCGATGCTGGAGGCGGCTTTTTTCTGAGCATAGCGGGTGTCCTTTATGCAGGCGATTGGGTAAGAACCCTTTCGTCTGCTTTTTTTTCTTGACATCGTTTTCAAACAAATGCAAAATACAAATATGGGAATGCTTTTGCCGGCGCAGGGCCGCGCGGTAAAATGTATGGTACGCACTTTGCGTCAGAAATTAAAAGGAGGGAATCGGCGTGGAAACCTATTATCTTGCGGTGGATATCGGCGCGTCCAGCGGGCGGCATATTCTGGGACATCTGGAAAACGGCAGAATGGTGATGGAAGAGGTGCACCGTTTTGAGAACGGCATGGCGGAGAAGGACGGGGAGCTGTGCTGGGATGTGAAAAAGCTGTTCGCCGAGATCAAGGCCGGCATGAAAAAATGTAAGGATCTGGGGAAGGTTCCGGTGAGCATGGGGATCGACACCTGGGGCGTGGATTTCGTGCTGCTGGACGGGAACGATCAGGTGCTGGGCAATACCGTCGGGTATCGGGACAGCCGGACGGACGGGATGGATCAGAAGGTCTATGAGATCATCCCGGAGGACGAGCTGTATGCGAGAACCGGTATCCAGAAGCAGATCTTCAATACGATCTACCAACTGGAGGCGGTGAAGCAGAAGCATCCGGAGTATCTGGAGCAGGCGGAGCATCTGCTGATGATCCCGGATTATTTCCATTTCCTGCTGACGGGAAAGAAGGCCATCGAATATACGGAGGCCTCCACCTCCCAGTTGCTCAATCCGCATACGAAGGACTGGGACCGGGAGCTTTTGGCGATGCTGGGACTGCCGGACAGGATCTTCGGGCCCATCGTGAAGCCCGGCACGGCGCTGGGCAGTTTGTCCAGGGAGGTGGCGCAGGAGGTGGGATATTCCTGTCTCGTGGTGCTGCCCGCGTCCCATGATACCGGTTCCGCCGTGGTGGCCGTTCCTTCCAATTCCGAAAATACGCTGTACATCAGCTCCGGCACCTGGTCTCTGATGGGTGTGGAGCGCCCGGAAGCGGACTGCTCCCCGGAGAGCAAACGGCTGAATTTCACCAACGAGGGCGGCTACAACTACCGTTACCGTTATCTGAAAAATATCATGGGCCTGTGGATGATCCAGTGCCTGCGCAAAGAGTGCGATAACCGGTATTCCTTCGCCCAGCTTTGCGATCTGGCCGAAAAAGAGGAGATCCCGTCCGTGGTGGACTGCTACGATTTTCGTTTCCTGGCGCCGGAATCCATGACGGAGGAGGTAAAGGCCTTCTGCCGGGAGAGCGGACAGCCTGTGCCGGAAACCGTGGGAGAGCTGGCCAGGGTCATCTATCACAGCCTGGCAGTCTGCTATCAGAAGACCGCGGAGGAGCTGGAGCAGCGGACCGGCGTGCATTACGATGCCCTGCATATCGTGGGCGGCGGCACCAATGCCGATTATCTGAACCGGCTGACGGCCGAGGCTACGGGCAAGACCGTCTATGCGGGTCCCGCGGAGGCCACGGCCATCGGCAATCTGGCGGTGCAGATGATCCAGAACGGGGAGCTGGCGGATCTGACCGCCGCGCGCAGTTGTATTTATGAATCTGAAAAGATCAAGGTGTTTCAGGCATGATGCGCCCCGATGCGTTTCCGGCAGAGGCCGGCGGGGCTTTGGCGGCCGGTGAGAGCACGTCCGTCCTGCCCATCGATCTGCATACGCATACCGCAGCCAGCGGCCACGGCACCGCCGATACCGTAGCGGATCTGGCGAAGGCCGCGGCGCAAAAGGGAATGGCTTATCTTGGCATTTCCGACCACGGCCCGGCCACGCCGGGCTCCTGCAGCGCGTCCTATTTCCGGGGGCTGAAGATGGCCCCCCGGAAAAGAGCGGGGATCTCTGTGCTGTACGGGGCGGAGGCCAACATTCTGGATGAGAGCGGACGGCTGGATCTGGAGGATGAGATCCTGTCCGGCCTGGATTTCGTGATCGCCAGCATCCACCCGCCCACCTATCACAGTCCGGCCTATGAACCGGTATCCTTATATGACAGGGTGGCGGCCTACGAAGACGGACGCCCGACCGCGGCTCACCCGGTAATGAAGGATCGGGCGGCGGCGATCCGCTGCAATACGGACGCGTACATCGGCGCCATGCGCAATCCCTATGTGCGTATCCTCGGCCATCCGGACGACGTGCGCTATCCGGTGGATGTCCGTGCGCTGACGGAGGCCGCCGTGCGCTATGGCGTCATTCTGGAAGTGAACGAGGCTTCGCTGACGCCGGGCGGGTTCCGGGGAGACACGAAGGATATCCTGCGGACGATGCTCGAAGAATGCGCGGCCCGCAGGCATCCGGTGCTGCTGTCCAGCGACAGCCATGGGGCCGCTCATGTGGGCGAAGCGCCCCGGGGTCTGGCGCTGCTGGAGGAGATCGAATTCCCAAGAGAGCTGGTGCTGAATTTCGGGACCGTGCGGGCGCTTCTGGCTGTGAAGGAGAGACATCTCACATAATCCCACAAAAATCCACAATTTATATTGACACAAGACCAAAACAGCGTTAGAATCAACATCAAACAGATGTTGATTCTTTTCCTTTTGCCAGATAATCTTGTTGTTTTTTCATAAAGTGTACAGGCCCGGTTCCATGGGCGGATTGGAGGAGAGCCGTGGAAAAATTTTACGAGCAGGAGATTCCGAAGACAGACCGCATCCCGAAGCTGGTGGAGCATTTGTTCGCGAAGATGCCGGAGATCGAGTCGGCCCGGGCGGTGCTTCTGACTGAAAGCTACCGCGCCACAGAAGGAGAGCCCATCATCATGCGCCGGGCGAAGGCCTTCGCTCATATTCTGGACAACATTCCCATCATCATCCGGGACAATGAGCTGGTGGTCGGCAGCACGACCATCGCGCCCAGGGGTTGTCAGACCTATCCCGAATTTTCCTATGAATGGCTGGAGGCCGAGTTCGACACGGTGGAGCACCGGACGGCGGATCCGTTCTATATTTCCGAGCAGACCAAGAAAGACCTGCGAGAAGTACATAAATACTGGAAGGGCAAGACCACCAGCGAGCTGGCCACCGCCTATATGGCGCCGGAGACGCTGCGGGCCATGGCCCACGACATGTTCACGCCGGGCAATTATTTTTACAACGGCGTCGGCCATGTGACCGTAAAATATGAAAAGGTGCTGGCTGTCGGCTATGCGGGCATCATCGCGGAGGCGAAGGAGCTGCTGGCCGCCTGCCGTCTGGGGGACGGAGATTATGCCCGCCGCTCCCGTTTCCTGCAGGCCGTGATCATAAGCTGCGAGGCCGTGATCCGCTATGCCCGCAGGTACGCCGCGCTGGCGGAGCAGACGGCGCAGCAGGAGACCGATCAGAAGCGCAGGCAGGAGCTTTGGCAGATTGCGAAAAACTGTGCGAACGTGCCGGAAAAGGGCGCGAAGTCCTTCTGGGAGGCGTGCCAGAGCTTCTGGTTCGTCCAGCAGCTTCTGCAGATCGAGTCCAGCGGCCATTCCATTTCGCCCGGCCGCTTCGATCAGTACATGTATCCCTATTATAAGGCGGATCTGGACAGCGGCGCGATCACCAGGGAAGCGGCGCAGGAGCTGATCGACTGCATCTGGGTGAAGCTGAACGATCTGAACAAATGCCGGGACGCGGCCAGCGCGGAGGGATTCGCGGGCTACAGCCTGTTCCAGAACCTGATCGTGGGCGGCCAGGACAGGGAGGGGCTGGATGTGACCAACGATCTGTCCTTCATGTGCCTCAGTGCGTCGGCTCACGTGTTCCTGCCGCAGCCGTCCCTGTCCATCCGGGTGTGGAACGGCTCGCCCCAGGCGCTTCTGCTGCGGGCGGCGGCGCTGACCCGTACGGGCATCGGACTGCCCGCCTATTACAACGACGAAGTGATCATCCCGTCTCTGATGAGCCGGGGCCTGACTCTGCAGGACGCCAGGGAATACAATATCATCGGCTGTGTGGAGCCCCAGAAGGCCGGGAAGACGGAGGGCTGGCACGACGCGGCGTTTTACAACATGTGCCGTCCGCTGGAGGTGGTCTTCGAGAGCGGCTATGACAAGGGAGAGTTCATCGGCGTGGCCACCAAACCGGTGGAGGAGATGACCAGCTTTGAGGAGTTTTACGACGCCTATAAGCAGCAGCAGAACTACTTCATTTCCCTGCTGGTGAACGCGGACAATGCCATCGACGTGGCCCATGCCACGCTCTGCCCGCTGCCCTTCGAGTCCTGTATGGTGGACGACTGCATGAAGCGGGGCATGTCCTTACAGGAGGGCGGCGCGGTCTACAATTTCACCGGCCCCCAGGGCTTCGGCATCGCCAATATGGCGGACGCGCTCTACGCGGTGAAAAAGCTGGTATTTGAAGAGAAGAAGATCGCCATGAAGGATCTGAAGCGTGCCCTGACGCTGAATTACGGCAAGGGGCTGGACGAGAAGAGCGTGAAGGATATCGCTCTGCGCATCGTGGGCGCGCTGCAGGAGCAGGGTGTGACTGTGGGCGCGGAGGAGATCGGACAGATCGTGGCCCAGGTGAAGCAGATGGATGTCTCCGAGGCGGATAAAAAGAAATTCCAGGAGATGCTGGATCTCATCGATCAGGTGCCCAAGTTCGGCAACGATATCGCAGAGGTGGACGCCTTCGCCAGAGATGTGGCCTATACCTATACCAAGCCGCTGCAGGAATACCGGAATCCCAGGGGCGGCATGTTCCAGGCCGGGCTGTACCCGGTTTCCGCCAATGTGCCGCTGGGCGCACAGACCGGGGCGACCCCGGACGGGCGGCTGGCCCATATGCCGGTGGCGGACGGCGTTTCCCCTTCCGCGGGCAAGGATGTGAAGGGGCCCACTGCGGCGGCCAATTCCGTGGCGAAGCTGGATCACGGTATCGCCTCCAACGGGACGCTGTTCAACCAGAAATTCCATCCCACGGCGCTGAGCGGAGAGAAGGGGCTGGAGAATTTCGTGGCGCTGATCCGTTCCTATTTCGACCAGAAGGGAAGCCACATGCAGTTCAATGTGGTGGACCGGGAGACGCTTTTGGACGCGCAGGCGCATCCGGATCAGTACCGTCATCTGGTGGTGCGCGTGGCGGGCTACAGCGCGCTGTTCACCACGCTTTCCAAATCTCTGCAGGACGACATCATCCGCAGGACGGAACAGGGATTTTAAAATGGACATGGATTTTTTACAGACGAAGGGCAGAATCTTCGACATCCAGCGCTATTCCATCCATGACGGCCGGGGGATCCGCACCATCGCGTTCCTGAAGGGCTGCGTGCTGCGGTGCCGCTGGTGCTGCAATCCGGAATCCCAGGAGTACGCCGTTCAGACCATGCTGGTGCAGGGAAAGCCGAAGATCATCGGCCGGGACGTGACGGTGGAGGAGGTCATGGAAGAGGTGGAAAAGGACCGCCCGTATTACCGCAGGAGCGGCGGCGGGCTGACGCTTTCCGGCGGAGAGAGCCTCTGCCAGCCGCAGTTCGCCAGAGATCTTCTGCACGCGGCCAAAGCGGTGGGGATCCCCACGGCGATGGAGAGCATGGCCTGCGCCAGGTATGAGGTGATCGAGAGTGTGCTGCCGTATCTGGATCAGTACCTGATGGATATCAAGCATATGGATCCGCAGAAGCACAAGGCGTTCACCGGCAGGAGCAACGAGCTGATGCTGGAAAATGCGCGCAGGGTGGCGGCCTCCGGCATGACAGAGCTGAGCATCCGGGTGCCCGTGATCCCCACGTTCAACGATACGCCGGAGGAAATCCGCGATATCGCCCGGTTCGCGGACAGGCTTCCCGGCGTGAAGCGCATCCATCTGCTGCCGTATCACCGGCTGGGGCAGGACAAATATGAGGGGCTGGGCCGGGAATATCTGATGAAGGATATCCTGCCGCCCACCAATGAGCACATGGAAATGCTGAAGCGCACGGTGGAGCAGAACAGCCGGCTGATCTGCCAGATCGGCGGATGAGAAGCTTCGCGGGAAGGATGAGGGCATGAGCATTTTGGACGGGATGGACAGTCAGACAAAACAGAGGATCGTACAGGAGCTGGTGCCCGGCCGGCAGATCACGCTGGCCCACATCATCGCCAATCCGGATCCGATCCTGTATGAAAAGCTGGGGCTGGACCCGCGGGTGGAGCATTCCCGGTCGGCCATCGGCGTGATGACCGTATCCCCGGCGGAGACGGCCATCATCATGGCGGACATCGCGGTGAAGTCCTCCGGCGTGGAGCTGGGATTTGTGGACCGCTTCAGCGGCTCCCTGATCGTCACCGGGACGGTTTCCGAGGTGGAATCGGCCGCGGCGGCGATCCTGGAATATGTGCAGACGGTTCTGCACTACACGGTCTGTCCCATCACCCGGACGTAAAGCCGGAGGGAGACCGGATGAAGAAGATCATTTTCATGGGCCGGAGCGAGTGCGGCAAGACCACGCTGACACAGGCGATGCGTGGAAAAAAGATCGTCTATCACAAGACCCAGTACATCAACAATTTCGACGTGATCATCGACACGCCGGGCGAGTATCTGCAGACCCATACGCTGGGGCGGGCGCTGGCGCTCTACACCTACGAGGCCCAGGTGGTGGGACTTTTGCTGGCGGCGACGGAGCCGTTCTCCCTGTATCCCCCCTGCGTCACCTGCATGTGCAACCGGGATGTGATCGGGATCGTCACCAAGATCAACGATCCGCGGGCCGACGCGGACAGGGCGGAACGGTGGCTGCGGCTGGCAGGCTGCAAAAACGTGTTCCGTGTGGATTCCAAAACGGGAGAGGGCGTGGCGGACATTCTGGAATATCTGCGGGAGGAAGGCGACGTGATGCCCTGGGAAGCGGAGACGACGGAGAAAAAAACAAAAAACAATCTCGCAACATGTTGAATTATGTGGGATTGTGAGGTATAATAGCGGTAAAAACAACAGGAAACCAGAAAATCATGTAAGGAGGAAAAGGACACATGGCTACCGAATATGAATTAAAGAAACAGATCTGCGAGATCGGAAAGCGGATCTACGACAGGAACATGGTGGCGGCCAATGACGGCAATATTTCCGTCAAGCTCAATGACAACGAGTTCCTGTGCACGCCCACCGGCGTTTCCAAGGGCTTCATGACCCCGGAATACATCTGCAAGGTGGACGCCAAAGGAAATGTCATTCAGGCGAACAAGGGCTTCAAGCCCTCGTCCGAGATCAAGATGCACATGAGGGTGTATGAGAAGCGGCCCGATGTGGGCGCGGTGGTGCATGCGCATCCCACCTTTGCCACGGCTTTCGCCATCGCGGGCATCCCGCTGACCCAGCCCATCATGCCGGAGGCGGTCATCGCCCTGGGCTGTGTGCCTATCGCGGAGTACGGCACGCCTTCCACGATGGAGATCCCCGACAACGTGGAAAAGTATCTTCCTTATTATGATGCGGTCCTGCTGGAGAGCCACGGCGCGCTGACCTGGTCCGTGGATCTGCTGGCGGCTTACCACAAGATGGAATCCGTGGAATTCTATGCGGAGCTTTTGTACAAGTCCAAGATGCTGGGCGGCCCCAAGGAATTCGACAGGGCTACCGTGGAGCGCCTCTATGAGATCCGCCGTCAGTTCAATCTGCCCGGGAAGCATCCGGCCAATCTCTGCCTGAACAAGCACACCCTGAACTGCCACAACTGCGGCGGCGGGAATACCGGCGCGGGCGGCTGCGGCGGCAGCGGCTGCTCCGGTTCCGTAAACGGAAAGAAGGAGTACAGCCCCGAGGTGGTGGCGGAGATCACCAGGCAGGTGCTCGCTCAGTTGGGCATGAAATAAAGCCATGAGGACGGAAGAAGATGTGATCGCCCGGATCGTGCAGGCGGTGCTGGAGGAGCGCGGGAGAAAACCGGGAGACAGCGGAACGGATCCCGGTGCGCAGAACGGCCCGGCACGGCAGTCCCGGGGGGACGGAACAGCCCGGCCGCTCCGCACAGATGAGCCGGTTCGGCTTTCTCATGCGGGCGCCGATATCACGCTGGAGGCGGCGGAAGCGCTGATGAAGCGGGTGGAGGCGAAAGCTGCAGAGATGGGAATGCGGGTGGTGACGGCGGTGGCCGATTCCCACGGCAATCCCGTTGCGGTGCGCTGCATGGACGGCGCATATGCCGGCAGCTTTGACGTGGCCCTGAACAAGACCTATACCGCCGCGGCGTTCCAGATGTCCACCGAGGAGCTGGGGACATTGAGTGCGCCGGGGAGACCCCTGTACGGGATCCAGTATACGAATCAGGGGCGGATCGTTATTTTCGGCGGCGGCATCCCGCTGCGGGTGAACGGATGCATGATCGGTTCCTTTGGCGTCAGCGGCGGCACCGCGGAGCAGGATACGGCCCTGGCGCATTTCGCGGAGCGGGCCTTTGCGGAAATGGGAAGCGGCAGACAACAGGAGTTTTGATATGAATGAGCAAATGGTAAACGACATTGTGAAGGAAGTGGTCGCAAGGCTGCAGATCGCGGAAGCGCCTGCCGGGAAGCACGGCGTGTTCAGCGATATGAATGAAGCCATCGCGGCCGCGAAGGCGGCGCAGGCACAGGTGCGCAGGCTGTCCATGGATCAGCGGGAGAAGATCATTTCCAACATCCGGAAGCTGACCAGGGAGAACGCCGAGACGCTGGCCCGGATGGGCGTGCAGGAGACCGGCATGGGCAATGTGGGGCACAAGATCTTAAAGCATGTTCTGGTGGCGGAGAAAACCCCCGGCACCGAGGACATCACCACGGTGGCCTGGTCCGGGGACCGGGGGCTGACCCTGATCGAGATGGGTCCCTTCGGCGTGATCGGCGCCATCACCCCCTGCACCAATCCCAGCGAGACGGTGCTGTGCAATTCCATCGGCATGATCGCGGCGGGCAATACGGTGGTGTTCAATCCCCATCCGGCGGCCATCAAGACCACGATCTATGCCATCAATCTGATCAATGAGGCTTCCCTGGCGGCCGGCGGCCCGGACAATGTGGCCTGCACGGTGGAAAAGCCCACGCTGGAGACCAGCGCCGTCATGATGAAGCATAAGGACATTCCGCTGCTGGTGGCCACCGGCGGCCCCGGCGTGGTGACGGCGGTGCTTTCCTCCGGCAAACGGGGCATCGGCGCGGGCGCGGGCAATCCGCCCGCCCTGGTGGATGAGACGGCGGATATCCGCAAGGCGGCCGGGGATATCGTGAACGGCTGCACCTTTGACAACAATCTGCCCTGCATCGCCGAGAAGGAGATCGTGGCGGTGGATTCCGTGGTGGACGAGCTGATGCACTACATGATCACGGAGCAGGGCTGTTACCTGGCTTCGAAGGAGGAGCAGGATAAGCTGGTGAAGACGGTCCTGACGCCCAAGGGTCTGAACCGGAAGTGCGTGGGTCGGGATGCCAAAACGCTGCTGGGCATGATCGGCGTCAGCGTGCCGGACAACATCCGCTGCATCGTGTTCGAGGGCGAGAAGGAGCATCCGCTGATTTCGGAGGAGCTGATGATGCCGATCCTGGGCGTGGTGCGGGCGAAGGATTTTGACGACGCGGTGGAAAAGGCCGTATGGCTGGAGCACAGCAACCGCCATTCCGCGCACATCCATTCCAAGAACATCGACAACATCACCAAATATGCGAAGGCCATCGATACCGCGATCCTGGTCAAGAACGGCCCGTCCTATTCGGCGCTGGGCTTCGGCGGAGAGGGGTACTGCACCTTCACCATCGCAAGCCGTACGGGCGAGGGGCTGACCAGCGCCAAGAGCTTCACCAAGAGCAGGCGCTGCGTGATGACAGACAGCCTGTGCATCCGGTAGAAAGGAGAATGTGATGGATCTGAACAATGTAAACGTGGAGGAGATTGTCAGACAGGTGCTTTTGAGCATGGAAGAAAAAGGGCAGGGCGCGGCCGCGCAGCCCGTTCCCGGGACTGCATCCGCCGCGGGAGGAACAAAATCCGTTCCGAAGACGGCGCGGGTGGCCATGCTGACCGCGCTGGAGCATTATGACATCAGGGAATTCCCCATTCCCGAGGTGGGGGACGATGATATCCTGGTGAAGGTGGAGGGCTGCGGCATCTGCGGCACCGATGCCCACGAATTCAAGCGCGATCCCTTCGGACTGATCCCGGTGGCGCTGGGACATGAGGGCACCGGCGAGATCGTCCGCATGGGGAAAAATGTGAAAAAGGACAGCGCCGGAAAGGATCTGCACATCGGGGACAAGGTCGTGACCTGCATGATCTTCAAGGACAATCCGGACATCACCATGTTCGACCTGAACAAGCAGAACGTGGGCGGCGCGGATGTATACGGACTTCTGCCGGATGATGACATCCATCTCAACGGCTGGTTTTCCGATTATATCTTCATCCGCGGCGGTTCCACCGTGTTCAACGTCAGCGATCTGGATCTTTACTCCCGAATCCTGATCGAACCCTGCGCGGTGCTCATCCACGCCGTGGAGCGGGCCAAGAGCACGGGCATCCTGCGGTTCAATTCCCGTGTGGCGGTACAGGGCTGCGGCCCCATCGGCCTGATCTGCATCGCAATCCTGCGCACCATGGGCATCCAGAACATCATCGCCGTGGACGGTGAGCAGAAGCGGCTGGACTTCGCGAAGAAGTTGGGCGCCAGCGGCACCGTGAACTTTAAGGAGTTCAAGGGCATCGAGGCGCTGACGGAGGGCGTGAAGGCGGCGTTCGGCGGCTACCTGGCTGATTTTGCCTTCCAGTGCACCGGTTCCCCCGCTGGTCATTCCAATATTTATAAATTCATCCGCAACGGCGGCGGCCTGTGTGAGCTGGGATTTTTCATCAACGGCGGCGATGCCACGATCAACCCTCATTTCGATATCTGCTCCAAGGAGATTACCACGGTGGGAAGCTGGGTATACACCCTGCGGGATTACGCCACCACGTTTGATTTCCTGAAGAGCGCGAAGCGGATCGGTCTGCCCATGGAGAAGCTGATCACCCACACCTTCCCGCTGGATCAGATCAACGAGGCGCATAAGACGAATCTGGCTATGAGCGGCTTAAAGATCGCGATCATCAACCAGTGACGCGGCAGGGCAGGAGGAAAAGGAAGTGAACCAGGCGGTTGGAATACTGGAGGTCTACGGGCTGGTATGCGCGTTCCTGGCGGCGGACGCCGGATGCAAGGCGGCAGACGTGACGCTGGAGACATTTGACAAGAATAAACCGGCCAACGCGGATTCCCTTCCCGTCCCGCTGCTGGTGACCGTGAAGTTCCGCGGGAGCGTCGCGGATGTGGAAGCGGCGATGGAAGCGGGGATTGAGACGGCAAAACGGACGACGGGCATCGTGCAGACGCACATCATCGCGAATCCTACGGACGATACCTGCAAGATGCTGAAGCTGAGCGGTTTTGACAAAAAATAACAGGGAGACGGGAACCGTCCCCGAAACGAGAGAACAGGCGATGTCCCGAACAAAGGCGCGGACACTGCTGACAGACAGGAATACAGATTCCGAAAAAAGGAGGACCCGAAAATGGGAAAAGAAGCTTTAGGCATGATCGAAACAAGAGGCCTTACGGCGGCCATCGAGGCGGCTGACGCCATGACCAAGGCGGCTGAGGTGGTGCTGATCGGCACGGAGAAGATCGGTTCCGGACTGGTGACCGTGATGGTGCGCGGCGATGTGGGCGCGGTGAAGGCGTCCGTGGAAACCGGCGCGGCGGCGGCTTCCCGCCTGGGCGAGCTGGTGGCGGCCCACGTGATCCCCAGGCCCCACGCGGACGTTGAGAAGATCCTTCCCCGCATTTAAGCAGAGAGGAGCGGGAACAGGCGATGGGCGCATCCTACGGTTTCATTGAAATTTCCGGCGTGGTGCCCGCGATGGACGCGCTGGATATCATGTGCAAGACTGCGGACGTGAAGCTGGCCACCTGGGAGCGCAAGCTGGGCGGACGTCTGGTGACGCTGGTGGTGGAAGGACAGGTGGCGGCCGTCAAGCAGGCGGTGGAAGCGGCCTGCGAAAAGGCGGTCAAAAAACCGGTTTCCTCCGGCGTGATCGCGAATCCCCACCCGGAGATCGTGCGGCTGGTCCGTCTGAGCGCCAGCCGGTTCAGAAAAGAGGAGGTCGCGGAAGGAACCTATGTCGGACAGGAAGTTACCTTCTGAAAAAGAAAAAGTAACTGTGCCGGGAAAGGTCAGAACGGGACGCTCCCGGGCAGTGAAAGAGGCGGAAACGGCCGGTGCGGCCGGGGAAGCCTTTGATAAAGCAATGACAGCATCTGTTGCAGAAAAACAGACTGTATCCAAAAAGGAGGAGAAAAAAATGGCACAGGAAGCATTGGGAATGGTGGAAACAAGAGGTCTGGTAGCGGCGATCGAAGCGGCTGACGCGATGTGCAAGTCCGCGAACGTGACCCTGATCGGCACGGAGAAGATCGGTTCCGGACTGGTGACCGTGATGGTGCGCGGCGATGTGGGCGCGGTGAAGTCCTCCGTGGAGAGCGGCGCCAACGCGGCCGGCAAGCTGGGCGAGCTGATCGCCACCCATGTGATCCCGAGACCCCACAATGATGTGGAAATGATCCTTCCTCACATCAAGGAATGATCCTGAACGGACGGAAGCGGGACAGCGCGGGATAACGAAGCGCAAAGGCCAGGGCATCGGCCCGCGGCGATCCGCCGCGGGCTGCCCGGAATGGCAGGTGACGGTATGCAGACGAGAGAAATCGAAATGATAACGAGGGCGGTTCTCG
This sequence comes from uncultured Eisenbergiella sp., assembly GCA_947627215.1. Classification (GTDB taxonomy): domain Bacteria; phylum Bacillota; class Clostridia; order Lachnospirales; family Lachnospiraceae; genus Gallintestinimicrobium. The sequence continues at coordinate 120,163 of CANQVD010000004.1, forward strand.
CCGCTCTGGAAAAGGAACAGTCGGGTTCCAAAGGTTATCTGGTGCCGGTGGGCGTATCCGCGCGGCATGTACATCTGACCCAGGAGCACGTGGAGGTGCTGTTCGGGGAAGGATATCATCTGACGAAGAAAAAAGAGCTGATGGGCGGGCAGTTTGCGTCCAATGAGCTGGTGACGCTGGTGGGCCTAAAGCTCAGAGCGATAGAAAATGTCCGGGTGCTGGGCCCGGTGCGGAAAGCGTCTCAGGTGGAGATTTCTGCCACGGACGCCATTAAGCTGGGAATCAAGGCACCCGTGCGGGAGTCGGGGAACATCGCCGGCAGCGCGCCCATCGCGCTGGTGGGTCCGAAGGGCGCGCTGTATCTGAAGGAAGGCTGTATTGTGGCCATGCGCCACATCCATATGTCCCCGGAGGACGCCAGACAGGCGGGCGTCCATGACGGCGATATCGTTTCCGTCAGGGCGGACAATGAAAGAGGGACCGTTTTCAATCAGGTGAAGATCCGCGTGTCAGATACGTTCACGCTGGAAATGCACATCGATACGGACGAGGCCAACGCGGGACAGATCAAAACCGGAGATTCCGTAATCCTGATAAAATGAGATTGGAGCGGCTATGATCGTTGGAAAAGTGACGGGCAGCGTGGTCTCCACGCGTAAGAATGAAAATCTGATCGGAAACAAATTCATGATCGTTGAGCCGGTGGAATCCATGCGGGAAAGGACCGGCTGTCTGGTGGCCATCGACAATATCGGAGCCGGGATCGGGGAGTACGTGCTGGTGGCGCTGGGAAGCGCCGCAAGGATTGGCTGCGGGGTGGAATCGGCCCCCGTGGACGCGGCGATCGTCGGCATTCTGGACGATCCTTCGGTCTGGGCGCAGGCATAGAGCCGGCCGGAAACGCGGAACAGTAAGAAAACTTAGGACAGAATCGGACGGAATCATGACAGCAGAACAACTCGGCAGCCTCATAAAGGAGTGCGGCATTGTCGGCGCGGGCGGCGCGGGGTTCCCCACCTATGCCAAGATCGACAGAAGGGCGCAGGTCATCCTGATGAACTGCGCGGAATGCGAACCGCTCCTGAAGCTGCACAGACAGCTTTTAAAACTGCATACGAAGGAGATCGTAGAAGCCTTCTTTCGGATCGCGGAAGCGGTGGGGGCAAAGGAAGCCGTGATCGGCGTAAAGGCGGAATATGCGGAAACGGTGGAGGCGCTGAAGCAGTATGTGCCTCAGTATCCGAATATGCGCATCCAGCTTTTGCAGAGCGTCTATCCCACGGGAGACGAGGTGCTTCTGATTTATGAGGCCACTGGAAAGATCATTTCTCCCGGCGGACTTCCCATCGAGGCGGGTGTGGCGGTGTTCAACGTGGAGACCGTCTACAATATCAGCCGCGCGCTGGCGGAAAATGCACCGGTGACCGACAAGCTGGTCAGCGTGGTGGGCGAGGTGAAGGCCCCTGCGACGGTGCGCGTGCCGCTGGGGACATCTCTGGAAGAGGTCGTGGAGATGGCCGGAGGCGAGACCGCGGCGGATCCGGAGGAGCTGGCCTATCTGGTGGGCGGCCCCATGATGGGGCGGCTGGGCAGCCGTCTGGATACGGTGACCCGGACCACCAACGCCATCCTGGTTCTCCCGAAGGACCATCCGCTGATCCTGCGCAGACAGATGTCCCCCTCCGCTGGCATGAAGCGGGCAGCTTCCGCCTGCTGTCAGTGTGAGACCTGTACGGATCTGTGTCCCAGACATAACCTGGGGCATCCCATCGAGCCGCATCGGTTCATGCGGGCCATAAGCAATCATGACTTCGGGGATCTGGAAGCGTTTGAAAATCTGTTTTTCTGCTCCGGCTGCGGCGTGTGCGAGCTGTACGCCTGTCCGCAGGGGCTTTCCCCCAGGTCGCTGATCGCGGAATGTAAGGACGGGCTGAAAAAACACGGACTGAAGGCGCCGAAGGCGCAGGGAGCGGGCGTTTCGGAGGCCAGAGAGTACCGGAGGGTGCCGGAAAAGCGGCTGACTGCCCGACTGGGTTTGTCTAGGTACGATCACAGGGCGCCGCTGGACGATCAGGTCCGCCCGGTTCACCGGGTGCGGGAGGCGCTCTCCCAGCATATCGGCGCGCCGGCGGTCTGCGCGGTTGGCAGGGGCGATCGGGTGACACGGGGACAGATCATCGCCGCGGCGGCCCAGGGACTCAGCGTTCCGATACACGCGTCCATCGGCGGCGTTGTGACGGATATCGGAAAGACGTGGATCGAGATCACGGCAGAGGACGGAAATGCATGACCGGGATCGCGGCGGAGGAGAAAGGCGCGGCCGGAAAGCCGGCGGAATGAGAGCAGCGATGGCAAAAGCGATTGGAATGATAGAATTTAAGACGGTTTCGGCCGGCGTCCGTGCGGCGGATACCATGGTGAAGACCGCCCTGGTGGAACTGCTGGAGGCGCAGGTGGTCTGCCCCGGCAAATACATCGCACTGATCGCGGGAGAGCTGAGCGCGGTCAAAAGCGCGGTGGAGTCGGCCAGACAGGTGGCACAGGAGCATTTTATCGACAGCTTCGTGCTGGGCAATCCGCATCCGGGCATTTTCCCGGCGATTTACGGTACGACCCGGGTGGAGTCGATCGACGCGCTGGGCATTCTGGAAACCTATGACGCGGCGTCCATCATCGTGGCGGCGGATATGGCGGCCAAGACCGCGGCGGTGGAGTTAATCGAGCTGCGCATCGCCAAGGGAATGTGCGGGAAGTCCTATCTGTATCTGACCGGCGAGGTGGCGGCGGCACAGGCGGCCATCGACAAGGCGAAGCAGGCTGCGGCGGAGGGCGGGATGTATCTGGACAGCGCGGTAATCGCCCATCCGGACGCGCAGCTATGCAAATCGATCCTGTAGGAGAAACGATATGTTGGCTTTGGAGCGCAGGAATCTCATACTGGAAAAACTGCAGGACGAGAAAAAAGTGGTGGTCAGCGAGCTGAGCGCCCTTTTTGGCGTTTCAGAGGAAACCATCCGGCGGGATCTGGAAAAGCTGGAAAAGGACGGACTGGCGACCAAAAGCTACGGCGGCGCGGTTCTGAAGGAAAATATCGGCTTCGATATGCCGTTTCAGGTGCGCAAAAAAGCGAACGCGGCTGAAAAGCAGAGGCTGGCGGAGCTGGCGGCGGCCTATATTCAGGACGGGGATCATATCATTCTGGATGCCAGTTCCACGGCGGTTTTTATCGCCCGTGCCATAAAGGACAGGGCGAATCTGACGGTGCTCACCAATTCCGTGGAGATCCTGATCGAGCTTTCGGACGTGTCGGACTGGAACATCATCTGTTCCGGCGGGAGTCTCCGGGAGGGGTATCTGGCGCTGGTGGGTCCCAAGACCACGGAGAGCTTTTCCGGCTTCAATGCCGACAAGGCGTTTTTGTCCTGCAAGGGGATCGACATGGAGCGGGGCGTCACGGACGGCAACGAAATGTTTTCCCAGGCGAAGCAGGTGATGATGCAGTCCGCCAGAGAACGGATCCTGTGCATCGACCACACGAAATTTGACCGGATCGCTTTCTCCAGGCTCTGCGGCGCGGGAGATGCGGATATCGTGATCACGGACCGGCGTCCCGACGGGCGCTGGCTGAGCTTTTTTGAGCGGTATCGCGTAAAGTGCGTATATCCGAAGGATATAGAATAAAAGAGAGAAAAAGGAGGACGAACATGACAACACAGGAAAGATATGCATACGCGAAGGAGCGGTATGCGCAGATCGGCGTGGACACCGACAAGGCGCTGGAAACCTTAAAGCGGATTCCCATCGCCATTCACTGCTGGCAGGGGGATGACGTGGTCGGCTTTGACCAGGACGGTCCGCTGACCGGCGGCATTCAGACCACCGGCAATTATCCGGGAAGGGCACGCACGCCGGAAGAGCTGATGGCGGACATGGACGTGGCCTTAAAGCAGATCCCTGGAAAACACAAGATCAACCTGCATGCCAGCTATGCCATCTTCGGGGACGGAGAGGCCGTGGACCGGGATTCCATCGAACCCAAACACTTTAAGAAGTGGGTGGATTTCGCGAAGGAAAGAGGCCTGGGCATTGATTTCAACCCCACCTTTTTCTCGCATCCCAAGGCGGCTTCCTATACGCTTTCCAGCCCGGACGAGGAGATCCGGCAGTTCTGGATCCGTCACGGACAGGCCTGTATCCGTATTTCCCAGTATTTCGCGGAAGAGCTGGGTCAGCCCTGCGTGATGAATATCTGGATCCCTGACGGCATGAAGGACGTTCCCGCGGACCGGCTGGGGCCCAGGAAGAGATTTGCGGATTCCCTGGACCAGATCCTTTCCATCCCTTACGATAAGACGAAGGTCTATGTCTGCCTGGAGTCCAAGGTGTTCGGCATCGGCCTGGAATCCTATACCGTAGGCTCCAGCGAGTTCTGCATCAACTACGCGGCGACCAGAGGCATTCTGAGCCTGATGGACAACGGACATTATCATCCCACCGAGGTGGTTTCCGACAAGATCCCGTCCATGCTCCTGTTCTCCGATAAGATCGCGCTGCATGTGACCAGAGGCGTGCGCTGGGACTCCGACCATGTGGTCCTTCTGGACGACGAGACCAAGGAGATCATGAAGGAGATCGTTCGGAACGACGCCGTGGACCGCGTGTTCATCGCCACGGACTATTTTGACGCCAGCATCAACCGTGTCAGCGCCTGGGTGGTGGGCGTGCGCAACGTGCAGAAGGCGCTGCTGTATGCGCTGCTGCAGCCCGCAGAGCAGTTAAAGGCTCTGCAGGACTCCCAGAACTTCACCGAGCTGATGGTGCGCCAGGAGGAGCTGAAGCTCTATCCGGCGGGCGACGTATGGGATTATTTCTGCGAAGCCAACGGCGCGCCCGCCGACGGCAAATGGTTTGATACGATCAGAAAATATGAGGACGAAGTGCTCAGCAAGAGGAATTGAGAGGTAAACCGCGATGAAAATTCTGGATACGAAATTTATGCAGGGATTCATAAAAATGGCGGACGACGGCTTCCAGCAGGGCTGGCACGAGGCCAACGGCGGAAATCTTTCCTACCGTCTGACGCCCAACGAGGTGGGGAGCATTCAGGAACGTCTGAGCGATCATGACCCCTGGAAGCCCATCGGCACCAGCGTTCCCGGACTGGCGGGAGAATATTTCCTGGTCACCGGCAGCGGCAAATATTTCCGCAATATCATCGTGGATCCGGAAGCGAGCCTGTGCATCGTGGAGGTCGACGACAAGGGAGAGAACTACCGTATCCGCTGGGGACTGGTGGAGGGCGGCAGGCCCACCAGCGAGCTGCCCGCGCATCTGATGAACCATGAGGTGAAGAAACGCACCACCAACGACCAGCACCGCGTCATCTATCACGCGCACACCACCAATATCATCGCGCTGACCTTCGTGCTTCCGCTGGAGGACAAGATATTCACCAGAGAGCTCTGGGAGTCCGCCACCGAATGCCCGGTGCTGTTCCCCAAGGGCGTGGGCGTGGTGCCCTGGATGGTGCCCGGCGGCCGCGCCATCGCGGTGGAAACGAGCAAGCGGATGGAATATCATGATGTGGTCATCTGGGCCCATCACGGCATGTTCTGCTCCGGCGCTACCTTCGATCTGACCTTCGGTCTGATGCACGCGGTGGAGAAGTCCGCGGAGATCCTTCTGAAGGTGCTGGCGGTGCGCCCCGACAAGCTGCAGACCATTACGGTATCGGATTTCCGCGCGCTGGAAAAGGATTTCCACGTGTCCCTGCCTGAGGAATATCTGTACGAGAAATAAAATGCTCGGCCCTGCGGAGAAAGCGCATGGCGGCATGAAAAAAGAAAAGAGAGACGGACGACGGCGCAGTGCGTTTCGCCCGTCTTTTTTCTATGGGTCGGATAGACCCTGTTGAGTGCATTGGAGTTTCTCAACAGAGAAACGGAAACGTGCGGTCTGCCCAAAAGATCGTCGGAAAGCCTATTTCCTTTTTCGGGGGATTCCTGTATAATGACCCCAGAGAGAAGAGGGCGGGGATGCTGTTTATGAAAAGGAAAAATCCGCAGAGCAGGGCTCCGGCCGTCCGCCGGATGGTCCTTGCGAACTGGACTTGCGGGGAGGGCAAAGAGAGGTGCACGGTTCCGGCTGCCCGCCGCGTGGTCCCGCTCCTGGGCTGTGCGATGCTTTTGCTCGGCGCCTGTCTTCTTGCCCGGATGCAGGAGGGACAGCAGGAAGCCAGAACCTCCTTTTTCGCCATGGATACCTATGTCACTCTGACGGTCTGCGGAAAAGACGGGGACGCGCTCGCCGGAGAGGCGCAGCGGGAAATGGAAAGGATGGAGCGGCTCTGGTCCGTCACCGATCCGGACAGCGAGCTGTCGGCCCTGAACCGGGAGGGCGAGGCCCGCGTGGGGGCGGAGACGGCGGCGCTTCTGCGCTTTTCGCTGGAGATGGCGAAGCGGACAGAAGGAAAGCTGGATCCCACCATTTATCCTGTCCTGACGGCCTGGGGCTTTACGACGGATGAAAAAAGGGTGCCCTCCGGGGAGGAGATCGCGGAGGCGCTGGAGCGGGTCGGCTATGAAAAGGTCATACCGGCGGACGGCGGACGTGTCCGGCTGGAGGACGGCGCGCAGTTGGATCTGGGCGCGGTGGCGAAGGGATACGCCGGAGAGCGGATTGCGGAATATCTGCGAGAGAGGGGCGTGCGGTCCGCGCTTCTGGATCTGGGCGGGAACGTGGAGGCGGTCGGTTCGAAGCCGGACGGCAGTCCGTGGAAGCTGGGGTTGCGGGATCCCCTTTCCGACGGACTGATCGGGACCCTTTCCGCCGTGGATCTGGCGGTGGTGACGTCCGGAAGCTATGAGCGCTTTTTCATCGGCGCGGATGGGAAGCGCTATGGGCATATCCTTGATCCGTCCACCGGATATCCTGTGGACAACGGTCTGCTTTCCGTGACGGTCCTGGCGAAGGACGGAGGGCTTGCCGACGCTCTGTCTACGGCGCTGTTCGTCATGGGAAAGGACGGAGCGGTCGGCCACTGGAAGAAATACAGGGATTTCGACATGATCCTTCTGACAGAGGAGAAAGAAATCTGGCTGACGCCGGGAGCGGACAGCCTGTTTTCGGCAAACAGCGGCTATGAAGCGTGGGAGCGGCATCTGATAAAATGAACCTTCAGGTCATACGGCGGGAAAACATATTCGAAAAGGGAACAGCGCCTTTTTTGCAGTGTCATGCCTCCACCGTCTGTCTGCTGCCGGATGGGACCCCGGCGGCCGCCTGGTTCGGCGGGGACCGCGAGGGCGCGCCGGGTGTGTCGATCTGGTTTTCCAGGAGAACGGAAAAAGGATGGACCCGGCCGATGAAAGCGGCGGAGGGCAGTGCGGCGGAGGGCAGTGCGGCGGAGCGGGTGCCCTGCTGGAATCCGGTGCTGTTCTGGGACGGGCAGGAGCTGCTGCTGTTCTATAAAGAAGGAAAAGAAATCCCGGCATGGCGGACGATGATTTGCAGATCAGCGGATCTGGGCAAAAGCTGGAGTCCGGCTGTCGAGCTGGTGCCCGGCGATGCAGGCGGACGGGGCCCCGTGAAAAACAAGTGCATTCGTCTGGCGGACGGGGCGGTTCTGGCGCCCGCCTCCCTGGAGCGGGGCGCGTGGGACTGCTTTACAGACCGTTCGGAGGATAACGGGCGGACGTGGAAAAGGAGCGCGCCGGTCCCGCTGGACCGCAGCGGGATCCTGGGCAGCGGTGTGATACAGCCTGCGCTCTGGCAGGACGGCGTCGGGGCGGTCCATATGCTGATGCGCAGTTCGGAGGGCGCGGTCTATCGTAGCGACTCCGCGGACGGCGGGCGGACCTGGTCGGCGGCGCGCCGGACCGGGCTGCCCAATAACAACAGCGGACTGGATCTGGTGCGGATGGAGAGCGGGCTTTTGGTGCTGGCTTTCAATCCGGTGGCGATCAACTGGGGGCCCCGCACGCCGATCGCGCTCAGCATTTCGGCGGATAACGGAGACTCCTGGAGCAGACCGCACGTGCTGGAGCATGAGCCCTGTGACCGAAACGAGTATCGGGCGGAATTTTCCTATCCGGCCATCGTGGCGAAGGGCAGGGATGTTTTTCTCACTTATACCCGGAAGCGGGAGACCATCGCGTTCTGGCAGATCCGGGTCGCGGAACGCTGAGTTCTTTGGAACGGGCAGAAAAGAAAAAAAGTGTTAGCCGTATTGACGGCGGCGAAGAGATGGATTTGCCGCATCTGCGGCGGGAAGGAACGAATTCGCCGTTATGACGGCGGACAAGAACGCATTTGCCGTATCTGCGGCGGAAAGGGAAGATATGAAATTCAAAGTTGCATTTATCGGCGCGGGGAGCATCGGCTTCACCCGCAGGCTTTTATCGGACCTTTTGACGGTGCCGGAATTCCGGGATATGGAGGTGGCGTTCACCGATATCAACGCGGATAACCTGCGGATGGTGACGCAGCTTTGTCAGCGCGATATCGACGCCAACGGCCTGGACATCCGGATCCAGGCCACGCTGGACCGCAGAGAAGCGTTCCGGGACGCGAAATATGTGATCAACTGCGTCCGGATCGGTATGCTGGAGGCTTTCGCGACGGACGTGGAAATCCCGCTGAAATACGGGGTGGATCAGTGCGTGGGAGATACGCTGTGCATCGGCGGCATCATGTACGGACAGCGGGGCGTGGCAGCGATCCTGGATTTCTGTAAAGATATCCGGGAGGCAGCAAAGCCGGGATGCATCCTGCTCAACTATTCCAATCCCAACGCGATGATGACCTGGGCGGCCAATCGCTGGGGCGGCGTGAAGACCTACGGGCTCTGTCACGGCGTACAGCACGGACATGCGCAGATCGCGCAGGCGCTGGGACGGGATAAAAAGGATGTGGACATCATCTGCGCCGGTCTGAACCATCAGACCTGGTATATCAGCGTAAAGGTGGACGGCGAAGAGATGAAGGATAAGCTCTATCCGCTGATGTGTCAGGCGGATTTCGCGAAGGACGAAAATATCCGGCTGGATGTGATGAAGAATTTCGGCTATTATTCCACGGAGTCCAACGGGCATTTGTCCGAATATCTCATGTGGTATCGGAAACGGCCGGAGGACATGGAAAAGTGGATCAATTATTCCAGTTGGATCCAGGGAGAGACAGCCGGTTATCTGCGGGTCTGCCGGGAGTCCCGCAACTGGTTCGAGACGGATTTTCCCAACTGGCTGAAGGAAGCGCCCAATGAATTCATACCGGAAAAGCGTTCGGAAGAGCACGGCTCCTATATCATCGAATCGCTGGAGACCGGAAGGGTTTACCGGGGACATTTCAACGTGATGAATGAGGGGACCATCACCAATCTGCCGGATGAGTGTGTGGTGGAGGTGCCCTGCTATGTGGACGGAAACGGCATCAGCGTGCCGAAGGTAGGAGATCTGCCGCTGGGATGTGCCGCGATCTGCTCGCAGTCCGTCTGGGTGCAGAAGCTGGCGGTGGAGGCGGCCGTGCACGCCGACATTTCTCTGCTGTATCAGGCAGGCATGATGGATCCGCTGACCGGCGCGGTCTGCACGCCCGATGAGATCAAACAGATGATCGACGAGATGCTGGTGGCGCAGGAAAAGTGGCTGCCGCAGTATGTGAAAGTCGGTGAGATTGAACGAGCGAAGGAGAGGATGCGCGGCCCCCTTGTCCCGTACAGACCGGTGAAAGGCTTTGCCCTCCAGGAGAAGACCGTGGAGGAGATGGCGGAGGAGAAAGGAAAGTACCGCAGGCTGGCCTCGGAGGCGTCCAAGGAAAGCGTGAAATAGGGCTGGCTGCGTTTTTCGCAGACTGTGAGCGGATGGAATGCCGGAGAGTCAGGAAGGAAAAATTTATTGACAGGAAACTGGTCTGATGATAGTATAATAACTGAAAGGGCTCCCGTAAAGCAAACGGTTGGCCTTGGTTAAATTGTCTTACAAAAAAGCAACCTAACTTTGGCGAGAGCGGTTGCTTTTTTGATGTTCCTTTTTCACCCGCTGGAAGATCTCAACGGCCTTCACGGCAGAGCCGATCAGGGACGCTGCGATCTCCAGGATGCGGAGAATCGTATTCATCGTATGTACCTTTCGCTTTATTTTCCATCTGAACCACCTCCGTTGATTCTGGAAGCTCTCGGATGAAGATCCGGCAAAAGGCCAACCGCTTACCCGTTTTGGGAGCCCGGCCCCGAAGGGCTGGTTATAGGGTAACACAGCAGCCGATATATTGCAAGGGAATTTAAGAGGCTTTCTGCGCTTTTGGCGGATGGGGTTTATTTTGTCCCATCCGTTTTTTCATCCCGCAGAAAATAAAGATAATGAATATAATGCTTTAACTGCTTTCGTTCCGCATCTGATAATTCTGAAATATCTGACATGAGAATCTGAACGTCCTGAGGGGAAACCTCCTGCGCCGCGATCTGTTCCAATTCATCGGTGGTGATGCCAAGCGCATGGCAGATCGCGCAGATATAGCTGTAGCTGGACCGTTCCACACCGTTTTCCAGAATCGCTTTTACGGTAGAATAGGGAATTTGTGTAATTCTTACAATATCTGCGATACACATGCCCTTCCGGAGCATAAGAGAGCGCAGGATTTCCTGTCGTTTCATTTGTAATGATTCCTGTCTTTGCACATAAATCTGGTAATTCCTGTTTCAAATATATCGTACTTTTTCCCAGTTGTAAATGATTTTCCTCATGAGAACTGCCAAACTATAAAATATTTCTAAAAATAAAATACTTGACAATTGCAATATACAGCAATAATATATACTATAGTTGCGATGAACCGCAATTTGCGAACAGGATATCGGAGAATGACGCTCTCATGGCACGGGGATACATGCGGACAGACGGATGCCGTGCCAAAGAAGAGCCGTTTCCCATGCAGAGGTGCGAAATGATAAGGATTGACAGCGATAATCTTGCCAGAGAGATGAGAGCACGGAATATTACTTCTCACGATCTGGCTTTTTTGCTGGGCAGAAACGACGCGGCCGTTATGTCCAGACTGATCGGCGCGACCGACTGGATTTATGAAGAGGCGGTCATGATACGCGACTGTCTTTTCCCGGAGCTGAAACTGGAATATCTGTTTCGGTACGTTTCGCGCGAAGAGGAACGGCCCAGTGTGCAGAAGGGAGAGCAGATGACCGTGTCATGACAGGAGAGCGCAGCACTGCAGGGAAAAGCTGCCGAAAGGAGGCGGTTTTGCAATCGAAATGAAAAGAAGAACATTAAAATATATGTGCATTTTGCCGGTTTTTACGGCCGTTTTTATGTGTATATGCCTGTCTTCCTGCGGGACCGGGAGGGACGCACCCGATGAGGGACCGACAGTGCCGGAAACGGAAACGGCACCCGTGCGAACGGCCGCTGACATTCTGGATGAGGCGCGAAACGGCGGCGATAAGCAGGAGGCCCTTGCGGAGCTTGCGTCGTACAACCCGGATGTTTACGCCTGGCTGGAGATCACGGGCACGGATCTGAGTTTCCCGCTGCTGCAGTCCCCGGAGGATGAGTCTTTTTATCTGAACCATGATATCGAAAAGGCGGAGGATCCGTCGGGCTGCATCTATACGGAATACTACAACCGAAAGGATTTCAGCGATCCGAACACGGTCATATACGGGAGAAACGTGGAGGGCAGGTTTGCCGGACTGCATCAGTACCAGGACAGGGATTTCTTTGACCGCTGCCGTGAGATCCGCGTGACGACCCAGGATGCGTGCCGCGTATATCAGATCTTCGCGGCGTATGAGTATGACGACAGGCATCTGATCAAAATATACGATTTCTGGAACTATACGATCTTTGACACGTATCTGAAGGATGTTTTCGCACAGCGCGGCATGGATACCTATCTGGACGAATCCGTCCCGGTAACGGCGGACGATAAGATCCTCACGCTGTCAACGGGCGTGACAGGGAAGGATGACAGGCGGTATCTGGTACAGGCGGTGCTGACAGATGGGTGAGAAAAGGAACGGGAACACTCCGGCAGCCGTAAAGAAGAAAAAAGCGGACGCCCCCCGCGGCGCGGTCCATGGGAAACCGGCAGACGCCCCCCACAGCGCGGCGCATGGGAAACCGACCTCCGGGAGGGCACAAAACCGCAGAAAGAGGAAAAGACGTCGCAGGCTGGACGCCGCGCGCATCCTTTTTATCGGGTGCAGCGCCATCCTGGTCATCGCCGTCCTGCTGGCCGGAGCATACGGATATATCCGCTGGCATGGGGCGCACTCCCTTGCGGCCAGGGCAAAGGACGCTGTTCTGCGCATGCCCTCTGAGGAAACAGAGCAGCAGGACGGGACAGGAGAGACAGAGGCCTCTTCCGACGGGGTCCGCACGGAGGCCCTGCCTGCCAACGGGCTGCGCTATCATGGGAAAACGTATCTCTATGATGAGGATATCCGCACCTTCCTGTGCATGGGGATCGACAGGTATGGCGAAGTGGAGGCGTCCTCCGATCTGTACAGGGGAGGACAGGCGGACGCGCTGTTTCTGGCCGTCCTCGACGGCAGGCAGAAGAAGATCAGCGTGATCGGGATTCCCCGCGATACGATGACGGAGATATCCGTCTATGACCGGAACGGCCTGTACGCCGGGACCGATACGGCGCAGATCGCCCTGGCCCACGCCTATGGGGAGGGACTGGAGGAGAGCTGTGAAAATACAGTCGATGCCGTCTCAAAGCTGTTTTACGGGCTCCCCATCCACGGCTACTGCGCTTTAAATATGGAAGGGATCGCCGCCATCAATGACGCGGTGGGCGGCGTGGATGTGGTGATCCCGGAGTCCGCGGTCAACGCGAAGACGGTTTTCCACGGGAAAGCCTACAGCGCGGACTGGAAAGCGGGAGACCGCGTCCACCTGGACGGACAGGATGCGTACCTTTTCCTGAGATACCGGGACACCGGCATACCCGAGAGCGCGGGTGAACGGCTCCAGCGGCAGAAGCAGTACCTGCAGGCCTTCATCGGGCAGGCCAGGAGGGCCGTGCGGGAGGACCTGACGATCCCCCTGAAGGTGTATTCCCAGATAAAGCCTTACATGACGACGGATATCTCCGCGGAGGAGGCGGTCTATCTGGCGGGGGAGGCCCTGGACTGCAGCTTCTCCCAGGATGACGTCTATTCGCTTCAGGGAGAGGTGAAGATGGGAGAGATCTTTGAAGAGTTCTATCCGGATGAGACGGCGCTGTATGAGCTGATCCTGAAGGTATTTTACAGGGAACCCGACTGAACAGACAGATATTGACAGCCGTTATCCGACTGTTGATATAGAAGCCACACAGATGTTTTTTATTCTCAAGAAAGGAGGGTGATCGACATGAAAAAGAAACTCGCAGTGATTCTTTCCCTCATGCTCGCATTTTCCAGCATGACGGCTATGGCATCGACGAGCCCTATGATCATGAAGGAACCGGTGCAGCAGGTCGTGGTCAGCCCCAGCATCAGCAATACCGAGGCGGGGCCGGCACAGACTGTTCCGGCTGAAAACAGCGCGACGCTTCCCGGCACGGTGTTTACCACCGCGA